>JAZNKY010000031.1:0-30302 GCA_045578805.1 Oscillospiraceae bacterium
CAGATTTTCGAGCATAAATTTTACGCAGGCAAGGCAAAAAATCGCAGGCATACTGACGTATGTCAAGATTTTTTAACGCAGACTGTGTGAAATTTTGCCGAAAAGATGCGTATGAGATTTTAATGTGAACAGGCTCTAATCACAATAGATACCTGATTACTCTGGAAATTAAATATAGATGCTTTTCTGGGGTTAGCATTCTGAAACAGCCCCCACCCCAACCCCTCCCCGAGGGGGAGGGGCTATATATGGAGGGTACTGCGTACCCTCCACCCGCAAAAGGCTGTCGCCTTTTGAAATCACTTTTGTCTATGATGGTTTGAAAGATCAGCGCAAAAAGAAAAAAAGCAGTGCGGCACATTCCGGAACGGAGGAAACAATATGTGCGGTTTTGTAGGATTTACAGGAAGTACGGAACAGCCTGTGCAGGTGATCGAAGCGATGATGGATGCTATCCGGCACAGAGGGCCTGACGCATCCGGCAGGTATGTCGATGTGGATATCGCCCTCGGTCACAGGAGGCTCAGCATTATTGATGTGAGCGAACAGGGCAACCAGCCCCTTTACAGCGAGGACGGCAGTCTGGTGCTGGTCTTCAACGGCGAGATCTACAACTATCAGGAAATCCGTGAACAGCTCCGCGAGAAGGGCTATCACTTCCGTACCAATACGGATTCCGAGGTGCTGCTCCATGGCTATGCTGCCTACGGCACGGAGCTGTTGCAGAAGCTGCGCGGCATGTTTGCCTTTGTCATCTGGGACAAACGCGAAAAAACACTGTTCGGCGCGCGCGATTTCTTCGGCATCAAGCCCCTGTACTATGCGCAGATGGGCGAAAACCTGCTGTTCGGCTCAGAGATCAAGGCGTTTCTGAAGCATCCGGCTTTCCAAAAGGAACTCAACACCGCCGCCCTGGAGGAATACCTGACCTTCCAGTATTCCGCAATGGAGGAGACCTTTTTCAAGAGTGTGTTCCGTTTGCAGCCCGCGCACTATTTTCTCTATAAGGACGGAAAAATGGACATCCGCCGCTACTGGGATGTGAGATTCCGCCCCGACGGCAAGCCCGCACTGGAGGACTGGGTTCAGGAGATCTCCGCTGTATTCCGCGATTCCGTCCAGGCGCACAAGATCGCGGATGTGGAGGTGGGTTCGTTCCTCTCCAGCGGCGTGGATTCCAGCTATGCCGCCGCCGCTGCCGATGTGGATAAGACCTTTACTGTCGGCTTTGGCGAGGATGAACGCTACAACGAGATCGGCTGGGCGAAGCAATTTTCCAAGGCGATCGGAAAGCAGAATTTCAGCAAGGTCATCACACCGGAGGAATACTGGGATTCCCTCGGTAAAATTCAGTACCATATGGACGAACCTCTTGCCGATCCCGCCGCAGTTGCGCTGTATTTTGTCTGCGGTCTGGCGGCGGAGCAGGTCAAGGTGGTACTTTCCGGCGAGGGCGCGGATGAAATTTTCGGCGGCTACAATGTCTACAGCGAGCCGAATGCGACCGCTTATGACAGACTCCCCAAGGGTTTGAAACGCAGTATCGGCGCGATCGCCGGAAAGCTTCCGGCAAAGCGCGGCGTGAATTTCCTCGTGCGCAAGGGAAAGGATCTGGAGGAACGCTTCATCGGCAATGCGTATATGTTCAGTCCCGCCGAGCGCAAGGCACTCCTGCGGATCACAACGGATGCACCGTCCCCGCAGGAGCTGACGGCGAAGTATTACAGCCGTGTACAGGATCAGGACGATGTGACAAAGATGCAGTATCTCGACCTGCACATGTGGATGGCAGGGGATATTCTGCTGAAGGCGGACAAAATGAGCATGGCGCATTCTCTGGAGCTGCGTGTGCCGTTCCTGGACAAAAGGGTCATGTCCGTGGCAGAACGCATTCCGGCGAAATACCGCGTCACCCGCAAAGAAGTCACGGATGAGCATACACCCTATGTGACAAAATACGCAATGCGCCTTGCCGCGAAGCAGGACACCCCGCAGGAAACCGCGAAAACGGCAGCGAAAAAGAAGCTCGGCTTCCCCGTGCCGATCCGTGTCTGGCTGAAGGAGGATACATATTATCAGATCGTCAAGTCGTATTTTGAGAGCGATGCGGCAAAGCAGTTCTTCCATACAGAACAGCTCATGAACCTCCTCAACGCCCACCGCGCCGGAAAAGCGGACAACAGCCGGAAGATCTGGACAGTGTTTATGTTCCTCAAATGGTATGAGGTGTACTTTGGCGCGGGAGCAACGGTTTAATTTGAAATTTTCGCATTAAGTTATTGAATTTTTACCTCTGTGACCATCAAAAATGAAAGGGGCGCAACACCATGTCAAGCAACGTTACCTATAAATACATTAAAGAAAACCCCGATATTCAGGAATATATCCGCCGTGCGGACAAGGAGCTGGAAGCTCTGGGCTACACGGAGCATTCCTTTGCCCATGTGGAAAAGGTTGCCCACACCGCCGGCACACTGCTGGAGGAGCTGGGCTATGACGAACGCACTGCAGAGCTTGCCAGGATCGCTGGCATGATGCACGATATCGGGAACATCATTAACCGTATCGACCATGCACAAAGCGGTGCGGTCATGGCATTCCGGATTCTGGATAATATGAATATGCCGGCTTCCGAGATCAGCCAGATCATTTCTGCCATCGGCAACCATGACGAAAGCACCGGACAGCCGCTGAATCCCATTTCTGCCGCGCTCATCATCGCGGACAAGACCGATGTGCGCCGTTCGCGCGTGCGCAACACTGACCTGATTACATTCGACATCCACGACCGCGTGAATTATGCGGTGGAACATTCGCAGATACACCTGAATGAAGACAAAACCGCCATCGTGCTGGAACTGACCATCGACCCGGAGATCTCGTCCGTCGCAGAATATTTCGAGATCTTCCTGCAAAGAATGCTTCTGTGTAAAAAATCTGCACAGTTTCTGAAACTGCGCTTTGAGCTGATCATTAACGGTACTTCGGTACTATAATGCTCCACAGGAGCAAATTACCGGCGGGGGTTCCCCGCTATTTTATGAGGAGGAATACACATGATTTCTGAATTTCCGCATCTGATCGACCTCAACGATTATCCCGTGACCTGGTGGAATGGTCTGCTCGACCTCGGCGAGAAGATCCTCCAGAATCCGGCACTCTATGCCAACAGCTGCAAGGGAAAGCTCATGGGAACGCTGTTCTATGAGCCGTCCACCCGCACGCAGATGTCCTTCCAGACGGCAATGCTCCGGCTCGGCGGTACGGTCATCGGTTTTGACAATCCCTCCACTTCTTCCGTTGCCAAGGGCGAAAACCTCAAGGACACGACAAAAATCATGAGCAGCTATGCCGATGTCATCGTCATGCGCCATCCGACAGCCGGCGCGGCAAAGGCAGCCGCCCTTACTGCGGACTGTCCTGTTATCAATGCAGGCGACGGCGGACATCTCCATCCGACGCAGACCCTCACGGATCTGCTGACGCTGAAGGTAGAAAAGAAGCGGCTTTCCGGTCTGACCATCGGACTTTGCGGCGACCTCTACAATGGCAGAACCGTACATTCCCTCTGCAAGGCTCTCAGCTGTTACCCGGACAACCATTTCATCATGATCTCCACCAAGGAGCTGCGGATGCCGTCCTACATTAAAGATGCCGTCCGTGCAGGCGGCGGCACATTCGAGGAGACCGACAGCCTGGAAGCCGTGATGGACAGGCTCGATGTGCTGTATATGACGCGCATCCAGAAGGAACGCTTTGCTTCCGAGGAGGAATATCTGGCACAGAAGGATACCTACATCCTCACGCCGAAGAAAATGCAGCTGGCAAGACAGGATATGATCGTCATGCACCCCCTGCCCCGCGTGGATGAGATCACCGTTCCCGTGGATGATGACCCGCGCGCCCTGTATTTCAAACAGGCAAAGTATGGCATGTATATCCGCATGGCACTGATCCTGACGATGCTCCAGAGTACAAGAAAGATGGAACTGCTCAAAGGCGCAGTGTATCCGGGTGTGATCTGCAAAAATGAAAAATGCATCACCCACGCCGAATCCTACCTGCCCAAGAGCTTTACCGGCACGGGAACGACGCTGATTTGTGAGTACTGCGATCATAGGCTTTTGCTGGAGCATTAATGGTACACCGTATGTCGAAAAAATGCAAAAAAACTTTCAAGCAAACAGGAACAGTCAGGATGCCCCTGCTCTATTCCATTGTCAGCGTGATCGGTATTCCCTTTTTCACTGTCATGTTGGTGTTTTCCGCACAGACAGAACCGCTGATTGCCTGCATTGCCGGATTCTTTCTTCTGTTCATGCTCTGGATGCTGGCGGCTTCGCTCAATTTTCGCATTGATTTTGATGCGGAAGGGTTTACGCACCGGAATTTCCTCCGACGTTCTCATCGGTATTCTTATCGGGATGTAACGGAGATCCGTTTCAGCAAGACAACAATCATCCACAGCGGAAAGAAGAAAATTTCCGTGGAGGAAGATTTTGCAGAATCTGATGCGTTCCGCCATGCCCTCAAAGTACATGCTCACCGAGCAAAACGCACGGAATCCAAGCTGTTCGGGGGAAATGTGGAAAATCCGGAGGAATTTGTATTTGTCTTTTGGTTTGTCTATATCGGTCTGCTCCTCATGTTTCTGATTGCCTATGTTTCATTAAGGGATCTGAAAGAAAAGGATCTTGCCAGTGTAACGGCTGTGCTCTCCGGCTGTGAGCTGAAAACAGATGGTGAGGGGGACGAGGATCTTTTGCTGTATGCACAGGGATTCGGCGAGCCGTTTCGGGTCTGGTATCCGGAGGATGTGGAACATCCGGAACAGCTCCGGTCTGAGATTGACAATGGTACAAGCTTCACGCTATACTATGACAAGCGTGAATATCAAGAAGAGGAAGTCCGCACGGACGGTGCTGTTGTACAGATGCTGACCTGCGGCACCTGCACCTATTTGTCACTGGAAAGCACAAACCGGCACAATGCTGAAATACGAACCATTCTGCTGGCGGCTGCTTTGATCGTTACGGTGCTTTGCTTTGGATTTGCGGCACTGTTCAATTATGTCACGACCAACGCCGAGCGTTTCCCGAATGCGGTGCGGTGGTTTGTAAAAGACTCCTACATCCGAAAAAAATAGAAAAAGGAACGGCATTCCCCGTTCCTTTTTTGCATGTACACAAAAAAAGAACCTCCGAAAACTCGGAGGTTCTGAGTATATCACTCTTATGCATTCAGAAGCTTAGCCAGATGCGCCTTCTTGCGAGCTGCATTGTTCTTGTGCAGCAGGTTCTTTGCGCAAGCCTGGTCAACGCGCTTGATTGCAACCTTTACTGCTTCTTCCTTGTCAGCAGCATTTGTTGCGCAAGCCAGCTCAGCCTTCTTGATCATGGTCTTCAGATTGGACTTTCTTGCCTTGTTAGCAGCAGCCTTTGTCTTATTCACCTTAACTCTCTTCTTGGCAGACTTGATGTTCGGCATTTTGTGCACCTCCTGTTAAAATTCTGGCAGCGTATAAATACGCCATCACGGTATAAAATAAGAAAGCAGAGAGACACGAACTGCTTCCGGACGGAACGATCGTCCGCGCATAGTATACCGTCACTATACCTACCATATATTGTACCACCTTTTTCGCAAAAATGCAAGCCCTTTTTTCACGATTTTTTCAGGAGATCGGGGGGCGGTTTTCGTCATTTTTTACAAGGCGCAGAGCGCAGAGCCCGCGCCGCCCCTTTGAACCCTACACCAAAAAGGAGAACCATCATGCAGTACAGAACTGACTTAGCACTTGAAAGCCTTGCGCGGACTGCCGTCCGGACGGGAATTACGGAGCATCGGCGGGGGAAGCATTTCCGCATTACAGAGATCCGCGTTGCGGATGATGAAAGCGGGCGATCCATCGGCAAGAGCAAGGGAACCTATATCACCCTGGAGGGGCAGGCTCTGTCCCGGTTTTCCAATGATTTCGAGAATATGGCGCAGGAGCTTGCCGCCGAGCTTCGCCCCCTCCTGCCGGCGGAGGGCTGTGTGCTGACGGCGGGGCTTGGCAACCAGGACATTACCCCCGACGCACTCGGACCGCGTACAATGGCAGGCGTACTGGCAACGCGCCACCTGAAAAAGGAGCTTGCACAGGAGGATGGAGATTTCCTGAAGAACCTGCGCCCCGTGAGCGTGATTGCCGGCGGTGTTCTGGGACAGACGGGCATTGAAAGCGCGGAGCTGATCAAGGCGGTGGCGGATGCGATCCAGCCTGCCGCTGTCATTGCAGTGGACGCGCTGGCGTGTTCCTCCCTCGACCGGCTGGGGACGACCGTGCAGCTCGCGGATACCGGCATTGCTCCCGGAAGCGGCGTGGCGAATCATCGCCTTGCACTGACGCAGGAGGTATTCGGCATTCCGGTGATCGGGCTGGGCGTACCGACAGTCATCGGAATGCGGACGATCGCGGAGGATCTGACCGGGCATCCGCTGAAGGTACCGCGCCCGGAAATGATGGTCACGCCCCGCGATGTGGACAGGCTCATTTCACAGGCGGCGCACCTGCTCGCCTGCGGCATCAATCTGGCACTGCATCCGGAGATGACGTATCAGGATGTGTGCGGGTTGATGGCATAAACGAACAGGGACGGCTCTCAGCCGTCCCTGTTGTTATCTCCATCAAGTGGGTATAGTCATAGCTTATCCATAAGAAAGCAATCTGTTATTTATCGGATTCCTCACTATCCCAGACCAACTCAAATATAAAACCAGTAAATCCATTTTCCTCGACGACTCTTTTAAATTCATCGGATACAAAAATAATTCTTAACGGCTTATCAACTATCTTGAATATATGCGCTTCTTTAATTTCATCACACATCCTGAAAGCATATTTTTCAAATGTAAGTATTCTTTTCTGATCACTAAACATTGTATATCTTGAATTAACATGATCAATCACATCTAACACGTTGATTACATTGATCCCGAAATACTGTTCTTTTGGAAAATCGAGCTCCAACAATTCAACAGAATTTGCTATTAAGGGTTGCAAAGTATTAACAGCTTTTTGATTAAATGCTGGGATGAAGAAAAAGCCTGATACATCCGCCAATGGCAATTTCTTCTTTGGCTCCATCCTTTTAATTTTAAGCGGTTTCCAGGTATCCTTATGCATTCTTCCATCAAAAGTTTGCTTTTTCTCCAAAGTAAGATCTCTTACTGGAATCAAATTGTCATACGCATCAGCTTCAAAACCCATTCGCCAAATCTTCATAAATTACCCCTCCATATATAGCCTTGTCCCCTCGGGGAGGGGACAAGGAATGTGTGCCTGCGCTCTTGAATCTTTTTTATCAATAGCATGATGCCGCTTGAGCGCAGCGAATCAGGCATCATGCGGTACGACATATTGTATCGCGAAACAGGAACTGTCCCTTACGGAATGCCTGTCAAACGCGTCTGCCGGCGCAGGCTCTGCGCCGCGCTATTTTTTCGCTCTCTGCTTCGCTCTCAGCGAATTATCCAGCACGCGCTTGCGAATGCGCAGGGATTCCGGAGTAACCTCCAGCAGCTCATCATCTGCGAGAAATTCCAGACAGTCCTCCAGGCTCATCACTCTCGGCGGCACCAGACGCAGTGCGTCGTCAGAACCGCTTGCACGGGTGTTGGTCAGGTGCTTTCTCTTGCAGACATTCACGACCATATCATCTGCCTTCGGGGACATGCCGATGACCATGCCCTCATAGACCGGCACGCCCGCGCCGATGAACAGTGTACCGCGCTCCTGTGCGTTGTACAGACCGTAGGTCACGGCTTCGCCGGATTCATGGCAGATTAGAGAACCAAAGCTTCTGCGCGGAATATCACCCTTGTACGGGATATAGCTGTCAAACACGCTGCTCATAATGCCCTCGCCGCGGGTGTTGGTCAGAAATTCGCCCTTGTAGCCGAACAGACCTCTGGACGGTACGAGAAATTCCAGTCTCATGCGGCTGCCCTGCGGATGCATGGTCTGCAGCTCGCCCTTTCTGGTACCCATCTTTTCCATAACCGTACCAACGCACTCCTCCGGCACGTCCACGACCAGACGCTCCTGCGGCTCGTACAGCTTGCCGTCGATCTCCTTGTACAGTACTCTGGGGGTGGAAACTGCCAGCTCATAACCCTCGCGGCGCATGTTTTCCACCAGAATGGACAGGTGCATCTCACCTCTGCCGGCAACGCTGAATGCGTCGGTGTTGTCGGTTTCTGTCACACGCAGGGAAACGTCCTTCAGCAGCTCCTTGAACAGACGCTCACGCAGCTGACGGGAGGTCACATACTTGCCCTCCTTGCCGGCAAACGGGCTGTCATTGACGGAGAAGGTCATTTCCATGGTCGGCTCACTGATATGGGTGAACGGCAGCGGCTCCGGATTGTCGTAGGCACAGATGGTATCACCGATGGTAATATCCGCAATGCCGCTGATGCACACGATGTCGCCGACTGTGGAGGATTCCACATTCACCTGACCCAGACCCTGCATTTCTGCGAGAGTAACGATCCTTGCCGGGACGGGCTTCTTGTCGGTGTTGGCATTGCAGACCATGACGGGCTGGTTGACCTGAATGCTGCCGCGCTGGATCCTGCCGATGGCAATTCTGCCGACATATTCGTTGTAGTCAATGGAGGAAACCAGCATCTGCAGGGGTTCCTCCGGCTCGCCCTGCGGCGGCTCAATATAATTCACGATGGTCTCAAAGAGGGGCAGCAGGTCCTTGCCCTCCTCATACTGGCTCAGGGAAGCAGTGCCGGCTCTGCCGGAGCAGAACAGGATGGGGCTTTCAAGCTGTGCTTCATCCGCATCCAGGTCGAGCAGGAGTTCGAGGACTTCATCCCCGATCTCGTCAAGACGTGCATCCGGACGGTCGATCTTATTCACCACGATGATGATTCTGTGACCCATTTCCAGAGCCTTGGAGAGAACGAAACGGGTCTGCGGCATCGGGCCTTCAGCGGCATCGACGAGCAGAAGAACGCCGTCCACCATGCTGAGTACGCGCTCTACCTCGCCGCCGAAGTCAGCATGTCCGGGGGTGTCGATGATGTTGATCTTGATGTCCTTGTACTGCACAGCAGTATTCTTCGCAAGAATGGTAATGCCGCGCTCACGCTCGATGTCGTTCGAGTCCATGACGCGGTCAGCCACGTTCTGGTTCTCACGGAACACGCCGCCCTGCTTGAGCATTTCATCCACGAGTGTGGTCTTGCCGTGGTCAACGTGGGCAATAATAGCTACATTTCTCAGGTTTTCTCTAATCATAATCTTTCAGTCCTTCATTTCCGTTTTCTGTTCGGTTTCTTCTTTTGCATCATACAGTATACCACAATTTCACGGAAAATGCAAGGTTTTCGCGCAAATATGGCATTTTTTACGAATGAAGGATGATGGATGGGAGGGGATTGGGCAAAATGGGCAAATGTTAGCTGGGTTTACGAGAAGTGATCCGGTTGTGCTATATAGTTAGGAAAGGAGCCCCCCCCTTCCTTATGTAAGTGAGAACAGGAGATGGTCAGGTGTTCACGAGTATATAGCGGAGGTAGTCACGCAAATCAATTTTTCTTTATCAGAGCTTACCTAAACTGCCCCACCCCCTGCCCCCTCCCGGAGGGAGGGGGATTTTGTGGCGGTGCTGCGCACCGCCGCCGCCAAAGGCTGTCGCCTTTTGAATCCTTTTACCATCCCAGAAATTCTTCCACCCCCCGCCAGAACGCTTCCGGTTGGTCGAAGAAACAGCAGTGCGCCGCATTCGGGATGATAAGAACGCGCTTTTCCGGCGCAGTGATCTCGTCAAAGCATTCCTGTACCAGCTCCGAGGGGCAGACGGTCTCCTCCTCACCGAACACGAACAGCACTGGCACTTCAAAATGCAGATTCTGCCGGAAATCATACTCCATCATCGTCCGGAAAGAGCGTTCCAGTGCGCGGCTGTCCGGAACGGTGGCGATCCATTTTTCACGCAGCGTCCATAACGGCGAACGCAGTACCTCCGGAATCGGCGTGCGCTTTGCGTGCTTCATGATGTATTTTTCGCAGAGGGGATTGAAATTCCGCATGATCCACATCAGCTCCCGATTCCATTGGGGCTGCTCCGGCATTTCGTCAATGATCTTTTGTACCTTTCGGGCATCCGCACTTCCCTCCGGCATCATCCGCAGGAGCTTTTCGCAGGTCAGCAGGATGCCGCTGCTGTAATGCACATACTGCCCGACATTGATCAGGCACTGCAGATCCTCCGGATACCGCTTCGCATATTCTGTACTGATAGCACTGCCCCATGAAAAGCCCATCAGGATGAGCTTTTCAAAGTCCAGTACCGTATGCAGATAGGCGATGATCTCATGAATATCCCGCATGAAATCCTCCATCGTGCCGGTTTTTCCGATCTCCTTGATACGCTTCCGGTTGAGTGTGTGGGTTTTGCCCGCGCCGCGCTGATCCCAGTTCACGACTGTGAAGCGTTCCTCCCATCCGGCATGGACGATGTGCGTGATGCCCGACAGCGCACCGCCCGGACCTCCGTGCAGAAAGAGCAGCACGGGATTGCGTCTGTCCTGTCCCCGTATCTGGATATACTGCGGAATACCGCCGATTATTGGCGTTTCGTACAGATAGACACCGTTCGGGTGATCGGGGTGCAGTAATTCATTTCGCTTCATGATTTCCTCCCTCCGGCGCGGACAGCAGGAACAGACTGCGCAGTCTTGCCCCGTCCTCGCCCTGTTTTTCCTGATAGCCGTCGATGATGTCCAGAATTTTATGCAGCATTTCTGAGAAATCCGCGTCGTTCAGGGAAATGCCGTAATGGCTCAGAAACAGCCGGTCGCGCTGTACATCCACATCACCGCCCGCAAAATAGCGGCTGTAGCGGTCGAGGATCTGCATCAGTCCCGTGGTGACAAGCTTCTCACAATCCTGTTCCGCGTCCTGCATACCGATCCAGATTTTCCCGATGGCATAGCGATGTTCGTTCTGTCCGCGCACCTTCCGCGTTTCCGCAATGCGCACAGCCCCCGTTTTCAGCATTTTCTCCATCCGCCGGTAGACCGTGGCGCGGGAAAGCTGCGGACTTTCGGCGAGCATTTCCGCGATCGTCATCTGTCCGCGCACGCGGAGCAGATGAATGATCTGACTACATACCGGATCAGCCAATACTTTCAGCAGTTCCTCCATACATATCCTCCTGACTGTTCTCAAACATGATATTAGTATACCGCAGAAAATGCGGATTGTCAATAGCTCCAACAAAAAAGCTGCCGCACATTCCGTGCAGCAGCTCTATCATTCGTATCAATCCGCAATACTGTATTTTGCAGAATACTTCTCATAATTGTCAATAAAGCTCTGGTTTCCGAACTTTACCTGATTGAGATATTTGTGCGTATCAAACGCATTGTGCGCTGTTTCGATCATCAGCACTGCGATATTGGAGCAGTGGTCGGAAACACGTTCATAATTGGTCAGCAGGTCGATTAGCACAAAGCCGGTCTCGATCGTACACTGTCCCTTCTGCAGACGCTTGACATGATTTGCCTTGATCGCCTTGGTCAGATTGTCAATGACCTGTTCGAGCGGCTCAATGTCCGCTGCGGCAGCTTCATCCGGATTGGAATATACGGCAATTGTATTCTCCAGGATCTCATGCAGTGCATTTGTCAGAACCGTAATTTCCCGCTGTGCATTCGGTGTGAAGGTGATCTTCTTTTCGTGGATCTCCTTTGCCACCTCCAGCAGATTCAGCGCGTGGTCGCCCAGACGCTCAAAATCATTGATCGCGCGCAGAACGCAGGAACACAGCTGGCTGTCATGTTCGGAGAGTGCCTGCGAGGAGATCTGCACCAGACCTGTGCCGATCTTGTCCTCATAGCTGTCCAGCTCATCTTCGTTCTTCCTGATCTGTTCTGCAACAGCGGCATCATACTGCGTCAGAAGTCCCATTGCCGCAAAGAGGGTATCCTTTGCAAGAACTGCCATTCTTGCGGAAGCCTCCTTGCACTCGGAAAGTGCCACGGAGGGAGTTGCCAGCAGACGCTCATCCACGATGAGGTCATCCTGTTCCGGTTCCTTTTCGTCCTTGTCGTCACCGGGCAGGCAGAGGTTGGCGATCTTTTCGAGGAATTTGGTGAACGGCAGGAGCATGATGGTGGTCGCGATATTGAAGATACTATGTACCAGTGCGATGCCTGCGGAATCAATTGCCTGGTCGGAGAATGTAAACTGGATCATGGAATCCGCCAGCATGTACAGGGACAGGCAGATAATTGTACCAATCAGGTTGAAGGAAATATGGATGATCGCCACCTTCTTGGCATTGCGGCTGACACCGATGCTGGAAATCAGGGCGGTCACACAGGTACCGATGTTCTGACCCATGATGATCGGGATTGCCATGCTGTAGCTGATCTGTCCGGTCTGGCTTGCCAGCGTCTGGAGGATGCCGACGGATGCCGCAGAACTCTGAATGATGCCGGTCACGACGGCACCGATGAACACGCCGAACAGGGGATTGTTGAAGGCAACCAGAAGCTGCTGGAATTCGGGCATGTCTGCGAGAGGGGATACTGCGTCGCCCATCATTTTCATGCCGTACATCAGGACAGCAAAGCCGACCATGATATTGCCGATGTCCTTTTTACGGACGCTCTTGCCGGAGAGGATGAGGAATGAGCCGATGAGGGCAAGAACGAGGGAAAAATGCTTGGGGTTGAGCATGGCGACGAAGAGATTGTCCGTGCCGACATCCATCAGGCTCAGAAGCCATGCAGTAAAGGTCGTGCCGATATTGGAACCCATGATGATGCCGACGGTCTGCCCGATCTGCATGACACCGCAGTTGACAAGACCAACAAGCATGACCGTGAGTGCGGAGGAGGACTGCAGGGCAATGGTAATGCCTGCACCGAGGGCAAGTGCCTTGAAACGGTTGGAGGTCAGCTTCTTGAGAGCCTGTTCGAGCTTGCCGCCCGCCATTTTCTCCAGTCCGGAGGACATGACATTCATGCCGTACAGGAAGAATGCAAGTCCGCCTGCCACTGTCACCAGTGCCAGTACGATTTGTGTAACATCCATAAGCTTTGATCCTTTCGATTGTGAAAATTGCCGTATAATTCGTCGATACGGCTCCGAATATGTTAATTATAATCGATAAATGTTAAATCCAGCTTAAAGATTATGTTAAATCTATGTTAAATCACAAAAATAGAAAAAGATTGTACAGGGATATGAAAGCTGAAGCAAGACCCCGCTTCAGGAAATCGGATCTGTATGAAAAATCACGGAAAAGAATTGCATTTTCTCCGGAAGTGTGTTATAATAAAATATATCCAGCCTGAAAGGGGGACATTTGAGATGAAACTTGTATTTGCGATCGTCAGCGGCGACGACAGCCAGGCGGTTTCCAAGGCGTTGATGAAGGCGGGCTTCTTTGCGACCAAGCTTGCTTCTACTGGCAGCTTCCTGAGCGCGGGCAATACCACCTTCCTGACCTGCGTGGATGACCACCGTGTTGACGAGGTCATTGACATCATCCGGCAGAAAAGCCACCGCCGCAAGCAGTTTGTTCCGGCAAATGTACCGTTTGATTCCGGCGTGTCCTTCCCCGTTGAGGTGGAGGTCGGCGGTGCAACGGTCTTTGTGACGGATGTGGAGCGTTTTGAGAAATTATGATGCCGCAGATCTACGGAAATGACGCGGCACTGCACCTCATCCGCACCATGGCGCGCAGCGGGCATATGCCCCATGCCTGCCTCATCTACGGCGAAAAGGGTCTGGGCAGAAAGACTCTTGCGCAGTACCTCGCCATGACTGCCCTGTGTACGGGGACGGCACAGCCCTGCGGCAGCTGCAGCTCCTGCCGGAAGGCAGCAAAGGGCATCCATCCGGACATCATCCGGGTGGAACACAGCGGCAAGAAGCAGGGCTTTTCGGTCGATACCATCCGGGCGGTCTGCCGGGATGCCATCATCGTGCCGAACGACGGCGAACGGAAGGTGTACCTGTTCACGGACTGTGACAATATGGACATCCGCGCCCAGAACACCCTGCTCAAGCTCACGGAGGAGCCGCCGCCCCATGTGCTGCTGGTCTTCACCGCAGAGAGCCGGAATGTGTTCCTGGAGACCATGCTCTCGCGCATGGTGCCGCTTGCGGTCTGCCCCTGTACGGAGGAGGAATGCCGGAATGCCCTGCTTGCAGCGGACTGCACACCGGCGGATGCCGAACGCGCAGTGCAGGTCTGCGGCGGGAATATCGGCAGATGTCTGGAATGGCTGCATTCCGAGGAGATGCAGACGATGACAAAGCATATCGCGGAGCTGACCGCAGCAGCGGCAGCACGGCGGAGCTATGAAGTGCTTCGCATTCTGGCAGCATACGAAAAGGACAGGCAGACAGCGGCGGAGCTTCTCCGGCTTCTGGATCTCCAGCTGCGGGATGCGTTGGTTTTGAAATACACACAGGCACATCTGACCGGCTGTGACCGGCAGAGTGCGCAGGCATTGTCACAGGTGCTGACGGTGAGCCGTGCGGCACAGCTGCATCGTGCGGTGCAGGAGGCATATGACGCGCTGCAGGCGAATGTCAGCCCGCGTCTTGTACTTGCCGCACTGGGCGGACAGCTTTGCTGACGATGCACACAGAAAGGATAGTATATGGTAGAAATTGCAGGTGTACGGTTCCAGAATTCCGGAAAGGTCTATTATTTTGACCCGAACGGTCTGCAGCTGCCCATGGGTACGCAGGTCGTGGTGGAAACAGCACGCGGTCTGGAATGCGGTACCGTATCGATCCCCAACCGGAAGGTGGAGGACAGCACGATCGTGTCCCCCCTCAAGCCGGTGGTGCGGATCATGACAAAGGAAGACTATAAGAACCAGGAGCAGAGCCGCCAGAAGGAAAAACGCGCATTTGCAGTATGCGAGCAGAAGATCGCGGCACGCGGTCTGAATATGAAGCTGGTGGATGTGTCCTGCACATTCGACAACAGCAAGCTTTTGTTCTATTTTACAGCGGAATCCCGTGTGGATTTCCGTGAGCTTGTCAAGGATCTGGCATCGGTATTCCGTATGCGCATCGAGCTGCGTCAGATCGGTGTGCGTGATGAGGCGAAGATGTTCGGCGGACTGGGTGTCTGCGGCAGGGAGTTCTGCTGCCGCGGCTATCTGGGAGATTTCCAGCCGGTGTCCATCAAGATGGCAAAGGAGCAGGGGCTGTCCCTGAATCCTGCCAAGATTTCCGGCACATGCGGCAGACTGATGTGCTGTCTGAAGCATGAGCAGGCAGTCTATGAGGATCTGCAGAAGATCACGCCCCGCATCGGGTCATTTGTCAAGACTCCCCACGGCAGGGGCAAGGTGGAGGATGCCAATCTCATCACGGGCAGACTGCGCATCAAGCCGGAAAAGGAAGACGATGTGCCGTATTATGTAGACCGCAGCGAGGCGGAAATCCTCCGCGAGGGCAAGAACCGCATGACGCGCGAGGAGCGCGAGCTTCGCAAGCTGGAGGATAAGTGATTTGTGCATCTTGCACAAAATATAACTGAATGTTTAGACAATGAGCCAAAGTTCACACAAAAAGCTTGACTTTCAGGGGGATGCATGGTATAATAAAACTATCATAAATCCTACATCCTTATTATTTTTCAGGCGAGTCTTTCCGAAGACTCGCCCCTTTTTTGCAAAACAGAACCCGCTGTCCTCACAAACAGCGGGTTCCATGAAATTTTGCCGGTCAATTGAGTCCGAAACTGATGGACAGGGCATTGTCCACCTGATGCATGGCGGTATGGTCAAGCGCGCCCATTTTATCCTTCAACCGTTTTTTATCAATGGTACGGATCTGTTCCAGCAGAACGATGCTGTCCTTCTGCAGACCGCAGGAAGCGGCTTCCAGAGAAATATGCGTGGGCAGCTTTGCCTTATCGAGCCGGCTGGTAATAGCGGCAGCGATCACGGTAGGGCTATGGCGATTTCCGACATCGTTCTGTACGATAAGTACCGGACGGATGCCGCCTTGCTCAGAGCCCACCACAGGACTCAGATCCGCATAATAGATTTCGCCGCGTTTCACTGACATACAAACACTCCTTTTCGATTTTTTGAGGTCGTCTCTTGCTTTTAGTATGACCGCGCACAACGGTTTTAATCTTTGTGTGCGCATGTTTTTTCTCCGGAGCTTTCGGAAGCCGTTTTCACGGAAACGAAACCATGATCCGGGTATGCTCCAATACCATTCTATGCCGTATCCTGCCGAATGTGCGGTGGCAAGGGAGTGGACGAAATGCGGTGATAAACGCATTTTGTCAGGGGTGCAGGGGACGAAGTCCCCTGCAGTTATCCCCCCTCTCTGGGGAGGGGTCAGGGGGTGGGGATAAACAACGCAGCTGTCCGCTTCCGGCGGCAAAACCCACTTGACAAAACAACGGAAATATGGTATACTTATGCATAGCAAAACTGGGGTATAGCCAAGCGGTAAGGCAACGGACTTTGACTCCGTCATTCGCTGGTTCAAATCCAGCTACTCCAACCAGGCGCGGAGCCCGCGCAGGCATCCGCGTATGAAAGCTTCCGAGTGATCGGGAGCTTTTCTTTTTTAAAACACCGCAGATAAATATGTAAGGCGTGTCCGCAAAAGTGCGGTGTCATGTTCTGCAGACACGCCGATCGCTTTTCCGGCGAAAGCTCCTGTTTCACCTCCCAAGCCGGACTCCCATATAGTCGAAATAAAACCGCAGATGCTTCCTGACACGGCTTCTGGCTCTGTTGAGCGTCCGTGATACGGTGGATTTGTGCAGGTGAAGCACCAGCGCGATTTCCGTTTCCCGCAATCCTTCGTAATAATACAGGATCAGCAGCTCCCGCTGCCGTTCGGTCAGCTCTGTTCTGAGTATATCCCGCAGTGCGCTGCGGGCAAGCTCCAGATGCATCCGGTTGTCACTGGAGCTGCCCAGCATCTCGCACAGAAAATATTCGTTAAATTCTAATGCACGTTCATTGACCCGGTATGCCATCAGCATCCCGCTTTCCAGCTGCGTGCCTGCATCTGTTCAATATCATGCAGCAGTTCAACGCGCTCTGCCATCAGCAGATTGCGGCGCAGCAGAAGAATGTCCCTCTCCTGATTCCCCATCATCACATTCTCCCGCAGTACCTGGTTCAGCTGCTGGATCCGCCCCTGAAGCCGTGTTGCGCTCCATTCATATTCTCGTACTAAGTTCTGCATAAGATCGCCTCCTCATTTGCTTTCAAACGTATGTTCTTCTTTGGGTTAAAACGAAAAACATGGTTCCGGTCCTTCCTGCACGGCGGCTGTGCAGGAAGCGGAACAAATGTTCTTGTATATATTCTACCGCAAAATTACTAATTTGTCAAGGGGGTAAACCGAAAAAAATGAAAAAAATTTCTGAAGCCATGCCGCTGACTGCTTATTTAAATAAGTATGCACAGCAGAAAACCATCCGCGCACATATGCCCGGTCACAAGGGGCGCAGCCCGATGGAGCTGCCGTCCGATGTCTATGCATGGGATATTACCGAGATCGCCGGTGCGGACAGTCTGTTCGAGGCGGATGGGATCCTGATCGAAGCGGAACACCGCACCGCCGCCGTCTATGGCAGTCCCGCCTGCTGCTGGAGTGCCGGCGGCTCAACGCTCTGCATACAGGCAATGCTGGCAAGAATGCGCACCCAGGGGCGAACGGTCATTGCCGCACGGACGGTACACCGCGCGTTCCTGAACGCCTGCATTCTGCTGGGACTGCGGGTGCATTGGGTCTTTCCGCGCCGGGGCGGTGTGATCTCCGGGGAGTACGCGCCGGAGGATTTTGCCGCTGCCCTGCAGGAGGTGTGCCGTACCGGTGCATCCGCCTGTGTGTATGTGACCTCTCCGGATTATCTCGGCAGTCAGCAGGACATCCGCGCACTTGCGGAGCTTTGCCATGCGCAGGACGCGCCGCTGCTTGTGGACAATGCCCACGGCGCACATCTGCCGTTCCTGGAGGAGAACTGCCACCCGATGGCACTCGGCGCGGATTACTGCTGTGACTCCGCCCATAAAATGCTCCCCGCGCTGACCGGCGCGGCGATCCTCCATTGCCGGAGCTGGCAGGAGGCGCGGGAACTGAAAAGCAGTATGCAGATGTTCGGCTCGACCAGCCCTTCCTATCTCATCATGCAGTCGCTGGAGAGCTGCACGGCATATCTGGAGACGCGGGGACGGGAGGACATTCCCCGCTGTGCTTCGCGTGCGGCGGCACTGCGGCAGGAGCTTGCGGAGAAATACCGCTTCATCGGAACGGAGCCGCTGCATCTGACCATTGCGGCGGACGGGCATGATCTGGCAGCACAGCTCCGGAGCCGGGGCATCGAATGCGAATACGAGGACGCAGGCTTTCTGGTGCTGCTTCTCTCACCGGTGATGACGGAGGGCGAATTTGCCGCGCTCGCCCGTGCATTGCAGGAATGCACCCCGAAGCCGCCCCTCCCCGCGCCGGAGCTGCCCGCCCCCATGCGGCAGGTCTGCGACATGCGTACAGCGGCACTTGCAGAGAACGAGCGCATACCGCTGTCACAGGCGGCGGGCAGGATCTGCGGTCCGGTGCAGGTCCCCTGTCCGCCGGCAGTCCCGATCGCCGTTAGCGGCGAGGAACTGACCACCCCCTGGCTGACGCTGATGGCACATTACGGACTAAAGGAGATCGCGGTGGTGAAATAATGGGCTGCTGCAATTTCCATAGCCCCCTGTTTTTTGACAACAGCATAGCAAACTTTGGTGTTTCATATGAAAAATAGCCAAAACCATCCCCTAAAATTTATTGACTTTTTCAATAGACTTTCCGGCGGCGGTATGGTATAATTACAATAGGGTTTGGTGGATCTTCCACCGTTTTCCTGCGGCAGCGGAACAAGCCGCTGCGGAGTCACATTTTTTGATTGTAAAAGGAGAAGATTACTATGAAGATGAGAAATATGCTCGCTGCTATGACTGCTGTTGCAGTTTCTGCCGTTTCTTTCGCTGCTATCACTGCAAGTGCGGCTGTGACTGAGATCCCGTACAGCGGTCCGTCCACTGGTGCAATGGCAACTGAGAACAACGGTACAGACCTTCGTCTGAACCTGTTCAATGAATGGACAACTCCGCAGGTTGCAGACATTGCGGGTGCAACTGTTGTAGAGGACAATATCACAGTTACATTCACTGTTTCCGGTATCGGTACAAACAGCAATGTTCAGAATGAAGATGGCACTGCTGGTGCAGCTTACTATGCATACCTGAGCGGTTCTGTTGGTACAACAACAGCTTGGGGTGTTGGCGAAAACGGCAATGAATCCATTCCGATCACTGGTGACGGTCAGTACACTGTTACCTGGAATCTGGCAGAGGCTTCTGAATCCATCAGTTGCCTGATCATTTCTACAAATATCAATCTGTACAACTATGGTACAAGTGTTGATAACTGCGGCGTTGTATTCACTCTGAACTCCATCACAACCGGCGCAGAGGACGCTCCGACTGAGGCTCCCACAGAAGCTCCTACCGAGGCTCCGACAGAGGCTCCTACAGAAGCTCCGACTGAGGCTGCTACTACCGCTGCAACAACAGCTGCAAACGGCGGCACAACCGCAGCTACAACAACAGCTGCTGCTGGTGCAACCACCGCTGCTACCACAAAGGCTGCAACTCCCACCACCTCCAACACCAACACAGGTGACAACGGCATTGCCATCGTTCTGGCTGGCATGACCGCTGCTGGTGCAGTTGCAATCGTTTCCAAGAAGAGAAAGTAATTTCTGATACGCAGACTGCGTGACATGAGAAACAAAAATGCCCTCTGCACAGGAGGGCATTTTTTAATACAACACCCCATAAAACGAAAGGAGCAACCCATATGAAAAAACATTTACTCCTCCTGTCCCTGATCTCCGCTATGCTGCTCTCTATGACTGCATGTACCACCAGCGCGGAATCCGAGGCAGAAACTGAACCGGCAACGGAAGCACCTACCACTGCAGAAGAAGTGACCGAAGCCCCCACCGAGGAGGAAACCGTTCCCCCGACAAATGCCCCGTTCCCGGAGGCTGATCCGAATGCGATCAGCTTTGATGACGGCAATCTGGATTTTGCATCCATCGTCTGCGATGACGAAGGCTCTGCGGATGGTACGCTGTCCATTGAGACCATCGACGGCAATGCAATGCTGAAGTATACCGACACCAAGACCACCGCGGACAACCTCGGCACACTGGTGCAGAAGGTGAGCATTGATGTGACAAAGCTGCTGACACCGGAGCAGTACGGCGAGGTGACTTCCATCGGCTTTGACATCGGCGCAAAGGCGGAGGGCGATCTGCTCGTCAGTGAGGACGGCGAAAACCTGACCGTACCCGGCTGGATCGGCGGCGGCGGCGGTACTGTGACCATGGATGACAAGTGGTATGGCTTTACCGACTTCTCCGCAGCAGAGATCAATGAATACAATCTGGAGCGTTCCGACCTGTATCATGTCGAATTTAAGTTCCTGCTGGCATCCGGCGGCAAGAAGTGGGACGCTGCACAGGAGGGCGTGAACTTCCTGATCATGCGCTGGGGCATCCAGAACCTGTCCAGCCTGTACATCGACAATATCACCTTCTATGATGCGGACGGCAATTCTATCCCGCTGAGTGCTTACGGCACCGCAGAGCCGGAGGAATCCGCAGCAGAGGGTGAAGCTGAGGCTGAGGAAGAAGCAGAGACAGCAGAAGGTGCTGCTGAGGAAGCAGAAACAGCAGCTGAGGAGGCTGAGACTGCTGAAAGCGCGGCAGAAGAATCTGCACAATCCGAGGAGGAAAGCGCAGAATAATCTGTGAAAGATGCCGTTAATTCCGCATTTTTCTTGACAGACAGCAAAAAATGTGCTATAATAAAAGCACTTTATCATGCTGCTTTGTGAACAGACGATAATTCCCCCGCCGAAAGGCGGGGGAACGTTTCCGGCAGTATGACAGAAATAAAGAGGAGGAACACAAAATGAAAAAGATTGCAGTATTCACTGCCGCACTGCTCATGTGCGCAGGTCTGACAGGCTGTCAGAACCCCAAGGAGACCTACACAAACTACATCCAGTCCGTTCTGGACTGCACCTATCTGGGCGACACTGCCGAATATATGGAGCTGACCGAATCCACACAGGAGGAAGCAGATGAGGTATACCAGGCACAGGTGGATTATGTCGCAGAGCTGCTCTGTTATCAGTATGCCGTGGATATGGAGTGCATCACAGAGGAGACCATGGACGGTTACGAAGCACTTGCCAAGGATCTGATGGCAAAGGTGAAGTATACTGTAGATCCGGCTGTCAAGTCCGGCGATGCATACCACATCACAGTCAACTGTGAGCCGATCGACTTCTGGGATATTACCTTCGACGATGTGGAGACCTACTATAACGACGGCTTCGGTGAGCGTTATGAGAACTGCCAGACCGAGGAAGAGCTGGTTGAGCTGGAGGAGGAGTATGCTGTAGAGGTACTCAAGATCGCAACAGCTGCCCTGCCTGAGATCGGCTACGGCGAGGTACAGACCAAGATCGTGGAGATTACCGTGGACGAAAACAACGAATACGGCATTTCTGACGATGACTGGATCGAGATCGACGACAAGCTTCTGAATCTGGAATACTAATTAAATTTCATCCCCCTGCGGTGTACTGCAGGGGGATGAAAAGTATGCTGACATAAAGGGGGTGGAGCGATGCAGACCTTTGAACAGAAAGCCATTGCGTTGGTAGGAATGGCGATATTATGGATACTGCTTCTGATCTTTCTCATGCGGGATGGTACATGGGATATGGCAGTGATGATGAGTATTCCGTTTGTGCCGGTTACAGCTGCCTTGGGATTTGCAGTTTATCAGGAATGGCGCATTATCGCAAAGGGAGAATGCTTTGCAGGAAAGCTCATTGCCCGTGAGCCGGAGTATTTTCTTGAAAGACAGCGCAAAGTCAAGGTGGAGTTTTTCAGGAACGATGTGCGCTATACTGTAGTCGTTCCCATGGAACCGCTGCAAGCCAGCAGCCTGACAGCACTTGACTGTACGGTGTATTGTCTGGAGCATCAAGGGAAACTTCGCTGTATTGTGCGGGATTTTCAGTACAACAATAAATTCGACACAGTAGGCATTCTTCTGCCGGAACAGCAATTGCCCATGCCCGAATATCTTGCATTTTCTGATCAGGAGCTTGCAGAACGGAAGGAAAAACAGCGTACACATGCAGATTGTGCGGATTATACGAAACTATACAAATAAACCGAGGATGGCTTTTTCAAGCCATCCTTTTCTTTCGGAGTTTTCCTGCAAATCCACAGCACAAGCTCTGCGCCATTTAAAATCTGTCTAAAATTCCACCTTTTTCGTTTCCAATATTATGTTGTTTTGCGAATTGACGAAATCTGCCGATAGGAGTATAATAATAAAGTTGCAAAATCTCAAAAATACGAAGAAAAGAAGGCGAAATTATGCTTATCAAAGCGTTCGGCAAGTCACTCAAACGGGAATTTCAGGGGTACAATGCGGGCAAATTCGCAAAGGATCTCCTTGCAGGCATCACCGTTGCGGCGGTGGCACTTCCCCTTGCACTGGCATTCGGTGTCAGCTCCGGTGCAACAGCATCCGCAGGTCTGGTCACGGCGATCCTGGCAGGTATCCTCATCGGCGGTTTCTCCGGTGCGTCCTATCAGATCAGCGGTCCGACCGGTGCCATGTCCGCAATTCTCATTTCCCTCGTCGCACAGTACGGTATGCAGGGTATGCTCATGGCAAGCTTTATTGCCGGTGTGCTTCTGCTCATTTGCGGCATCTTCAAGCTGGGCGGACTTGTATCCTATCTCCCGATGCCGGTCATTACCGGATTTACCAGCGGTATTGCGATCATCATCGCATTCGGGCAGATCGGCAATCTCACGGGTCTGACCTGTGAGGGACTGACGACCATCGAAAAGGTGCAGAGCTATTTCCGGCTTGAACAGCATTTTGACCTGACTGCGTTCCTCATCGGTCTGGCAGTCATCGTATTCATGGCAGTCTACCCCAAGAAGCTTAATCAGTACTGCCCCGGCTCACTCGTTGCCATCATTCTGGCAACAGCGGCAATGGCGATTTTCAAGTTCGACGTTCCGCAGGTCGGCGCGATCCCGAAGAGCCTGTTCCTGGAGGACAGACTGACCTTCTCCGGCATCAATATGTCCGATATGACAGGACTCATCACACCGGCGATCTCCATCGCGGCACTTGGTCTGATCGAATCCCTCCTCTGCGGCGCATCTGCAGGACGCATGAAGAATGAAAAGCTCAATGCGGATATTGAGCTGGTCGCACAGGGCATTGGCAATATGGTGATCCCGCTGTTCGGCGGTGTTCCGGCAACAGCAGCCATCGCAAGAACAAGCGTTGCGATCAAGTCCGGCGGTCAGACAAGAATGGTTTCCATCGTCCATGCGATCGTTCTCCTGCTGTCCATGTTTGTCCTGGGCGGCGTGATGTCGATGATCCCGCTGTCCGCGCTGGCAGGCGTTCTGATCGTGACCGCATGGCGCATGAACGAATGGCACGCCATCAAAAATATCTTCCATATGAAGATCAAAACTGCCATGCTCCAGTTCCTCATTACCATGGCGGCAACCGTCATTTTTGACCTGACGATTGCGATTCTGATCGGTGTTATCTTCTCTGTGTTCATGTTCGTCATCAAGGTTTCCGACATGCAGGTGACAGTGGCGCAGGTCGATCCCAAGCGCGTGGACGAGCATCACGCAGACCCCGCAAAGCTGGACCATACCTGTGTTGTGTATATCTCCGGTCCGCTGTATTTCGGCACATGCAATAAGCTGGAGGAAAAGATCACGGCACTTGGCGAAAACTACAATATCATCTTCTCCATGCGCGGCGTGACCATCGCGGACATGTCCGGCATCGAGGCTCTGCGTGACTACTGCGAGGGTATCGTCAAGGAGGGCAGAATGTGCTATTTCTCCTGCGTACAGGAACCCGTCATGCAGATGATGGAACGCTGCGGCTTCAAGGAGCGTTTCAAGTATGATATGTACTTCTGGAGCACTGACAAGGTGTTTGAGCATATTTCGAGTCTTTGATGCAGGGGCTTCGTCTGAGAGCAGGATGTTTTCAAGGTTAAGGTTTTGCCAATGCCCCGCAGGGGCATTGGCAAAACGATTCGGGATTCCAAAGGGATGACATCCCTTTGGCGGGGATCAGGGGGCGGAGCCCCCTGTACACAAAGAAAAGACGGCGATTCGCCGTCTTTTTTTAATCGGTAACATATCCTGTATTCATCACAAGCCGCTGCCCCTGTTCCCCCGTCATCCATTCGACAAAGGGCTTTACATTGGGATTTTCATTTCCCTTTACTGTAATCGCATACAGCTCCGTTGTCATGGGGTAGCTTCCGTTGCGGATGTTTTCCTCATTCGGATATACCCCATCCAGCTCTAAAAACTTGATGCCGTCCGAATCCTCAAAGACCATCTGCGACGCATAATAGCGGAACGAATACCCGATGGATGCCGCATCGTTCTGATACTCTGCCACATCACGGATCACACCGACCATGGACTCAGTGTATTCGTATTCGAGCGGCGCACGCATGGGGACATCCCCCATGAAATACTGCATCATCGTCTGCGAACCGGAATTTTCCGGACGCTGGAACGCCAGAATCGTCTTGAATCCGCCGCCCAGAAACAGCCAGTTGTTCGTCTTTCCCGAATAGATATTCCGGATCTGCTCGGAGGTCAGCCCATCCACGGGATTTTCCTCACTCACGAAGAACACAAACCCCTCCTTGCCAATCGGGGTCATTTCCAGCTCTACACCGGCTTCCTTCGCAAGTGCCAGCTGCGCCTGAGAGGGTCTTGCACCGAAGAAAATATCCACATCGCCCGCAATCAGGCTCTTGTAAGCCTCGATCGTATTGGTGAATGCGATCGGTCGGGGCGCATCGTTTTTCTTTGCCGTCCGCTGGATCTCGGCGATGTTCTCATAGCAGGCATTCGCAAATGCCGAATACACTGGATACGCCGCCTCCGCACCATCCAGCACGGGCATGTTTTCCACATCTCCAATGCAGAATGTGGAAGATTCGATTTCCGGCAGAAGATTGTCCGGATTTTCCACATAGTACGGCTCAAGATCCACACTCGACCAGCCGTTTTCATATTTCCAGCCGTAACCGCTTTGATTGCTGTTATAATAAGAATTGATCAGAACCCGTAATTGCGGATCAGTATCGCTCAGCACAATGGTATCCAGACTCCGGAAATAGGAAAGAAACTCACTCGTTACCGCAACTGCCAGCGAAAGAAAGCCTACAGCGATCCACTGCCGCACGGAGGGACGTTTCCGCTTGATGCCCTGGATACGTTCACCGATGGAGAAACAGAGGATATTTGCCGCCAGTGTAACCAATACAACCAGTGTAATGATCACATCAAAGTAGTCGTGTACGGACAATCTACCGGATGCGTACTCAAGCAGAAATGCAGCGGCGGCAACAAAGAACAGCCCCACCGCCGGAAGATATGCCTGCATCCACGAGAGTTCCTTTTTCGTAAGCTTCACCGTTCCCCAGAAGCCCAATGCAAAGGCGGTCACAGGGATCAGCAGGAGTGCCGGAGCGATCATATTGATCAGGGTGATGATCGGAACGAGGATCAGACCGGCGACCGACACGATCCAGTAGATCCACGGCTGCGCCTTCATCCATTCAGCAAGTCTTTTGCTCCAGCTCATGCAGCAGCCCCCTTTCCATCGCACGGATGATTTTTTTCAGGGAATAGAGATGCCAGATCTCACTTGCCGCACAGCATTTATCCGCCAGTGTGATGATGAAGCTTTCGCGGTATTTCGGCAGCTTTGCGCAGAGGGGGAACATGTGCTTGAGGATGATGTCGCGCTCGATCTTGTTCAGAGAAAATTCCTTTTCCGCGTTTTTCAGGGAAAGCTTGGGGTGACGGAAGGTGTGGAATTTCATAGCAGCGTCCTTATCATGCCAGTCGTACAGAAAATAATCATGCAGAAGGCAGCCGCGCACGAGACTGCGCACATCCACCTTGACGCGGAGCTTCTGTGCGATGCGCAGAGCCATGTAGGCAACACAGATAGAATGCTCATAGCAGTTGGTCGTTCCGTGCTGCATGAACTTGCGCTCCATCTGCATTTTGGGGGAATGCAGGATCTCATGACCATAATACAGAACCTGTTCGATCAGGGGCTTTCGTGCTTTGATATACCACATGGCGGTTTCCTTTCTGTTGTGCTGATTTTCCTCTTCCACTCATTATAGCACGAATTTGTATATTTTGTCAATTCCAAACATGCCGAAAAATAACTTTTTTCCAACTGCACTAAAATTGCAAAAACCTATTGAAAATTACAGCATTTTGTGATATGATAGTAACATGCAAAACTCGCAGTAAATACAGCTTTGCATCATCAAAATACCCCGTCAGAACGACGGCATCCGCCGCACACTGATGTGATTCACTGGAGGAGAAAAATATGAGTAATGTAAGACCGGAATCCATGGCAAGAATCACCACACTGGAACTCGCAAATGCTTTCATTGAGGAGCAGGTTGCAGAGATTCGCGCACAGGTTGGTGACAAGAAGGTACTGCTGGCACTGTCCGGCGGTGTGGACAGCTCCGTTGTTGCGGCACTGCTGATCAAGGCGATCGGCAAGCAGCTGGTATGCGTGCATGTCAACCATGGTCTGATGCGTAAGGGCGAAAGTGAGCAGGTCATCGAAGTATTCCAGAATCAGCTGGATGCCAACCTGATCTACATTGACGCGACCGACCGTTTCCTCGATCTGCTGGCAGGCGTAGCGGAGCCGGAGAAGAAGCGCAAGATCATCGGCGGTGAATTTATTAAGGTATTTGATGAAGAGGCAAGCAAGCTGGAGGGCATTTCCTTCCTGGCACAGGGTACGATCTATCCGGACATCCTGGAGAGCGACGGTGTCAAGGCGCACCACAATGTGGGCGGTCTGCCGGAGGACATGCAGTTCGAGCTGGTAGAGCCTGTAAAGCTTCTGTATAAGGATGAAGTTCGTGAAGTGGGCAGAGCACTGGGTCTGCCGTCCTCCATGGTTGACCGTCAGCCGTTCCCGGGTCCGGGTCTGGGCGTTCGCTGCCTGGGTGCGATCACCCGCGACCGTCTGAACGCACTGCGCGAGGCAGATGCGATTCTGCGTGAGGAATTTGACAATGCAGGTCTGAACAAGACTGTATGGCAGTATTTCATTGCAGTTCCAGATTTCACAAGCGTTGGTGTGCGTGACGACAAGCGTTACATGGGCTGGCCGGCAATCATCCGTGCGGTCAACACCAAGGATGCCATGACCGCAACCATCGAGGAGATCCCGTATGCAGTGCTGAACAAGATCACAGCCCGCATCACAGCCGAGGTGGATGGTATCAACAGAGTTCTGTACGACCTGACTCCCAAGCCGGTTGGTACGATTGAGTGGGAATAAGCGCGGGACCCGCGCAGGTGATTCGCGTGCGATGGCTTCCTTTTAAGGAAAGCTTACTTCTCGCGGCGTGAGTTTACCGCACGCTGTCCCCTTGCAAGCAGAGGGAACAGCTTCTGTAAGATAACAAAACCTCTCGTATTTCTCAGCAAAATGAGAATTACGGGAGGTTTTTTGTCATTTTATTTCCACGGACGTTTTTTGCCAAGCCAACCTTTTTCGCTCCAGTATTCCTTTTCAGCAGGGCTTGAACCCCAGTCATTCTTCTGCATCATCCGCATAATGCAAAATAATGCTTTGGTTTTAATGCCTATGTTTGTTTTTTTGTTGTCGGAGAACTTCTCTGCGATTTTATTAGTATCCTTTTCTATCTTCGTTTTGTTCTTATCCGATACCTTATCCCAACCTGAAGCCTGTACACTTATGCCATATTTTGTAATCTGCGGCACTCCCCAGTACTGAAGTGCTGTTGCAATATCTTTGATAGCGGAGCTTGTTCCCATCCCCGCCGTTGTTGATACGATAACAGCTCTCTTGTTAAACATACACTCTCTCGGTCTGTGTACCATCCAGTATGTAAAGGTAAGGTCGATAAATGCTTTCATAGGTGCAGAAGCCCTCATACAGTAGGTAGGCGTTGTGAAAATCAGCAGATCTGCTTTCTCCACAGCTTCCATAATTCTATGTTTTTCGGAATAGAAAGGACACTTGCTGTCATCATCAATACAGCTATAACAGCCTGTGCAGAAATGGTTCAAATCCTTCGGAAGAAAGAACTCAATTATTTCCTTCTCGCACTTTATCTTATCAGCAATCATACGCCCAATATGGTATGAACTGCCCTTGTGATTTTGTCCGTGAATTAAAACGATTTTCATTATGCTTTCTCCTTGTTATAAAGTCTTGAAAACTGTCTGATATGCTGTTCCAGTAATGCTGTTAATTCCTCCTCGCGCTGCGGCTCTCTGTCGCACATTGTCAGAATCATAAATATCGGTGCGTAAAACTGAAGTGCCATTACATTGGGATTTTCTTCTTTGAGTACCCCTTTTAACGAAAGCATAGTGAACATTGCTGACTGATACGAGAGCGGCTCATCAGCATATTGCTTTGTAAAAAGCCGGGCAAGCTCCGGATCATGGAACTGCTCGATCGTCAGCATTTTTCTGAATTTCTGCGTATAGCCGTCATGCAGAAAAAATCGGAACAGGTTCAGCCCCATTTCTGCAAGTCCGTCCTCGGAAACAGCGGAGAAAAGCATTGCGTCTTCCTGCGCATTATTGCCGTTGATATGCAGAGATGCCGCCTGTCTGTCATAGCTGTTCTTCATCTCGTCAAGGATTGCATTGAAAATATCCTGCTTGCTTTTGTAATGCTTGTAGAGGGAAGGTGCTTTGATTCCGACTGCCTCGGCGATCTGTGCCACGAACACATTCGCATAACCTCTTTCCGCAAACAGGGTCAGTGCTGCATCAAGTATTCGCTTTTTTGTATGCATTTCATCACTCCTTCGGCTAATTGCCATTAGCTATATTATAAGCTAATTTCGATTAGCTGTCAAGGGGTTTGGAGAAAATAATGTAAATCTCTCAAGCGGTTTCAAAAGGCGGCAGCCTTTGGCGGCGGCGGTGCGCAGCACCGCCCCTAAATCCCCCTCCCTCCGGGAGGGGGCAGGGGGTGGGGCAGTTTAAGTAAAGCCGTAAATTCAAACCATATTTTCAAGAGCGATTATCATAAAATAAAGAACGCCTCCCCGCCAAAAAAAATCCCACAATTTTGTATGTTTTACCTATTGCATTTTCCTCGAAAATAGTGTATAATATAATTGCAGGCAGAGTATATGCTGCGCTGTATACCTATGTAACCGAATTAACGTTTAAGCGACATGTAATGTCGTCGGTCATAGGGGCCGCCTTAGGGCGGCTTTTTTTATACAAGGACGGGAAATACCATGAATGTTTATGTTTACTCCGATGAATCCGGCGTGTTCGATGTGAAGCACAACCAGTTCTATGTGTACGGCGGACTGATCTTTCTCGACCATGCCTCCAAGGAGCTGTGTACCAGAAAATACCTCAATATCGAGCGCATGATCCGCAGAAATGCCGAGTATGAACCGGATGCCGAGCTGAAAGCCTGCCGCATCACCAACCACGAAAAATACAAGCTCTACAAGTCCCTGAAGCATTTCATCATCTTCGGTGCCGTTGTGCTGCAGGAGACCGTCAATGCCAATATCTTCGAGGATAAGAAAAGCAAGCAGCGTTACCTCGATTATGTCTACAAGATCGCCCTGCGCCGTGCCTTTGAGCGCATGATGAAGGACGGGCTGATCACCGAGGACGGCGTGGAGAATATCTACATTTTTGCGGATGAGCATACCACCGCGACCAACGGCAAATACGAGCTGCGCGAGGCTCTCGAACAGGAATTCAAGCGCGGTACGTTCAACCACAACTACCACCACTTCTACCCGCCGATCTTCTCCAACCTCAACCTCATCGAGCTGAACCTCTGCGATTCCTCCACCAAGCCCCTCATCCGGGCGGCGGACATCATTGCCAATAATATCTATTACAAATGTGTCAATGACATCCCCTTTGACCATGATCCCAATACCTATATCACCTATTTTCCATAAACATCAGCGCACATGCCGGGGGTATGTGCGTTTCTTTTGTCTGGGGAAGGTGAGCTGCTGTCTGTGAAAGGGGGCAAGGGGGCGGCAGCCCCCAAAAGGGGTTCCA
>JAZNKY010000032.1:0-11470 GCA_045578805.1 Oscillospiraceae bacterium
CTCCACAAAGGCTACAACCAAGGCAACCACCACGACTGCATCCAAGCCCTCCAGCGGCTCTCCGCAGACTGGTGATGCTGAGATGGGCGGCATCTTCGCAGTTGCAGGCGCAGCTCTGTTCCTGATGACTCTGATGTATGCGCGTACCAAGAAGGATGAAGAATAACAGAGAGCATTTGCTCTGACTGAGATCTGAATCTTAACAGAACCCCCGCCAACTGGCGGGGGTTTTGTGTGTTTGTTGAATATTGACAGAAATGGTGGAAAATGTTATAATAGAGGTAGTGGATTTCCAAAAAGGAGGGAAAGAAATGATCAAAGAAAAATGGGACTCGCTGACAGAGAAACAAAAAGAGCTGATTCACGAGATCGGGAATGGAATTCTGGAGATTGCAGGGCTTGATAAAGCTGTGAAAATCGGGGGAACTCTAAAGAAAATCCGTGATTTGAATGAAACCGAGAAGAACGATTTCAAATACAAGCTCATCCAAGAGATCAAGACTGTGGACAATGTGGATGAGGAGGTTCTTCGGGCAGCGGCGGAGGTGTTGAGAAAAGAAATCAATTCTCAATCTATGATCGACTATCGTGGAAAAGAATCTGTGTTGCTCAACGAAATTTGTGAAAAGCATCCGTTTTCACTGTCTGAAAATCGGATTGCATTCAGGAAACTGATGGATAAAATTCTGCAACACTGTTCGGAGAATGCTGTGGAGATCATTAACCATGAAGAGTTGGAGTTGGCTATCTATGATGTTGTAGTGGCTAACCATGATATAGATGTGGCTATCTATAATGAGTTATCAGCAATGAGATCAGAAGTTTCTGACCAATTCAATAAAATGGCAACCGCCCCTGCAAGCAATACCGAACCAAAAGAAGTCCCCCTTAAACACAACAACCCCACCTACGAATACAAATTCACCGACCCATTTTTCCTTGAAGAAGAAATGCCAGAAGATGAGGGAATTTGTTCACTGAACAACGTCTTTGTTGAGCCGGTGCTGATGAAGAATCCTGCTTTGACACTCGAGAAGAAGCTTGAATACTGGTCCGCTGATTACGACAGAACCAGCGGCGAACGGAAAGATTCCATGTATTCCGTGTTCCTCCTCTACGGCAAAGCCGGCGTGGGAAAGAGCAGTTATACGGCGAAGATCATCTCTAAAAAGCTCTTCGGGAAAAACTGGATGGCACTGGAGCTGCGAAGCTGTGCGGACAGGTTGCAATCCGGCAGTGCGTGGAAATCCGTCAAAGACATTTTGGGTCCGAAACGTGATGACGCTTACAAGGACAGCATTCTCATTCTGGACGGTCTGGACGAGGTCTGTGTGCTGTATCCGGGTTTTGACGGCAAGGGTTTCATTGAAAATCTGCGGGCGGAAACGGCACTGAAACCAAACAACATCAAGATCCTGATCACCTCTCGTGAGGGATATTTCGGTGATATTACTCAGAAAGATAACCTCCTCACGGATACGATTCAATGGACGGAGGAACAGGTCGGGGATTGGTGCAAGGCGTATTGTGATAAACATCCTTCACGTAATACATGGGCGAAGAGGTTCATGAAAGATTACCGCAAGCTGCCGGAAAAGGACAAACGCCGTGAGATTTTCTGCATTCCAATTATTCTTTACCTCTGCTGTGTGCGTGAAATTAACATCGGCAATGAGCGAAGTGTGGTGGCAATCTATGAAAAAGCATTCCGTACTGTTACTAAGCATGAGCATCACCCACCAACGGATACAGGAATGCAGGAGGATGACGAGCGTACCTTTGCGCTCAACTGGCAGTACACCAAGGAGCTTGCGTACCGGATCTTTCTGAACGGCAAAAGTCCCACCGTGCTGGAAAACGTTGACATGCAGAAAGCAAAAGATTACACCAAGGAACTGGAATATCAGAAGAGTAAAAGTTCTGGAGTGCTGGAAAATGATGATACCCAGGATGCCAAGGATCGCTTTATGAAGGCGTGCGATGCAGTACTTGAACGTTATTTTACCCTTTTTCACTTTGCATCGGAGAAGAAACACGAGGGTAAGCTAAAGGGCATGGAGTTTGCCCACAAGACCGTGACTGACTATTTCGCGGCTGTCAAGCTCTATGAGGATTATTTTGAAAAGATATTTGACGAAGCCGATCCTGTCAAGGCACTGTGGAAGGGGCTTTGGAGAGCGTTTCGGTATAAAACAATGCCCCGTGATATTATGCAATATCTTGTACAGATTATCCAGAATCGACAGGGAGAGAACATCAATACATATTGCAGGCAATTTTTTGATTGCTATTATGAGGGAGTCAAGAAACAGACCATCTGGCAGCTGTTGGACGTTTCGGAATATATCTGTGAAATGGAATACGCCCTGCTTCCGCAGCAGGTCGGATTGGTATTTCGAAATCTGACGTATTTGCTGTGGTATTTGAACTATGGGTATTATCAAATAGATCCAGATGCGGCGTATACCGCTGGTGTTTCCACGTTCTTCCAGCATGGTGTCAAGATGGATATTTGCTGCTTTAATTGGAAGGGACTTTGTGGTGCTGACTTGCGTGCTGCCGATTTGCGTGGAGCTGATTTGAGTTATGCTGTTTTGAGTGGAGCTAATTTGCGCGGAGCTGATTTACGTGGAGCTAATTTACGTGGAGTTAATTTGTGTGATGCTGATTTGCACAATGTCTATTGGTCAGTGAATCAGCAATTGCAAAAAATTCATCTTTGGGATACTGACCTTCCACAACTGGACGCAGTAATTAAAAAAAATAGAATCCAATTGATTGATCCCAAAGTTTACAGAAGAGGATTAAGTGAACCCTTCAAATACAACCCCAAAACCAACCGTGCCGAAGGTCCACAAAAAAGACGTTTTTGATGATTTGTCCCCCGCCCTTCGGCGGGGGTGCTTTTTGTGCTGGGCGGAATCTGGCACTTGCAAAAATACCCCGGCTGGTGTATAATAAAGAAGGAGTTTTACAGACTTTTTACATAACTATAGTCCGTATTTCATACTGATGTGAGACAATAGAAAAAAACAAATGGAGGAAATTATGATCTATTTGGTAGAGGATGACAACAGTATCCGCGAGCTTGTGGTGTACACGCTCGGCAGTGCCGGGATGCAGGCGGAGGGCTTTGAAAAACCGTCGCTGTTCTGGGCGGCAATGGAGCATACCCGCCCGAAGCTCATCCTGCTGGACATTATGCTCCCGGAGGAGGACGGGCTTTCCATTCTGCGGACGCTGCGCAAGAACCGCAGTACACAGAATATCCCCGTCATGATGCTCACGGCAAAGGGAAGCGAATTTGATAAGGTGATCGGGCTGGATTCCGGTGCGGATGACTATCTGCCCAAGCCCTTCGGCATGATGGAGCTGCTCGCGCGCGTCAAGGCTCTGCTGCGCCGTGCCAAGAATGAGGAGCAGCATGCGGAGGACTACAAGGTCGGCTGTCTGTATGTCTGCCCGGACAAGCATATTGTCCGTGTGAACAATGCGGATGTGACCCTGACCTTCAAGGAATTTGAGATGCTCTGTCTGCTTCTGCGCCACCGTGACATCGTACTCACGCGCGACCAGTTTCTGAATCAGGTCTGGGGCTATAATTTCGACGGCGAGAACCGCACGGTGGATGTCCATATCCGGACGCTCCGCCAGAAGCTGGGCGAGGCGGGGGCATATATCAAGACCATCCGCGGCATCGGCTACAAGATCGGAGAGCAGCATGAAGCATAAACTGCTGTGGCAGATCTTCACTGCCTGCATGATCGTCTTCGCGCTGACCTTCGGCGTGATGATGGCGGTGATGACGAATTTTTATGAGAAGAAGAACCGCACCGAGCTGGAGGACCGGACGAACTATATTGCCTCCATCGTCAATGCGGAGGGCTGGGGCTTTCTGGAGCAGATGACGCATACGGAGCAGACGCGCATTACCATTGTGGCAGAGGATGGCACGGTGCTGTATGACAGCCAGCTGAATGCGGCGCAGCTTCCGAATCATGCGGCGCGTGAGGAGATCCGGGAGGCACTGGAGACCGGGACGGGGGAAAGCTTCCGCTACTCGGAGACGCTTGCCAAGCGCACGGTGAACCATGCGGTAAGACTTGAAAACGGCGAGATCCTGCGGCTTTCCATGCTGCAGCATACGGTGCTGGAGCTTCTGGTCAGTATGCTCAACCCCATGATGGCAGTCGTGCTGCTGGCGGTGCTGCTGGCGATCGTGCTGGCATCGCGGTTTACAAAGGCACTGCTTGCACCGATCGAGCGGATGGATGTCGAGCATCCGGATGACCGGGATGTGTATGACGAAATGCAGCCGTTTATTCACCGTATTGCGGCGCAGAACAAGCAGATCTACAAGCAGATGGAGGAGCTGCGGGAGGAACACCGGAAGCAGGACGACATGCGCCGGGAGTTCACGGCGAATGTATCCCACGAGCTGAGAACGCCGCTGACCTCAATTTCGGGCTTTGCGGAGATCATCCGTGACGGATTTGTGCAGGAGAAGGATATTCCCCATTTTGCGGACAATATTTACAAGGAGGCACAGCGGCTGATCATACTGGTCAATGATATTCTGAAGCTTTCCCGTCTGGAGGAGGGCGGCAATGTGCATGATGACAAGGTGACAGTGGAGCTGTACGGGCTTTGCGAGGAGATTGCCGAAAGACTGCAGATGAATGCGCAGAAGCGTGGGGTCACGCTGACCTGTTCCGGCGAGCCGGTGCAGGTGCTGGGTGTGCGCAATATGCTGGAGGAGATCATCTACAATGTGTGTGACAATGCGATCAAGTACAACCGTGAGGGCGGAGTTGTCAACATTGTGACAAAGCTTGTGGAAAATGAGGTCTGCGTCAGCATCCGTGACACGGGCATCGGCATCCCGGCGGAGGACAGGGAGCGCATTTTTGAGCGTTTCTACAGAGTCAACAAGAGCCACTCCAAGGAGGTCGGCGGCACGGGTCTCGGACTTTCCATTGTCAAGCACGGCATGGCATACCATAACGCCCGGATCACACTGGAGAGCGAGGAAAATACAGGGACGGAGGTTTGTTTGTATTTTCCGGGGGTGGAGTGATGGGTTTGGACGTTAGCCGCTTTGGGCGGCGGCTCCCCACGAGGCAATGTCAACAAATTTAGAGAATCGGTTTCAAAAGGCGATAGCCTTTGGCGGGTCGCGGGGGCGCAGCCCCCGCCCCAAATCCCCCTCCCTTTGGGAGGGGGCAGGGGGTGGGCAAATTTAAGTTGTTTATTAGAGTTAAGGGAATTATTAGAGGAAGCAGTTTTCTGATTATTATGAAATCGTGTTTTTTGGATTTGTCAAATACTACACTTGACATTTCCCCGGAAATTGTATATAATAGAAGTACAGAATAGTGCAAAGGCGTAGCAGTCAGAGTAGCATGTGCAGGAGCTTTTCAGAGAGTGCCGGGTTGGTGGAACGGCATGGGTGGCATGTGTGAAGTGCGGCTGTCAGCTTCGGCGGGGAACGGGGTTTCTCAGTATCCGCCGGCGTGTTGTCCGCGTTAAGGACTTCGTAGGTTTCAGAGTGGAACAGCGTTTTTACGTCTCTCTTGCGTTTTTTCGCAAGGGGGATTTTTTATTATGGAGGTGTTTTGATGTTCCGGCAGCTCAGAGAAGATATTGCGCTCGTTAAGGAGCGCGACCCGGCGGCAAGAAACAGCTTTGAGATCCTGCTGACGTATTCAGGGCTTCATGCGATCCATCATTATCGGGTGGCGCACTGGTTCTACAAGCACAGGATGTTCGTGATGGCGCGGATCATCTCGCAGACTTCGCGGTTTTTCACGGGCATTGAGATCCATCCCGGCGCGACCATCGGCAAGGGCTTTTTCATTGACCATGGTATGGGCGTGGTGATCGGTGAAACGGCGGTGATCGGGGATAACTGCCTGATCTATCAGGGCGTGACCCTCGGCGGTACGGGTAAGGACAGGGGCAAGCGTCACCCCACGCTCGGCAATAACGTGATGGTTGGTTCCGGTGCGAAGGTACTCGGACCGTTCACAGTTGGCAATAATGTCAAGATCGCGGCGAATGCCGTAGTACTCGAAGCGATTCCGGATAACTGCACAGCGGTCGGCGTTCCGGCGCGGATCATCAAGCGCGACGGTGTTCGTGTGGAAGAACCGGTGGTCAAGAATCTCGACCAGGTGCATATTCCGGATCCCGTTTCTATGGAGATTTGTGCTTTGCGGGCAAGGCTGGAGAGGTTGGAGAAGTCTTTGGAAGAAAAAGAATAATCACCAGCGGCGGTTCGCCGCCCAAAGGGATGTGATCCCTTTGGAATCCCATAGCATTTTTCCGATTGCAAGAAACACATTCTTTCGGTAGGCAGTCTGAACGGATAGTACTCCACAGAACTTTCCGTTCTCCCCTGCCTTACACAAATACAAAATCAATATATATGGAGGTTTTTGAAAATGCAGATCTTTAACACAATGACAAACAAGAAGGAAGAATTTAAGACGATGGAGCCGAACAAGGTGCGCATGTATGTGTGCGGTCCTACGGTGTACAACTTCATCCATGTGGGCAATTCCCGTCCGATCTGTGTGTTTGACGTATTCCGCAGATTTTTGCAGTACCGCGGCTATGAGGTGACGTTCGTGCAGAATTACACCGATGTCAATGACAAGATCATCAAGCAGGGCGAGAAGGAGGGTATTTCTCCCGAAGCCTGCGCGGAGAAGTATATCGCGGAATACCAGACCGATGCAAAGGGTCTGAATGTTCTGCCGGCGACCATCCATCCGAAGGTTTCCCTGTACATGGATAAGATCATCAGCTTTATCCAGAAGCTCGTGGACAATGGCTATGCATATGAAGCACAGGGTGATGTGTACTACAGAACCAGAAAGTTTGAGGGCTACGGCAAGCTCTCCGGTCAGTCCATTGACGACCTGAATGCCGGTGCGCGTGTGGAGATCAACGACATCAAGGAGGATCCGCTGGATTTCGCGCTCTGGAAGTCCTGCGGTACGGATGAGCAGCACTGGGATTCCCCGTGGGGTCCGGGCAGACCGGGCTGGCATATTGAATGCTCCGCAATGGCAAAGGACTGCCTTGGCGATACGATCGACCTGCACTGCGGCGGTCATGACCTGATCTTCCCGCATCATGAGAATGAGATCGCACAGTCCGAGGCGGCAAACGGCGCAGTATTCTCCAACTACTGGATGCACAATGGTCATATCACTGTGGACAACAAGAAAATGTCCAAGTCCGCCGGCAATTTCTTCCTGACGCGCGATGTGGCAGCGAAGTATGGCTATGAGGTCATTCGCTATCTGATGATCCAGGCGCAGTACCGTGCGCCGATGAACTACAGCGTGGAGCTGCTTGATGCGTGCAAGGCATCCCTTGACAGACTCTACGAGTGCCGCGATACGGTGAAGCGTGCGGCTGAAAATGCGAAAAACGGCGAGATTTCCGCAGAAGCAAAGGCAGCCTTTGACAAGCACAGAGATGCATTCATTGCGGCTCTGGAGGATGACCTGAACACAGCAGATGCGATCACAGCGGTATTTGAGCTGGTGCGTGAGCTGAATATCATGGCAGCGGATGCAAGCACCTCCAAGGAGCAGCTGCTGGAAGGCTCCAGGGTATTTGAGGAGCTGATCGACGTGCTGGGTCTTTTGTACGAGCGCAAGGAGGAGGAAATTCCGCAGGCGGTGCTGGATCTCGTAGAGCAGAGAGCGGCAGCAAGAAAGGCAAAGGATTTTGCCGAGGCTGACCGCATCCGTGATGAGATCGCGGCTCTGGGCTACTCCGTAAGAGAAACACGTCAGGGCGTGGAAATCAAGAAGGTATAAAGGAGCTGTCCATGGAAATCAGGAAAAAACGAAATCTCTCCAAGCTTGGTATTTTTCTGCTGCTTGCGTCCGTTATCAGCTTTATTGTGTTCTATGTGACGGTGATGATCTCGAACAAGGGCTACACCTATGTGGATGTGAACACGCTGGAGCTGGTGCAGGAGCAGGAGATCGAGGAGGGTGCGCCCATCGCGGTGATCGCCACGACCTATGGGGAATTCCGTGCGGTGCTGTATCCACAGTATGCACCGGAGACTGTGGAAAACTTCATTTCTTTGGCAGAGTCCGGGTATTATGATGATACCTATATATTTGAGCAGAAGCAGGATATTTATGCGGCGGCAGGTGCGCCGTATGCGGACGGCTCTCTGGAGGACGGCGCGGAAACCAATGAAAGGATCCCGGTCGAGCCGCATCAGAATCTCTGGCCGTTCAAGGGCGCGCTGTGTGCGATGAATACCACGGTGGAGGGCGGTTTCTTTGACCGTTTGTTCCAGAACACGCAGACCTACAGCGGCAGCCGTTTCATGGTGCTTGGCTCGGTGGATTTCACGGATGAAGAATTTGTGACGCAGTTCCGGGAGGCTTCGGGCAGTGAGGAGCTGGCGGATGCATTTATTGCACGCGGCGGTGTGCCGAATTTTGCCCAGCAGATGACGATCTTCGGGCAGACCTATGAGGGTCTGGAGGTTGTGGAAAAGATCTGTGCTGCACAGGTGCAGGAGGCTGCCAATGCCGCTGGCTATACCCCGCCGGTGGAGGAATGCAAAATCCTTTCCATTACGATCTCGGAGTATGGAACGGAAGAATAAACAATAAAATAAAAGCCAAATGCCCGCTGCCCAGCGGGCATTGCAGTCTGTCGAAAAACCTCAATAGGTTCAAAGGGCTTTGCCCTTTGGCGGGTGGAGGGTACGCAGTACCCTCCAAATATAGCCCCTCCCCTCGGGGAGGGGTTGGGGTGGGGGCAGTTGCAGGATGCCTATTCCTGAGAAAAAAGGACTTTTTCTACAAGCTGAAATGCCCGCTGCCCAGCGGGCATTGTCAGCAAACAAGGCTCTGTGCCCACTCAGCCAGCATTTTTACCTCACTTTCCCCGAAATTTCCCCCTTTTTTTGTGTTGTAAAAGAACATTTGTTTTTTGATTGGTCGAAATTCACAATGTTTTCATATTTAAATGGGACAACATCATCAAAAATTCTAAATAAACCCGAAAAATTGGGATTTTGACTTTACAAAATCCGGAATATGTTGTATAATAAATAAGATAGTGTTATCCTAATTACGGACGGATTGTGTCCATTTGCAGATGAAACTGCGATACTATGCGAAAAGAGGATTCGTATGAAACATCAGTTTTTTGCAGCACTGGTCAGTGCAGTGATGCTGACAGCATTTACCGGCTGTCAGAAGGAAATTGAAATCGAAGAAAAGCCCATACTCAACTATACCGCACCGGCGGAGGGCGAGGAGATCGTGGTCATCAAGGTCAAGGACTACGGCGAGATCAAGATCAAATTGTTCCCGGAGCTTCTGCCGGAGGCATGTGAGAATTTTACAACACTTGCGAAGGACGGCTATTATGATGAGCTGATCTTCCATCGTGTGATCGAAGGCTTCATGATTCAGGGCGGCGATCCGAAGGGCGACGGCACGGGCGGCGAAAGCTGCTGGGGCGGCAAGTTCAACGGCGGTGTGTCCGAACAGCTCATCCATGTACCGGGTGCACTTGCGTATGCCAACAGCGCAGGTCCGACCACGGACGGCAGCCAGTTCTACATCGTGACAGGTGCGCCCATGACGCAGGAGGATCTGGATTATTATGAATCCGAGGATTTTGCGGCGGCGATGCGGCTCACATATGATATCCACTACACTAAGGAAGCCGAGGAGCTTTACAAGGAGCATGGCGGTGCGCCCCATCTGGACGGCGGTTATACGGTATTCGGTCAGGTGATCGAGGGTCTGGATATTGTATATGCGATCTCCCAGACGGAGGTTCTCGCAGCAAACAATAAGCCGAAGCAGGCGGTATATATGGAGAGCGTCACTGTGGAACAGTATGACGGCAATGAGCTTCACTGGTACAAAAGCGATTACGGCATTGAATAAAAACGCAGCAGAAAGAGAAGGCTGTATGATGAAGCCCGTTTTGTGTGCGGGCTGCCATAATTAAGGAGAGAAGAACGTGGATAAATTTGTAATACAGGGCGGAAATCGTCTTGAGGGCGAAATTCAGGTCAGCGGTGCAAAGAATGCGGCAGTCGGACTGATTCCGGCGGTGCTGCTCTGCGATGAACCTTGTGTGATCGAGAATGTACCGGACATCAGTGATGTTTCCATCTGTCTGCGCATCCTGTATGAGCTGGGCGCAGAGATCGAAATGCTGAAGCGTGATACCTATCGTATTGACTGCCGGCATGTTACCAGCTTTAATGTTCCCTATGAGATCGCACGTCAGATGCGTGCTTCCTATTATTTTCTGGGTGCGCTGCTCGGCAGGGCGGGCAGAGCCAGAGTTTCCATGCCGGGCGGATGTGATCTTGGTGATCGCCCCATTGACCAGCATATCAAGGCGTTCAATGCGCTGGGTGCGGTCTATAACAACGATCACGGCATGATTGATCTCCGGGCGGACAAGCTGACCGGCACACAGATCGTATTTGATGTCGTAACGGTCGGCGGCACGATGAATGCCATTCTTGCCGCTGTCAAGGCGGAGGGTCTGACCATCATTGAAAACGCTGCAAAGGAACCCCATATCGTTGATCTTGCCAACTTCCTCAATTCCATGGGCGCGAATATCATGGGTGCCGGAACGGATACCATCAAGATCCGCGGTGTATCCTGGCTGCGCAGTACCAATTACAGCGTGGTTCCGGATCAGATCGAAGCAGGAACCTTTATGGTTGCGGCAGCAGCGACCGGCGGTGATGTGCTGGTCAAGGGCGTGATCCCGAAGCACTTAGAGCCGATCACACGCAAGATGCGCAAGATCGGTGTGAATATTGAGGAATTTGATGATTCCGTTCGTGTCTGGGTTGATGGTCCGCTGGTTCATACCAATGTGACCACTGGCGTACATCCGGGATTCCCGACCGATATGCAGCCCCAGATCGCCACACTGCTGACCTTTGCCGAGGGAACAAGCACTGTCAAGGAGAGCATCTGGGAGAATCGTTTCCGTTATGTGGATGAACTGCGCCGCATGGGTGCGGATATTGCAGTCAACAATAAGGTTGCCATTATTACCGGCACGGGCAAGCTCATGGGTGCGCCGGTGAAGGCTTGCGACCTGAGAGCTGGTGCGGCACTGATCATTGCAGGTCTGGCGGCAAGCGGTGTGACGGAGATCGAGGACATTCATCACATTGAGCGTGGCTATGGCAATATTGAGGAAAAGCTCCGTGGTATCGGCGGGGACATCCGCAAGATTTCCACACCGCCGGCGGCAATGAAGAAGGCGTTATAACCATACTATTATAATAGTATACCATATAAGCCTGCCTGCGGATGCGGGCGGGCTTTTTCGTTTGATGGGGCGAAGCCCCATGCCCCCTTCTTTATGGGAGCAATGTCAGCAACTTTAGGAAAGTTGTGCAAAGATTGCCCCACCCCCCCTGCCCCCCTCCCAG
>JAZNKY010000033.1:0-1667 GCA_045578805.1 Oscillospiraceae bacterium
AATGAAATACCCAACATTGTCGGTATAAAAGAAGCTGCTACAGACATCACCAAGATCACCCGCATCTGCCGCAGCTGTGATGCGCTGACCGTATGGTCCGGAAATGACGATCATGCGGTAGCTGCGATCGCATTAGGCGCAAAAGGCGTGGTCTCTGTGCTTTCCAACGTACTTCCCATGCAGACACAAGCCATGGTGCGATCTGCGTTAGACGGAGATTTTGACACAGCAGCAGCATTGCAGCAGGATATGCAGCCTTTGGTTGACCTTCTGTTTGCAGAGGTCAATCCCATCCCTGTAAAAGCTGCCATGAAATATATCGGTTATGATTGCGGCGGCTGCCGCATGCCATTAACGCAGGCGAGCAGCGACATCAAAGCAAAGCTGAAAAAGTATCTGACATAAAGAAATGCCGCCCAAAACGGGCGGCATTACGTTTACAGTTCCAAATTGATGGTGCGGATCCGAAAACCACATTTCTGATAGAAATGAACAGCTCCATCATTTTCAGGATGGACACCGAGCATCAGAAAATCGCAGCCAAATGCAGCGCACAAAGCTCTTGCATCCTCGACCATCTGTGTGCCGATCCCGTGTCCGCGGACATATTCGTCAACACAGATGCTATCGATCCTCAAGACTCTCTTCGGATATACGCCATCCCCACCCTTATTGTTGATGGATAATGTCATATACCCGGCTACGGTATCGGAAACCTTTGCCACATAGATCATTCTCTCGCGAATCAGCTCCAAAAAAAGATCATGTGTCAGGGGCTCATCACAGTGATAATAAACATCCGGACGCCATTGGACATGCAGGTCATGGATCTGGACGGAAAGCCGTTTCACAGCCTCCCAATCAGCAGGTGTGGCCAGCTGAAGCATTATTTCAGCACCGCCTTGTGGAACACCTTCTTGCCCTTGCGGATCTTGACACCGGCCTTCAGCATGTCCTCGGTAACCGTGAAGAAGGGGCTGGGGACTTTCTCGTCATTAACAAGAACACCGCCCTGCTCCACCAACTGACGCGCCTGCTTGTTAGACGGTGCCAGGCCGCAGGCAACCATCAGATTCAGAATACCGATCTTGCCGTCAGTCAGCTTATCAGCGGAAATTTCGGTGGTGGGCATATTGGCATCGTCACCGCCGCCGACGAACAGTGCCTTGGCAGCAGCCTTGGCCTTGTCGGCCTCTTCCTCACCGTGGACCAGCTTGGTCAGCTCGTAGGCCAGGATCTCCTTGGCCTCATTGATCTTGGCATCCTTCCAGGAGTCCATCTCATTGATCTGCTCCAGAGGCAGGAAGGTCAGCATGCGGATGCACTTCATCACATCTGCGTCCTCCACATTACGCCAGTACTGGAAGAAATCATAAGGAGAGGTCTTGTTGGGATCCAGCCACACGGCACCCTTGGCGGTTTTGCCCATCTTCTTGCCCTCGGAGTTAAGCAGCAGGGTGATGGTCATGGCGTGGGCATCCTTGCCCAGCTTGCGGCGGATCAGCTCGGTACCGCCCAGCATGTTGCTCCACTGGTCGTTGCCGCCGAACTGCATATTGCAGCCGTAATTCTGGAACAGATAGTAGAAGTCATAGGACTGCATGGGCATGTAGTTGAACTCCAGGAAGCTCAGACCATTCTCCATGCGCTGCTTGAAGCACTCTGCG
>JAZNKY010000034.1:0-5082 GCA_045578805.1 Oscillospiraceae bacterium
CCCGAAAAACTCGTGCGATAGGATTCATCGGCATTCATGTCGCCATCCGGATAATCGGGCAAAGAGGACGGCCAGCCATCGGAATGATTTTCAGCATCCTTGTTCGCGTCCTCAATCAGAGAGGACAGATCACCTGCCTCACCACCCAGCAGTCCGCCGAGCAGTCCGGCAAGACCGCCGGCTCCATCATCGCCCTCTCCGTCACCCGCTGCACCGCCGAACAGTCCCGCCAGAGGATTGCTTGTACCGAACAGTCCTGAGAGGATACTTGCATCTTGTTCCTCTTTCACCTGCGATGCAAGAGAGCCGTCTTTTTCTCCGCCGAAATAACTGCCGAAAATGGATTCGATCTGTTCCTCGGTCAAACCGGTTGCGACTGCCGCTTCTTCTGTGATATAGGAAACCGCATTTTTGAACAGCAGTTTTGCCGCCAAACCGAGCAGCAGTCCGACAATCAGCATAATTACGGTCAGAATGAGCATCGCACGCGCCATATATCGCTTTTGGTACTTTCGGCATCCGCCGAGTGCCCAGATGAGCATCAGAATCGGTCCGATCACGGGAATACAAAGCAGAAGCGAAATGCCGACAAAGCCGCCTGTTGTGATCAGCTCATACGGACTGCCTGTCATCGGTGCCTGCGCCTGCGCAAGAATCGGCGCTGCTGCCGGCTGTGCATATACCGGCTGCGGCTGGGGCTGTGCATACCCCTGTCCGGGTTGTTGTGCGTATGCAGGTTGAGGTTGTACGTAGGCTTGTTGCTGCTGTGGTGCGGGAGCTTCCTGCTGCGGGGCTTCCGGTTTGGGAGCTTCCGGTTTTTGTTCCTGTTCCGCAACCGTCGCGCCGCATTCGGTACAGAATTTTACACCGTCAACAAGTTCCGCGCCGCAATTCGTACAATGTGCCATAGTGTCCCTCCTTCTATTCAAGTTTTGTTCCGCATTCGGAGCAGAATTTCCGTCCGATTTCATTTTCTGCACCGCAAGACGGGCAGATTGGTTTTACCGCAATCTGTTCGGTACACTTTGTGCCGCAGTGCGGACAGAACTTCACGCCGTCGGGAAGTTCCTCGCCGCAAGCAGTGCAGGCGTTTTTTACCTGCGGTTTCTCCGGCATCTTTGTTCCGCATCCGCCGCAGAATTTCGTTCCGAGGTCATTCTGTTTGCCGCAATTCGGACACAGATTCTGCTCGGCGGCTGTCTGCTCAGGCAGCTTTTCGCCACAGTGCGGACAGTAGGTTTTATCCTTGGGGGATGCTTCTCCGCAGGCAGAGCAGATTTTCAGATTCTTTGCCGCTTCATTTGCTACCGTCATCACAGCCCCCTGCAAGCCGCCCAGTGCACCTGCAAGGCTCGATGTATTCTGTCCTCCGCCGGAGGTTCCGTACTGTGCATTGATCTGATCTGCCGCTTGATTGATGCGCGGTGTGACAGTCTGATCGACAACCTTTTTTGCGGCAGGTGCTACCGCCTGCTCCACGGCATTACCGACGGCATTGGAAACCGCATTGGAGATGCCGCGCCGTACCATCCTCTGTAATTCCCATTTCAAAGACATTTCGTTCTGCCTCCTTTATGACAGCTTCGCGCCGCATCCACCGCAGAATTTCGTTCCCGGCTCATTCTTTGTTCCACATTCACCGCAGAAGATGGGTTTTGCGGTATTTTGCTGTGGCGGATTCGGCTGTACGGGCGGGACTGTGCCGATTTCTGCATCGGCTGCTGTCTGCGGCTGCTCTGCCTGCCCCTGTTCAAACAGCTGCTTGAAGCTGCGGGACATGGCACACAGTTTGGAGTAGAGATCAAAGGTAATCACTGTGGTCGGTGCGACCTGCATATAGGATGCCATCATCTGGCACATGATGTAGCTGTCAAAGAATGCAAACTTGATGACCCACGCAATCAGACAAGCGAGAACAAACGCAATCAGCGCATTCCATTTGAACAGCTTGAACAAAAGTCCGATCGGAACAAACGCTATAATCACGATCAGAATCATCCCAAGCACGGCTTTCAGCATTGTGATCGCCGCGTTTTTCAGAAGCGGCTTCCAATTTTGTGCATAGATGACAACACCATCGGCGGCACTCTTGAATTCACCCTGCTCGGGATGGTAGAACGTCCAGCCCAGACAGCATTCGTCAATGTATCCGAGCGATATGTCAACAAAAAATTTTGCAAGTCCTGCCGCAGCATCCATGCCGGGGATGAAGTCGAGCTTGCCCGCAACCTTCTGAATACCGTCCTGAATCTGCTTGATTGCCGCGGTCATCAGCTTGTCAAGCGCAAAATAGACATTGGAGGATACAAAGCGTTCCTTGACCTTGGATTTGCCGTAGGCAACCTGATTTGCGGGGAACTGACCCGTCTTGCAGGCTTCCGCGATGACGGCGATATGACCCGCCTTGACGAGGTATCCGACATAATGCATCAGCGCAAGCCGTACCACAGGAATGATACCGCACCAGATAAGGAAGCAGACGACCAGTCCCGTATCGCCGAACAGCCAGCCGATGCCCATCAGTATCGCAAGCAGAACCGCATCGATCAGAACGGTTGCCGCACCGAGTCCGAGTTTTGCCATGCAAAAGGGAAAGGATTTATGAAATAGTTGTTTTGCTGTCATGATGATTACCTCCAAGGTTTCTGTTTTCGTTGATCATGTTGTTTATTCTGCTGACGGCATGATGCTGACGCTTGCCATACCGAATACATCGAGCAGCTGTACATTGACGCCGTTCGCGGTGCGGTCAATGTAACCGTACTTTTCATACTTCTCCACACAGTCGTCGCCGAAACCCGCGTCCGCAAGCTGCTGTGCATAAACCAGTCCCTGCTCCATTGTCCATTTCACTTCAACGGCAAATAGATTGCCAATCTCACCGCTGGACATTACCTTGCCGCCGCAGGTCGGTGTCGGAACAAGCTTGGTGTAGTCGTTTTCCGGCCAGCCGAGCGGTGTGCCCTCAGTCGGAATCACTTCCTCGGTCTGCACCGTATCCTCGGTGTCCGGCGCGGCGGTATTGTCCCCGCCGACAGGCTCGTCCTGCACGGTATCCGGGGTGTCCGTACCCGCAGGCTCCCCGCCGATGGTAACACAGGAGGTAAAGGACAGGAGCACTGCCGCTGCAAGCAGGAATATCAGAAATTTTTTCATTATTGGTTCTCCTATTCGTTATGTTTCATAGGTACATACAAGTGTTGGCAGTCTCAGTGAACCGCCTGTGTATGCATTTGGGACTTATTCCGGCTGTTTTGTGCCGCATTCGGAACAGAATTTCCGTCCCTCGGCAATTTCCGCGCCGCAGTTGACACAGCACTTGGGACCTGTGGGTTCCGGAATTTCGATTTTGGTTCCGCACTCGGAGCAGAACTTCTTGCCCTCAGCAATCTCGGCTCCGCAGTTCGGGCAGACATTTGCCGCAGGTGCGGGTGTCGGCTCGGGAATGACGACCTTCGCACCGCATTCGGAGCAGAACTTGCGTCCCTCGGGAATCTCCGCGCCGCAGGCGGTACAGGTCAGAGTGCCGGATGACTGCGATACTGTGGGTACTGCCGCCGTTGCAGTTGCTGCCGCAGCAGCTGCCTGCGCTTTTGCCTGTGCTTTTGCCTGTGCTTCGTTTTCTTCCTTGATCTTTTCAATGGCGATGCGTGCTTCCTCGGCGGCTGCCAAGTGTGCTTTTGCCGATTCGCAGAATTCGAGAATTTCGGGTACTGCCTCACCGCTGTTTATGTATAGATTGTAGTAGTACTCACCGATCTTTTTCCACTGTTCTGCGGCAAGATTTTTTTCGGCGTTGATCTTGGAGTTGAGTTTGCCTGTTTCAATTGCGTCGCTTGTTTTGTCTCCGATGTTTTTTGCAAATGTTTCGAGTTTGTCAAAGAATGCCATAGTTTTTTCCTCCGTATTTATGAAAATTTTGTAGTTTGTTTATACATCCTTGTATTTGATCAACAGATGTCTGCGGCTGTTGATCTTCAGTTTCTTATAAATGTTTTTGCAATGGAAGTGAACGGACGAATGGGATACAAACAGGTCACGGGCAATTTGCACCTGTGTTTTGTCAGTCAGCAGCTGCGCAAACACTTCGAATTCGCGCTTAGTCAATGCAGCCAGCTCCGGATACTGCTGCATCAGACGGCGGTACTCGGTTTCCGCAAGAGCCATGTAGTCAAAATAATTCAGTTTTTCTTTCTCCACGTGATTTCCTCCTGTACTTTATCTCAATAATATTATACTTTATTTTTCCCAGAATGTAACCTTCCCGAATTGGTCTAAAATCGCCGTTTACCAACCCGTTTGGGTAGTATTTTTACTCCCACTTGAAAATTTCAGACAGTTATGGTATAATGTAAATGCGTCAGATTTCTCTGTTTGTTTTCATTATACAGGAATTTACGCGGGATGTATATACCACGTTGGTGGTATTTTTCGTCAAATCGCCTGTTTTGTGGGGGATTTCACACAAAATTACAGGATTCCTACCCCACCGGGTGCCAATTTTTGAACAAGTGAGGGCATGATTATGCTTCATTCCATTCTTTCCGACAATCAGAAAAAACGGCTCGACCAGCCATTGCAGATGCTCGTCTGCTTTTCCATGTTCAGCTTTTGGCAGATGGGATTTATCTATTATTTCCTTGAGCCGTCCTCGGCTCTCGACGGAAAGATCCCCATCGACATTAACATCGATTACGGCACTCTGCTGACGGCGGCCTGCTACATACTCGGTATCCTTACGATGATCTTTTTGCCGAAGATTATCGTGTATACTCAGCGCATTGCCACGGGCGTTGCGCTTCTTTCGGCTATCGCTTTCTTCCTACCTCTGCCGGAGGATATTCTGCGCTTTAACATTTACCTGCAGATCTTCTGCTGCTGTCTGATGATCGGCTTTGAGACCTTCCTTGTGGTCAACTGCTTTTCCGAGAAAAGCGGTGTCAAGTATCTGACCTTCGGCTACGGTATCGCAGTGTTCCTGATCGCTTTGGTTCAGAACGAGGTGATATCCATCCCGTTCTCTGCCTTCCGCTATGCAATGGTAGCGGCGCTTGTGCTTTTGCTTATCTTCTTCCTCCGTAT
>JAZNKY010000035.1:0-3156 GCA_045578805.1 Oscillospiraceae bacterium
CCTCCGACTTGGTGGGGAGATGCTGAACGAAGTGAGGCAGAGGGGACAGGAGCCTGTTAGGCTGCCGCCCCTTGGAACCCCGCTTAGGTGACTTCGTTCCCTTGCCCCCTAAGTTGATGACATTGCTTATACAGGAAGTGCGGTCACAAGACCGATGGTGAATTTCAGGATCAGGAGTGCATCGCTGGAATCGGGCGCACCGCTGCCGTTCACATCAGCGGCGAGAATGCCGGTTGCGCTCAGCTCCGTACCGGCAAGGAGATTGCGGTTCAGCGTCAGGACATCGAGGATGTCCACGCTGCCGCTGTCATCCACATCGCCGTATATGATCACTGCTGATACATCCGGTGTGGATTCGGTAACAGTTGTGGTTTCAGTGGTTGTGGTGGTTGTTGTCTCTGTTGTGGTCGTTTCTTCTGCTGCCTTTTCCGTCAGGAATACAGTGTAGTTGACGCAGGATGCGGACTGTCCGTTGGTGCCAAGTGTCACCTCATCACCTGCATTCACATCCAGAGAATATATCACAAAGGATACATCCTTGCTGTTCGCTGCAGTCATGTTGGTCTTTGTCCAGGTGAAAAGCCATGCGGGAGCAGCTGTCACACGGGCATCAAGTGCCACATAGACGGTGCAGTCACTGGCTACTTCAAAGACCGCAAGATCCTCCGTGCTGTTCTTGGCATCGCAGGCTGTGCGGATGTATTCTGCGCCGATCAGCGCATCGGGGAGCTGGGTATAGGTCGCATCACGGTCGCCGTAAACGAGGTCGCCGACATTCACAGAATCTGTGACGCTCCAGCTGCCGATGGTGGCATCCTTGACTTCGAGGTTCTGCACCAGAGCATTGTCGATCTCAATGATCCACTTCTGGTTTGCGCTGCCGTCATACTTCCACTGCACCGCACTTGCGCCGGATTCTGTGGAGCCAGCCACGATGCCGATACCGCTGGCATCCTTTGTGACCTTGGTTGCAATCTGATATGTACCGTCGCCGTTGTTCACGAACTTGAACAGCTGTGCATCACACGCCGTATCCGTCCAGATGCCGATGTTTGCGCCGTTATCCGCCGACATATCCGCAACATCCAGATAATAGGTCCTGCCGTCGCCGAGTTCGGACATCACATAATAATAGCCGTCAGCATTGCCGCTTGCCTTCAATGTCCAGCCGGCTGCATTGCCGTTTTCTGCAAGCTGTACGACATCCGCGCCGGCTTCTGCCTTTGCATCAGCTACTGCAAGATACAGACCGCTGCCGGAATTTCTGAATGCGTAGGTGTTTTCGGTATTCAGGGCTGTGCCATCCTTGCCGGTCGAGAGTTCACCGACGGTAATGTCCTTGAGGAAATGTGTCGGATAGGTCTTCATGATCCAGCCGGACAGATCGCTGTCGGTGATGTACTTCATATTGGAGAGCTTTGTCACTGCACCGGAATAGCTGTCACAGAATGTCTTGGTGTCATTTGCAGAAATCAGGGAGTAGCCGTAGTTTTCTGTGCCGGGATTCCAGATGTGAGAATAGCTGAAGCTCTGATTCATTGCGGAAGCAGAGCCGCCCACACTTGCTGCGGATACGGAGCCTTCATCGCGGAACGGAGAGCTGCCGCCGCCGCCTGCAAACTCCAGACCTGTCAGTCCCTCGAAATAGCAGTACTCTGTCAGCATTGTGCATCCGTCACCTGCTATGATCTGCTGGGAGGGATCGGAGATGGCATAGGTGTGATAGCTGTTGTAGATATGACCCGTACCATTGCCGATCTGGGGAGTACGTCTTGCGCAGTTTTCCCACTTGTTGAACAGGAGGGTCGTGCGGTCACGGGTGGTTTCGGTGTTCTGGGTACCATAGGCAACCGTCCAGTAACGGTTGTTGAAATGGTTGTAGGAGATGGTGATGTAGTCGGGACTGATGCCGTTATAGCAGCCGTCCGACCAGTTTTCCACGGGAGTATTGATCCAGATGAATTTGCCGACCTCATTATCTCTGTCATGTGCAAAAGTCGCACTGAAATCATTGTGGTCGAACCAGACATTTCTGCCGCAGTAGATATACACCAGGATCACACCGCAACCATAGCTGTTGAGCTCCGTTGCACGGAAATGCAGGTTCTGGAGAACGATATTATTGCTGGGGGTGATATTGATGTCACCGTCGAAATCGTCATTTCTCCAGCGGGAATTGTAGATGATATTGGCAGAATAGGAACCCAGAATGGTCTTGTCATCCTCAATCTTCTGGTCCGCCTGATCCCAGTCATTGAATTCCAGGTTGCCGGTAACAACGATGGTCAGAGGTTCGGTGCGCTTCATGGCAGCAACGCATTCTTCGGTTGTATCCACGAAAACCGTTTCACCGAGCAGACCGCCGATGGTGCCGGCTTTTTCGCCCTTGTCCGTCATGGCATTGGCTGCAAAGCCCTCCAATCCCTTCAGGTTCAGCTTGTACTTCTGGTAGGTCTCGCCGCTGTAGCCTGCAAGGGAGAAGGAATTGGTATCGGGGGTAAAGGTCAGTGCCTGGCTGCTGTCGGCATTGCTGGTGATCTTGTAGTAGAGATCAAAGCCCTCGAAGTCCTGCTCCACTGCAGTGATATTCCAACGCTGGTTGGCAGCATCGGTATCGGGGGAGATCGTGCAGCAGCCGCTGTCCGCAGTCAGAAGCTGATCGGTCTCCGCATTGACGATCTCATAGACACCTTCACTGATGTAATTGAGATACCAGTTTTCACTGTCGGTACCATTGTTCTTATCGGAAGTAACAGGGCTTCCGGCTTCTGCTTCACTGATGTTGACATTACGGTTGGTGTCCGCGATCCCCATGCGGAACTGCTGCACGGGGTAGCTGAAATCTGCTGCTTTGACAGACTGCTCTGCAAACATGCCGGCGGGCAGCATTCCGCCGATCAGTGCCAGCACCATGGCACCGCTTATCATTTTTCTTTTCATCATATCATTCACTCCATTTTCAGGACAGCTTCCCACGCAAAGACAATATCAACAACTTTAGGAAAGTTGTGCAAAAATTGCCCACCCCCTACCCCCTTCCCAAAGGGAGGAGGATTTGGGGCGGGGGCTGCGCCCCCGCAACCCGCCAAAGGGACTAACGCCCCTTTGAACCTATTAGAGCCTGTTCACATAAAATGAATATGCAGATTTTCGAGC
>JAZNKY010000036.1:0-5761 GCA_045578805.1 Oscillospiraceae bacterium
CATCTGGTATGAGGGGCGTGACGGTTCAAACTATCATTACCATGACAGCAGGTATCATTTGCTGAACCTCCACAGCGTCTTTTCAAAGGGAACGGTTGAATTTCGAGCATTCAACTCTACGCTCCATGCCGGTGTGATCCGCAGCTATCTTGTCTTTTGTCTTGCGATCAGTAATCAGGCATTATCCCAGAAATCCGCACAATGGAAACCGACGCATTCCCCGAATCAGAAATACACGTTCCGGACGTGGCTTCTGCGGCTCGGTTTGATTGGGGACGAATTTAAAAATTGTAGAAAACATCTGCTTTCTCATCTGGAGGGCAATATTGCATGGCTGCATCCGGAAGATGCGATTGCACAGAGGGAACGGCTGAAACAGGAAAGAATTGCCGCCAGAAGTCAGGCAGTAGAGCAACAAGCCCCCTGTGAGCCTGCTGTCGCCGCCGTGTGCGACGTTCAGGAGGAAGTGAGGGAAACAGCCCATGAGGAGATGCAGGGCGTTGTGAGCGATTGTGAGGAGTTTGACGAAACCGAAGAAATGAGCATGAGTATGTAATTGCAAATAGAAAGGAGGAAAAGCGATGAAATATAAACGAATTTACCTTGCCTATGGCAGCAACATCAACCTCGAACAAATGGCACGGCGGTGTCCGACGGCGAAAGTTCTGGAGAGCAAGACCCTGCAGGGGCATGAGCTGGAATTCAGAGGAGTGGCAACGATTGTGCCGAAGAAAGGTGCAGAGGTTCCCGTGCTGATCTGGGAGATCGGTGAGAGGGATGAGATCAATTTAGACCGGTACGAGGGCTTCCCGAGCTTATACCGGAAAGAGATCTTCGAGATGGAAGTCGGCGGAAAGGTACGAGAGTGTATGGCATATGTCATGAACCGAGGAATGATCGCTCCGCCGAGCAAGCAGTATTACCGGACGATTCTGAACGGTTACCGTACAAACGGTATGGACGAGCGTTATCTGGAACAAGCCTTGACGCAGGCGATGACGGAGCAGGAGGAACGTATCCGGCAGGAGGAACTGGATGAGGAAGAAGATTTTGTCATGGAATTGGAGTGAGAACAATGATGTACAGAGGCTTTTATGTGAAGATTTCGCAGGATTTTCTTCGTCGCCATGATAAGGATGGCAACGAGGTGCAGTGTGCTGGGTTTGTGATTGAGATATATGAGGATGAACAGACTGCCGTCCCGCTGGACAGGATCACGGCGGCGGTGGATTTTGAGCTGCTGGAATTGAGTGTGGCGGAGGCGGAGCAGTTTGTGAAGGATTATATTGATAGCGAGAGGAAGAAATTGATTGGAACTGCGTCTGCTACTTGATTTCTTCCCGAAAACATGATATAATAAAAGCAAGCAAAAATTCGGAGAGGAGGCAGAGAGTATGGGAATTTATTTGAATCCGGATAATGCAGCGTTTCAAGAAGCAGTGGATTCTGAAATTTATGTGGACAAAAGCATGCTGATTGCTTTCACAAACAAAAATATTCGGACACTGCAAAAAAATATTTGTGTCAGTCGTCCGAGAAGATTCGGCAAATCTATGGCGGCAAATATGCTGGTTGCATATTATAGCAGAGGCTGTGATTCCAGAGAACTGTTCCAGAATCTCAAAATCGCACAACATCCAAGTTTTGAGAAGCACCTCAACAAATATCATGTGATTCATCTCAATATTCCATCTTTTTTGGAGGATGCGGAAAGTGCAAACGATCTGATCCATTATATCAAAACAGATCTGTTAGACGAACTGCTGAAGGCTTTTCCCAATGTACAGATGCCGAAACGTATCACGCTGACTAAGGCTCTTGCCACGATTTTTGATGCTGTGAAAATTCCGTTTGTGTTCATCATTGATGAATGGGACTGTATATTCCGTGAATACAAAAATGATGCTGCTGCCCAGGAAAAATACCTCACATTTTTGAGAAATATTTTGAAGGAACAGCCTTATGTAGGATTAATTTACATGACCGGCATCCTGCCAATCAAAAAGTACGGAAAGCATTCCGCACTGAATATGTTTGATGAATATTCGATGACAAATCAGCGTAATCTTGCGGAATTTACTGGATTTACGGAGACGGAGGTTAAGGAACTTTGCGACCGTTACCAGATGGATTTTAAGATGACAAAACGCTGGTATGACGGATACAACCTGAAAGGTATGTCCATCTACAATCCACGTTCTGTGGTGATGTCCATGACGGGGCATGATTTTGACAGCTACTGGACGCAGACGGAAACCTATGAATCCATCCGCACATTTATTCAGATGAACTATGATGGACTGCGTGACACAATCACACAGATGATTGCAGGAGAACGAAAGGTAATCGATACCAGCACATTTACCAACGATATGGTAAATTTCCAAGTGCAGGATGATGTACTGACGCTGCTGATTCATCTGGGGTATCTTGCCTTTGATTTCGATACAAAGGAAATTTTCATCCCGAACTATGAAATCCGAGAGCAATTTATCAGTACTGTCAGAGTGTTGGGCTGGAATGATGTGATCAAGTCAATCCAGCTTTCGGACGAACTGCTTGAAGCAACTTTACAGGGCAATACCGACAGAGTTTCCGAGATTATTGAGCAGGTACATGACGAGAATACGTCCATCCTGCAATACAACAACGAAAATTCCTTGTCCTGTATTCTGTCCCTTGCCTACTATTCCGCAAGAAAGAATTACACAATTCACAGGGAATTGGCAGGCGGCAAGGGCTTTGCCGATCTGGTGTTCATTCCCAGAACAGGATGCACGACACCTGCAATGATCGTAGAACTGAAATGGAACATTTCAGCAGAAGCGGCGATTGATCAGATCAAGAAAAAGCAGTATGTGAAGTGCCTGAAGGATTACTCCGGCGAAATTTTGCTGGTTGGCATCAGTTATGACAAGGATGCGGAAAAGCGGCATACTTGTGTGATTGAGAAGATCCGAAAATAAAAAAACTGACTGGGAGAGGTCGGAATCAAGGCAAAAACAATGTCATCTATTTTGTCACACCTTGACAAAAGCTCCCGAAACTTCAATGGTTTCGGGAGCTTCTTTTTGTCTCCGCGTGTCAGCTGCATGAGACACTGTGAGCGGCTTTTGACGTTTTATTTCAGATTTAAGGATTTTTTAATAATTTCTATGCTACAATGAAATCACAACAAAGAAAGGAGCATATGCAATGTATCTCAATATTCTGAAAAAGGATCTCAAACGCAAAAAGGCGATGAACGTGATCCTGCTGATCTTTATCATTCTGGCGACGATGTTTGTTTCGTCGAGCGTGAACAACATCCTCACCATCTCAACGGCTCTGGAAGATTATTTTGAAGCCGCCGGTGTACCGGATTATCTCCTTGCCACAACGGGCAGTGCGGCGGATGAATCTGTCGAACAAGCATTTGCAGATGTGCCGGAGATCACGGACTGCAAAACGGAATCCATCATTTACATGAACGGCGAAATATTCTTTGTGGAGGATGAACCGATCGACTTTGGCAATACCGCCATGTACACGGATTTCTCCGAAGCGGCTCTCTGCTATTTTGATGCGGACAACCAGCCCATCACAGAAGTGAAGGAAGGTACGGTGTTTGTTGCGATCAAGCCCATGCAGGAGGCAGGTCTGGAGGCTGGCGATGTGCTGGAGATCCGCATGGAGGATGTGTCCCTCTCCCTGACTGTTGCCGGTGCCTGTAAGGACGCTGTACTTGGTTCGGATCTGATGGGCAATGTCCGATTGCTTGTGAATGAAAAAGATTTTGCAGAATTCAGCGACATTCCGGACAGCTTCTTCGGCAAGCTCTGGTATGTAAATACCACGGATGTGGATGCTGTCACAAATGCACTTGCCGATGCAAAGGGCATTGCTTTCAACGGCGACCGTGCAATGATAAAAATGGCGTATGTGCTGGATATGGTCATTGCCGGCATTCTGCTCGTGGTGAGCATCTGCCTGATCCTCATTGCATTTGTGGTACTGCGCTTTACCATCACCTTTACCCTCTCCGAAGAATTTCGTGAGATCGGTGTCATGAAAGCCATCGGCATCCGCAATACTGCCATCCGCAGTCTGTATCTTGTGAAATATTTCTTCATGGCGGTCATCGGTGCGGCGGTCGGATTTTTCGGCAGTATTCCTTTTGCGGATCTCCTGATCGGCAGTGCGTCCGATTCCATCGTGCTGGAACATGACAACATCGTATTCATCAATCTGCTCTGCTGTATCTTTGTGGTTCTGCTGATCCTGTTCTTCTGCTATACCTGCACCGGACAGGTCAGAAAGCTCTCCCCCCTCGATGCCATCCGCAACGGACAGACGGGCGAACGCTTCAGTAAAAAAGGCATTCTGCGGCTGGGAAAAACCCCGGGGAAACCTGCTTTCTTCATGGCACTCAATGACATTCTGAGCAGTCCGAAACGCTATGCAACCATCATTCTGACCTATACCCTCTGTACCGTTCTCGTGCTGATCCTCTGCAATGGTGCAAATACCCTGCGTTCGGATAAGCTGATCCATTCCTTCGGCATGTACAAGAGTGACCTGTATCTTTCCTCATCGGAAATGGATATGATCTATGCACTCACACCCGGCGGTGAAGTCCTGATGCAGGATAAGATCGACGAAATCGAAGAAACACTTGCCGAGGAGGGTATGCCGGCGGAGTGCACCATTGAGATGGCACACAAATATAACTATGTATGCGGTGACAGGACATTCACCTCCATGACGCTGCAAGGTGTGGGTACAACGGCGGATTACTATTACTACCACGAGGGTACACCGCCGCAGAATCCGTCCGAAGCTGCGATCACCCCGACCGTATCCGAAAAGCTGGATGCAGGCATCGGCGATACCATTACATTCCACGACGGTACACAGGAACATAAACTCCTCGTCACTGCCATCTACCAGAGCATGAACAATCTCGGCGAGGGCGTTCGTCTGCATGAGGATCTGAAGCTCAACTACGGCAACGCGATCGGCTTCTTCCAGTTCCAGCTGAACTTTACAGATGCACCGGACGAAGCGGAAATTGCAGATCGTGCAGAACGCATTGCGAAGCTGTTTGATATTGATATGCCGCGGACTGCCGGTGAGGTCGTCGAAGAAGCCACCGGCGTTGCAGGAACGATCTCCGCAATGCGTACCATGATGCTGGTGCTGAGCATGATCATCATTGTGATGGTGACGCTGCTCATGGAGCGTTCCTTCATCGCAAAAGAACAGGGTGAGATCGCAATGCTCAAGGCAATGGGCTTCCGTACGGGTGCGGTCATGGGCTGGCATTCCCTGCGGTTTGTCATCATCGGCATTCTGTCCGTGACCATCGGTGCGGCGGCATCTCCGGCACTCACCAAGCTCTGCCTTGACCCGATCTTCAAGATGATGGGCGCATCATTCGGCGTACCATTTGAGGTGAAACCATTCGAGGTGTTTGTATTCTACCCCCTCATCATTCTTGCAGTGACGATCATCAGCGCACTGCTCACATCCCTGTATACCAAGACCATCACTGCCGCGCAGGCTTCCAGTATTGAATAAAAAGGAGAATCGTTATGAGTACAATTCTGAATGTCAATGACCTCTGCAAAACATATATCGTAAACAAGCGTCAGAATAACGTGCTCAAAAACGTGAATTTCTCCGTTGAGGAAGGCGAAATGGTGGCAATTATGGGACCTTCCGGCTCTGGCAAATCAACTCTCCTTTATGCCGTTTCGGGAATGGACGGTATCAAGTCGGA
>JAZNKY010000037.1:0-53754 GCA_045578805.1 Oscillospiraceae bacterium
GTTGGCTAGAGTACTCGGTTCATACCCGATTGGTCGCTGGTTCGAATCCTGCTGCCGCTACCATATGGCCCGTTGGTCAAGAGGTTAAGACACCGCCCTTTCACGGCGGAATCATGGGTTCAATTCCCGTACGGGTCACCACATCACATTCCCACAAATGCTAATTTCCAGCATTTGTGGGTTTTTGTTTTATCAGAGCACAGCATAACAGCCGTCCATATCCTTGACGTGCTTCAACTCGACCCAGCCGCCAATCACTTTGCCGAAGCCTTTTGCAAGATCGAGATATTTGTACCAGTCATCCTCTGCATACTCCGAAACATAATACAGAATATAGTGGTTCTTTTTGGGAAGCTTTGTGATCTGCACGACCTTCAGGCAATAGTCCAGATCATCCGCGATCCCCTGCGCAGTCTGCACCCATGCAAGCTGCTGCTGTTCTGCTTCATTTTTCAGCTGCTTCTTTATGGTTTTCATCTTCTTTTTAGAAGCGTCGATCTGTTCCGCAGCCTCCCAGTAAGGAATATCCTCATATTTCTGAAGAAATTTGCAGCCCTTGCTGATGCATTTATGACTTTTGAGCAGTGCTTTGGTCACACCGCCCCTATGTACCGGATAGTGACAAAAACCGACAAGATTCTTCCGCTGCATCACTACCATTGCGCCGGTAATCAGTCTGATTTTGACATAATCGTTCCTGTCGGGCATGTTGTCACCTCCTGAATTTGATTACTCCGGCAATGAAATATAGATACTTTTTCTGGGGTTAGCATTCCAAGACTGCCCCACCCGCCTCCCGGAGGGAGGGGGGGATTTAGGGGGCGGTGCTGCGCACCTTACAGGTGCCGTCCCCTCTGGCACTTCGTGCCACCTCCCCACCCCATGGGGAGTCGTCGCCGCCAAAGGCTATCGCCTTTTGAAACCGATTTTGTCCATTGTAGTTTTGAGGATTAGTATTATTAGTATTATAAGAATCCTTTAATTCTGCATAGCTGTATATTCTGCCGTAGCAACAAAACGGAAGAATCCGTCCTTTGTACGGATGATGTCTGTATTGCCATCGTAACAGAAATTGTACAGCAGGATCACCGCATTACAAGGTTCTGCAAGAGTATCTCCTGCGATTGCCTGAATCGAAGGAATCACACTTTCATCATAAGAAAAGCCTGTCAACATCTCAGCGATACTTTCTTTCAGCTTGTCAAAGCATACGGATTCAATATAATCTTCATCAAAATCATCAAGCGGGATGCGAAAATCTCTTAGAAATTGAGACATAATCTCCTCATCTTCATCTGCTTCATAGTCCAGTGAAACATAGCGATACAGTTCCTCATCGGATGCAACACAGCCAACCCACAGGGATACATAACCTTCTCTTTCCATTGTTTCTTCCATAATCTGTTCCTCCATCTTTCTGTGCACAAGCACTGTATTACTCCCATTATACCACCCCCTTCCTCAAAAGTCAATCAGCAAAGAAAACGCGTTAGTGTCAAGCAAAAGTAGGCAGCAAATTATAAAATCGGCAAAATGCACAAGATCAGAATTTCAAATCAGTGAAAGGGTTACAAGCAGAAATTTGTTTCAGCCATTTCATATCTGAAGGAATAGAAATATTTTTTACAAATTCATAGCCATTCCCGTCCTTTTTTGGAGCCTTGGCAGCTGATAAAGGAGCGTTGAAACTGTCGCAGTCATTGATAACTTTCATTTCATGAGCCGTACTTACAGAGTAATGCTTGCAAAGCAATGCGGCAAGCCTGTTACCGCCGTCAATACTCCAGCAGGCACGTCTGCCCTTCATTCTGTTGCCAATAATAGTGAACACATTCCCCTCCATACTGCCAAGTCTTGCGTGATGGATCACACCTGGATTCCTTGTGGGAGGAATGGTGATACCCCTGTCATTATAACCCGCAAGGGCTTCCTTATTTTCCGAATAATAGCGATAAAATTCCTGAAGCTTTGCTTTCTCACGTCCGTCCTCGGTTGAATTGATGTATGCTTCTATGCAATCCAGAAGCTTGTCAAATCTGTTTTCAAACAAAAGATTACGAAGATTTTCAGCAATGTTTTTATCATTGACACACTCGGTAATTTTCTTGTTTCTATGGAATTTATCAAGTACGCAGATACATTCGCAGCTGTCGTCCTTCTGGATCCAGTTTGCTCCGTCACCGTTTTTCACACGAAGCTCGATCTCATCCGTATTGTAAACAGAAGCGATGACGTTTTCCTTGTGCTTTCTGAAAGCAGCTGCTGGTTCAAAGCTTGCATAGGCTACTTTGTTATCAAGCTCTCTGCGGATTTTTCCGCCTTTTTGCGTCCGATGAAGCACTCCGTCATAAGCGATGCCTATCTTCATTTCTTTTGATTTTCCATATTTTTCTCTGTCTTTACCCTGAAGATTCAGCCAATCTCCGTCAGCTTCCTCATACAGTATTTTGCTTTCCACAGAGCCTGCTGCAGCAGGCTCTGTGGAAAGCGTCATAGCCTTCTCTCCGAGCTTCTGCACAATATTCCAGACCGCCTGATGTGTAATATCAAGTCCCGTATTTTCTGATATGGATTTAGCGGTTTCACGGAAGGATTGATTACAGATCATTTCTTCGATGTTTCGGCATATCACTTCGTCGTAAAGTCCGACAGACTGCGGGGAAATCGCTTCATCGAGAAGAAAAATATGCTTATTTTCTGCTGTATCATGATATATCCGGCGACTATATTCAATCGTTCCCAATTTAGTTTTAACAGCAGTTTTGCGGCTGCCTTTGTTCCTGTATCGTTTGGTGTCACGCTCTTGCATCAGCTTTTCATCCAGAGTTTCAAGCTGTTCTTTTACGATCAACTTTCCGCATTCAAGCACCGTTTTGAAAATTTCTTCTACGAAAACTGAAAAATTTTCTATTTTCTCATTGCAAATTTCCATTTTATATGTTATACTCATTTTAAGGTCACTCGCTTTCTATGTTTTGTGCCAATTACATTTTAGCATTTTGTGACCTTAAGAGCAACTGGTTTTTTACAGTTGCTCTTTTTCTTTGCCTACTTTTATTTTACACTAAGAGAAAACGCCGTTCCTCTTTTCCGGAGGAACGGCGTGATGTTGATTTTACAGGAAAATATACTTGAGAATGAAGAGTACTGCCAGTACATACATGACAGGCGTGATTTTTTTTGCCTTGCCGGTTACCATATTCAGCAGTACATAGGAAATGACACCGATGGAAATGCCCTCAGAAATACTGTAGAACAGGGGCATTGCAATGATGCAAAGATAGGCAGGAACTGCAGCTGTGTAATTGTCCTCTGTCAGCTTCAGCTCTGCGATATTGCTAAACATCAGGAAGCCGACAATAATCAGCGCAGGAGCGGTGGCAAAAGACGGAATCGCAGTAAACACCGGCGCAAAGAACATGGACAGCAGGAACAGGATCGCTGTTGTCAGGGCTGTCAGACCGGTTCTGCCGCCGATGGCTACACCTGCGGAAGATTCCACAAATGTAGTGGTAGTAGAAGTACCCAGCACTGCACCAGCAGAAGTGGCGATCGCATCCGCAAGGAGCGCGGGACGGATCTTCGGGAGCTTGCCGTCTTCATCGAGCATGTCCGCCTTTGTCGCAACACCGATCAGCGTGCCGAGTGTATCGAACAGGTCAACGAACAGGAACGAGAAGATGATCACAATGAAATTGAAGATGCCGACACCGCTGAAATCAATATTGAAGCACTGACCGAAGGTCTCGCCGAGCTTGGAGAAATCCGTCATACCCCATGCAGGCAGCAGAGAGTAATAGCCGTTTGCTGCATCCACGGTATAGATGCCGGTGAACTGGCAGAGGATGCCGAGGAGCCATGTGCCGAGAATGCCGATCAGGATGGAGCCCTTGACCTTCTTGATATAGAGGATCGCGGTCAGAAACGTACCGAGAATGCCAAGCAGAGCACAAATACCAGCAGTGCTGAAATTCTCTCTGAAGCTCACAATGGAAACCAGTGTGGAAGAGTTAGCAACGGTAAGTCCGGCATTCTGGAGACCGATGAACGCAATGAACAGACCGATACCCACTGAAACTGCATGTTTCAGTGAGAGCGGTATTGCGTTGAAGATCGCTTCGCGGACATTTGTCAGCGAAAGGATGATGAAGATGATACCCTCAATAAATACCGCAAACAGTGCCACCTGCCACGAATAGCCGAAGCCAAGGACGACTGTATAGGTCAGGAAAGCGTTGAGTCCCATACCGGCAGACAGTGCAAAGGGCATATTCGCCATGAATGCCATACAGGCTGTACCGATGAAGGATGCAAGGCAGGTTGCCAGCAGGACCGCTGTGGGATCCATGCCCGCTTCACTCAGGATACTGGGGTTGACCGCCAGAATGTACGCCATGGTCATGAATGTGGTAATACCGGCAGTCACCTCGGTTTTTATATTGGTGTTGTTTTCTTTCAGCTTGAACAGTTTTTCCAGCATGATTCTTATTCCTCCTTCAGCAGAGTTTCATCGAATATGGCGATATAAGGCAGTGTGCGGTAGTACTCGTTACAGTCCAGACCATAGCCGATGACAAAATGATCGGGGATGGAGAACAGAACAAGATCCGCCCTGAAACCTGCTGCCTGTACCTGGGGATCACGGCGGCTGGGCTTGTCCAGCAGGGTAACAACCCTGAAGCTGCGGGGATTGCGTTTCTTCAGAAGCTTTGTTACCTCGTAAAGCGTTCTGCCGGTGTCGATGATGTCCTCGATGATGACAACATTGTACTGTGAGAGATCCTGTGTGACATCCATGTGGATCTGCACCTCTCCGGTCGATTCCGTACCGTCATAGCTTTTCACCTTCATGAAGGCGATCTCACAGGGAACCGTGACGGCGCGGCAGACATCCGCCATAAAGACAAATGCGCCATTGAGAATGCTGATGAGCAGGATGGGCTTGCCATCGTAGAGGCTGTCGATCTCCTCCCCTGCCTTTCTGACAGCTTCTGCAATTTCTGTCTCCGGAATCAGGATGCTTTTGATCCCACTCCGGTAGCCCTCTGCGGTGCTGAATTTCTGCATATTATCTCCTCCTGACTGAGTATAATGGATATTTTCATTATACCACATTTCAGCCGCTAAAAACAACTGCCATTTTTCATAAGTTTTTTTATCCCGATTCGTGAAATGTCTATAAAACTCGTCAAATACACACCGGATTTTAGAAATTCCGACAAAGTTCATTTTCTTTGCTATAGGGTCATTGACAAAATGGAAAAACATCGGTATACTTAAAATGTATGGGTCTGTATGACACAAGTTTTTAGATGAGGTGTTTTCTATGAATATCTGGCATAACATCAGTCCCAAGCGGATCAGTGCAGAAGACTTCGTCGCTGTCATTGAAATTCCGAAGGGAAGCAAGATCAAGTATGAGCTGGACAAGGAGACCGGTCTGATCAAGCTCGACCGCATCCTGCACACATCCACACATTACCCCGCCAATTACGGTCTGATCCCCCGCACCTATGCAGATGATGAGGACCCGCTGGATGTACTGCTGCTCTGCTCTGAGACGCTCTCCCCCATGACGCTGGTGCGCTGTTATCCCATCGGTGTGATCCGTATGCTTGACAGCGGCAGGCATGATGATAAAATCATTGCCATTCCGTTCGAAGATCCGAATTACAACTGCTATCATTCCATCAAGGAGCTGCCGCGTCATATTTTTGATGAAATGGTGCATTTCTTCAAGGTCTACAAGGAGCTGGAAAACAAGACCACAGCTGTGGACGAAATCGAGGACGTGGATGTTGCCAAGGAGATCATTGCAGCGGACATCGACCACTACGTCAATAAGTTCTGCAAGTAATTCTGCCCCTGACCGGAGCAGGATATGCTTCGGTGAAAATATATTTTCATAAGGAAGGAGTGCTTCCGTGCTGCACTGCGGAAGCAAAGTAAAGTATGAGTAAGAATGAAGTTCTGTTCAATCTCGAAACCAATGTTGCCCCCCTCGGTCTGATCGCAATGGCAAGTGCGACAGAGCTGGGCGATAAGATCAACGGTTATCTGGTAGACTGGGCGCAAAAAGGCGGCTATGATTTTGAGAATTTCCTGGTAGAGAACGAATGCCCCCGTTTTGCATCCGGTGACGGCAAGGGTCTGATCAAGTCCACGATCCGCGGTAAGGATCTGTACATCATCACAGATGTCGGCAACTACAGCTGTACCTATGAATACTTTGGCATGAAGAATGCAATGTCCCCCGATGACCACTATCAGGATCTGAAGCGTATCATTCAGGCAGCCAGCGGCAAGGCATACAGAATCAATGTCATCATGCCGAGCCTCTACGGCGGCAGACAGCACAGACGCAACTATCGTGAATCCCTCGACTGTGCAGTAGCACTGCAGGAACTGCAGGCAATGGGCGTTTCCAATATTGTGACATTCGATGCACATGACCCCAGAGTACATAACGCTGTTCCGCTGATGGGCTTTGACAATGTCATTCCTTCCTATCAGGTACTCAAGACCATGTTCAAGTCCATTGAAGGCTTCCATGCAACAAAGGAAAACTTCATGGTAGTCAGCCCCGATGAAGGTGCGCTGAACCGCAACATGTACTATGCATCCGTACTGGGTGTGGATATGGGTATGTTCTACAAGAGACGTGACTACTCCAGAATCGTCAACGGCAGAAACCCGATCGTTGCACATGAATATCTGGGCAATTCCGTTGAGGGCAAGGATGTATTCATTGCAGATGACATCATCTCCTCCGGCGAATCCGTACTGGATATTGCATACGAGCTAAAGAAGCGCAATGCAAAGAGAATTTTCGCATATGCAACCTACTCCATCTTCACAAACGGTCTGGAAAAGTTCGATCAGGCATACAACGACGGCTTCATCAGCGGTGTATTCGGCACAAACCTGACCTATCGTTCTCCGGAGCTTCTGAAGCGTGAATGGTTCCACGAGGTAGATGTATCCAAGTACATTGCATACTTCATCGCTTCCCTGAACCACGACGTATCCATCAGCACTGTGATCGACCCCCACGAGAAGATCCAGCAGCTTCTGGAAAAGTACAACTAATCCTGATTTTCCTCCGCCTGTAACCGGCGGGGGATTTTTGTATTATGCTGTGATTCCAGCATTGAAATTGTGCGTTTTCCATAAAACCGCAGCAATCGATGTCGGTTTTGCTTGACATTTTTCGCATTTTCGTGTAAAATGAATATTATATAATAATATGAAAGCAGTACCCCGCCGAGGCAGAGTACTGCGGAAAGGTGTGTTTTCATGAGTGAACAAACAAAAGTGTCTGACGAGAAGGGCGGCTTCGGATCGAGGCTTGGCTTTATTCTCGCAGCAGCCGGTTCGGCAGTCGGACTCGGCAACATCTGGAGATTCCCCTACCTTGCGGCAAAGTACGGCGGCGGTATCTTCCTGCTGGTGTACCTCATCCTGACGGTGACATTCGGCTTTGCGCTGATGACCACGGAGATCGGTATCGGACGTAAGACCGGCAAGAGCGTTATCGGTGCCTACTCCTCCATCAACAAGCATTTTGCCCCGCTCGGATGGCTGGCCGCAGCGGTTCCGGTCATCATCCTCCCCTACTACTGCGTCATCGGCGGATGGGTACTCAAGTACATGGTCGCATTTCTGACAGGCGGCGGCACAGCAGCAGCTGGTGACGGCTCGTACTTCACGAATTTCATCGGACATGCCGGACAGCCTACGATCTTCTTTTGTATCTTTGTTGCACTCACAGCGGTCGTTGTCATGCTGGGCGTTGACAAGGGTATTGAGCGCGTGAGCAAGATCATGATGCCGGTACTGTTCGTCCTGATCGTTGGCATTGGCATCTACACGCTGACGCTCCCCGGTGCGATTGACGGTCTGATCTACTATGTAAAGCCCGATTTCAGCGCATTCTCCATCAAGACGGTGATTGCAGCGATGGGTCAGATGTTCTATTCCATGTCCCTTGCGATGGGTATTATGATTACATATGGTTCCTACATGAGAAAGGAAGACCATCTGGAGGGTTCTGTTCGCAACATTGAGGTATTTGATACAGCAGTGGCTTTCCTCGCAGGTCTGATCATCGTACCGTCCGTATTCGTATTCTCCGGCGGTGATGCCTCTGCACTGAACGCAGGTCCTTCCCTGATGTTCATCACACTGCCGAACGTATTTGAATCCATGGTCGGCGGACAGATCGTTGGTGCAGCATTCTTCGTTCTGGTGGCACTGGCTGCGCTGACCTCCTCCATCTCCCTGATGGAAACGGTGGTATCCATCATCACCGAAAAGTTCGGCGTAAAGAGAATCCCGGCTTGTCTGATCGTTGTGGCAGTTTCCCTGCTGGTAGGTATGCTGTCCGTTCTGGGCTACAGCAACTGGTCAAGCGTTACTGTATTCGGCTATCAGTTCCTGGACTTTTTTGATTTCATCAGCAATAACATCATGATGCCGATCGTGGCACTTGTAACCTGCATCCTGATCGGATTTGTTGCAAAGACAAAGTTTGTAGAGGACGAGGTGGAAGTGAACGGTCCGTTCAAGTCCAAGGGTCTGTACAGAGTCATGGTCAAGTACATCTGCCCGATCTGTATGCTGGCGATCCTGTTCTCTTCGCTGTTTATGAAGTTCTAAGCGCGGAGCTAGCGCTGGCAGACGCGTTACGGAGGTATATCCTGCATCGGATATTCCTCGTTTCGTGATATGGTGCGCAAAACGCCCGTCCCTTGCAGGCAGAGGGACGGGCGTTCTGTATGCCTTATTCAATCAGCATACGCTTGAGCAGTGCAAGGTCGAATGCATCAACAGTATGATTCTGATCGACATCGGCTCTCAGGTATTGTACTTCATTCAGACGCGCGGCATTCAACAGGTGTTTTTGCAGATAAACCGCATCCAGAAGCCCAAGTGTGTTATCAGTACTGATGTCTCCAGCCAGCGGTGTACTCTCTGCTTCATCGGATTCATTGCCCAGCTCAGGGACGATCTTGGATTCATCATAGAGGTAAAACTTCATAATCTCCATGTCGAAACCATTCGCTTCGCAGTACGCCTTCGCTTCATCCAGTTCAGCCTGCGCATCGCTCGTGTACATAACATAAACATTACCTACAATGTCGCTTGCACTTACAGCATGAACCTCTGTGTCGGGATAGTTCACATACACGTTTTCGAGGAGCTGATCGCACATATCGAACAGAACCGCAGCAGTTGCTGCATCCACATATTCAATTGTGTTGTCTGCAACAGGCAATCCGTCCGGAATATAGCCGGGGGTGCTTTGTGTTTCCTCTGTGGATTCGTTGACCAGATCGGTCGTGATCTTCGATTCATCATAGAGATAAAATTTCATAATGCTCATGTCAAAACCGTTTGCTTCGCAGTACGACTTTGCTTCATCCAATTCTGCCTGTGTATCGCTCGTGTACATGACATAAACATTACCCACAATGTCGCTTGCACTTACAGCATGAACCTCTGCATCAGGATAGTTCGCATAAACATTTTCGAGAAGCTGATCACGCATATCGTACAGAACGGCAGCAGTTGCTGCATCTACAAATTCTACCGTGTTGTCAGCGATCGGTATGCCCTCCGGACAATATGCACCATCGGCGATCGCCGTCAGCGGTGCAGGATACGCCATCACAAGCAGTGAAAGCATCATCGCAATTTTCTTTTTCATCATAATGATTCCTCCTTCAAAGATTTTGTAATATTGTTTGCTGTGGTTAATTCTTCCTATCACTTCCTTTCGCTGACCTGATCCTGTTATTCCAGTACCAGGTCTTCGGTGTTTTCCTTATACGGCGCGGTTGTTTCAGCAGAAATATCAGTATTTATCCCGATAGCCTCTGCAAGTTCTCTTGCCGTATCCTCCCCGATGCTGAAAGAGTAGCCCACCTCCATGATGTTCATCGTCAGCCATCCGTCCTCTGTGATCTTCATGGATTTGTTCCGGATGCCCAGCAGCTCCACGCTTGTGCTGATGCTGAACAGCGGCTTATGATAGCTGTCGTCCTCAATTCTGGGAATCTCCCTGTGATCGTTCAGCAGATCCATCAGCAGGCTTCGGTCGAATTCTGTGCGGCTCTCGCCCTGTGCCGGAGTGAGTGCATGGAAAGAAATGGTTTCTGTGAGGTTAAGTGCGTTCATGAGTTCACCCAATGTTTCAGGGTAATAGTTCCAGCTGATGTATACATATCCCGTGTCATAGCCACGGAATCGGATGGATACTGCGGATTCCTCGGAAATGCCGTTGATGCGGTAAGCAGACGCATCCGCATAACGAACCTCATCGGCATAGTCATCATAGCCCGTGGCCACTACATCATAGAGCTTTTCTCCGACATATTCATCTGCAATGCTGCTGCATTTTGAATGATAGACATTGCCGTTCATAGTAAATTCCATAAACTGTTCGGAAAGTGTTTTTTCATCCCACCGCGGTACTTCCACGGCTTCTTCCGTTGTCTGCGCTTCAGTGATTGGAGGAATGGGTTCTGTTGCAGGGGGGATCTGTACAGTCTCTTCGATCATTTCCGTCTGAACCTCTGTAGAAAACGCCTGTGTTTCTGTTTGTGTATCAGAAACTACCGAAGTTGAACCAATCGGATTTTCTGCCTGGGTGTCGGTGGATGCGGCTGTGGCATCTTCAGTAGGGTATGTTTCGGCATCCGCAGTTTCTTCCGTTGGCATCTCCGTCTGAACGGAGGGAAGTCTGTTCTGCATGGAGTTCCAATATCCGACCCCGACCAAAGTCAGGCAGAGTACACAGGCGGTGCTGCTGATTCTGGCAGATTTCCTGATACGTCCGATCTTTTTCTGCTGTTGTTCCCTGTATGCATCCCGTGCCTGAAAAACGGCACTTGCAATTTCTTTAGAGTTCTTCATAAACAAAACCCATCCTTTCGAGTTCAAGCCGCAATGCATTCTTTGCCCGATAGGTCAGATCCCCGATCTGCCGCTTTGATTTTTTCATGATTCTCGCAATGGAATCCGCATCAAAATCCTCGAAGTATTTCAGATACAGAACCTGTGCATATCCCGGCTTCAATTTCTTCATTGCTGTATGCAGCTGAATTTTTCGTTCTTCGATGAGATACTGCTGTTCAATGTCCGTTTCATCAGAAAGCTGGAAGCCTTCATCAATCGGGCGATCCGTATAACGGGAACGCTCACGGAGGTAATTCATCGCACAGTTCCGGGCAATGGCATAGAGCCATGTCTTGAATGTGCTTTTTCCATTGAATTTCGGCTTTTTGACAGCAAGCTTTACAAATGTTTCCTGCATAATTTCTTCCGCTTCGCAGATGTTTTTCACAATGCTGTTCAGGTAGAGTGATAAGCCCTGATGATAGGTATCAATAATCACAACAAGTTCATCATCATCACCATCCAGGAAACGGCGGTAGCGATCCGCATCGTTGCCCATTTGATTTCCTCCCTTCAGTTTTGCAAATTTGCTTTTCACTTATTAGACACAGCAGCTCTGTTTTTTTCGCACTCATTTTTAAAAAAATTGCGCAGAAATTTCCTGCGCAATTCTTTGTGAAATCTCATTTATTGTCCCGTTTTGTTCACGGCTTCGTCAGCCCATAGCTTTCCTTCACCATCCTGTACACATCTGCATCCGGTACGCTTCCGTCAAGGATCACGGAATTCCAGTGGGTCTTGTTCAGATGATAGGCGGGGATCACGGATGCAAATGCAGATCTCCAGAAGCTCGTCCACTGCGGATCGCATTTGAGATTGATCCAGATATTGTCCTTTCGCTCGAAGATCCATGCGAAAATCTTATTGTTTCTCTTGTGGCGGATGACACACCAGTTCTGGTCGTGAAAGGGATGATCTGCATAGACATCCTCATAGGTCAGGCAATGTGCTGTGATCCTGTCCCTGTCGGACTGCAGGACCTCCTCACGAGTCGGATAATGCCCGACATTGCTTGTCACACAGGCATATTCTTCGCATTGCTCACAGTACATCCCGATGCACATGCCCTCAGTTCTGGTGACAAGCTCCGTCCCGCAGACGGTGCAGCAGAATCGTTCCTCTCCGCATGAAGAACAGCAGTAGACGGCAAATCCTTCATCCGATGTCATATCCATAGGGCTTCCGCAGATTTTACACAGCATAAGAACAGCTCCTTTCTTTTACCCATTATACCATACTTTTCCGGAAATGAAAAGCAGTTTCTGCAATATTTTTACACATGCGAGACAATTGACAAGCTTCGTGCAATGCGGTATAATGATATAGACAAGATCGTATTCTGGAGGTAACTGCAATGAAAATCGGCGTGGATTACTACCCCGAGCACTGGGATGAAAATATGTGGGAGCAGGACGCTGCCCTGATGCAGGAGACCGGCGTGAAGCTGGTGCGTCTTGCGGAATTTGCCTGGGCAAGGCTGGAGCCACGTGAGGGCGAATATGACTTTACATGGCTCGACCATGCGGTGGATCTGTTTTCAGCACATGGAATTGACGTTGTGCTGTGTACACCCACCAACTGCCCGCCGCTGTGGTTCTATGAGAAATACCCGGATGCGGTGCAGGTCGGTGCCGATGGGAATCGCATTTCCATCGGCATCCGCGGGCATCGGTGCTACCGGAACCCCCATCTACGTGAACGCACAGCCCTTTTGCTTGACCGGATGGTTTCACGATATAAGAATCATTCCCGCGTGACTGCATGGCAGATCGACAATGAGCTGGAGTCGAATTTCTGCCGCTGCCCGCTTTGCAGTGAGGGATTCCGGCAGTATCTGCGGGAAAAATTCGGCACGATGGAGGCAGTCAATGCAGCATTCGGCAATAACGTCTGGAGCGGCAGTTATTCCGATTGGCAGGAGGTTCGTCCCCCGATGGGAACACACCCGCAGGCTTGGTACAATCCCGCACTGATGCTGGAATACCATCGTTTCGCAGCAAAGGATGCGGCGGAATATGTACAGTTTCAGCTATCCTGTATCCGGAAGCACTGTCCGGAAATTCCGGTGACAACCAATACATGGTTCTGCGAAAATCATGTGGATTTCCACGACCTGTTCCGGCAGCTGGATTTTGTTTCGTATGACAATTACCCGACTACGAGGATTCCGGAAAATCCGGAGGAAATTTACTCCCACGCATTCCACCTTGATCTCATGCGCGGCATCAAACGGCAGAATTTCTGGATCATGGAGCAGCTCAGCGGCGGAACTGGCAGCTGGATGCCGATGAGCCGGACGACCTCTCCCGGCATGATACGGGGCTATGCATTGCAGGCGTTTGCACATGGTGCGGATACCGTGGTGCATTTCCGCTGGCGCACGGCTGTGACGGGAGCAGAGATGCACTGGCACGGGCTGATCGATCATTCCGGCGTGCCGGGCAGACGCTTTGCGGAATTTCAGGAGCTTTGCAGAATTGCCGATACACTGGGCGATGTATCCGGTTCGGAAGTCCGTTCGGAGATAGCCATCCTCTATTCCCACGACAATGCCTGTGCACTGAAGATCCAGCCGCAGACGGATGGCTTCCATTATCTGCAGCAGCTGAAATTCTGGCATGATGCCTGTATGCACTGCGGTGTGAATGTGGATGTGATCGGACAGGATGCGGATCTTTCACAGTACAGAATCATCATTGCACCGGCAATGTATGTGACGGATCCAGAGGTCACAGCAAAGCTGAAAGCATTTGCAGAAAATGGCGGTACGGTGATCCTGGGCACAAGAAGCGGTGTCAAGGATGAAAACAACAACTGCATCATGCAGCCGCTGCCGACAGTCTATTCTGAAATGACCGGATGCATCGCAGAGGAATACGACCCGATCGGCTGGGGGCAGGAGGAGATTTCCGTCTTTGGTGAAGCTTTCCGCGTGACACAATGGTGCGATATTCTGCAGGAAACCACAGCGGAGGATATCGGCAGATACACAACGAATTTCTACAAGGGAAAGGCAAGCATCTGCCGGAATGCTTATGGAAACGGCGTGGTATACTATTTCGGAACGGTCGGCGAACGAAAGCTGTATCATCGGGTGATGGAGAAAATTCTCGCAGAAAGCGGCATTGCCTATACGACGGAGCTTCCGGCTGGTGTGGAGCGCACAGTGCGCAGATCGGGCAATGTGCAGTATGTATTCCTGTTCAACAATACGGACAGGGTGCAGGAATTTTCCATATCCGGAAAGCATTACCGGATACAGCCATTTGATATGGTGATCGAAACGAAAACGGAGGAATGAGCATGAACTGGACAAAGACATATCGAAAAGCCGTCACCTTCAGCTACGATGACGGCAATGAGCAGGACATCCGACTTGTGGAAATTCTGAATACTTATGGGATGAAATGTACCTTCAATCTCAACAGCGGACTGACAGCGGATAACAGCGCGTGGAAGTATAAGGATGCATGGGTACACCGTCTGCATCTGCCGGACTGCACTCAGCTGTATCAGGGGCATGAAGTCGCTGTGCATGGAAAGGAGCATCTTAATCTGACGGAGCTTTCACCGGAGGCACTTCATGCAGAGCTTGCAGAGGACAAGGCAGAGCTGAAACGCATTTTCGGAAGCGAACCGGTCGGAATGGCATATGCCTATGGCGCGTACAGTCCGCAGGTATTGGATGCGGTCGCTTCTCAGGGTCTGCGTTATGCGCGGACAGTGCATAACACGCATCAGTTTGCGGTACAGCATAAGCTTCTGGAATTTGCGCCGACCTGTCACCATGATGATGAAGAAGTATTCTCACTGGCGAAGCGTTTTCTGGAAAGTGAATCAGACGAGCCGATGACCTTTTATCTCTGGGGCCACAGCTATGAATTTGACGGAAACCACAACTGGGACAGGATCGAACGGCTGTGTGAGATGCTCGCCGGGAAAGAATCCGTTTTTTATGGAACCAATGCGCAGGTACTGCTTTAGGCTCTAAAAAGAACACCCCTGCCGCGAGGCAGGGGCATTCTTGCATTGTGGGGGAAGGTTACTGCATCTTGTATGCGTCGATCATCTTCTTGACCATCTGACCGCCGATGGAACCAGCCTCTCTTGCTGTCAGATCGCCGTTGTAGCCCTGCTTGAGTGTCACGCCGACCTCATTTGCAGACTCCATCTTGAAACGCTCCATTGCTTCCTTGCCCTTCTGTGTGAATTCGCCCTTCATAATGATTCTCCTTTATTCAAAGTTTTCATTTCGTTTGGTTCAGTGCAGCTTTCCGCTGCAAGAGTAGTATGAGCAAGCAGACCGGATTTATCATAGGGAATTTACGGCAGATTTTTTGTTGGTTCCTGTCATATAATACTGATCTCAAATCAGACTATTGAAATAGTCTGAATAGTATAAATCAATAAAAAAATGATTTCAAAAGGAACACCCCTCAGCGTTGCCGGTGTGGGATTTGTATCAGTTCATAGAATATTTACTTGACAAATACCGTATTTTTTAGTATAATTAAAATTGTGTAGTTTGCACAAAAGCAACCCTGATTATCGAGGCGATACCATGAAACATAAAGAAGAACAGCAGAATATTCCAAAGAAAAGAAACCTCCCGTCTCTGCGGACGATGCTCCTGTCCATTCTGGCAGGTCTGATTTCCGGCAGCGGGATCATAGGGCTGATCCTCTTCCTGCAGCAGGATGCGGAGCCGATGCCCGTACACTGCATCACAGCGGAGGCTGACCCGGAAATGACCATGTTTGTCAAGGAGACCAATCCCCCGACAGAGCCGCCGACGGAACCGCCGACAGAGCCGATCACCTATGAAATGCAGATCGACCTGCAGACGGTGCGTGATCACAATGCGGTCAATCCGGATGTTATCGGCTGGGTCTATATCCAGGATACACCGATCAATTATCCGGTGGTGCAGTACAGCGACAATGATTATTATATTGATAAGAACTGGAAGGGACAGAACAGCTTCAGCGGCTCGATTTTTGCCGATTATAAGTGTAATATCCCGCTGAGTCAAAATTCCCTGTTCTATGGGCATAATATGGGCAACGGCACGATGTTCCATGCTGTCAAGTATTATAAGGATGCGGAATGGGGAAAAGAACATCTCTATTTTGAGGTTGCCACGCTTGATAAGCGGTATCTCTATAAGGCACTTTCCCTGAACGTCCTCTACGGTGAAGGCGGCGCGGAGTTCGATTATTGGAACTGGTCGAATATGACGCGCACACAGTATGAATGGTTCGTACAAAAAATTTATGACACCTCGGACATCTGGTATGGTGAGGACGAGGAACTTCCGGAATACGGAAAGGATCGCATCATTACGCTCCAGACCTGCAATTCCGGTGCGAGTGACGGAATGCGCTGTGTGCTGTTTGCGCAGTGCATTGGTGAACGATGACCTATGCCCCGCTGAAAGCGGGGCTTTCTTCTTGAAGGAGGACTGTATGAGTTATACACATACCGTGCGATGCTGCTTTGTTGGCTATATCGTACAGGCGATCATCAATAATTTTGTTCCGCTGCTGTTTCTTACCCTGCAGGCGGAGCTGGGACTTTCCCTGCCGCAGATCACTTCATTGATCACGGTCAATTTTGCAGTACAGTTCACAGTGGATCTAATTTCCGCAAAATATGCAGAAAGGATCGGATACCGACGGGGGATCGTGGCAGCGCATTTCACAGCTGCGGCAGGGCTTGCCGGTCTGACTTTTCTGCCGCAGCTGCTTCCGGATGCGTATGCCGGGCTGCTGCTTGCAGTCACCGTCTATGCCATCGGCGGCGGTCTGCTGGAGGTGCTGGTCAGTCCCATTGTGAAAGCCTGTCCTACGGAGCATAAGGAAAAGACCATGAGTATGCTGCATTCCTTCTATTGCTGGGGGCAGGCTGGCGTAGTGCTGTTATCAACGGGCTTCTTTCTTGTATGCGGCATTGAAAACTGGCGGATCCCGGCACTTGTTTGGTCGTGCATTCCCATCGTGAACAGCATTCTGTTCCTGAAAGTACCGATCACCTCCCTGCTGGATGAAAATGAGTCTGCAATGACGATGCGCGAGCTTTTCCGGAACCGGCTGTTCTGGATCTTTCTGCTGCTGATGGCATGTGCAGGAGCATGTGAGCTGTCGGTAAGCCAGTGGGCTTCGGCATTTGCAGAAAAAGCGTTTGGCATCAGCAAGGCAATGGGCGATCTTGCAGGACCGATGCTCTTTGCACTGCTGATGGGAACTGCAAGACTGCTGTACGGCAAATTCGGCGAGCGCATTGATCTGCTGAAATTCATTTTCGCAAGCGGCGTGCTTTGTACTTTTGCTTACCTGCTGACAGGACTTTCTGAGATGCCGGTGCTTGGGCTGATCGGGTGCGGCATCTGCGTGTTTTCCGTTGGTATTCTCTGGCCGGGTGTATTCAGTCTGGCTGCCGCGTCCCTGCGGAGGGGCGGCGCGGGCATGTTTGCATTGCTGGCACTTGCCGGTGATGTTGGCTGTGCCGGAGGTCCGACGCTGGTCGGAGCTGTCACGGAGGCAGCCGGAGAAAACCTGCATTCTGGCATCCTGGCAGGTACTGTTTTTCCGGTCGTGCTGTTGACTGGAATCCTGCTGTATCTGCATGAAAGGAAATCTGCACAGCCTTTTGTATGAAATTTCCAGAAATTCAGGCAGTTTTGCCCTTGACAAATGCAGAAATCTATGGTATACTATAAAAAAATAAGAGAAACGCTGGGAAGAAACGGAGTACCGTGTCCATCGCTTTCAGAGAGATTCCGGTTGGTGTGAGGAATTAAGCGACATGCGGGAAATACAGTTCGGAGCGGATCTTCTGAAATCGGATCACATCGAAGTAGGAAGATACGGGGTGGCGCACGTTACTGCGCCAAGAGGTTGTTTCCGGATTGCTGTTTCCGGAAATGACAAACTGAGGTGGTACCACGAACACAATCGTCCTCTGCTTTTTGGCAGGGGACGATTTTATTTTACCACAAAATTAAAGTAATCACAACGATAAGGAGAATCATGATGACTGTATTTGAAGAACTGCAAAGAAGAGGTCTGCTGGCACAGCTGACAGACGAAGAAGAGATCAAGGAACTGATCAATGCTGGAAAGGCAACATTCTACATCGGCTTTGACCCGACAGCGGACAGCCTGCATGTAGGTCATTTCATGGCAATGTGCCTGATGAAGAGACTGCAGATGGCTGGCAACAAGCCCATCGTTCTGATCGGCGGCGGTACGGCAATGATCGGCGACCCGTCCGGCAAGACCGATATGCGCAAGATGATGACACCGGAAACCATCCAGCACAATGTGGAATGCTTCAAGAAGCAGATGAGCCGTTTCATTGATTTTGCAGATGATAAGGCGATCATTGTGAACAATGCGGACTGGCTGATGAACCTGAATTATGTGGAGCTGCTGCGTGATGTCGGCGCACATTTCAGCGTAAACCGTATGCTCTCCCATGAGTGCTATAAGCAGAGAATGGAGAGAGGTCTGACTTTCCTCGAATTCAACTACATGATCATGCAGAGCTATGACTTCCTGGAGCTGTTCCAGAAGTACGGCTGCAACATGCAGTTCGGCGGCGATGACCAGTGGGCAAATATGCTCGGCGGCACAGAGCTGATCCGCAGAAAGCTGGGCAAGGATGCGTATGCAATGACCATCACCCTGCTGCTCAATTCTGAGGGCAAGAAGATGGGCAAGACCGAAAAGGGCGCAGTATGGCTGGATCCCGAAAAGACCAGTCCTTATGATTTCTTCCAGTACTGGAGAAATGTGGCGGATGCCGATGTTATCAAGTGCCTGAAGATGCTGACATTCGTTCCGATCGAGGAGATCGAAGAAATGGAAAAGACCATGGAAGGCGCAGCATTCAACAAGGCGAAGGAAATTCTTGCCTATGAACTGACTGCACTGGTTCATGGCGAAGAAGAAGCAAAGAAGGCTCTCGAAGCTGCAAAGGCAGTATTTGCAGGCGGCGGTAATTCCGAGAATATGCCGACAACAGAGCTGACCGCTGATCAGCTGACCGACGGCGCAATGAACATTCTGGAAATGATGCTCGCTGCAAAGCTGATCCCCACAAAGTCCGAGGGCAGAAGACTTGTCCAGCAGGGCGGTGTGAGCGTGAACGGCGAAAAGGTCACAGACCCGAATGCAATGATCGCAGTTGAGGGTGAAGTGATCATCAAGAAGGGCAAGAAAGTATTCCATAAGGTTGTGCTTGCATAAAAAAGAGAATAAAAAATATGTCCGCCTTTCGGCGGATGTATTTTTATTGATATGTGATGAAAGAGGATGTATTATGACAGAAGCAAATCAAAAATGGGTTGCCGCATGGGGCAATGCCATTTCCATCAATGACCGCCGTCCTGAAAATTACGGCAAAAATCTGACGCTTCGCTATCCGGTGAAGATGCTGCTTTCCGGCTCCGCTGTGCGCATTACACTGGATAATTTCTGCGGTACGGAGGCAGTGAAGATCACATCCGCATATATCGCAAAATCTGCCGGAGATTCCGGTATTGTACCGGATACCATCGTTCCGCTGACCTTCGGCGGCGAGACTTCCGCGACCATTCCGGCAGGCGCAAGGCTCCGCAGTGATGCGGCAGATTTTACAGTAACTGCTGGGGAAACCATTGCGGTGAGTCTGTATTTTGCCGATTTCACGGAGCTGCGTTCTGCGGTGAATATTACCGGTCCCCTGTCGGGCGGCTATTATGCAGTCGGTGATCATGCTGCATCCGCACAGCTCCCGCTGGATGTTTCCAGAAAAACCAACTGGGTGTATTTCCTGAGTGACATCGAAGTTGCTGCAAGCCATGACAGCCGCGCGGTCATCTGTTATGGTGACTCCATCACAGCGCAGGCATGGCCGGATTACCTCATGCAGCGTGTGCTGGATACGGGCAATGGCAGGACTGCCATCATCCGCAAGGCGGCAAGCGGTACGCGCATTCTGCGGCAGTATGACAATATCACCTATGATTCCTACGGTCTGAAGGGAGAAACCAGATTTCCGCGCGAATGTCTGGTATCCAGTGCAGATACGGTCATCATCCAGCATGGTATCAATGATATTATACACCCTGTCGGCGAGGATGTCAACCCGTTCCGTCCGTGGAGCGATCTGCCGACGGCGGAAGAAATGATCGAGGGACTGCGTTTCTACATCCGTAAGGCGCGGGAATACGGTCTGAAGGTATATCTGGGAACGCTCCTGCCCATTGAGGGCTGGCGCACCTATGCAGATTTCCGTGAGGAGCTGCGCTGTGCAGTCAATGACTGGATGCGCACGACGGATGAAGCGGACGGATGCATTGATTTTGACAGAGCTGTCTGCGATCCGGCGAATCCTGCGGCATTCGGTGCAGGGTATGACAGCGGTGATCATCTGCATCCGAGTCAGGCGGCATATCAGAGAATGGCGGAGGAAGTGCCGGAGGAATTGATTCAATAAACAGGAGGCGTATGGTATGAAAATTGCATGGTTCTGTATTCCTGCGCACGGTCACACGAACCCTACACTTGCACTGGTGAAGGAATTGACGGACGCGGGACATGAAGTCTATTATTTTTCGTTTGAAGCATTCCGCGAAAAGATCGAGCGCGCTGGTGCGGTATTTATCGGCTGTGACAGCTATGAGTTTGAAATGGAGGACGGCGGCAATGCGGACAGGGTCGGCAAGGATCTGGTATACTCCACAGAGCTGATGGTCAGCTCCACACTTGCGCTGGATGAAATGGCATCCGAAAAGATCAGAGAAATCCAGCCCGATCTCATCGTATCCGATTCTGTTGCACACTGGGGCAAGCTGAACGCCATCAAGCACAATATCCCCTTTGTTTCCTCCACGACGACCTTTGCTTTCAATCAGCATTCGTCACGTTACATGAAGCAGAGTCTCGGCAGTCTGGTGAAGATGATCTTCTCCATGCCGAAGATCAACAAGCAGCTCAGACGGCTGCAGGACAAGGGCTATCCGGTGAAAAGCATTATTGAGATCGTGCAGAATGACAACGATACCAATACCATCGTGTACACCTCGAAGCATTACCAGCCCTGCGCGGAGACCTTTTCTGAGAAATACCGTTTCATCGGGCCCTCCCTCCGACCGATCGAAACGCCCATGGAAAAGACAGCAGAAAAGACTATTTATATTTCTATGGGTACTGTTGTAAAAAATGAAGCATTCTACCGCAGCTGTATTGAAGCGTTCCGAGATCTCCCCTATCAGGTCATCCTGTCACTGGGAACGAACGAGATTGACCTTGGAGAACTGCCGCCGCATATTCAGGTATATGATGCTGTTGACCAGATGGCAGTGCTGGACATTGCGGATGTGTTCATCACACACTGCGGCATGAACTCCGCTTCCGAGGGCTTGTATTTTGAAGTACCGCTGGTACTTGTACCGCAGACACCGGAACAGGGTGCAGTTGCACTCAGGACGGCGGAGCTTGGTGCGGGCATCCGCCTGACGGATACACAGCCCGACAACATCCGGAACGCTGTGGAACAGCTTCTGAACGAACCTAAATACAAGGAAGCTGCAAAACAGATCTCACAGAGCTTCAAGTTCTGCGGCGGTACGGCAGAGGCAAGGGCGTTTTTGGAGGGGTTGGCGAAAAAAGCCGCATTTGAATAATCCCTTGTAAACACAACTTTTTTAATAAAGGAATCATTGCTATGAAATATACATATTCAGAACTTCGGGAACTGTTTCAATTAACTGAACCGGCTCCCCTGTCCGAAGGGGAAATAGACAAGGTATGCAAGCATTTTGGTGCTATTCCCCAAGCTTTGGAAGATTATTACAGGACCTGCGGAAATTGTACAGAGATGAATTCTTCTCAGGATTTTTTGTTGACCCCTGATGGGAAATATCATTACAAACTTGAGAGATGGAATTACAAAAGATACTCTGTCTTTTATGTGGAAAATCAATGCGTTTCTGTATGGGGCATTAAGAAATCCGATCTTGGCTTAGATAATCCTCCTGTTTATGAAACATACAATGGCAGAACATGGTACAAAACATGTGACACGGTATCACAGTTTCTGATGTCACAGGCGTATTTACAAGCTGTTTTTTCCTTTGAATACTCTATTGATGAATTCTGCCAAATCAATTCACAACAGCTTGATCTGATTTCAGAAAGCTTCCCTCATACAAATGCGGATTCCTCGCTCTATACCGGTGTACGATTTTTTCAGCCGTACTCTGATACTGTCATTGCAGTGCTTAGTAATGGTGAAAACAATTATGAGCTGTTATACTCTTCAATGAATGAGGAGCATTTTGCGGAAGTGGATTCATTTATCACCAACCTGCTGGAATCTGAAACTGACCATGTGAGCATTGACGAAGAACTGGAAGAAGAGTACGAACTGTTCCCTGATTTTATCAGAAGCATCCGGCTGTTTGGTGACGGTATTGAATCATACCTGCTCGGTGCCGGATTCAGGGACTGCCAGAAGATCTATGACATGGTATGCTCCAGAGAGATTCCGGAGGCTGAACGCACGGACAAGGATTATCCGTTTAACTGCAGCATTTATCTTACAGGAAAAAATCTTGCAGCTTTTTTGCATAGAGTATATCCCGAGCATTATTCCAAGCTTGCGGACAAGATTGATCCGGACGCAGAATACAGGATCTCTTCCATTGATTTTTCATAAAATCTGCCCCGTCATCCGGCGGGGCAGATTTTGTTATACAATTTTCGTCGTCCAGTCTTCCAGATTCCAGACCTCATCGGCAACATCCATGTAAAATTCCGGCTCATGGCTGACGAGAAGTACGGTTCCCTTGAAATCCTGCACTGCCTTTTTCAGCGCATCCTTGGCATCCACATCGAGGTGGTTGGTCGGCTCGTCGAGTACCAGCAGATTCACCGGCTTGAGCATCAGGCGGCACAGGCGCACCTTGGCATTCTCACCGCCGGAAAGCACCTTCATCTGGGAAGTGATATGCTCCGTGGTCAGACCGCATTTTGCAAGGGCGGCGCGTACCTCGGCATTCGTCATGGACGGGTACTCGTCCCAGATGGTCTGGAGTGCGGTCTCGCTCGTCGCGATCTCCTCCTGCTCAAAATAGCCCACTTCGAGGAACTGGTCATGCTCCACTGTGCCGGACACTGCGGGAATAAGCTTCAGCAGGGTTTTCAGCAGTGTGGACTTGCCCAGACCGTTCACGCCGCGGATGGCGATCTTCTTGTTGCGCTCGATCGTCACGGAAACGGGCTTGGTCAGCGGCTCATCATAGCCAAGTACCAGATCCTCGCTGGAGATCACGACCCTGCCGGGCGTTCTTGCAGACTGGAATGCAAATACCGGCTTCGGCTTTTCGTGCGTCTTTTCGATGATGTCCATCTTGTCGAGCTTCTTCTGACGGGATTTCGCCATATTGGTAGTTGCCACACGCGCCTTGTTGCGGGCGATGAAGTCCTGCAGGTCGGCGATCTCCTTCTGCTGCTTTTCGTATGCCTGCTCGATCTGGCGTTTCTTCAGCTCATACATGCGCTGGAAATTCTCATAGTCGCCCGTGTAGCGCGTCAGCACGGCATTCTCCACATGATAGATGACGTTGACTACATCATTGAGGAACGGAATGTCATGGGATACCAGAATGAATGCGTTTTCGTAGTTCTGGAGGAAGTTCTTCAGCCATGCAATATGGTTCTCGTCAAGGAAGTTTGTCGGCTCGTCGAGAATGAGGATCATCGGGTTTTCAAGCAGTACCTTTGCCAGCAGTACCTTGGCGCGCTGACCGCCGGACAGCTCCGTAACATCGCGGTCAAGTCCGATCTCGCCGAGTCCCAGACCGTTGGCATATTCGGAGATCTTCGCGTCAATGGTGTAGTAGCCGCTGTACTCCAGAATATTCTGGATCTCACCGACCTCCTCCATGGCTTCGTTCATTTCCTCCTCGGTGCAGTCTGCCATCTTGTCATAGAGGGCGAGCATTTCCTGTTCGAGGTCTGCCAGATGTGCAAAGGCATCATGCAGGACATCGCGGATGGTCTTGCCCTTTTCAAGTGTGCTGTACTGGTCAAGGTAGCCTGTGGTAATGCGACGGCACCATTCGATCTTACCCTCATCGGGCATGAGCTTGCCGGTGATGATGTTCAGGAAGGTACTCTTACCCTCGCCATTCGCGCCCACAAGTCCGACATGCTCACCCTTGAGCAGACGGAAGGAAGCGTCATTCAGGATCTGCCGTGCGCCGAATCCATGGGTCACATGCTCTACATTCAAAATACTCATAATTTCTTGTTTCTCCTATCATTACACCCAGAACCTGTCTTCACAAGATGCCACAGCAGCTTGTGAAGACAGGTTCTTGTTTACCCCGCAGGGATGCGGGGTAATCAGAGGTTATTCTTTATCGTCATATACGCCTTTTTTGAGCCGCTCCAGGAACTGCTCCGGCGGGAGGGGCTTATTGAAGTAGTAACCCTGCGCCTGTTCGCATTTCAGCTCCTTCAGACATGCGACCTGCTCAGCGGTCTCCACGCCCTCCGAGATCACCTGAAGTCCGAGGTCGTGCGCCATCCTGATAATACTGCGGAGGATGATCCTGCTTCCCTCCATCTCCTTACAGCCGGAGGCATGGAAGCTCTTATCGAGCTTGAGTACATCAAAATTCATATTGCGCAGCATATTGATGGAGGAATAGCCCTTTCCGAAATCATCCAGGGACGCACTGAAACCGGCATTTTTCAGTGTGGTCAGTATCACATTGAATTTCTCCTCATTCTCCATGCAGCAGGTTTCGGTAAACTCAATTTCCAGATACTGCACCGGTACATCGTACCTTGCGGCAATTGCGATCAGCTGCTGTACAAAGCCGGGCATTTCAAGCGTGATCTTGGAAAAATTCACAGAGACCGGCACAACGGGAAGTCCCGCATCCATCCACTCGCGCAGCAATGCGCATACACGCTCATACACATACATGTCAATTTCCGCGATCATGCCGGTACGCTCAAATACGGGGATGAAGGAATCGGGCTTCATCAGTACGCCATCATGCATCCATCGGGACAGTGCCTCTGCACCAATGATACGGTATTCCGCCCCCAGTGTGACCTTGGGCTGAAAGTAGATGTGAAACTCTCCGCTGTGCAGCGCAGGCTGCAGGGCGGTTTCGAGCATTTTTGCGTACTCATACTGTTCGCGAAGCTCCGCAGTACAGTATACAAGCTTTTCTTTTCTGTTCTGACGGGCGAACATACAGGCGATCCGTGCATTTTCCGTCAGCTCTGTGATTTCGCCCGGCTCCTGCCCGATACGACAGATGCCCATCCGGAAGCTGATCTCGATCGGCACAGTCCTATCCTCGTGCTGGATGCTGCAGACCATGCTGTTGAGTGCAGCGAGACGCTCCGTCATGCCCTCCTGACGAATCAGCATGGTGAAATTATCGCCGCCCACATGTGCAAACAGCTCCTGCTCCGTCAGGAACTGCCGGAGTGTATTGACAATAAAACGCATGACCTTGTTGCCGTTCTCAAATCCCACACGCGCATTGATGTTCATAAACTTGCATACATTCATGAAGACGATGGCATACTGGCTGAGATCCACACCATCATGGCAGTACTGTCTGAGTGCTTCGTTCATACCATTGGAATTCAGACAGTCATACATCATGTCGTGCGTCTGGGCATACTTTCCCATTTCCATGCTGGACTGGCGGTTCAGATAGGTATGCAACAGTTTGAAAACGAACTCAATTGCCCTGCGCTGCATCATATCCAGCGATACCGCGCCGTTTCTGCGATAAATACGGTAAACATAGGTCGCACCATCAATGGAGCGCAGCGACTTTTCCTCGATCGGGGTATTCTCATCAATCACTGCATCCGACGTGTACAGGACCTGTACCGGAGACGCGCCCTTCCGGGACGAGATGCAGACCACCGCACGGCAGATGTCAAGATAGTCCGCAATGCGCGCGATCGCCTTCTGCGATGCTTCATAGGTTCTGAAATTGTAGAACAGAACATCTGTGAAATCCATCAGCATATCTGCCACATCCGATCCGGTAATATAACTGCCGTCCGGCTCTGTACACTGGTCTTCCTTGCTCTTCTGACACTCGTATTCTTTCATTCCAATTCCTCCAAACTTCCCGGTATCTGCCCCGCTTCCGGGTCAATACCTGTGATATTCATTTCCCACTATACTTCTTATTTATTATAGCATGGTTTTGTAAAGAAATCAATACAGTTTTCTAAATTCTCACACCAAAAACGCGGAAATGAGAAATTTTGTGAATGTCGCAATCTTTTTTTGGATTTTCCTTGAATTTCTTTCCAGTATGTGCTATAATTAGAATATTATTGTCTGATGGCACCCCATCGGAGGACGGGAGGAACGGAATATGCGGGAATATATGCAGCGATATGAAGCATACCTACTTGCGGTGCTGGAAGCTCCGCAAGCACATGATCTTGCCGCACTTCGCAAAGAAGTACAAACGCAGATCGGTTTTATGCAGCATGAACGGCTGATCCACTTTCTGGTGACCATGCTGTTTGCGCTGATGTTTCTTATTTCGCTCGGCATTCTGCTGTACTTCCAGACCCCCGGACTGCTGCTGCTGACAATTCTGCTGCTGGGACTGCTGATCCCGTACATCTGGCACTATTATTTCCTGGAAAATACTGTGCAGAAAATGTACATCCTCTACAACAGGATCGCAGCACTTGACGACAGTGCAGCCTACCCGAATACGGACAGGCTTGGAAAGCTCTGATACGGCTTTTCATGATAATTTCACACCGTATTCACGAAGCTCTGCTATACTATATCAGAGCTTGCTCCCATCGGAGCAGAAAGGAATGAACCATATGAGCAAAGAAAAAAACACACAGGAACCGCAGGAGGAGATCTACCAGAGCATTCTGGGAGACGAGATGCCGCTTGATGATGAAGCGGAGGAGACAGCTTCCAAAGAAAAAGCACCGCAGAAGCCGAAGACTTCTAAAAAGAAGCTCCTGACCATTGCGGGCGTTTCTGCTGCATCAGCCGTTCTTGTTGGCTGTCTGACAGTTGCCGGTATCGGTATCTTCAACAAAACCAAGGGGCAGAATGCTGCTTCTTCCCCCAATTACAAGCTGGATACAAAAATGGCTGCCTGCTATTATCATGACATGTTAAGCATGTATAAGGAGTCCTATACACAGGAGGAGCTTCTCAATTATTTTGGCATGGACATCACCAAGCCCCTGAATGAGCAGAAGTATCCGTATGACGAAACCATGACATGGTTTGACGCAATGATGGATTCCACCAAGAGTACGATGGAACAGCAGCTGATCATGTATGAGGCTGCCATGGCGGATGGCTTCACCATGCCTGAAACAGAGCAGAAGATGATCGAGGAGGCTCTTGCCGAGGCAGATACTGCGGACTACGGCAACGGCGTTACCATGGATGACATCCGCAAGACACTGGAGATCCAGGCACTCAGCTCCGCTTATTACTACCATATCATGGAGGAGATCGCACCCTCCGATGAGGAGATCATGACCTATTATGAGGCAAACCCCAAGGGCTTCATGACCGCGGGTCTTGCTGGCTTCTCCATCTCCTTTGATACTGAGGAAACCGCATCGACCGGCGAAGAAACACCCATGACGCAGGAGAAGGCTCTGGAGCTGGCTGAACAGATGCAGAATGCCAAGAACGCAAAGGAATTTGAGAAGCTTGCCAGTGAGATCCTGCTCAACTACGAAGGCTATACACAGGAGGAGCTTGAAACCAATCTGCCCTCCATCTATAACAACGCCTACAGCTACACTGAGGGCAATGAGCTTTCAGAATGGGCGTTCGGCGGTGCAAAGGTGAATGACACCTATATGATGGAAAGCTCCGACACCTATTTCGTCTACATCATGACTGCTGAACCGGCTCTGGATGAAACCAATACAGTAAATGTACGTCACATCCTGTTTATGGAGCAGGAAGATAATATGGCTGCAGCCGAGAACGCGCTCGCAGAATGGGAAAGCGGCGAAAAGACCGAGGACAGCTTTGCAGAGCTGGCAAACCAGTACTCCGAGGACGGCGGCTCCAATACCAAAGGCGGTCTGTATGAAAGTGTATATCCCGGTCAGATGGTGACCAATTTCAATGACTGGTGCTTTGATGCAAGCCGCAAGCCCGGTGATACCGGCATTGTGGAAACGGAATACGGCGTGCATGTGATGTATTTCTCTGCAACCGGCGATCCTCTCTGGATGCAGGAGATCTCCAGCCAGATGACACAGGAGAACTACAATACCTGGTACACAGAAATCGCTGCATCCTATCCGGTTACCTTTGATGACGCAGCACTGAAGAGTATTGAAGGCTGAGCATGACTAAGAAGGAACGGACACTGGCGGCATGCCGGCTGCTGAAGACACAGTATCCGGATGCGCTCTGCTCGCTCGAATATACCAAGCCCTATGAGCTGATGATCGCTGTCCGGCTCTCGGCGCAGTGTACAGATGCACGGGTCAACATCGTCACCAAAACACTGTTCCGGCAGTTCCCCACCCTGCAGTCCTTTGCAGATGCAGATCTGACGGAGCTGGAGGAAGCGGTCAAGCCCTGCGGCTTTTATAAGACCAAGGCAAAGAGTATCAAGGAGGCGGCACAGCTGCTCCTGACCAGACACGGCGGAGAGGTTCCGCAGACAATGGAGGAGCTGCTGGCACTGCCGGGGATCGGACGGAAAACTGCCAACCTGCTGCTGGGCGACCTCTATGGAAAGCCGGCAGTGGTGACGGACACGCATTTCATCCGGATCACCGGAAGGCTGGGACTGACCAAGCATACGGAGCCGCAAAAGGTGGAGACCGACCTGCGCAAGCTCCTGCCCCCGGAGGAATCCTCCGATTTCTGTCACAGGATCGTGCTGTTCGGCAGAGAATTCTGCAAAGCAAGAAAGCCTGCCTGTGCCGGCTGTCCGCTGCGGGAAATCTGTCCTTCGGCAGAGATGTAAGGATTTGGGCGGTATTGCCTAATTTGCCGTGTTGAAACTTGTGTATAACGCGGGCGATACCGGGCAGCTATTGACAAATGCCCGTCAATATTATATAATAAAAGTATATATTTTCAAAAATAGTAAAGGCGGTAAATGGAAATGGGTATTCTGACAACCATTTTTGGTTCCTACAGCGCAAAAGAGCTGAAGCGAATCGAACCGATTAAAGACAAGGTGCTTGCATTGGAGGAAGAGTATAAGGCTCTGACCGATGCACAGCTGAAGGAAAAAACATTTGAATTTCGTGAGAGACTGAATGAGGGTACTGCTACCCTTGATGATATTATCCCCGAAGCACTGGCAACCGTCCGCGAAGCCGGCGACCGTGTGCTTGGCAAGCGTGCATATCCGGTACAGATCATTGGCGCGATCGTACTCCATCAGGGACGTATTGCTGAAATGAGAACCGGTGAAGGTAAGACGCTCGTAGCATGTCTGGCAGCCTATCTGAATGCGCTGTCCGGCAAGGGTGTACATGTTGTTACTGTCAATGACTACCTCGCAAAGACACAGTCCGAGGAAATGGGCAAGGTACACCGCTTCCTGGGTCTGACAGTCGGCTGCATCCTGCATGGTCTGACCAATGCACAGCGCAGAATGGCGTATAACTGCGATATTACCTATGCTACCAACAACGAACTGGGCTTTGACTATCTGCGTGACAACATGGTTATCTACAAGAAGGACATGGTACAGCGCGCACCTAATTTCGCGATCGTCGATGAGGTGGACTCCATCCTGATCGACGAGGCAAGAACGCCGCTGATCATCTCCGGTCAGGGCGACAAGTCCACGGAGCTGTACACTCTCGTGGATGCTTTCGCAAAGACACTGTCCTCCGTTACTGTTGTCGAAATTGATGACAAGATGGATCAGGACGATGTAAACGAAAACGCGGATTACATCATTGACGAAAAGGCAAAGACTGCAACCATCACTCGTCTGGGTGTGAAGAAGGCAGAGGAGCATTTCCATGTAGAAAATCTCATGGCTCCGGAGAATATGACCCTTCTGCATCACATCAACCAGGCTCTGAAGGCGATCGGCATCATGAAGCCCGACATCGACTACATTGTTGAAGACGGCGAAGTTGTCATCATTGATGAATTTACCGGTCGTAAGATGCTGGGCCGTCGTTTCAATGATGGTCTGCATCAGGCAATTGAAGCCAAGGAAGGCGTAAAGGTCGCACGCGAGTCCAAGACGCTGGCTACCATCACTTTCCAGAACTATTTCCGTCTTTACTCCAAGCTTTCCGGTATGACCGGTACAGCAATGACCGAGGAAGACGAATTCAAGGAGATCTACAAGCTGGATGTTATCGCGATCCCGACTAATAAGCCGGTCATCCGTGTGGATCATCCGGATCAGATCTACCGCACAGAGAAGGGCAAATTCCTGCAGATCATCGAGCAGGTCGTAGAATGCCATGAAAAGGGACAGCCCGTTCTGGTTGGTACGATCTCCATTGAAAAGTCTGAGATCCTGTCCAAGCTTCTGAAACGCCGCGGCATCAAGCATGAAGTACTGAACGCAAAATATCACGCAAAGGAAGCGGAGATCGTTGCACAGGCTGGTAAGCTCGGTGCAGTTACCATCGCAACCAACATGGCTGGTCGTGGTACCGATATTATCCTGGGCGGTAATGCGGAATTTTCTGCAAAGGCAGAAATGCGCAAGATGGAATATGATGACGCTGTGATCAATGAAGCGATCGGCTTTGCGGATACAACAGATGAGGAAATTCTGGCAGCAAGAGCTGTTTACCGCGATCTGTATGCGAAATTCGACGCACAGGTCAAGGAAGCTGCGGTTGCAGTACGCGAGGCAGGCGGTCTGTTCATTGTAGGTACGGAGCGTCATGAATCCAGACGTATCGACAACCAGCTCCGTGGTCGTGCCGGCCGTCAGGGTGACCCCGGTGAGAGCCGTTTCTTCCTCTCCGTAGAGGATGACCTGATGCGTATCTTTGCCGGTGACAGAATGGAATCCGTGATGCGCACACTCAATGTTGAGGAAACAGAAGCCATTGAAAGCAAGTGGCTGACCAAGATCATTGCTTCTTCCCAGAAGAAGGTCGAGGGCAGAAACTTCAGCATCAGAAAGAATGTCCTGAACTACGACGATGTTATGAATACACAGCGTGAGATCATCTACAAGCAGCGCGCACAGGTGCTGGATGGTGAGGATCTGCACGATTCCATCCTGAAGATGATGGAGGAGCTGGTAACAACGGTTGCTGGTCAGTATATTGCCGAGGAGGAAGTACAGGACGACTGGAACCTCATCGGTCTGAAGGATTATTTCTATGGCTGGCTGCTGGATGACGGTGATCTCGTATTCACTGAGGAAGAGCTGCCGACCAAGACAAAGACCGATATTGTAAACTTCCTTGTGGACAAGATCAAGGGTAAGTATGCAAAGAAGGAAGAAACCTACGGTGCCAGCATTATCCGTGAGCTGGAGCGTGTTGTTATGCTGAAGGTAGTAGATACCAAGTGGATGGCACATATTGATGATATGGCAGAGCTGAAGCGCGGTATCTCACTGAGAAGCTATGGTCAGAAGAACCCGGTTATCGAGTACCGTTATGAGGGCTTTGATATGTTCGACGCAATGGTTGAAGCCATCCGCGAGGACACTGTCCGTATGCTGCTGACCATCCAGATCCAGCAGAACGAAGCTCCTCAGCGTGAGCAGGTGGCTAAACCCGATGCACCCAATGCAGGCAGCGTGGAAGCACGTCAGTCCATGAAGATCGGACCGAATGACCTGTGTCCCTGCGGCAGCGGCAAGAAGTACAAGAAGTGCTGCGCCAATAAGGAGAATCAGTAAACCGCATCAGCCCTCTCCTTTCATTTGGAGAGGGCTGGTTTGATAGGAGGCTTTTTATGACGGAACAGGAAAAAATGCTCAGCGGGAAGATCTATGATACCTCCGATCCAGAGCTTGCCGGAAAACGAATAAAGGCATACCGGCTCTGTAAACAATATAATGCACTCATTGAACCGGATGATCCCCTGAGAAGCTCACTCCTGTCGGAGCTGCTCCCCCATCTTGGCAAGGGCAGTGTTCTGATGGATCCGATCCGTTTTGATTATGGAGAATTTACAACATTCGGAACCAACTGCTTTGCCAATTATAATCTCTGTGTGCTGGACTGCTGTCCTGTTACCATCGGGAATGATGTCTTTTTCGGTCCGAACTGTACACTTGCCCCGCCCATCCATCCCCTGCTGGCAGAGGAACGGAAAATGTGCTTCAAGGAAGACGGCACAGCATATGATCTGGAATATGCAGCCCCCATCATCATTGAGGATGGCTGCTGGCTGGCTTCCAATGTCACAGTATGCGGCGGTGTGACGATCGGTAAGGGTTCCGTCATCGGTGCGGGGAGTGTGGTAACGCGGAGTATTCCTGCAGGCGTATTTGCTGCCGGCAATCCGTGCAGGGTGATCCGTCCTATCACGGAAGGCGACTCCATTCAACTCAAACAACAGCTCTGGTAAGGATGATTTGCAATGAATTACGAAAATTTTGCGGCATATTATGACGCACTCACGGAGAATGTGGAATACCCGCTTCGTGCGGCAAGACTGCATTATCTGGTGAACCAATATATCCGCACGGAGGGCAGGATCCTCCTCGATCTTGCCTGCGGAAGCGGCTCGATGAGTGAGGAAATGGCAAGGCTGGGCTATGATGTCATCGGCGTGGACAACTCCCCTGCTATGCTCACCGCGGCGATGGATAAGAAATATGAAAGCGGTCTGCCGATCCAGTATCTCTGTCAGGATATGCGGGAAATCGACATGTTCGGTACGATGGATGTCACAATCTGTACACTGGACAGTCTTAATCACCTCCCCTGCCTTGAGGATGTGAAGCGGGTATTTGAACGGGTGTCACTGTTTGCAATGCCGGGCGGATTGTTCCTGTTCGACATGAATACGATCTACAAGCACAGGGAAATACTTAACGGACAGGTCTTCATTTATGACACAGAGGATGTCTACTGTGTATGGGAAAATCGTCTGCGCGAGCAGTCGAATCTTGTGGACATTCAGCTGACTTTTTTTCAGAAGGACGGCGAAGCGTACTACAGAAGTGAGGAGCAAATCACGGAGAACGCCTATTCTGCGGAGGAAATTATCGCTGCCATTGCAGAGGCAGGGCTGGAGCTTGTCGGAATTTTTGACGCAGATGCGGGACTGGATACCCCGGAACAGCTCTCACCGCCAACGGAAACAACACAGCGGCTTTTGTTTGTGACACGAAAGCCGGAACTGGAGGAATCGAAATGAGTATCATCAAACGAGCAATTTCTGCGGACGGCAGCGTGGTTGCTTCCGCAATTGATGCGACCGATATGGTAGCAATGATCGAACAATACCACAAGCCCTCTGCGGTCGTGACTGCAGCACTGGGACGACTGACGATTGCAGCTTCCCTGATGGGCTATGGTCTGAAGTCAGCGGATGAATCCCTGACGCTGCGCATTGACGGCGACGGTCCGATCGGGTGCATGGTAGCCTGTGCGGATGACCTGGGCAATGTCAAATCCTACGCGGACAACTATATTGTAGAAATTCCGCTGAATGCAAAGGGCAAGCTTGATGTAGGCGGTGCGGTCGGAAACGGCACATTCTCCGTCATCAAGGACATGGGACTGAAGGAGCCGTATGTGGGCATGATTCCGCTGGTTTCCGGCGAAATTGCGGAGGATATTGCAAATTACTACGCATCCAGCGAGCAGATCCCGACCGTGCTGAGTCTGGGTGTGCTGGTGGCTCCCGATCTTTCGGTGCAGTATGCGGGCGGATTTCTCATTCAGCTTCTCCCCTTTGCGGATGAGGCGTGTATTCCGATTCTGGAGAAGAATGTATCCGAAATGCCGCATTTCACGGATATGCTGGCGGTTGGTATGACAGCGGAGGATATTGTGATGAAGTGTCTGGACGGATTGGATGCAAATCTCCTGGACGAGGCGGAATCCGGTTATTTCTGCGACTGCAGCCGTGAGCGGACTGCAAGGGTACTGACGAGCATCAGCAAGGATGACCTGCGGGAGCTGGCGGAAAGCAAGGAACAGATCGAGGTCTGCTGTCATTTCTGTGATAAGAAATATGCGTTCACGCCGGAGGAAATTCTGGAGTTGATTCAGGAATAATTTTACTGGAGTATACTATGTCATCAATTCAAATTATTACATCTGGAACAGCAGAAAAGTATCATACTTATACGGAGGAAATCCTCCCTTGGTTCATGCATATGATGCAGGAATACAATACTCAGATCACGCCACTCATGGCACAGCATAAGGAATTATGCAAACAAAATACAAATGGTCAGTTCAGTGATGAGATCACGAAACTTACGGACACTGTGAAAGCTAAAAAATATGAAATTTTGTCAGGTCACATAAGTAAAAATATTTATATTTCACCTTATGACACAGTACCAACACGCTTTCATTACTTTGATACGGGGTGCGAATTGAAATTTGTCATGAAAACCGTGAAAAAAGCAGTGATACTTGTACAAATTTCAGATTTTCATGGTTCGGACGTGTGGCATAAATTTGAATTTCATCCTAAAAATGGAACTTGGGTATTGGACCGAATGTTTTTAAGCTATGCAGGCGAAAACGGACCGTATAAGCGTTTTGATTTTTAGTGTCAACATGTAAAAGCGATGTGCAAAAATTGCACATCGCTTTTTATGTACTGTGATATGTTCAAAAATACCCCGACCGTGAAGTCGGGGCATTTCGTTATGCGAATTGATCCATTAGTTGATGGAACGCTTTACATAAGTTGTGTGCAGCAGTTCATGAGCCTTGTGGCTGTTCGGCTCGCCGAGGAATTCCTCATAGAGCTTCTGAACATCTGCATTCAGGTGGGACAGGCGCAGTTCCTTCGCAGCGTCCTCATCATAGAGAGCCTTTGCACGCAGCTCACGCAGATCTGCAAAGTTGCGAACACTTGCAGGCTGCTGAGGCTGACCGCCGCCGTTTACACAGCCGCCGGGGCAACCCATGATTTCGATGAAGTGAACTTCTTCGCCGTTCTGAACGGACTTGAGCAGTTCCTTTGCATTTGCCAGACCGCTTGCAACAGCAACCTTGATCTCAGTGCCAGCTACATTGTAGGTCTTGCGCTTGATGCCGTCAGTACCACGAACATCAGTGAACTCGATCACCTTGTCCTCGCCTGTCAGCCAGCAAGCAGCTGTACGCAGAGCAGCTTCCATAACGCCGCCTGTTGCGCCGAAGATGTCGCCTGCACCAGCGGACAAACCGAGCGGATTGTCGAAGTCCTCATCGGGCATTGCTCTGAAATTCAGACCTGCACGACGGATCATTCTTGCCAGCTCTCTTGTGGTCAGTACATAATCTACATCCGGTACGCCTGCTGCGTTCTGATCGTCTCTGCCGATCTCGAACTTCTTAGCGGTACAGGGCATTACGCTGACAACAACGATGTCCTCAGCCTTTACGCCGATCTTCTCAGCATAGTAGGTCTTTGCAATTGCACCCAGCATCTGGTGAGGAGACTTGCAGCTGGACAGGTTCTCTGTCATCTCAGGGAAGTAGTGCTCGCAGTACTTAACCCAGCCAGGAGAGCAGGATGTGATCAGCGGGAGTTTGCCGCCGTTCTTGAAGCGATCCATGAACTCGGTAGCTTCTTCCATGATAGTCAGGTCAGCTGCCCAGTCGGTATCGAATACATCGTCAAAGCCCAGACGGCGCAGGGATGCAACCATCTTGCCTTCTACGTTTGTGCCGATCTCGTAGCCGAACTCTTCGCCCAGAGCTGCACGAACTGCCGGAGCAGTCTGTACAATGACTCTCTTGGAAGGATCAGCGATTGCAGCAAATACATCATCAATGTATTCCTTTTCGGACAGTGCGCCCACAGGACATACAGCGATACACTGACCGCAGGCTACGCAGCTTGTCTCACCGAGACCCATATCAAATGCACTTGCGATGGTAGTAGCGAAACCGCGCTCATTTGCGCCAATTACGCCAACGCCCTGTGTCTTAGCGCAGACAGCTACGCAGCGGCGGCACAGAATGCACTTGTTGTTGTCGCGGTACATGTGTACTGCGGAAGCATCAACATCATGCTCTGCCATCTCGCCTTCGAATGCATTTGCATTCTCAACGCCGAGGTCGTTTGCCAGCTTCTGCAGCTCGCAGTTGCCGCTTCTTACGCAGGAGAGACACTTCTTGTCATGTGTGGAGAGAATCAGTTCTACTGTTCTCTTTCTGGACTCCAGAACCTTCGGGGAGTTGGTCAGAACTTCCATACCCTCAGTTACCGGATATACGCAGGCAGCTACCAGACGGAAGCCTCTGCCTTCGTTTGCTTCAACCATACAGATACGGCAGGCACCGATCTCATTGATTTCCTTCATATAGCACAGGGTGGGGATTTCCACGCCTGCTGCATGTGCAGCTTCCAGAATGGTAGAACCCTTAGGAACAGAAACTGCAATGCCATTGATTTTTACATTAATATCTGCCATGTCTTTGTTCCTCCTTAACCCTTGGAAATAGCCTTGAACTTACATGTAGGCATACATGCACCGCACTTTACGCACTTGTCGGTATCAATTGCCAGGGACGGCAGCTTGTGACCGGGAGCAACGTAATCAGTCTTGGTAATTGCAGATGCGGGACACTGTCTTGCACACATACCGCAGCCGATGCACTTCTCAGCGTCGATGGAGAACATCAGCAGATCCTTACATACGCCTGCAGGACACTTCTTATCAACAACGTGTGCAATATACTCTTCGCGGAAGTTCTTCAGAGTGGACAGAACCGGGTTCGGAGCTGTCTGACCCAGACCGCAGAGAGAGTTTGCCTTGATGTAGTAGCAGAGTTCCTCGAGCTTGTCGATGTCTTCCAGAGTAGCCTTGCCCTGAGTGATCTTTTCGAGCATCTCGTACATACGCTTTGTACCGATACGGCAGGGTGTGCACTTACCGCAGGACTCGTCTACTGTAAATTCGAGGAAGAACTTAGCGATGTCAACCATGCAGTTATCCTCGTCCATTACGATCAGACCGCCGGAGCCCATCATGGAACCGATGGCAATCAGGTTGTCATAGTCGATCGGAATGTCGATGTTGTCAGCAGCGATACAGCCGCCGGAAGGACCACCGGTCTGTGCAGCCTTGAACTGCTTTCCATTCGGGATGCCGCCGCCGATCTCCTCAACAACAGTACGCAGAGTTGTACCCATCGGTACCTCTACCAGACCTGTGTTGTTGATCTTACCGCCCAGAGCGAATACCTTGGTACCCTTGGACTTCTCAGTACCCATGCTTGCGAACCAGTCAGCACCGTTCAGGATGATCTGCGGGATATTTGCATAGGTCTCAACGTTATTCAGAATTGTGGGCTTGCCGAACAAACCCTTTTCAGCCGGGAACGGAGGTCTCGGACGAGGCTCACCGCGGTTGCCCTCGATGGAGGTCATCAGTGCAGTTTCCTCACCGCATACGAACGCACCTGCGCCCAGACGGAGGTCAATATCAAAGTCAAAGCCTGTGCCGAAGATGTTCTTGCCCAGTACGCCGTACTCTCTTGCCTGTGCAATAGCGATGCGCAGACGGTCAACAGCGATCGGGTATTCAGCACGAACATAGATATAACCCTGTGTTGCGCCGATAGCGTAACCAGCAATAGCCATAGCTTCCAGAACTACGTGCGGGTCGCCCTCGAGTACGGAACGATCCATGAATGCGCCTGGGTCACCTTCGTCGGCGTTGCAGCATACATACTTCTGATCAGCATCCGGAACGATGTTGCGAGCGAGCTTCCACTTCATACCAGTCGGGAAGCCGCCGCCTCCTCTGCCGCGGAGACCGGAATCCAGGATTGTCTGGATAACATCCTCAGGAGTCATTTCCTTCAGAACCTTAGCCAGTGCCTGGTAACCATCCTTACCGATGTACTCATCGATGCACTCAGGATTGATCGCGCCGCAGTTACGCAGAGCTACACGGTGCTGCTTCTTGTAGAACGCAGTATCATTCAGGGACTTGATGCCCTCTTCAGTTACAGTTTCCTGATACAGCAGACGAGCTACCGGCTGACCGCCTTCTACCAGATGAGTAGTAACGATCTCAGCGATGTCCTCTGCCTTTACCATGGAATAGAATGCACCCTCCGGATATACGATCATGATCGGACCGAGTGCGCACAGACCGAAGCAGCCTGTCTTTACGATCTGTACTTCATTTGTCAGACCGTTCTTCTCCAGCTCTTCTGCCAGTGTCTTCTCGATTGTAACACTGCCGGAAGAGGTACAGCCTGTACCGCCGCAGATCAGAACATGCTTGCGGTACTTTGTGCCGTTGGCTTCTGTGGACTCATCACGGGTCTGCAGCTCAACAGCCATTTCATCACGAATCACTTTGATTTCGTCGAGCGATTTCATGTATAAATTCCTCCTTGATATGTAATGTGGGGATGAGCTGAATTACTCATACTTTGCCAGAATACCAGCAAGATCATCAACACCGATACGGCCGTATACGTCCTCATTGATCGTCAGGACGGGAGCCAGACCGCAGGCACCGATGCAGCGACATGCTTCCAGAGAGAACTTGCCGTCCTCTGTGCACTCACCGCCGTCAATAGCGAGAAGTTCCTTCAGCTTCTCGTAAAGATCGCCGGAACCCTTTACATAGCAAGCAGTACCAAGACAGACAGAAATGTTGTACTTGCCCTTCGGGAACAGAGAGAACTGTGCGTAGAATGTGACAACACCGTAGATCTTCTCCATCGGAATATCCATCTCGTCAGAAATGATCTTCTGCACCTCGATCGGCAGATAGCCATAAATCTCCTGTGCCTTCTGAAGCACAGGCATCAGTGCGCCCTGCTCGTCCTTGTGCTCGGCGATCACTGCGCGGAGCTGTGCTTCCTGCTCGGGTGTGCCGCGGAACGGAACAGTCTTTTTCGTTTTTGCACCCATTGTGTAACCTCCCAGAATAAATTGTATGCACCTTACCATTCAGCATGATTCGACATCGACAGCAAAATGACATACTTACATTCTATATTATAACACATTCCTCGAAAAAAATCCATCCGCAATGTTTACCAACGGAAACTGTTGAAACTATACACACTGCACAATACGGTAAAATTATATCTATAAAAATATACGAATACAATTTGTAAACATATTGAGTGTTCTTTGTCGAAATCTAAAAATCTGCTGCACTTTAAACTGCGAAATAAAACGCACTGTATAATACAATTCTTATTTTGATATGATTCCAGCGAAACTGCGCTGTTGAAAACTTTGCTTTTCCCGGAAGAATTTGTGAAAGATGTGCAGGTTTCTGAAGAAGCATTTTCCAGTCTTTCAAAAGCACAGGCAGGTCACACTGTATTTGCGGAAGAAAAACGTTTTTTGTACATTTTTGAAAAAAATGCTGGACAAATGTGCTTTGATATGCTATAATATAACATAAGAAGTGCCGGTGCATCCGGCGCGTCAATCTACTTATGAGGTGATACTATGGGTCTGAGCAGTCTGTTCCAGAAGAAGACGAATTATTTTGACAAGAAGATGACTCCGCAGTGCGGTTATTGCCAGTTCGGCAAGCGCACAAAGGACGGCAACCGCGTACTTTGCAGCAAGACCGTTAATCTGAAGGAGGAAACGGATTCCTGCGGCAAGTTTATCTACTCCCCGCTCAAGCGTGTTCCTGTCAAGCAGCTGAAGAACGAGGGCTTCACAGCGGAAGAAGAAATGTACGCAGAGGTAAAGGACGAGGAACCGGAGGAGAAGAAGCCTGCGGAGAAGCCCGCACCTGCTGAAGAGACAAAGCCCGCTGAGGAGGTAAAACCTGCTGAACCGGAAACTCCGGCAGAGACACCGGCAGAAACAGCAGAAGAAGCTCCGGCACCTGCTGCAGAAGAAACGGCAGTATCCGCTGAGGCAGAAACATCCGCACCTGCTGCGTCGGTATCCGACGCACTGGCAGAGATGGCAGCCCTTGCTGATGCGGTGGCATCCGCTGAACAGGCAGAGGGGCAGGAGACTGAATAAGCAATATATGCATATGTGAATCTGCACAGCTCCGGCATCGGGGCTGTGCAAATCCTGTTTCTGGAGGAACCATATGAAACGAACCGATTATCTGAGCTGGGATGAATACTTCATGGGGATCGCCCTGCTTTCGGCGCAGCGCAGCAAGGACAGCAACACACAGGTCGGCGCGTGTATCGTCAATCCGGAACACAAGATCGTTTCCATGGGCTACAACGGAATGCCCATCGGCTGTGATGACGATCTGCTGCCGTGGGAACGTGAAGGGGATTTTCTGGATACGAAATATCCCTTTGTCTGCCATGCGGAGCTGAACGCCATCCTCAACCGCGCAGAGGTAAGTCTGAAGGGATGCACGATCTATGTAACGCTGTTTCCCTGCAATGAATGCGCCAAGGCGATCATTCAAAGTGGTATCCGCAGGGTGGTGTATCTGGACAATAAGTATGCCGGAACGGACGCGATCAGAGCTTCGGAGCGTATGTTCCGCATGTCCGGCGTAGTATTTGAGGAATATAAGCCCACAGGACGTGCCGTTTCGTTCAGCCTGTGAGCATAGGAGGAAGTTATGAGAATTCGGTGCAAACCATGGGCAAGACCGGAGCTGGAGGCGTGCCCTTTCTTTATTGGTGAACCAGCAGCACACCGCGGTCACTGGAACGAGGTGTTCAGCAACGGCAAGCCGGTCTATCTGGAGCTTGGCTGCGGTAAGGGCGGCTTTGCTTCACAGGCTGTCCTGCACTGGACGGATGTGAATTTCATTGCAGTGGACATCAAGAATGAAATGCTGGTGCTGGCAAAGCGCAAGATCGAGCAGGCTCTTGCAGGTGCGTCCCTCTCCCATGAGCAGGTGCGCGTGATGATCTACAATATTTCCAATATCTGCAATGCCTTCAGTGAGGAGGACAGGATCGACAGAATCTTCATCAATTTCTGCAATCCATGGCCCAAAAGCAAGCATAAGAAACGCCGCCTGACGCATACAAGACAGCTTCTGCAGTACAAGGCGTTTCTCAAGGGTGAGCTTTGGTTCAAGACGGATGATGATGAGCTGTTTGAAGAATCGCTGGAATATTTTGCCGAGGCTGGCTTTGAGATCCGGTACCTGACGCGGGATCTGCACGCTTCAGGATTTGCGGAAAATCTTGTGACGGAGCATGAGCAGATGTTTACCGAGGAAGGCAAAAACATCAAATTCCTGATCGCTGTGCCGGCATCGGAATGAACGGAGGGAACGGCAACATGGATAATTCGATCAATCCGCTGGCGATCAAGCCGAGCGAGATCATTGTAGACGGCAATACAGTAAATGAAAATCCGGCGGCGGCATTTCGGGGGCTGGGCTGTGTAACAGGCAATGGCTCTTCCCGCCTGCTGATGGACTATAAGGAGAATTTTCCGGAGGTCTATGAAGAGATCCTCCGGCAGTTGTTCGCACCCGGTTATGGTGCGGGGCTGACGCATATCAAGGTGGAATTCGGTGCGGACATCAACAGTTCCTCCGGAACAGAACCCTGCGTAAAGCGGACAGCGGACGAGGTGCCGGATGTGACGAGGGGCGCGGGATTCATGCTGGCAGCAGATGCCAAGCGCATCAATCCTGAGGTGACTGCTGACCTCCTGCGCTGGGGTGAACCGCACTGGGTCACTGCGGCATTCGAGGAAAGCAAGGAGGCAGGCTATGCGGCAAGATACCGCTGGTTCTATGAGACGCTGGTTGCGGCATACATCACCTATGGTCTGACCTTCGATTATATCAGTCCGGATGCCAATGAAACGGATCATGCGGATGTGGAATGGCTGATTTATTTTGCCGACGCACTGCGTAATCAGGAAAATCCGCCCTATGATTTTTCTGCCATCCGGCTCGTCGCATCGGATGAGGTGGGTTCCCGCACGATCGCACAGGAAATGCTGGGAAATGAACGGCTGCGCAATGCCGTGGATGTTATTGGTCTGCACTATACGACCTTCGGTGACGATAACACCCAGCTGCTGCATGATGTTTACGGCAAGGAAATCTGGTACAGCGAGGGCATCGCGCCCTGCAATGTGCCGGAGCTTGCCTGCCGTGTGGACGGCTGCGGCATGAGCGGTGCGAATGGTCCGATCGACACGGCAAACCGCATTATCAACAGCTATGTGCACGGCAGAATGGTCATGTATGAGTTCCAGCCGGCAGTTGCTTCCTATTATGACGGCTCGTGCTACACACCCAAGCAGCTTATGACTGCCAATACGCCGTGGTCCGGACATTATTCCCGTGACATCGGATTCTGGATCGCCTCACATTTCACACGCTTTGCCAAGAAGGGCTGGCAGTATGTAGAAAGTGCCTGCTATGGTGACGGTGATGAAAATCATGCCATCTGGAATACCACGCATAATTTCATCACGCTTGTATCTCCCGACCGCACACAGATGACCATGCACATCTCTAATGACAGTGATGTGCCGCGTTCCTATCTGGTGATCGTCAACCATCTCCCCTACCTGCCGCGCTATCTGCATCTGATCGAAACTGCCGGCTGCCATGACCCGCTGACGATCGACAGGAACTGGTTCCGTGTAACGGACAGGATCCATGCTTCTGCAGTGAAGGGCGATATGGCATTTCCGGTTGTGGTCAAGCCGCATTCCCTGCTGACCATCACAACAATGGATGTCAGCACAGTGCATGGGCGCAGTGTCCCCTATCCTGAAATCCCGCAGGATAAGCGACTGGAGCTGCCCTATACGGAATTGTTCAGCTATGAGGATGCCTTCCTCAAGAACCGGGGCGGCGCGCCGCTGTATACGACCGATCAGGGCGGTGCCTTTGAGATCGTAAAGACAGAAAACGGAAACGTACTCCGGCAGATGATCACGCTTGATGCACTGCCGACCAACTGGCGGCACCGCGGTACACCCGATCCCCTCACCTGCTTCGGCGATGACAAGTGGTCGAATTATCAGGGAAAGATCAAATTCCGGTTTGCGGCTGAGAGCGGCGATAATTATGCTGCTATGGGCATCCGCTACAATTCCGCTGTAACCTGTGAGCAAAGCTCCGCCTGCGGACTGATGCTGCGGCTCTATGCGGATGGAAGATGGGAATTTTATTACATGGACGATGTGCTGGAGCTGGGAAAACTGGCACATTTCAACACGGAGGGAACGCACGAACTGCAGATCATGGCGATCGGCTCGCTTGTAATGGCGTTTGCGGATGGTCTGTCCGTGGCTGAGCTGAATACGGAGCATCATCCGATGGTACGCGCCGGAAGAATGTGCATCCAGAGTGCATATTATCAGAATGAGTTCCTGGAAATCAGTGCCGAACCCGTACCGGTCATCATCCCCCGCTATTGCTGGCGGCTTGACTGCCTTGCACCACAGATGCGGTATCTGGAAAAGGCGAAAAATGGCTGGATGCTGAATGCTATGGCAAGCTATCGTTATTTCAACAGAACCTGTGCCGTCGGCGATGCCGGTGCAGAAATGGAGATCCGCTTCTTCGGCAGCGGTCTGTACCTGATCGGCAGGGCGGAACATGCTGTGGTCGATCTGTACATGGACGGCAAGCTGTATGCGGAAAAGGTAACGGTACAGAACACACATTTCCGCGAAAGCTTCTATACGATCGAAAGCCTGAACGAGGGATGGCATACGGTAAAGGTCGTAGTTGCAGAGGGAACGCTGGAATTTGATGCAGCGGAGATCCCGACCAACAGTCCGCATCCGGCATATACCCCCCCGAAGCCGGCATCCAAGCCAAAGGCAGAGATTGCGGAGATCCGTCCGGCAAATCCGCCCTCGAAGCTTGCCAAGGCGGCGATCCCGCTGGCTGGCGCGGCGGCTACAGGTCTTGCAGTGGCGTTCACCGTCAATGCGATCATGAATAAGAAAAGGAAGAATAAATGAGCAGTCAAAACGAAATGCTCCGTGAGCTTCACCGGAAAGCGAGGCGCATGGAGCATCTGGAAAACAGGCTGAATCAGCTGTATGAAGCAAGGACTGATATGGAATGCACTGTGCATGATCTGCAGCTTGCAGATGATAAGGAGCAGGCGGATGTCAGACAGTTGGAGGGAAAGACCTTTGCGGCATTCTTTTACGGGCTGGTCGGGCAGAAGGACGACAGGCTTTCCAAGGAACAAGCAGAAGCACTGGCTTCCCGCGCAAGACTGGAAACCGCAGAGCAGGAGCTGCTTGCCATCAGCAGGGAGATTGCGGATTACGAGGAGGAGCTTGCTTCCCTCACTGGGTGTGATGCACGATATGCAGCACTTCTGCAGGAGAAAAGGGATGCGGTGGCAGCATCGGGCAAGCCGGAAGCCGCAGAGCTTCTCCGGCTGGAAGAAGAAATCACAGCAGCGGAGCAGCGTCTGAACGAGATCCGCGAAGCACTTGCTGCCGGAAAGGCGGCAAAGGATGCTGCAAAGCAGGTTCTCAGCGAGCTGGACAGTGCGGAGGAATGGGGCGCGTTTGACGCATTCGGCGGCGGCTTGGTCGCCGGCATTGCCAAACACTCACATCTGGACAGCGCACAGGAAAAACTATGGTACATGCGGCAGAACATTGAGAAATTCCGGACGGAGCTTGCAGATGTGGACATCCATGCAGATCTGCAGGTGAATGTTGACGGATTCGCGCAGTTTGCGGATATTTTTTTCGACGACTTCTTCACTGACTGGAGCGTACTCGACCGCATCAGCAATTCCAAATCGCAGGTACGCCGCGTGATGGAGCAGGTCGAGGGTGTCATGCGAAGGCTGCGTGAGACGAAGCAGGATGCTAAGGCTGCAGCTGAACGGCTGACTGCTGAACGTGATGAACTGATTATCAATATTGAAGTGTAATACAACGACTCACCCCCGCTGAAAACAGCGGGGGTGAGCATTTTTTATAGAATTACTTTGCAAAATTAGCCATAATGGTATAGCCCGGCTGAATGAACAGACCGGTTTCCTTTGCGGTTCTCTCGCAGAAGCCATCCACGCCTGCACATTCCTTTGTGCTGTCGTAGATGAAGAACGGGATCGGGTCGTTGGTATGTGTCATCAGGGAGAGCGGAGTTGCATGGTCGGGTGTGACCAGAACCTTGAAATCACCCTGACTTCTGAGGTATTCCGTCACGGGTCCGAGGATCACCTTGTCAATGATGGAGATCGCCTTGACCTTGTTGTCAATCTCATTTCTGTGACCGCACTCATCCGGTGCTTCCACATGGATGTACACGAAATCCTGACCATTCTTAAATTCCTCAATGGCAGCCTGCGCCTTGCCCTCAAAATTGGTATCAATATAGCCGGTCACACCGTCCACTTGTACCACATTCATGCCGGCAAACTTGCCGATGCCCTTGAGCAGGTCAACTGCGGAGATCATGCTGCCCTTGAGACCATACTTTTCCTTGAAATCATCGAGCTGTGCGCGAACGCCCTCGCCCCAGAGCCAGATGCTGTTGGCAGGACGCTTGCCGTTCTTGATTCTCTCCAGATTCAGCGGATGATCCTTGAGCAGGTCATAGGACTTTTTCATCAGATCATAGAGCTTTTCTGCATTCGGATGATTCGGGATATATTCCTTGATGGGCTTGCCTGTAATGTCGTGGGGCGGTGTGAGTGTGCCGACATCGGTCGTGCCATTGTCCCAGATCAGGCAGTGACGGTAGCTGACACCATTGTAGAATGTAAATTCTTCATTGTTGAGCTTCTCTGCGAGGAAATTCACCAGAACTTCCGCATCTTCGGAGGAAATATCATCCGCACAATAGTCCAGAATGGTCTTGTCCTCATAGTTCGCCTCATCGGTCAGCGTCACCAGATTACAGCGGAGGGATACGTCCGTGGTCTTCATATCAATGCCGATGCTGCCAGCCTCCAGCGGAGATCTGCCGGTGTAGTATTTTTTCGGATCATAGCCCAGAATGGACAGATTTGCTACGTCACTGCCGGGCTTCATGCCGTCATCCACGCTCTTGACAAGACCAACAGTCGCAGTCTTTGCCAGACGATCAATATTCGGTGTGTCCGCAGCCTCCAGCGGTGTCTTGCCGCCCAGCTCCGGTACAGGATAGTCAGCCATACCATCAAACAGTACTACCAGATACTTCATAAAAATAACTCCTTCCATACTCCGCAGGGGGACGCTGTCCCCCTGCACCCCCTGCCAAAGGGATATTATCCCTTTGGAATCCCAAAGCGTTTTGCCAACGCCCCTGAAGGGGCGAAGGCAAAACGTTAAGACTGCAAGAACATTTCCTTGACAGAGCGTGCAAGGACAGTCCCCTGTGAAGTATCAATGACTTAATTCTTAATACTGTGCATGGGTGCAGGAATTCTGCCGCCACGGGAGATGAACTTTGCGGGAGACTTGCGGTTGATGGGCATCACAGGACCGCTGCCCAGCAGACCGCCGAATTCCAGCATGTCGCCCTCCTGCATTCCGATTGCCGGAATCAGACGGACAGCCGTTGTCTTATTGTTCACCATACCGATTGCTGCTTCATCCGCAATGATCGCAGAGATCGTTTCTGCGGTAATATCCCCGGGAACTACGATCATATCCAGACCTACGGAGCATACTGCAGTCATGGCTTCGAGCTTTTCGAGCGTCAGTGTACCTGCAAGTGCTGCATCGATCATACCCTGATCCTCGGATACCGGGATGAATGCGCCGGACAGACCGCCGACATTGGAGGATGCCATAACGCCGCCCTTCTTAACTGCATCGTTCAGCAGTGCCAGAGCTGCTGTGGTGCCGTGCGTACCGCACTGCTCCAGACCCATGCCCTCCAGAATATGTGCTACGGAATCGCCCACTGCCGGAGTCGGCGCAAGGGACAGATCCACGATACCGAACGGAACGCCGAGCATCTTGGATGCACGGGAGCCAACCAGCTGACCCATTCTTGTTACCTTGAATGCGGTCTTCTTGATGACATCCGCAATGCCGTCGATGGTCGCATCCGGATACTTTGCAATCGCTGCACGGACAACGCCCGGACCGGATACGCCCACATTGATGACGCAATCGGGTTCACCCGGACCATGGAATGCACCTGCCATGAAGGGGTTATCCTCGGGGGCGTTGCAGAAAACGACCAGCTTTGCCGGACCGATGCACTGACGGTCAGCCGTTACCTCTGCAGATTCGCGGATCACCTGACCAAGCAGTGCAACTGCATCCATGTTGATGCCGGACTTGCTGGAACCGACGTTCACGGAGGAGCAGATATTGGTGGTCACGGACAGTGCCTCCGGAATGGACTTGATGAGTGCCAGATCGCCGGCACTGAAGCCCTTCTGCACGAGTGCAGAATAGCCGCCGATGAAGTTGACACCGCAGGTATCCGCTGCTCTCTGAAGTGTGAGCGCAAACTTGACGGGATTGTCATTCGGGCAGGCTGCCGCGAGCATGGCGATGGGGGTTACGGAAATACGCTTGTTGACGATCGGGATGCCATATTCCTTCTCGATCTGCTGACCGACGCTGACAAGATTGGCTGCCTTTGTGGTGATCTTGTTGTAGACCTTCTCACATGCCTTGTCAATATCCGGATCAATGCAGTCAAGCAGGGAGATACCCATAGTAATGGTACGAATATCCAGACACTCATCCTGAATCATACGGATGGTTTCCAGAATATCAAATGTATTCAGCATGATTTCACCTCTTTATGATATTCAGATCCAAGATACTTAGATCTTGTGCATGGAATTGAAAATATCCTCATGCATACAGTGAATTGCAAGACCCTGCTCCTTGCCGAGTGCGGTCATATCGTCTGTCAGGGATGCGAAATTTTCGCCCATACCGGAAATATCCACCAGCATGATCATGGCGAACATATCCTGCAGGACACTCTGTGTTACCTCAACAACATTGGCACTATGCTTTGCGCAGATGCCGCTTACCTTATGAAGAATACCTACGGTATCCTTACCGATGACTGTGATTACAGCACGCATACTATACCTCCTAAATTCTGCGGCAGACAATGCGCTCTGCACTGCGCTGCCGGTAATCGTTAATATTATAACATACTTTGCAGGAAAAGAAAAGAGATTTTTTTGAAAATGTCGCAAAAAAATATAAATTTGTAAATTTCAGGACATTTTAAACAAAAATTTACAGGATACAGACTTGACTTTTGTTATAGAAAGTGATACAATAAAAATGGAACTTTGTACCTGCTGACGGCAGGTTCACAATATAGGTGTGAAGCATGACAGAAAGGAAGTGTATTTTATGAAAAGGATCCATCGGCGACTGACGGCTGTCCTGGCAGGTGCGGCGGCATTCATGCATACTGCATCCGGTACTGTTTCCGCTGCCTATCCGACGATTGACGCACAGTCAAAGGAATATGCCGAAGCAGTGGTTGCACTGATCAACCGCGAACGACTGGAAAACGGGCTGGAGCAGCTTTGCATTGTGCCGTTCATGATGGATGCGGCTGATCTGCGTGCGCAGGAGCTATCTGTTTCTTACGGGCATACACGTCCGGACGGAAGCTCTCCGACCTCGGTTCTTCTGAACGAGGGATTCTACTATTCTCACTTTGGCGAAAATAATGGTTCCGGACAGACAACACCTGCAAGGCTGGCGGACGCATGGTTTACCTCCGGCGGACATCATGCCACCATTTTAGATGAGAATTTTACCCGTGAGTATACGCATGTCGGCGTGGGATATTATCTGGATGAAGCAACAGGAAAAACGTACTGGAATATGCTCGTTATCGGCAGCTTCAGCAGCGGTGAGCCGTATATTTATGACGACCAGTACCTCCCCCGGCTGGACTGGGCGGATGCGGATGGCTCCTCTGTTGTTGACGCGAAGGATGCGACAGTGATCCTGCAGTATTCCGCAGCAATATCGGCGGGACTCATGAACCCGACAGTCTATTCCTTTGAAGATGCTGCGGATGTTGACAAGGATGGAAACATCAATTGCATTGACGCTTCCATTATACTGCGCTATACCGCCGCCAAAGGCTCCGGCGAGGATGTCACGCTGGAAGACTTCCTATAACCCTCAGGTCAATACGGTCAATGACCGTTGACATAAGGTCACCTCTAAAAATCTCCCTCACGGCAGAATTTTTATTCCCGGCATCATCTGCATCGTCAGCAAATCTTGTCATACATACAGTATATCTGCGATTTGTTTCCTTGCATCTGATGCCGGTCATGTACGAAATTCTGCTCGTGTTCCGATTTTAGAGATGCCCATAAGAAAAATCAATAAGGAGAAGAAAAACATGGATATTATGCAGTCCTCACTGAAAAAACACGAAGAATGGGGCGGAAAGATCGAGATTATCTCACGCACAGCGATCAATGACAGAGATTCCCTCTCCCATGCCTACACACCCGGCGTTGCGCAGCCCTGTCTGGAGATCGAGAAGGATCCTTCCCTCTCCTATACGCTGACACGCCGCCATAATCTTGTGGCAGTCATCACCGACGGTACGGCTGTACTGGGTCTGGGAGACATCGGTCCTCTGGCGGCAATGCCGGTTATGGAGGGCAAGTGTGCACTGTTCAAGGAATTTGCGGATGTGGATGCATTCCCGCTCTGCATCAATTCCAAGGATACGGACGAGATCGTCAATACCATTGCCAATATCGCCTACAGCTTCGGCGGCATCAATCTGGAGGATATTGCAGCTCCCAGATGCTTTGAGATCGAAGCAAAGCTCAAGGAACGCCTGAGCATTCCGGTATTCCACGATGACCAGCATGGCACTGCCATCGTTGTGGCAGCGGCACTTGTCAATGCATGTAGAGTAGCGGACAAGAAGATTGAGGAGCTGGAGATCGTCATCAACGGCGCAGGCTCTGCCGGCATTGCGATTGCAAAGCATCTGCTCAACCTCGGCGTGGGCAACATCCAGATGGTTGACCTCAAGGGAATTCTTGCCGCAGATGAAGTTTATGAAAATCCTGCACATAATGAAATTGCAGGCATGACCAACAAGAACAGAAATCACGGCGCACTTGCGGATGCAGTGAAGGGAGCGGATGTATTCATCGGCGTTTCCAAGCCCGGTCTGCTGACTCCGGAAATGATCGCTTCCATGAATGAAAAGCCGCTGGTATTTGCAATGGCAAACCCGACTCCGGAGATCATGCCGGATCTGGCAAAGGAAGCGGGCGCATTTATCGTGGGTACGGGCAGAAGCGATTTCCCGAACCAGATCAACAATGTGGTTGCATTCCCCGGTGTGTTCAAGGGTGCGCTTGCTGTTCGTGCAATGGACATCAACGAAGCCATGAAGGTAGCAGCAACCAAGGCAATTGCCGGATGCGTGAGCGATGAACAGCTCTGCGCAGAATTCATCCTGCCGGATGCATTTGACCGCAGTGTTGCTGTGGCTGTTGCCAAGGCAGTGGCGCAGGCTGCGATTGATTCCGGTGTAGCTGGACTTTCTGAAAATCCGCTTGCATAACCACTACAGGGCATCTCTACAAACCATATTCTGCTCTGCACATCCTGTGCGGAGCAGATTTTCAACAAGAGAAAAGGAGAATCATTATGATCTACACTTATCAGCCGCGGGGCGTATGCTCCCGCAAAATCACCGTTGAGATCGAAGACGGCATCGTGAAAAACTGCGCATTCCAGGGCGGATGCAACGGCAATACGCAGGGCATCTGCAGTCTGGTGAAGGGAATGCCGATCGAGGATGTCATTGCCCGTCTGGAGTGTCTTGACTGCAATGGCAGAGGTACCTCCTGCCCTGATCAGCTGGCAAGGGCATTGAAGGCATGTCTGGAACAATGTTCGTAATAGAATCCCTGTGGGGGCGTGTACTGGGTGCGGCAGTCTTTCTGGTACTGCTGGTGCTGTTTATGAACCCCTTTCTTCTGGGTATCCGCAATATCGGAAACATCCTCGGCACGATCCTGAGTGCGGCGGGTCTGCTCTTTTTTGCAGCGAATCCCACGGTCGGAAAACTGCTGCAAAAGCTCTGGGCACATAGTACGGGCCATGTGGTGCTGTGCATCTGCATCGGGCTTCTGTGTGTATCGGGCGTTCTGGCGGCAGTCATCAGCGGCTTCATGCTTCATGCGGCGTATGATACGCCGAAGGAGGAAAATGTGGTAGTCGTGCTCGGCTGCAAGGTGCGAAACGGTGTGCCGAGCCTGATGCTGCAGCGCAGACTCAATGCGGCGTATGCTTACCTGACGGAGCATCCGGATGTGCCGGTGATCGTATGCGGCGGACAGGGTGCGGATGAAGCAATGTCCGAAGCGCAGTGCATGTATGAGTACCTGACAAACAGCGGCATTGATGCGGAAAGGATCTATATGGAGGACACCTCCACATCGACCTATGAGAATCTCCGGAATGCAAAGCAAATTCTGGATGAACAGGGCTGGGCGCATGAGATCACCATTGTGACGGATGGCTTTCATCAGCTGAGAGCGTCCATGATCGCGGACGGGCTGGACCTCAAAAGCGACCATGTTTCGGCATATACCTCCTGGTATCTCGTACCGACATACTGGGTGCGGGAATGGCTGGGGGTTTGTTATCAGTTTGTGTTTGGATAAAAAAGGATCCAGCCGTATTATCCTGAACCAATAACGATATGGAACGGCACTGTCCTCCACATATCTGCCCCGCAGGAATGCGGGGCACATTTTTTATCTGCAAAAACCCTTTACTTTCCGCAGGAAATATGGTATAATGAAAGGAAACTATTTGCAGACAGGAGAATTTCTATGTTTACTTTATTGAAAACAGACGGGATCGCGCGGCGCGGTACGCTTGAAACAGTCCACGGCACGGTGCAGACTCCCTGCTTTATGAATGTCGGCACGGCGGCTGCCATCAAGGGCGGCATTTCCTCCCCCGACCTGGTTGACCTGAAATGTCAGGTGGAGCTGTGCAACACCTACCACCTGCACCTGCGCCCCGGCGACCAGATCGTCAAGAAAATGGGCGGTCTACATAAATTCATGAACTGGAACCGTCCGATCCTCACGGACAGCGGCGGATTTCAGGTATTTTCTCTTGCCAAGCTGCGTAAGATCAAAGAGGAAGGCGTGTACTTCCAGTCCCATCTTGACGGCAGGCGCATTTTCATGGGACCGGAGGAAAGTATGCGCATCCAGTCCAACCTCGGCTCAACCATTGCCATGGCATTTGACGAGTGCGTGGAGAATCCGGCGGCATATGACTATTCTGCAAAATCCTGCGCCCGCACCACGCGCTGGCTCAAACGCTGCATCAATGCGATGGAACAGCTCAATGCGGAGCCGGACTGCGTGAACCCCAAGCAGATGCTGTTCGGCATCAACCAGGGCTGCACCTTTGAAAAGCTTCGCGTGGAGCATATGCAGGAGATCGCGGAGCTGGATCTTGACGGCTATGCAGTCGGCGGTCTTGCCGTCGGCGAACCGACGGAGGATATGTACCGTGTACTGGATGCGGTCACACCGTTCATGCCTGTGAATAAGCCGCGTTATCTGATGGGTGTCGGCACACCGTCCAATATCATTGAGGCTGTTGCCCGCGGTATTGATATGTTTGACTGCGTGATGCCATCGAGAAATGCACGGCACGGCACAGTATTCACCTGGCAGGGCATCCGTCATCTGAAAAATCAGGCATATGAGACCGATCCGCGTCCGGTCGATCCGGAATGCGGCTGTCCGACCTGCCGGAATTTCTCCCGTGCCTATGTACGCCATCTGTTCAAGGCGAATGAACAGCTTGCCGGAAGACTGGCGGTCACACACAACCTGTATTTTTACAATACCCTTGCGGAGCGCATCCGCGAAGCCATTGATACGGATACCTTTGCACAGTTCCGTGCGGAGTATTCCCAGAAGCTCGCGCAGAAGGCTCCGGAAGATTAAGAGCCTGTTCACATTAAAATCTCATACGCACAAAGACCGCCTGCATGAAAGGAGCTGCCATGTCCTATTTTGAATTACTGCTGACTGCGGTCGGACTTTCGATGGATGCATTTGCGGTGTCCATCTCCAATGGACTTTCTTCACAAAAGCTGCACATGTCACAGATCCTTTCCATTGCGCTGTGCTTCGGCGGATTTCAGGGAATGATGCCGACCATTGGCTGCTATCTTGGTCTGGCGTTTGAGAGCTATATTACCTCTGTGGATCATTACATTGCACTTATTCTGCTCGGCTATATCGGCATCCGCATGATACTGGACTCCCGTTCTCCCGGAACGGAGAGCGCGTCCCGTTCCCTGACAGCTCCCCTGCTGCTGACGCAGGGCGTTGCCACAAGTATTGACGCACTTGCGGCAGGCATCAGCTTTGCAGCTCTTCCGGGTGTGAACATCCTGACTGCCGCCTCCCTGATCGCCCTCATCACCTTCATGTGTACACTCATCGGCGTGAGCTTCGGAAAAAAATTCAGTGAAACGCTCGGCAGCCGTGCCACATTCTTCGGCGGTGTGATCCTTGTGGGGATCGGGGTGAAGATTTTTGCGGAGCATATGTTTTTTGGCGGATAAAAATAAAAAAGCTTATTACTCCAGCAATTAGAGCCTGTTCACATAAAATGAATATGCAGATTTTCGAGCATAAATTTTACGCAGGCAAGGCAAAAAATCGCAGGCATACTGACGTATGTCAAGATTTTTTAACGCAGACTGTGTGAAATTTTGCCGAAAAGATG
>JAZNKY010000038.1:0-27084 GCA_045578805.1 Oscillospiraceae bacterium
CTCCTTGTCTATTTTTCTGGGGGAGAGCAGCCCAAACTGCCCCTCCCCCTGCCCCCTCCCAAAGGGAGGGGGATTTAGGAGGGGGCTGCGCCCCCGCGACCCGCCCAAAAGGCTACCGCCCCTTGGAACCCCGGACAACATTGATTATAGGGATGGAGAGAACCTGCATCGCTGTAATACGGATTTACTTCTTTCCTTCCTCCTGATATTTGTATTATAACACATCAGTTGTTCAAAAATGATCATTCTGTCAAAAAACCTGTGACTACTCTCGGATTTTTTGCAAGATCGCAGAGAATGCGGACATTGGTAAAGCTGTATCCGCGCAGAATCTCTGCCACTGCCTCCGCCTGTCCGTCACCGACCTCATAGGCAAGCATTCCGCCGGGTCTCAGGGAGGATCTCCAGATGCGCGTGATCTCCCGGTAAAAATGCAGCCCGTCCGGCGTGATGCCGTACAGTGCTGTTTCCGGCTCGTGCCGCACCTCCGCCTGCAGCTCCCGCATCTCCTGCGCTGTCAGATAGGGCGGATTGCTGACGATAATGTCCAGATCACAGCATTTCTCTGCCGTTTCCGGCAGGAGTACATCCGCATGGAGGATCTCCGCACGGGAGTGGTGGTATTCTGCATTTTTCCGCAGATAGGAAAGTGCCGCTTCGCTTTTTTCCACAGCATACACCTTAGCTTGTGGAAGATTCGCTTCCAGTGCAAGTGCAATGCATCCGCTGCCGCTGCAGAGGTCGGCAATGCGCGGCTGTTCCAGTGTTTTCGCAGCTTCCAGAACCGTATCCGCAAGGGCTTCCGTATCCGGTCGGGGGATGAGGACACCCTCGCCGACAAAGAGACGCATACCATAAAATTCCCACTCGCCCAGAATGTACTGGAGGGGTTCGCCGTTTCTGCGGCGTTCTGCCATTTCTTCAAGCTGTACGGCAGTCTCCGGCTTGCACGTTTCGGAAAGCAGCAGCAGCTCCAGCGGTTTCCCGCTCGTCTGCTCCATCATGCATCTTGCATCGAATGCCGCGTCCGGAATGCCGACGGCCTCCAGCTCCTGCACAAGCCGGGCATATAATGCACGGGGCGTACTGCTTACCACTTCTCTTCCTCCCGGTTTTCGGGGATACAGGGGAGCATGGCGGCAATTGCCACCTCGATCTGCTTGTCATCCGGCTCCTTGGTGGTGATCCGCTGGAGCTGGAGACCGGGATAGGAAAGAATCTTTGCAAAAATATTGTCACTTCTGCCTGCAAACTGGATAGCTTCAAAGGATACGCCCATTGTCACCGGCAGAAGGAGCATACTGCACAGGAATCTCTGCCACGGGATGGTGAACGGCACCAGGCACATGGCAAGAATGTTGATGAACAGAACCAGGAAAATAAAACTTGTGCCGCACCGCGGATGCAGGCGCACCTGCTTTTTCACATTTTCCACCGTCAGGGGCAGACCGGCTTCATGGCAGGCGATCGTTTTATGCTCCGCGCCGTGGTATTCATAGGTACGGCGGATGTCCTTCATCAGTCCCGTCAGTGCCATATATGCCACAAAAACAATGATCTTCACAATGCCCTCTGCAAAGGACTGTATGAAGCGGTTTGCCACCAGGGGCTTGATCAGACCCACGATCCACTTGGGCAGGAAGAAAAAGAGTCCCACTGCCATGACCACGCCAAGCACCATGCCGACCATCATGATCGTATTGAACATCTTCTCACCGCATTTTTCTTCCAGCCATGCTTCAAATTTTGAAGGTGTCTCCTCCTCTTCGATCTCTTCCTCCGTCATCTGCTTTTCGGCAGATTTCATCAGACAGCGGTAGCCGTCCTTCATGGAGATGATGAAGCTGTACACGCCGCGCACGAAGGGGGTATTCTTGTACCATGACTTTTTGCGCTGAATCTCCCATGTTTCCACATCAATCTCGCCATCCGGCAGGCGGCAAGCCATTGCGCCCATCCTGGGGCCCTTCATCATGACACCCTCGATCAGTGCCTGTCCGCCGATTTTACTGCGGTGGCATCCTGTGGAGCAGTCTGCTGTATTCTGCTGTTTTTCGCTCATATTATGCATCCCTTTCCGTGCGCTTCTCCGGCGGCAGTGCAATGGTCACAGTCGTACCTCTTGCCTCCCGGCTCTGGATTTCCAGTGTACCGCCGTGGGCGGTGATGATCTCATCCGCCACTGCAAGTCCGATGCCGGAGCCGCGGCGGGTATGATTTGCCTTATAGAATTTCGTCTTGACCCTGGGCAGGTCGGATTCCTTGATGCCGCAGCCGTTGTCGCGCACCTCAACGATGATCATGCCGTCCTCCTCAAAGGCGCGGATCTGCACCTTGCCGCCCGCGTCGGAATACTTGATGGCATTGTCAATGATGTTGATGAACACCTGACGGATACGGTTTTTATCACCGAACACAAACGGCAGCATCTCCGGCTCATCATAGAAGATGGTGATGCCCTCGCGCGCCGCCTTGTCCTGATAGATCAGCACGGCATCGCCCAGCTCCGCGAGAATATCCATGGTGCTTTGCTGGAGAGTAAAATGACCGTTCTGCATTCGCGAAAAGTCAAGCAGCTCCTCCACCATGCCCGAAAGACGTTCGGTTTCGTTGATGATAACAGCCATGCCCTTACGGATGGTGTCGGGGTCCTTTTCCAGATAGATGGTCTCCGCCCAGCCCTTGATGGCGGTCAGCGGTGTGCGCAGCTCATGCGACACGGAGGAAATGAAGTCGTTTTTCATTGCCTCGGCATTGGACAGCTCATCCGCCATGTGATTGATGGCAGTCACAAGATCGCCGATCTCGTCATTGCTCTCATTGCGGATACGGAACGAGAAATCGCCCTTGGCGAATTTTCCTGCCGTATTGCTCAGCTGTGTGATGGGACGGATGATGGAACCCATGAAGTAGATGCCCGTAATGACCAGCAGCAGGAGAATGGCAATACAAACGCCGGTCGCCGCAAGAGTGATGACCGCAACGGAATCATCCACCGCTGTCAGGGACACAACCACGCGCACGGCACTGTATTCCGTGCTGAAGGCAGAGATATTGGCACTGAGAGCCATGATCTTTTCACCGTTCGGTGCAGTGCCGACCCAGTAGCCGTCACCGCCGCTCATCACGCTGTCATAGTCCGGCATTGCCGTATCTGCTGCGGGTGAGAAGCCCGACGAGGTCAGCACGACGCGCCCCTTGGCATTGACTGCCATCAGCTCCATTTTATCCTTGGCAGAGAAGCTCTCCAGCGTGTTGCGCATTTCCGAGGAGAGATTGGTATCGGAATCCTGCGCGTAGCGGCTGAGGATATTCACGACCGAGGTCAGCTCCGAGGTCAGCGTCTGGCGCGCACTGGAATAGTAGAAGGTCTGGATCGCATAAACAAACGCCAGCTCTATGACGATGATGATCAGGATGACCACGCTGAGGTTATTGGTGATCCAGCGTTTGGTGATCGAGCTGCGGTGCTGCGTCCTGTCCGGTGCGGCTTTGGCTCTGCCGGCGGCTGTCGGCTGCAGTTTAAGCTTTATCATTCCACTTGTAGCCATAACCCCAGATGGTCACAATGAACTGGGGATTGGACGGCTCATCCTCGATCTTCAAACGGATACGGCGGATGTTGACATCCACGATCTTGTAGTCGCCGTAGTAATTCTCGCCCCAGATATGGTTGAGAATGCTGGCACGGTCGAGGGCGGTGTTCTTGTTGTTCATGAAATACTCCAGAATCTGGTATTCCACCTGTGTCAGGTCAATGAGCTGACCGTTCTTGGAAACAGTGCGGCTTTTCAGATTCAGGGTAAAGGGACCGGATTCAATGACCGGGCTTTTTTCATCATGGATGAAACTCATGCAGACGCGGCGGTAGATGGCATCCACACGCGCGGTCAGCTCGGAGGGGGAAAAGGGCTTGGTGATATAATCATCCGCACCGATCATCAGACCGCTGACCTTATCCATTTCCTGCGCCCTCGCTGTAAGCATGATAATACCGATGGTGGAGCTTTTCTCACGCAGCCGCTTGCAGACGGTGAAGCCGTCAATGCCGGGCATCATGACATCCAGCAGGACAATATCAAAATTGCCGTTCTCGTCCTCAAACTTCTGGAGCGCGCTCTCACCGCAGTTGACATCGGTGACATCATAGCCGGCACGCTTTAAGTTGATGACGACAAAATCGCGGATGACATCCTCATCCTCGCATACTAAGATTCGTTTCATGGGTGATTTGATTCCTCCTTTTTGTTAGGGGATATAAATGTCAATACTCATTTGGAATCTGGATTCCTTTGCTTCTGATACATGTTTTACAAATCGGTTGTTTCGCAGCAGCATACGGAGTACTTCACCGCTGGGATGATGTTCGCCCTTATCATTTTCTGGCGCGCTGATAAAATAAATTTGGCTGTGCGGAAACTCTACTAAAATACTCTCATGAAAATTATCCTTCGAACCATGGTGCGGTACTTGAACTACCAAAACATTTTCACAATATTTCTGGTAATAGTCAGCTAATTTGGGTGTACTGTCTTCTGACAATTCAAAATCGCCAAGATAGAGACAGCCGTTCAAATACCTGTGTTCAATTATGCAGCCACGATCACACTCAAATATAACATGATAACGACGATATCTTCGCCCCAGCCTTGAAGAACCCGAATACAAGGTCATAGAGTTTTTGTTTTTATTGCTTTTGATAACATCTGATAAGACCTTCCGAACATTTTTTTGTTCATCCGGAGACAAGGTGGGATACATTTCTGGTGAATATTCCTCAAACCCCAACTTTTGCAGCTGCTTGATAATATCAGGCATAAACGTTTTTTGATTGATATTATACGGAATATATACCCAATCATTTACTCCGGAAATCCGGATACAGGTGCCTGAACGAATCGTTTTAGCTCTCTTAATCACACCTTTTTCTGGATATATACGAAAACTGCCATCTTCTTCATAGGGATCAACATTTTCATCCATGGCAGGAGAATCCTCATCCGCAAACCAGTCAGGCTCTTGACTCATGACAGGAGAAATCTCTATTATAATCGGAGGATCGTATGCAGAAAAACCGGAGATCGTCTCTCTTGGATTCATAATCAGATCCCAGATATTCTTATTTTCATCCTCCAGCATCAACACCCATTTTTCATCCTTTGTCAGCAGTGGCAGAAATACATATTTTACGCAGCATCGCTGCATAAGATGCTCCAGACCATTTACATGATCTGCATCAAGATGGGAGATGAAAACAGCAAGAATTTCTTCTCCTTTTTGAAATGTATTATCAATTTCTTCCTCTATCAATTTCTTGGATTTGCTTCCACAGTCATACACAATATGGCACTTTTTGCGATCATGTTCAATTTCCTCTGTTTCAATTTTCTCTGTATAGAATGCGCCATGCCCTATCGGGTGTATTGTTCGCGTTACTGTAAAAAAACTCATTTCTACTCTCCCTAACTCACAAACTTAAAACACATCACCAATTCTGCTACAGAAATTTCCATGCCTTCCACGTCCTCCGCCTTGACAAGATATTCGGCGGTACCCTTGGTATGCACCAGATGGAAGCCGGCGGCGAGGTGTTCGTTGGTGTCCGCTTCGTCCTCGGAAATGTAAATGCGCAGCACCGGCGGCAGTTCCGCGCTCCAGTCGCCCGTATACAGGCAGAACTGCAGCTCCCCGGTAAAGGCATCGTTCACGACGGTGACCTTTCCCTGCCATGCATCCGGCAGCATGAACAAATAGCCGCTGCCCGCATTGTAATAGCTGCTGTGCTCCGCATAGAGCAGATTCTGCTTGAGCATGAGCCAGTCCGTGCGCTGGATCTGTTCGGCTTCCGTGCGTTCCTCATAGCCCGTGAAGACCTTCTGCACGGGGATCTCCGGCATTCCGTCCGCGTCGATGTCGCGGCAGTAGAGTCCGGCACGGCGCACGGTATCCTTGGAGCTTCTGCCGATCTGCTCCAGGCAGTTCACCAGACGATTGCCGTCAAAGGACAGGATCTCCGTCTGCAGACCGGCGGCACCCGTTGCAGTACCCGTTGCCGCATCCACATAGAGCGTTACGCTGCCGTCGGACTGGCTGCCGTAAATGAGCTGGCTGAAATCCGTATAGCTGTCCTTGAAGCCGCAGCGGTATTCGTGGTATTTTCCTTCCGCATCAAGCTGATAGACCGCGGCGGATGCCTGCTGCTCCGCCGTGGAGGCGGGGGTGAGCAGTACAAGGTCGGGATGCTCCGACTCGCTCGTCATACCCACATCGAACAGCGAGTAGCGTTCCAGGAAGGTAAGATCAAGATAGCCGTCCTCGTAGGAATAGACGGAAACAAATTTTTCCGACTGGTTCGCTGTGCTGCAGCCGACAATGAGGTTCATGCGGTCATTGCTGCCGAGCCGGGAGATGACGACCTTTTCGATCTCCGTCCCCTCAGCACTGCGGTCGCAGACGGAACGCCATACTCCGTCGATGCTGTCCAGCACGTTGATGCGCAGACCGGAGCCGGCATTGGCAACGCCGGTCTTTTCATAGAATACGATCGCCTCATCCAGTCCGTCGCCGTCAATATCCGTGACGATGAACGAGGAGAGATAGCTGCCGCTTTTGGGGTATTTCAGGCTGATGGCAGAACCGGTCGTATCCTTGAGTGCCTGATAGATCTGCTCCTGCGCCTCGCTGAGCTTGGGCGGGGTGAGCATATTGTCCACATTCACGCCGATGGAGCAGCCCGGCAGGAAGAACGCCAGGAGCGCACAGCACAGGCAGAGCAGTTTTTTTCTGCGTATCATCATTTAGCCGCGTTCTGCGATCGGCACATAGGGACGCTTCTTCGGCAGTGCCTTATATGCCGGACGGATGATGCGCTTGCCGGTCATCAGCTCCTCCATACGGTGTGCGGACCAGCCTGCCATACGGGAGATGGCGAACAGGGGTGTATACAGATCATCCGGAATATTGAGCATTCTGTAGACCAGACCGGAATACATATCGACATTGGCACAAACGGTCTTTTCAATACCGCGCTCCTCCTTCATGAGGATGGGAGTCAGGCGCTCGATGGTGTCGAGCAGGTGGAACTCTGCCTCGATCTCCTTGCCGGCTGCCAGCTTGAATGCCTTGCGCTTCAGGATCACAGCGCGGGGGTCGGACAGGGTATAGACTGCATGACCCATGCCATAGACCAGACCGCTTCTGTCACATGCCTCGCGGCGCAGCACTTTGCGGACATAATCGGCAACCTCACCCTCATTGTCCCAGTGCTGAATACTTGCCTTGGCATCCTCCAGCATGGCAGAAACCTTGATGTTCGCGCCGCCGTGCTTAGGACCCTTGAGGGAGCAGACTGCAGAGGAATAAGCAGAATAGGCATCCGTGCCGGAAGAGGTCAGGACGCGGCAGGTAAAGGTGGAGTTATTGCCGCCGCCGTGCTCTGCATGGAGCATGAGCAGGCAGTCGAGGAGCTGTGCCTCCTCCTTGGTGTACTCTCTGTCGGGACGGAGCATGGAGAGAATGGTCTCCGCTGTGCTTTCCTCCGGACGCAGGGGATGCATGAACAGGGTCTGGTTGTCAAAATGCTTGCGCTTGACCTGATAGGCATTGACCATGATGATGGGGAGCTTTGCGATCAGGTTGATGGCAGTTTTCATCTCATTGTCGATGGAGGTGTCCTCACAGCTCTCGTCATAGTAGGAATAGAGGGAGAGAATGGAGCGTGCCAGCTTGTTCATGATATTTCTGGACGGTGCCTTCATGAGCATATCCACAACAAAGCCGCTCGGAAGCTGGCGGTGCATGGACAGGTAGTGGTGGAACGCCTCCAGCTCCTGTACGGTCGGGAGCTTGCCGAACAGCAGGAGATACACAGTTTCCTCATAGCCATAGCGATTTTCCTTTTCCGCATTGCTTACAAGGTCATAGATATTATAGCCGCGGTAGATCAGCTCGCCGGGGATGGGTTCCATTTCGCCCTCGTTCACGATGTAGCCATGTACGTTGCAGATATTGGTGATACCCGCCAGAACGCCGGTACCATCGCTGCGGCGCAGACCGCGCTTGATATGGAATTTCTGATAGAGAGCCTGATCGATCACGGAATGATTTTTCAGGTCATCGCATAAACTGGTCATATCTTCATTGGAAAGGAATTTGCACATGATAGTCGCCTCCTGTAGTTTCTGTATCATTTCGTATACATATAATTATAGCATCTTTTGGAAGTGAAGTCAAGCAATTTGCGGAGAGCAGGCGGAAACTTCCCCCACCTCACCGGTGCCGTCCCTTGGAAACCTGCTTTGGGGACTTCATCCCCTTGCCCCCTTAAATTGCTGACATCGCCTCTCGGAACTTTTTGGGGTTGCCTGCTTACATCACCGGCATTTCGTTTATAAAAACGCAAAGGAGTATCCTATGAAAAAACGCATTCTGACCCATCTGGTATTTTGTCTGCTTCTCACGGCTCTGCCCGTTGTGCCGGCAATGGCGGCGCGGGGATCGGAGCAGGAGCCTGTGCAGGAAGCGGAGCTGCCGGAATTTGTGGAATTTACGATGGAAACCACCGAGGAACCGTCCTCCCCTGCCGAAGCCGATGCCTACCGTGTGCTGGATACCGCCTCCGGCGAGGTCATGGAGGTATCCGTGCGGGATTATGTCATCGGGGCAGTCTGCGCCGAAATGCCGGCAAGTTTTGAGGAGGAAGCCCTGAAAGCGCAGGCGGTCGCCGCGCATACCTATGCACACCGACTCATGCTGCTTGCGCAGGATGGCACGGACGAAAGCCTGAAGGGGGCGTATTTCTCCAACGACAGCGCGAGATACCAGGCATTCTACACGGACGAGCAGATCCACGATGCCTACGGGATCCACTATGAGGAGTACTATGGAAAGGTCGCCTCCGCTGTGGACGCAGTGATGGGGGAAATATTGACTTATGAGGACGAGCCGATCATTGCCGCCTTCCATGCCATGTCCGGCGGCAGGACGGAGAGTGCAGCGCATGTCTGGGGTTCCGATGTTCCCTACCTCGTTCCCGTGGACAGCTCCGCCGACAAAAACGCACCGCGCTACGAGGAGGAACTTGTCCTCTCTGCTGCGGAGCTGCAGGAATGCCTGACTGCCGCGCGAAGCGGGCTGGTACTGGGCGCAGAGCCTGAAAACTGGCTGGAGATTGCGGAGGTTTCGGATTCCGGGACGGTGCTGCGGGTGAATGCCGGCAGCAGCATCTTCACCGGTCAGGAGCTTCGGGGCATCCTCGGTCTGCGCTCGGCGGCATTCTCCGCAGTCTATGCGGACGGCAGCTTCACCTTCACCACAAAGGGCTACGGACACCATGTCGGAATGAGCCAGTACGGCGCAAATGCCATGGCACAGGACGGACATACCTACCGCGAGATCCTGGCATATTATTATCCCGGAACTGCACTGAACGTCATAAATTAGCATTTTCTTGCAGAGCTGTATGGAAATGCTTGACATTCATGCATTTTTATCAAAAAACTATTGCATTTCTGCAAAAAATGCAGTATAATGGAATAAAGAGAAATGATGTCCGGTGTATCAAAAAATCACATAGAATCGAGGAGGTATCTGCACTATGCAGAAAAGAATCGCAGTCATCGTTTCTGGCATTGATGAGGAATACCAGAGCACGATATTGAAGGGACTGCACGACTGTGCCGCAAAGCATGGTGTGCAGGTGGTGCATTTCGCCGCCTTCGGGGGCATTCTGCGCAATGCGCGGCACGATGCAGGGGAATACAATATTTACAACCTTTGCCGTTATGAGCAGTTTGACGGCGTGGTGCTGCTGACCAATACCATTTCTGAGACCAGCGTCACCGGCGCGATCGTGCAGGAGGTACAGCAGTACAGCATCCCCGTGGTCAGCATTGACAACGACCTGGATTCCAGGTTCTTCCATGTGGGAATTGACAACTACAAGGCGATGGAGGACATGGTGCGCCATGTGACAGGCTTCCACAAATGCCGGAGGATCGGCTATATTTCAGGACCTGCCACCAATCCGGAAAGCATCATGCGTCTCAATGCCTTTGAGCATGTGATGCGTGAGCTGGGCATTCCGGTGACGGAGGATATGATCTACTACGGCAGCTTCCGGAGCTGTGACGGCAGAGAGGGTGCGGAGTACTTCCTGCATTCTGAAAACGGTCTGCCGGAAGCCATCATCTGCGCCAATGACGCAATGGCACTGGCTACCGTACTCAAGCTCGAAGAAAGCGGCATCCGTGTACCGGAGGATGTGATCGTGACGGGCTTTGACAACATCTATGCAGCGCGGAGCTATGCGCCCGCGATCTCCTCGGTGGAGCGTCCGCTGTACCGTTCCGGCTATCTGGCTTGTGAACAGATCCTGCGGATCTGCAAGGAGGATCTGCCGCGCAGTGTGACGCTTGCCACGGAAAGCGTATTCCGCGCAAGCTGCGGCTGCTGTCCGATCCCGCAGGGCAGCGAGCAGGAGCGCGAGGAAAACCGCATGTTCCGCAAGGCAAGCTACCGAAATATGGATTTCTACCAGGTGAATGTGCCGCTGGTCAACCGCATGTCATGTAATCTGGCAGAAAGCGAGGATCTGAGCCAGAATCTGGAGATTCTGCAGACCTTTATCCGGAGGATGGGCTGCAAGCGGTTCTACCTCTGTCTGAATGAAAACTGGAACGAGATCCGCGAGGTGCGCGATCCGGGCGGACAGAAAATGCGCCTTGCAGATACCTGTATCACAGAGGGCTATACGGAGCGGATGCTGGTGCCGCTTGCCTATGTGGACGGCGAATTTACGAGCCTGCCAGCATTCCGGACACAGGATATGCTGCCGGAGCGCGAGCTGGATTCCGAGCCGGCAATGATGTATTATATGCTGCCCCTGCATTTCCGTGACCGATGCTTCGGCTACTGTGTCATCTGCCATGAGCATTTTGACATGGAAAATCCCCTGCTGCATTCCTGGGTGATGAACATTGCCAATTCTCTGGAAAGCATCCGGAAGAAGGAATACCTTGACCGCGCGATGCAGGAGCTGGATCAGCTCTATGTGATGGATCCGCTCTGCAAGATCAACAACCGCAACGGCTTCAACAAATATTCCGCAGAGCTGTTCGATGAATGCCGCCGTCTGAACAAGCAGGTGATGATGATGTTCATCGACATGGACGGTCTGAAGATGATCAATGACACCTACAGCCACGAGGAAGGCGACAACGGCTTGAAGCAGTTGGCAAGGGCGATCAAGCTGAGCTGCCGGCACGGGGAGATCTATGCACGCTTCGGCGGGGATGAATTTATCGTCTTTGCACCGGATGCCACAGAAGCAGATGCACAGGCTCTGGCAGACAGCATCCAGGCACAGATGGCAGAATACAATGCCACCTCCGGCAAGCCCTACCCCGTTGCAGCAAGCATCGGCTGGCATATCTGTCAGGTAGAGCCGGATGCAACCCTCTATCCCCTCATCACAGCGGCGGATAAGAAGATGTATGAGGATAAGAAGAAGAAAAAGGTTTCGAGATATTTGAGGCATTGATACGAGCATAAAGTGTCCGCCGGCAGATATATTTGTAAGAACCCGTCTTCCCAAGATGCCGAAGCAGCTTTTCACACTATTCACCCCCTCCCGGATCGTTCGGATTCGGGAGGGTTTGCCGTAGTTTGGAAAATACTTTTCAATTACAAATAGTATATATCGGAACATGTCAAAAACGCAATCGTTCCCGCAGCAAGATTGTCCTATTGAAATAAAAAACCCTAAATTCAGTTGGTGCATTAGCATAATAAAGTAAATATGAACAAAAGATTCATAGTTGATTCACATATTATCTATTTACAAGAGATAAAACCTACTGTATAATGTAGGTAGAATATTTGAGGTGTGACCTCGTGAAAGGAATGGATCAATTATGAAAAAGCGCAGAAGTCTGGCAGCAGCCCTTGCATTATGTCTGGGCATCAGCTGTACGATCGGAGCAGCAGGCATCACCTCTGTTTCCGCAGCAGAAACCACCGATGAGATCAAAATCATGGCAGTCGGCGATTCCATCACACACGGCTACATCAATGGTGACAATGGCTATCGTAAGTATCTTTGCTACTACCTCCAGCAGAACGGCATTGACTACGATATGGTCGGTCCGAACAACAGCTGGACGGACAGTGTCACCTACAACTGGAACGGCACGACCATCGACTATGATCCTGCACATGCCGGCAACAGCGGCTATTCCATTATGAACTACTCCGGAAGAAGCGGCACTTATGAATTTCTGTTCGGCAGCGGCAACATGATGGAAACCTACGATCCGGACATGGTTCTGCTCCAGATCGGTACGAATGACCTTCTGGATGCAAATCTCGGATCCGACGGCAGCTCCAGCGGTGCGCTGAGCATGAGTGCAGTGGAACGTCTGGAATATCTGGTGGATGAAATTCTGGTAAACATGGACAGCACCGATGTGCTCTTTGTTTCCACGATTCCGGATATTGACGCTTACACCCGTTATGACTGGCTGACCAATTATAATTACAAATACGGCACGGATTCCTACAACGACAAGGACGGTCTGATGGAAGTTGTCACCGCATGTGTGGATGAATACAATGCAGGTGTCAAGGCTCTGGTTGCAGAAAAGCAGGCAGAGGGCAAGAATGTACAGTTCGGCGATATCAACAGCGTGATCGACTATACTGCAGGTGATCTAGAGGACGGCTGCCATCCGAGTGAGCAGGGTTATGCAAAGATGGGCGCACACTGGGCAGAGAAAATCGTTTCTTACCTCGGCGGCGAGCTGCCGGAAGTAACACCTCCGGAAACTGAGGCGACAACTGAAGCGACTACAGAGGAAACTACCGAAGCAGTTGCAGAAACAACTGAAATCGTAACCGAACCCGCAACAGAACCGGTCACAGAAGCAACCACAGAAGCGACTGAAATTGAAACAGAACCGGCAACTGAAGCAACTGAAGCAGAGACCGACGCTCCGGCAGGGGGTGCGGATGTGATTCTGACGGACGTGGAGATCGGCGCAGACTATGATATTTCCGCATACGACGGTATTCAGGAGATCTCCTTCGTCTTCGACCAGACACCGCCCTATGGCATGAACGGCTGTGTGGCATTCAATAACTGGTCAAAGAGCATCGACTACACCGGCGATGACTTGGAAAACAACGCACTGACCTTCGCACTGGATGCGGATTATGATTCCTTCGTATTCTACAAGTGGTACGGCGATGCCAACCTGAAGCATGTGGTTCTGTCCTTCGGCGGTGAGACTGCTGAGGAGACCACAACGACCTTCACAGCTCCGGAAACGACTACAACAACCACCACAACGACCACACCGGAGACTACAGCAACGACAACGACTACCACCACAACCACCACAACCACTACCACAACCACAACGACTACTACCACAACCACAACGACAACCACTACCACAACAACAGAACCCGAAACAACCGCACCGGAAGAGACTACAACAGAAGCAGTCACAGGCGGAAATACTGTTGTTCTGACGGATGTTGTCTATGGTGATTCCTATTCTCTGGCAGATTACGACTATCAGAACATCACAAAAATCACACTCCAGCTGAATGGTGAGATCGGCAATGGATTCGGCGGCTGTGTCGTGCTGGGCAACTGGGCATCCCAGAATTCCTATGACAGAACCAATCTGACAGCGGATAATACCATTGAGATCACCATCACCGATCCGCAGGACAAGATGACCATCTTCAATTACTGGGGCAGCATGGCTCTGGAATCCGTAACACTGCATTTTGATTAAATTCATACCTTTCTTTCATTAGAAAACCTCCCGAATCTTCGTGATTCGGGAGGTTCCAGCTTGTAGAAAAAGTCCTTTTTCTTAGGAATAGGCATCCTGTAACTGCCCCCACCCCAACCCCTCCCCGAGGGGAGGGGCTATATTTGAGGGTACTGCGTACCCTCCACCCGCCAAAGGGCAAAGCCCTTTGAACCTATTGAGGTTTTTCGACAGACTGAAACTTCCAGAATCTTCGTGATTCGGGAGGTTTGTTTTATATATGCAGAATTTTCTTCGCATTCTCACTGAAAATCATCCGCTGTTCCTCTTCCGTCAGTCCCAGCCCCCTGATTTTCCGGATGGTATCCGCCGTATTATCCCACGGGCAGTCGCTTGCCAGAAGCATTCTGTCCGCCCCATGCTTCCGGATGATGCGTAAGGTCTGTTCATCCGTCATGTACTTCGCACACAGGGATGTATCCAGATACAGATTCGGGAATCTGCCGCAGAGGAGTTCTTCCACATGATCCCACATCTCATTGCCGCCCATGTGTGCGAGGATCATGGTGGTTTCCGGTGCAGCCGCCAGTGCCTTTGCCGCGCCCTGCGGTGTGCAGTGCACCAGATCGGGGCTTAATGGGTCAAATCCCGCATGGAACACGATCGGCAGATCCAATTCTCCGCACTTGCGGTAGATCGGGAACATGCGCTCCTCCTCGATGCAGAAATTCTGGTAGTCCGGATGCAGCTTGATGCCGTACAGTCCCAGCGATTTGATGCGTTCCAGCTCCTCTATGACATCCTCACCGTCCGGATGCACTGACCCAAAGGGGAAGATATGCGGAGCTTTGACGGATGCCGCCCAGTTGTTGCAGACAAGATGCTGTGAGGGCTTTGTGGCAATGGACAGGATCGCCATGCCGTCAACGCCCCATTCTTTCATGACACGCTCGGTATCGGCAAGTGTGCCGTTCGTTTCGGGCGTTTCGCCGCAGACAGCGGCAAGGGAGGCGATGGTTCTTTCAGCGATTTTATCAGAAAATGCGTGGACATGGAAATCTATGTACTTCATGAGGTTGCTCCTTTGAAAATTGTTTGTTATCAATGCATGAGGGGGTTAGGGGACGCAGTCCCCAAAATCCGGCAGCTCGCTGCCGGAAAGCGGGCTGCGCCCCTGCTCTATCTCCCCCCTCCCGAGGGGAGGGGGGCAGGGGGGTGGGGCAGTTTCGCAGAAATCGTCCCTTTTATTATACATCATCCATAGAAAAAAGTCCAGCTTTCGCCGGACTTTTTCGATTCAGGAAGTTACTTTACATAGCACGCAAACGCTTCTTCCACCTTCTTCTCATCCTTCACCTTTGTGAACTGGCTTACCACCAGACACAGGATAACGGAGAAGATCATGCAGAATGCGCCGGCATTCAGCGGAGAAGTGATGGTCACCGGAATCGGCAGGCTGTTGGCTGCCTTGGCAATCTCCGGGAACCAGCCCATGCAGAACAGGGCGGTATGCACCAGCGTGAAGCCCACTGCAAAGATAAAGCAGGACCAGACTGCCGCCGGTGTGATCTTCTTGCTGAACAGACCCAGCATGAACGGTGCGAGGAACGAGCCGGACAGTGCGCCCCAGGAAATGGACATCAGCGTTGTGATGTAGGCATTCTTGTTGGCTGCCATAATAACGGAGATCAGCAGGAATACTGCGATGAAAATACGCATGATGAGCACCTGCTTCTTCTCGTCCATGCCCTTCTTCATTGCCGGCTTGATGAGGTCAAGCGTCAGTGTCGAGCTGGAGGTCAGTACCAGAGAGGACAGCGTGGACATGGATGCGGAAAGCACCAGTACGACCACGAGCGCGATCAGAAATTCCGGGAGTGCGGATTCCAGCATTGCCGGAACGATGGCATCATATTCGAGCTTGCCGTTTACTACATTGATCAGGGTTTTGGAGGTATCCGCTGCATCGGTGGTGGCAAAGAGTCTGCCGAAGCCGCCGAGGAAATAGCAGCCGCCGGATACGATCAGGGCGAAAATGGTGGAGATGACGGTGCCGCGCTTGATGGCGTTGTCATCGGAGATGGAGTAGAACTTCTGGATCATCTGCGGAAGTCCCCATGTACCGAGGGATGTGAGGATCACAACGCCGAGGAGGTCTGCCGGATACGGACCAAATACGGTGTTCAGCGTGCCGGTATTGCCGCTGTCGTCAGCGATCTGTCCGAGGTTCTCCATTGCGGTGCCGAAGCCGTCCTGTGCATTGACGATGCTGATAACGACTGCAATAATGCCCGCGAGCATGATAATGCCCTGGATGAAGTCGTTGAGTGCTGTCGCATGGAAACCGCCCATGATGACATAGATTGCTGTAAACACTGCCATGATGATGATGCAGTAGATGTACGGAATGCCGAGAGAGGATTCAAACAGACGGGACAGACCATTGTAAACGGACGCGGTATAGGGGATCAGGAAGATGAACACGATCAGGGAGGCAGCCACCTTGAGTGCCTTGCTGTCGTAACGTTTTTCAAAAAATTCCGGCATGGTCGAGCAGTCGAGGTGCTTTGTCATGGTTCTGGTGCGTCTGCCCAGTACCAGCCATGCGAGGAGCGAACCGATCAGCGCGTTGCCCAGACCGATCCATGTGGCGGAGATGCCGTACTTCCAGCCGAACTGTCCCGCGTAGCCGATGAAGACCACCGCGGAGAAATACGATGTGCCGAATGCGAATGCCGAGAACCACGGACCGATGCTTCTGCCGCCCAGTACGAAATCACTGACATTCTTGGTTTTCTTGCTGCAATAGACTCCGATACCCACCATTACCAGCAGGTAACAGATCAGAACTGCCCATTTGATCATTGTGTTTTCCTTCTTTCTTTCGCTTTTTCGCTTTTAAGCTTTTATGTATTAAACTGGATAAATAACATATATAATTATATCGAAAACGGACAGATTTGTCAAGCCTTTTACCGAAATTAGGCATAATGCCCGAAAACGCACCGAAAAAACGGTAATTTTGCCGAATTTGCAGGGTGAGGTGTCAGGTTTCGGGGGGCTGGAACGTTTACAGAGTAGAAGTACTTCAAAAGAGAGAAAAGAAAGGAGGGGCGGTACAATGACGCGGGAAGAACTGGCGGAATGCTATGACAGATACAGCGGCGCAGTGTACCGGACAGCCTTTGCCTGCTGCCGGAACCGGGCGGATGCGGAGGACATCATGCAGGAAACCTTTCTCCGGCGGCTGACAAGTGACAGAACCTTCCCGGAGGAGGAGCTGGAAAAGGCGTGGCTTCTGCGTGTGGCAGCGAATCTGTCCGCCGATCATCTGCGCAGGATGCGCCGCAGAAGTCTGCTGCCGCTGGAGGAGGCGGAGCTGGTCTGCGAACTGCCGCAGGAAAGCACGGTATTCCAGGCGGTCATGGCACTGCCGCCGGATTACCGGCTTGCGGTGCATCTGTTCTACTATGAGGGCTATTCCATCGCGGAGATCGCCGGAATCATGCGGAAAACCAATGCTGCTGCCGCCGCGGTGCTCAGCCGTGCAAGGAAACGCCTGAAGCGAATGCTGGGAGAGGAGATGGAGCTATGAACATGGACGATTACAGAAGGGTGGCTGACCGTATGGAGCCATCGGAACAATGCAGAATTGAGGTGCTGAATATGAAAAACACGAAGATCACCCATAAGACGAACCGGAAGCTCGTTCCGCTGATGATCGCGGCGGCATTGGCAGTCTGCGGGGGAGGAACGATCATTGCGGCGGATCAGCTGGGGGCGTTTGATAAGCTGAGCAGTGTGCAGGAAAACACCTATAAGGATGAAAGATATATCCCCAAATGGGATGAAAATAATTATGCTGAAATCGCAAAGTATATTGATACGCTCGAAACAGCCGCAGAACCGACAGAAAGCACATCAGGGACTGCATCCGCTGAACCAAATGTCATTGTTGATACAGAAAGTGTATACTGTGACGGCAGAACGGTAATGATCGGCATCTCCGGAAGCTATGTGCATGGCAACCGCAACCGAATCAACGGATTGGGATTCACAAGCCGATTTATCATCAATGGAAAGACCTACACCGAAACGGACGCATGGGATGAGGACTGCGGCTTCTACCGGATGGAAAGCAGTACCGTACAGGATGAGGATTCCTATGATAATTTCTCAGGCGTTGTTACGATCATGCTTGCGGATGAAAATATCATTACAGAGCCGACCACAATCGAACTGGAGCTGTTCAATATCCGGCGCGGCAGAGGCGGCACGACATCCGCATCATATTTCCCCGATGTTGTAAAGCTTTCCATTCCCGTCACACCGCAGCCGGAACTGAGAAACGTCTGTAACTTGCGCATAGAAGAGGACGGCTTTGCAGCGGCGATCTATGAGATTTCCCCCGCCGGCATCATTGTCGGCAGTCAGTTTCCGGATTCCTATTACAGGAGATTCATCGACGAACATGGCTGTGAGATCACGCAGTGTGATGTAGGTAATGTATGGTATGACGAAAACGGCGAGCCGCTTGAGGGGCTGTATTACACCAGTACGCCGGATTATGGCGATGGAAACGGCGACCGAATGATCATCTATTCCTATACGGACACCTCTGCAATGACCATCAAATGGTTCGACATCACCACGGACGAGGTTCTTCACGAATACACCTTCACCCTGACCGAATAAGCCGCTCCTTCTGCCCTGCCCGACCGCAGGGCGGATTTTTTTGCAGGTTCCGGATTTGACAAATCCCGCCAAAAACGCTACAATAAAACTGTAATCCCCGCGTACATTCTGCGTCTTGGTAAGTGAAAGGAGACTGAACCCATGGAAGACGAACAGATCATCAATTTATACTGGCAGCGGGAGGAGGCTGCCATTGCGGAATCCTCGCGCAAATACGGCACCTACTGCCATGCCGTCGCTGACAGCATCCTGCATTCCGCAGAGGATGCGGAGGAATGCGTGAATGATACCTGGCTTCGTGCATGGCACGCCATGCCGCCGGAACGTCCGAACGCACTGCGGTTCTTCTTTGCCAAGATCACGCGCAACCTCTCCCTCACACGCTGGCGAAAGACCCATGCGGACAAGCGCGGCGGCGGACAGCTGCCGCTGATCCTGGAGGAACTGCGGGAATGCACCGACCGCACCGCCGATGTGGAATCCCAGGTGGACTACCGCGCCATGCTGGAAAGCCTGCACCGTTTTCTGCACGCCCTCCCCGAACGGGAGCTGCGGCTGTTTCTGGGGCGGTATTTCTATGCAAAGGAATTGTCAGACCTTGCCGGAACATGCGGTATCTCCGCAAAAAACGCTTCCGTCATCCTCTGCAGGGTGCGGAAACGCCTGCACGACCATTTTGTAAAGGAGGGCTTTGGCAATGACAAATGAAGAATTACTGGAAATGATCGGGGACACGGACGACGCACTATTGGAAAAGGCGGAATCTCCCGCGAAATCCCCCAAAATTCACTGGAAACGCTATGCCGGGATCGCGGCATGTCTGGTGCTGTGCGCATCGGGGGCGGCATGGTACCTTCGGATGCACAAGCCCGATACACCGCCGGCGGATGGCATGGGAGGTATTGACCCGACAGCGGAAACCGGTAATCTTCCCATCCTGGAAGGGAATTTCCAGGGCGGTGATATGGGCTTTGAGGGATTGGAGTTCTATGATATTTCGGAGCTGAAATCGGGCAATCCGTGGCATGAGGACGCGGAAATTTCCACACTGCCGGTGTTTGAAAATGTGTATGTCTTCCAGCACAGCGGCACGCTTGCACAACCCGCGGATGAGGCGCGTATGTTCGAACAGCTGCGGGAAACGGCTGCCATTATCGGAGAAGGAATTGACGAAACGGCTCTGATCCGGCATAATACGAATTACGGCTCGCTGACGCTGGAGGACATCCGCGGCAAATTCCCCTCGGAGGAGGAAGCCATTGCCTACATGGAACAGGGCAGCTTTTACATGCTGGAGGCGGTTCTGGATGATCACCGCCTGACAGCGGATGCGTGGTTCAATACGAGAATCGAATTTTCGCCATCCATCCGTCTGCCGGAGGGGATGGATTTCGGGCATCATGATGCGTATGAGCAGTATGTTGCTTCTGCGGAATATCTGGAGGACGCATATATGGACGCATTCGGGATGGAAGAGCCGACTGCCTGCATTGAGGGGGGCGACTACAACATCTACAATGAGCAGTCCTACCATATTTATTTCTATGATGCCGCCGGGGATATGACAGAGCAGATTCTCAATTACAATTTTGATTCGGTGAAATTCGCCTGTGACGATGTACGCCAGCTGTGGCTGATCGACCGGACGAACATTGACCGCACGCATAAGGTCGGGGATTATCCGATCTTGACACCGGAGGAAGCGGAGGAGCTGTTCCGGAACGGTGCGTATCTGACGACCGTGCCGGAGGAATATCTTCCGGAGGGTATGACCACAGCAAGGATCGAACTGATCTACCGGATGGGGAGGAGTGAAAAATACTACATGCCCTACTACCGCATCTATGCACAGATCGAGCCGGATTTTGTGCGTGAATATGATACAAAAACCTATGGAGCATTCTACATTCCGGCGGTGCGTCCGGAGTATCTGACGGATGTGGAGACCTGGGATGAGTCGTTTAACTGATTTCATGCTGCTATAAAGATGGCAATGTCAACAACTTTTGGAAAGTTGTGCAAAGATTGCCCCACCCCCTGCCCCCTCCCAGAGGGAGGGGGGATTAGAGCGGGGGCTGCGCCCCCGCACCCCGCTTCCGCCTGCGGCGTTTTTTGGGACTGCCGCCCCCTTACCCCCATCGCCCTCATAAATCAAAGGGACTGCTGTACGCTTTGTACCGCAGTCCCTTTTCTGATTTCACTGATTCTTAATAGAAAGTTGCGACTTCCTGCTCCGGTGCATCGGTCAGGATGACTTCCTGCACCTGGAGAACGGGACCCTTGCCCTGGTAGAGCTTGTGTTTCTGTACACAGATCTTGCCCTTGACGCGCACCCACTGGCGTGTTTCAAACAGGGATGCCTTGTTCCATTCTGCCACAACGCCGCAGTACTGGATGTCATCCACACAGCAGGTCATGACATGTCTGCCCACTGCAAATACGCCCTTGGGGAATTTCGGATCGCGCGCTACGATGCCGCGGAAGCTCATGATCTTGCCGTGATACTTCTCCGGCTCCTCCATGATGTCGCGGTACCAGAGAGCATAGTCCTCGTCCTTGAGGTCAATCTCCGGTGCCTCCACATCGAACGGCAGCGGATCCTCAATGTCATCGTATGCCACCTCGCCGTCAACCGTTTCATAGGCGATCTGCGTGCGGCGGCTGATGCCGCGGACGATCTTATGAAATTCCACCTCGTCCATCACACCGGGCTGGAAACGGTTGAATACCACCAGCTCCGATACATTCACCTTGTCCACCACAAGACCGCGCATATTCGCGTTGTAGCTCAGGAAGGTATTGGAATCCACGAAGCACATTGCCTGATACACTGCCCATTCCATCGGCAGGGCATCAAACATCTCCTGGATCGTCCACATGCCGTTGTATTCCAGTACGACCCGTGTCGCGCCGCTTTCCTTGAGGATCTTCCGCAGATTTTCCTCGTTGAAATCCGCCTTGTCCTCAATGACATGCATCGTCACGCACTGCCTGGGATACTTGGAGAAATCATATTCCTCCTCACCCTCCTCACAAAGCAGGAGCAGGGTCTTTTCGCCATTGTTGAAGCGTTCATCCTCCAGCGTTTCCTGGATGAACTTGGTCTTGCCGGATTCCAGAAAGCCCACAAAGAGATATACCGGAATATCCTCCATCTGATTCATCTGCATGATGTACCCCCTTACTCTGCACGGAACAGCTTGGCAACTGCATCCTCATGCAGTCCTGCGCCGATCACGCACAGTCTGCCGGTGGTTGCCGCACAGCCGAAGCGCACATCCGGTGAATCCGGTACATAGTCAAAGTGGATCCACTTACCGTCCTCGCCTGCCACGATGCCCTTGGCACGCAGTACCATGCCGTAGGTGTCCGCATCGGACAGGGCTGCCAGTGCCTTTTCGATCTCCTCGGAGGTATATGCCTGTACAGTCTCAATGCCCCAGCTTGTGAATACCTCATCAGCATGATGGTGGTGATGGTCATGACAGCCGCAGGTGCAGTTCTCATCATGCTCATGGTGATGATGATGCTCATGACCGCAGCAGCACTCCTCGTCATGGTCGTGATGGTGATGATGCTCATGACCGCAGCAGCATTCTTCGTCGTGGTCGTGATGGTGGTGATGCTCGTGACCGCAGCAGCATTCCTCGTCGTGGTCGTGATGGTGGTGATGCTCGTGACCGCAGCAGCACTCCTCGTCGTGGTCGTGGTGATGATGCTCATGACCGCAGCAGCATTCTTCGTCATGGTCATGGTGGTAGTGGTGATGCTTCTGCTCCTCCATCATCTGTGCCAGCTCATCATTGAGGGTATTTTTGCGTGTCATCGCCTCCACGAGCTGTGCGCCGGTGAGCTGATCCCAGTCGGTGGTAACGATGGGCGCATCCGGGTTGCACTTGCGCAGGCGTTCGATGCAGTCATCGAGCTTGTCCTGGGACAGTCCCTGCGTATGGCTGAGGATCAGGCAGCTTGCATGGGTGATCTGGTTGTCGAAAAATTCACCGAAATTCTTCTGGTACATCTTGCACTTCTTGGCATCCACAACGGTGGTAAAGCCATCCAGTACCACGTCCTGTGCATCAATGCCCTCGACTGCCTTGATGACATCGCTGAGCTTGCCCACGCCGGACGGTTCGATCAGGATGCGGTCGGGCTGGTAGTCGATAAGCACCTTTTCGAGTGCCTTGCCGAAGTCGCCCACGAGACTGCAGCAGATGCAGCCGGAGTTCATTTCTGTGATCTCCACGCCGGCATCCTGCAGAAAGCCGCCGTCAATACCGATCTGACCAAATTCGTTTTCGATCAGGACGAGCTTTTCACCGGCGTAGCCCTCCGCGATAAGCTTTTTGATCAGTGTTGTCTTACCGGCACCGAGAAAGCCGGAAAAAATCGTAATCTTTGTCATAAATCACACTTCCTTTTTAAGTAGTAACTGCGCATTTGCGCCTTACCTTTTAGTATAGCACTTTTTCGGAAAAGTTGCAAGGGCTTTTGCAGGAGTTTACAAAATTTTACTGTAAATGATCCCTGCTATATTACATTTTTTAAATTTTCGTTGACAAATCCGTGCGGATGGTGTACAATAAAATTGTACATTTCAGCATGTTAAAATAGGACTATCTTGTTCCCACCTGAAAAAACCAAAAATCACGGAAAACAACAGGGTGGGGGCTGATTCCGAAAGAGAAAGCAAAACCATCCGTCCTTTTTTGATACGCTGCCAAATGACCGACATTCTATTTTTAGGGAGGAATTTTATGAAACACAGATTTGTATCCGCACTGCTTGCGGCGGCGATGGCATTCACTGCCTCTGTACCCGCTGTCAGTGCATCCGAAACCAAGGCTCCGAACATCACGCTTGTGCAGGAGACACCGACCGCACGCGCATCCTACGATGCAGAGTCCGTTTATAATGCCATGATCGCCCTGAAGGACGAGTATCCGACCGGCATGGAATGGACGAACGACAATTACTACGCATGGAACGGCGGCATTTACAGCGGCGGCTTCGGCTGTGCAGGCTTTGCGTTCATGCTCAGTGACGCGGCATTTGGCACGCTTCCGGCAAGAATGACCGAGACTTTTGATCCGTCCACTTTCCGTGTGGGCGACATTGTCCGCTACAGCAGCCACTCTGTGATCATACTGGAGTTGAAGGAAAACAGCTTCATTGCTGCGGAGGGCAATATCAGCAGCATGATCTACTGGGGACGTGAGATCACATTCGCAGAGATGGAAAGCACTTTCGAGAATCATATCACACGCTATCCGGAGGAAGAAACACCGGTTGAACCGGAAGAAACGACCGCTGCTACCACCTCGACCACAGAAACAACGACCACTACCACGACAACAACGACCACAACAGAAACAACAACGACTACTACCACCACAACAGAAACCACTGTTGTAACAGACCACACCTCAACCATCCCCTCCGACGCAAGCTATGCGGCAACGATGGAGATCGTATCCGTTCCGACCAAGACGCTTTACAGCCTGGGGGATGATCTGGATCCGACCGGTCTGAAGGTGAATGTATACCACAGTTACATGGGCGAATGGATCCCGGTATATGAGAATGTCAATCCGCTGGACTATCCGGAGGAATTTACGATCTCCGGTTTCGACAGCAGTACCGCAGGCAGTCCTGAAATTACGGTGACCTATGGTACATTCAACCATGTGCTGAACGAGGATGTACGCACCTCGGAGAGCTTCTCTGTCAATGTTGTTGATCTTTCGGAAAATTCCGATCGCTATGTAGCTGAAATGCAACTGATCACTGAACCGGATAAGCTCGTATATGCATGGGGTGAGCCGCTGGATCTGACTGGTATGGAAGTGACTGTGGAGGAGAATCATTCGTATTTCAGACATACCAAGTATATTTGTGAGAATCCGACGAATTATCCTGACGATTTCACCATCACCGGCTATGACCCAAATATCGAGGGTGAGCAGGAAGTGCTGGTTATCTACGAGGGCTTCAATGACGTACTCAATGAGGATGTCAGATGTGCTGTCTCCTTCACAGTCACTGTGGATTCTTCCATCAGCAGTGCCGCTATGGTAGAGATCGCTTCCCTGCCGGTCAAGACGCTCTATGAAGTGAATGACAAGGTGGATTACACCGGACTGCGCGTGAATGTGTATCACAACTACAAGGACACCTGGGTACTGGAGCAAGAAGCGGTCAATCCGCTGGATCATCCGGAGCTGTTCCAGATCGACAGCGGCTTCACACATGTTCCCGGCGACTGCACAGTCACAGTAAACTACAGTACACTGAATGCCCTGAACACAGAGATGAATGCATCCTGTGAATTTACAGTGCCGTTCTATTGGCTTGAGCTTGAAACAAACCGCTACATTGCCAATATGGAAATGACAAATGCACCGGACAAGCTGGTATATGCACAGGGCGAGGAGCTGGATCTGACTGGTATTGCACTGGATGTTTACCACAAGTATGCAGACCACATCGGCGGTGCAGAGCAGGTGCTTGCATCCGCTGATCCGACAGCATATCCTGATCAGTTCGTCATCGAAGGCTATGATCCTTATACGGAAGGTGAACAGGAAGTTCTGGTCATCTATGAGAGCTTCAACGATAAACTCAACGAGGATGTCAGATGTGCGGTTTCCTTCAAGGTCACTGTGAACGCAAACGGCACGGAGACCGACGACCTCGGCGACATCAACCGTGACGGCAAGGCGGATGCATCCGATGCCGCAATGATCCTGGTTGCCTCTGCCGCAGTCGGCGCAGGCAATGCAAGCGGTCTGGACGCTGACCAGGAGCTGGATATGGATGTGGACACCGACGGCGATTTCGACGCTTCGGATGCTGCCATCATCCTGACCTATGCTGCCTATACAGGCGCAGGCGGTGAGATGACCCTGCGTGAATATATCAGCTCGGCTGATACTGAGATGCTCTGATACCTTTTCACATCCCGCTGCCGTCCGGCAGCGGGATGTTTGCCATTTTTCGTATAATCTGCATCATTCTGCGCACACTATCTCCGGAAACATCATACGGGAGGTAGAATTATGCAAAAACGAATCCGTTCCAGCATCCGGCTGGAGCACGCGCCAGCCATTCACAGCTTTGCCTGCATTGCCGGGCAGAAGGAGGGGCAGGGTCCCATGGGGGCGTGCTTTGACCGCATCGAGGAAGACCCCTATTTCGGGGAAAAGACCTGGGAACAGGCAGAGAGCCGGATGCAGTCCGATACGCTCTGGCTCGCCCTCGAAAAGGGACAGCTCCAGCCCGCCGCGCTCGACTGCATCGTTGCCGGCGACCTTGTGAACCAATGCACCAGCTCGACCTTTGCACAGCGTTCCATGCATGTGCCGTTTCTCGGCGTATACGGTGCCTGCTCCACCATGGCAGAGAGCCTGCTCCTTGCGTCGCTTCTTGTGGACGGGGCCTTCTGTGAACATGTTGCTGCTGTCACATCCTCTCATTTTTCCACAGCGGAGCGGCAGTTTCGATTTCCCCTGTCCTACGGCGGTCAGCGCACCCCCACCTCACAGTGGACCTGCACGGCATCCGGTGCCGTGGTGGTGTCCGCCAAGGGAGGCTCCCCGCATGTACGAGGTGCATGTATCGGCAGGATCACGGATTACAATATCAGCGATGCCAACAACATGGGCGCAGCCATGGCACCGGCAGCAGCGGATACGATCTTCCGCTATCTGCAGGACACCGGCACAAAGCCGCAGGACTATGATGCCATCGTAACGGGCGACCTCGGCAACATCGGCTCACAGCTTCTGCTGGAGCTGCTGAATGCGCAGGGTCTGGACATTGCTGCACAGCACCGGGACTGCGGGGCGATGATGTTCGACGAGCATTCACAGGATACCCATGCGGGCGGCTCCGGCTGCGGCTGTGCGGGAAGTCTTCTGTGCGGGCATTTCCTGCCGCTGCTCCGGCGCGGAGAGCTGGGGCGCATCCTGTTTGCGGCGACCGGCGCACTGCTTTCGCCCATGACAACCCAGCAGGGAGAGAGCATTCCATGCATTTCCCATCTGGTCGAGCTGACAGCAGAGGGGGTGTAGGCATGGCAATGGAGCTTCTGAAAGCCTTCCTGATCGGCGGCGCGCTCTGCGCTGTGGGGCAGGTGCTGATCGACTATACCAAGCTCACACCGGCGCGTATCCTGACGGCATATGTGGTACTCGGCGTGCTGCTGTCGGCAATCGGCTGGTATGAACCGCTGGTCGAGTTTGCCGGCGCAGGTGCAAGCGTACCGCTGACGGGCTTCGGACATCTGCTGGCAAAGGGCGTGCGCGAGGCGATCGCCGAAGACGGCGCGCTCGGCATCCTCACCGGCGGTCTGACCTCCGCGGCAGGAGGAATCACGGCGGCGTTGACAGCGGGGCTTGTGGTGGCGTTGGTGTTTAAGAAAAAGATGAAAAGATAGTCAGTCTGTCGAAAAACCTCAATACGATCAAAGGGCTTTGCCCTTTGGCGGGTGGAGGGTGCGCAGCACCCACCAAATATAGCCCCTCCCCTCGGGGAGGGGTTGGGGTGGGGGCAGTTGTAGGATGCCTATTCCTAAGAAAAAAGAACTTTCTCTACAAGCTGAGCCGCT
>JAZNKY010000039.1:0-1539 GCA_045578805.1 Oscillospiraceae bacterium
CCTGCCCGCCGCCATGGTCTCCTGCCTCTGAATCTCATTGAAATACGCAGGGACGGAAATGACCGCGCGCTTCACATCCTCGCCCAGGTATTTTGACACATAGCCCCGCACATATTCCAGGATATGAGAAGACAGCTCCGAAGCAGTCCAGGACGTTCCGCCGATCGTGATCGCCTCTCCGGTTCCGATCTTCCGCTTGATCTCAATCGCCGTATTCTCCGGCGACAGCAGCAGCTGCGCCCTTGCGCGATCCCCTACAATCCAGTTTCCATCATCATCCACGCCTACAGCAGAAGGGATGATGACATCACCGGACAGGTTTACGATCATCTCAGGTTTTCCATCCCTGTATACCGCCGCCTCCGTCGTTGATGTGCCAAGATCAATTCCAATCACGATGTCCATCGCTCTCTGTCCTTTCTCCATATTTGCTTCAGGCTCTGCCTTCGTACCTGTTCAAAGCTCCTTATCTGCGGATATTCTTTTATTTGCAGGCATTCATCCAATCCACAAGGATCCTTTCTCCTGCGGCTGGTCCGGAGATAGCGTGTATTTCCACGCACTGACCCTTGCTTTTTGAATACGGCCATGATACTGGTATCCGGTTTCATAGACCTGTGCGACACACCTGTCCAGACCGGGGTCAGACGTCTCCCTCACATCTTCCACTTCATAGAGGTCATAATCGACCAGCTCGCCCTCCTTCCCCAGCAGCACAATACCAGCGGCAAGTCCTTTCTGCGAAATGCTCCTGCGGATCATCTCAAACTGCTTCGTCCACTGTGCGTTATCAGCCAGAAGTCTTTCAATGCTGAGGAGATTTCTTTCGTATTCCATCACAAGCGAAAGCAGGTTCTCCTCCCTTTCCTGCTCCCTTTGCATCCTCTCCCGGCAAAGCGACTCCGTCACGCCGCGAAGCTCCCTAAGAGATGCCTCCTGCTGCTCCCGCAGCTCCGCCAAAGTATCGGAAAGATCCTCCTGCACAATATCATGCTTGCCCGCCGCCTTTTCCAAAGCCCCGATCCGGATTCCCGCCGACTCCTCCAAAGCATCCATCCGGCTTTGCATCCTCTCCTCCAAAGCATCCACACGGCTTTGCATCCTTTCATCCAAGGCTTCCATCCGGCTTCCGACCGCACTTTCCAGCGTATTCATCCGATCCTTCACCTGACCCGGAAAACGCTGATTTTTCCTGCATACGGACAGGATCTCTTCCAGTGTCTGCTTCTCCCTTTTTCCAAAAAACATACCATCTTCCTCATTGGTTCATTCTGCACAGAGTCTTTTTCCATGTAATTTGTATCATACCACAGATAACCAGCTATATGAAAATGAATCTAATTCGGGAGTCACAGACCGCCCACGCTGGGTTACAAGTCACACTCTGGCCAGGTTGCTGTTCACTGAACGGCCGGGCAGACTATGGATTGCACGAGGAGGGCATCCGCAGCGTCGGTTCTTAGCGAATGCAAGCCAAAGGCGCAGCATGAGCTTAGAACCGCTACGCGAGGACATAAGCGCGAGCGGCCCTCCGACGCA
>JAZNKY010000040.1:0-2068 GCA_045578805.1 Oscillospiraceae bacterium
CAGATTTTCGAGCATAAATTTTACGCAGGCAAGGCAAAAAATCGCAGGCATACTGACGTATGTCAAGATTTTTTAACGCAGACTGTGTGAAATTTTGCCGAAAAGATGCGTATGAGATTTTAATGTGAACAGGCTCTAATCTCCTTAACCCCAATAGACAACTTTAATTTGCCCCACCCCCTGCCCCCTCCCGGAGGGAGGGGGATTTAGGGGCGGTGCTGCGCACCGCCGCCGCCAAAGGCTATCGCCTTTTGAATCCGATTTTGTCTATAATAGTTTAGGGGATTAGTATTAGTTATTTGATACCGTCACAGTATACTGCCCATTCGTCAGCTCGCCGATCGTGATACTCATACCGGGGTCGATGGATTCGTTTTCGCTTGCGTCATACCAGCCAAAGCCCGAAGTACGGCTGTTGATGACATCGCCCGTTGTGAATACGCCCTCGCCGTCGCCGACCAGACGGAGCAGGCGGATACCGTCATCATTGCCGCCGCAGTATTCCGAGCCGTTCTGATATTTCAGATAGGTAAACCAATAATCCCGCTGCAGATCTGCCTTGACGTGGAAGACACGAACACCCTCGGAGACCTTCTGCCACCAGCTCATGTCACGGTTGATACCGCTGTTGTTGGCATCGTCCGTGATGTACTCGATCATGAAGTATTCCGAGAAATACTGTCCGTCCAGCGTGCCATAGGGAATGATGACACAGTTGCCGTCATCCGTCTGGGCGTTATTCAGCGTAAAGGTCTGGCTGCCCTGGGATGCATCGTAGACGGAAACCTGATTTTGCTTGTACCAGCCGAGCATGAGCTTTGAGAAACAGCCGAAATCGGAATAGGCATCCACATCCATCAGTTCCTGCCCTGCATCGCCGTGGAACGCCTCATAATCCTCGGAGCTGTACAGATAATAGTCCGGCAGACCCATGCAGTGTCCCATCTCATGAAGGTAGCTGCTGTTGAAATTCTTGTAGTCCTGATCACTGATTACCTCTGCATTGCCGGTGATGAGATGTCCGAGCGTCTTGCCGTCCACAGTGTATTCCGGATCGCCGAAGCCGCCGGCACAGGGCCACCATGCATCTTCGCCGGCTGCGGTGGGAACGGTGATCAGCGTCGCGTCAATCTTGCCGTCGCCGTCGCCGTCATACTGACTGAAATCCACGCTGTCCTTGAATGCTTCATAGCATTCCTCCACGATCTTTACCTTGTCATTGTCATAGACCGCCTGATTTTCCTTTGCAGTATAGCGCAGAACTGTGCCGCCCAGATTCAGTGCGCCCTTGGAGGAGCGTGCATAGAATGCACTCATGCTCTCGAACGGATAGCAGGGGTTGGATGCATCCGCTGCGCCGAATGCCATTTCGCGCAACTGTTCCTCTGTGAAATTCGTGGTATACTGGCAGTCCGGGAAATCCACATAGAAGATGACCAGATTGCCGCTGCCCTGTGACGGAAGTCCGGCATCGCATTCGGCAATGACCGCTTCATTGAACGGTACTTCAATATCGGGTTCAGGAAGCTCCATCGACCACCATTCCCCTGTCAGAAGGCATTTTTTCAGGATCGTGAGGTCATAGGCATTGACGGCACCGTCCTGATCCATATCCGCGTGGGCAGTATCCGCAGTAAGCGGTGCAAGTCCGAGCAGGTGTTTTTGCAGGAGGACAACGTCCTCCACGGAAAGCGTTTTGTCGCCGGTGACATCGCCGTAATACTCCGGCTCCGTCTGCGCATGGGCGGTGAGCGTCATACCCGATGCAGCAAGCATCATGCTGAGGACTCCTGCAATGATACGGTTTGTGTTTTTCATAGATATTCCCCCATTCTTTGATAGCCTGTTCATTTTTGCACGGGAACAGGCGGATTGGGTTTATTATATCATATTTTATTCATAATTGCAATATATTTTTGATGTTTTAAAGTCAATTTTGTACAAAAAGCAAGATCGTCCTATTGGGGAACAGGACGATCACAGCTTGTAGAAAAAGTCTTTTTCTCTGGGGCAGTGCACCAAAGTTGCCCCCACCCCTCCCCCTCCCCCAGCGGGGGAGGGGCTATAT
>JAZNKY010000041.1:0-6475 GCA_045578805.1 Oscillospiraceae bacterium
GAATTTCTATGACTGGCATCATCTGCTGCGTCAGAAAATTTTGGAATACATCAAGTATGCCTGAATGTGAGACAGGATGCTGTTTGAACATGAATGGTATACAGGCGTTAGATATGAGCCTGTATGTCTGCACCTTGTTTCTTCGCATCTGATACCAGTCATGTACGAAATTCTGCTCGTGTTCCGGTTTTTAGAGATGCCCTTTTATTTTTTACTTTTCTATTCTATCATTTTTGAGGGGAATTGTCAATATTTTCACAAAGTTTTGCAGAAATAACCACTGAAGCGGTGAATGAGATGGTCATGCTATTACTCAGGCAATTAAATATAGATACTTTTTCTGAGGTCAGCACTCCAAAACTGCCCCACCCCCTGCCCCCTCCCGGAGGGAGGGGGGATTAGAGCGGGGGCTGCGCCCCCGCGACCCGCCAAAGGCTATCGCCTTTTGAATCCATTATTGACCTTTAATTGACAGAGTAATAGTATCATAAAGAAGAAAATCCAGAGAAGTTCTGATTTCTTCTCTGGATTTGATTGTTTTGATGATAAATTGGAATTTATTCGTTCTTTCTCCGTTTCAGGTATTCTTCAATCAGTAGTGGCTGAATAAGTGGATACGTCCATTCTGTGGGGAGGGTATCAAAAAAAGAAATGCTTTCCATTTCACTATGCAATTCACTTTCAAATGTTTGAATATTTGCAAAGAATAGCATACCGTAAGTTTCTTCGCCACTTTGATTCACTCTGTTCTTACCAATCACAGAGTAAACACAGATAGGAGCAATATCAAATTGTAGTGCACCAGTTTCCTCGGAAAGTTCTCGTTTTGCAGTTTCCAATATAGATTCATTTAGTTCTCTATGTCCACCAGGTATTTCATAGGTGTTTCGTTCTTTGTGTTTACAAAATACCCATTTGCCACCGTGCTTCGATATAATCACAGCAAACTTTAAGAGTTTATCGTCTACTGTTTCGTAGAAATTGACTTTCATATATCCCTCCACAAATTCTTATTTACGGAAGAAATTATAGATCCCCACCACAAACAGGATCGCTACGATCACGGGGAGGATATAGCTCAGGTAGATGCGCATCCATTTCTGCACCTTCAAGCCCTTTCCGGCATTGGCTTCGTCCGTGAAATTCTTCCAGCCCCAGCCCCTTTTATGCGTACAGAAGAGGATGAATGCCAGGGAGCCGATGGGAAGGATCAGGTTGCTGACGATGAAGTCCTCCAGATCGAGGACACTTGTCCCCTCACCGAACGGCTGGAATCCGCTCAGAATGTTGAATCCCAATGCACACGGCAGGGACAGCACAAACATGAGAATGCCGTTGATCAGGCAGGATTTCTTTCTGCTCCATCCGAACATATCCATCGTGCAGGCGAGGATTCCCTCGAATACGGTCAGCACCGTCGAGAGTGCCGCAAAGCTCATGAATACGAAGAACAGGCTTCCCCAGAGTCTTCCCAGCGGAATATGATTGAAGATATTCGGCAGGGTGATGAAGATCAGCGGCGGACCGCTGCCGACCTCCACATCATAGGCAAAGCAGGCAGGGAAAATGATCAGACCGGAGGACAGTGCCACGAACGTATCCAGCAGTGCGACATTCACCGCCTCGCCCATCAGCGCACGATCCTTGTCGATATAGCTGCCGAAAATCGCCATTGCACCCATGCCCAGACTCAATGTAAAGAATGCCTGATTCATCGCCGCAACAATGACATTCACAAGTCCCACTTCCTGCATCCGTTCAAGGCTCGGCAGGAGATAGAATGCAAGTCCCTCCTCGCCGCCGTCCATGAAAATGGAATTGACCGCCAGCACGATCATGATGAAGATGAGGGCGATCATCATCCATTTCGTGATTTTTTCCAGACCATTCTGCAGGCCGATCGCACAGACCGCAAAGCCGATCAGAACGGCAATTGCCATATACAGCACCTGCATCGGGGCATCTGCAAGCATATTGCTGAAATGCTGTCCGACACCGGCGGTATCCAGTCCCACGAAATCGCCCTTTGCCGTATCCACGAAATACCGCAGCATCCAGCCGCAGACCGTGGTGTAGAACATCATGAGGACATAATTGCCGAGGACGGCAACCAGTCCGTGCCAGTGCCATTTTGTACCCTCCGGCTCCAATGCCTGATACATGCGTGCAGGGCTTTTCTGGCTGGCGCGTCCCATGGAAAATTCCATTGTCATGACGGGAACACCGATCACAATGAGGAAGAACAGATAGATCAGCACGAACAAGCCGCCGCCGTTCTGTCCGACCATATAGGGGAACTTCCAGACGTTTCCGATTCCGATCGCGCAGCCGGCACTGAGCAGGATAAAGCCCAGGCGGCTGCCTAAACGTTCTCTCTTCATAATAACCTCCAGATTACGGACGCGGCTTCTGCTGCATCCAGTTTTCTACAATATCCAGCCATTTTTCCGGCTGGTAAATGGCATATTCACAATGACCGCAGCCGGTCAGGCAGCGCACCTCCATTGCGGGATAGTGTTTCTGCATCCGCTGTGCAGTTCTGCGCATAAACCATTCCGAGTCCCTGTTACCGTGGAGGTACAGAATGCGCGTATCGGAGGCTATGCCTTTTGCAAACGCATAACGACAGACGGAAGCAAGCATATTCCGGATGGAATCCACGGTGATGAGATCGGCGATCTTCAGGTAGCTTTCCAGGTACTGTCCGGGGAGGAAGTCTCGCTCAAAGGCGGCAAGCACCTTGGGGTCGCGTCTGCGGGAACCGGCGATGATGCGCAGATAGCTGCGAGTCATGCACCATTCCGGCAGTCTGCCGAATTTCAGCAGCGGCGCACTGTCAAGCACGAGATGGCGGATATGCAGCTTCTGGTTCTGCCAGAGCTGATGTGCGATCGCACCGCCCAGCGAAATGCCGCAGACGGCGTAGATCTCCTGCATCTGCTGTGCGCCGAGCCAGGCTTCAATGGTTGCTGCCTCCTGTTCGATGGAAACAAAATCACTGCGTTCCTCCTCCGTGTGCGCGTCCAGAGCCACGGCGACCACATAGTATTCACGGCAAAAATGCGCGATCTGCGTTCCCCAGATCTGCCAAGGCGTGAGCGTTCCGTGGATCAGAAGCATCACGGGAGAGGAGGGCTGACCGAAGGTGTGGAATTTCATACTGCGCCCTCACTTTCCTGCTGCATCCCGCAGAATCTGCTCCATCTTTTCCAACTTTTCAGCATCCAGCGGAAGATCAATAGGGGTAATCCGCATAAGCTTCCGTGCATCCTCTGCACAGTATTTCCCCGTATACATATATACGCCGATGCGATCATACAGAACATGGAAGTTTCCGCTGTTCGGATCGCTGTCAAAAGGCTGAAATGAGATGAAGAAATTTACATCATCAAGCGATGCGTCCAGCCAGATCCAGTTGGACAGATCATAAGGGACGGACAGCGTTCCGCCGGCAGTATAATTCGTCCGCCCTTGTCCGCTTGCGCCGCCAGTCGTTACAGAAAATCCATGACTTTTCAGATAATCCGCCAATACCATACGCTCCTGCCGGCGTGCTTTTGTATAAGCGTTTCTGATCTCTCTGAAATCGTTCATATTGCATTCTCCTTCATTTTATTACTCCGGCAATTAATATAGGTATTTTTCTGAGGTCAGCACTCCAAAACTGCCCCCACCCCAACCCCTCCCCTCGGGGAGGGGCTATATATGGAGGGTGCTGCGCACCCTCCACCCGCCAAAGGCTATCGCCTTTGGAATCTACTATCGACTTTTGATTACCGGACTAAATATATTATTTGCTTTTTTCAAGTCCTATTATACCATATCTCCGGGGAGAATGCAAGCGGAACAGAAAATTCGGGAAGGAGTGGGGGAACAAAAAGGATCCTCCCTGCTCACAGCAAAGAGGATCCTATGGTTCATTCTGTCAGAAGTGCGATAGCTTTGCGGTATTTTTCATTTCTCTGCATGGCTTTCTCGTCCACCGTGTCGAGCCTTGTGAGGTCGCTGTTATGGCGTAGATCGGCAAGCTTGACGGCTCTTGCGATGGGATTCGGGCGGATCGCTTCCACATACTCCATATAGGGAACAGCCGGATCGTGGGTCAGGAGCTGCAGGGCTTCGAGTACTTCTTCGGGGATGCCCTCCGCCCTGAGATCTGCAAATGTCAGGTCGGTGTCCTCCACTACATCATGCAGGAGTGCGGCACAGGCGGCGGCTTCGTCTTCCATCTGCTCCGCAAGGTGCATCGGATGGAAAATGTAGGGAACTCCGGTCTTGTCCGTCTGTCCATGGTGCGCTGCATAGGCGATCTTCATGGCTTTCTTTGTCAGGGGTGTATAGATCATATGGTTTCCTCCTCTTCCAGAAATTCACGGCAGGTCTGCTCCATGATCTCCCTTGCATGAAGCACATCGGTATCAAGGTCACAGCACGCGGCATGGAGATGACCGCCGCCGCCGTGCCGCTCACAGATCGCGTTGGCAGCGATGTTGCCGTTGGTTCTTGTGGAGCATCTTGTGCGCCCGTCCGGCAGCTCCCGGATGGTAACGGAGATGCGGATGCCGGCGATACGCTCCGCGTGGGAATTGATCCCCTCCAGCTCGGAATCCAGGATCCCGGCGGTTTTCAGGTCATCCAGCGTGATGATACCGGTCACGATACGGTCGTCACAGGTGAAATGGAAGCTGTCGGTCAGGATCTTCTCAATATGCAGACGCTGGGGAGTCTTGATGAACATATTGCGCCTGCCGATGCCGAAAATATCCGCGCCGCAGTCTGCCAGCTCTGCCGCTGTCATAAAGGACTGGCGGTTGGTGTCGCTCGTCCGGAAGCACATGGTATCCGTCACCAGCGCAGTATACAGCAGATCGGCGATCGGCTTTGTGACCTCCGCGCCCATTGCGCGGATGATCTTATAAACGATCTCACTACACGCGCCGCAGTCCGGTTCCACATACTTGAAATCGGCTTCGATGGAATTATTTCTGTGATGGTCGATGCAGAAGGTATAGTGCATCTTCTCAAAGGTTCCCGTCCGCGCCGGTGCAGCACAGTCCACTGCAAGATACGCGGGATCGGTAAGGGTATCCATCCGCACAGCATCCGTCATCGGGCGATGGATGGGCGGTACCTCGTCGCGTCCCTGCACATCACAGCGGATGCCCAGCGACTGCAGTGCAAGTGCGAGTGCATAGGCAGAACCGATGCAGTCGCCGTCGGGACGGATATGATAGATGATGCGGATCTCTTCGCGTGCTTTCAATTGCTCTGCCATTTGTTCGATTGTAACATTCATAAAGCGGCTCCTTTCATATGATTCTCTATTCGGTTATACACGGAGTTTCCTGCAAAATTCCGTAATTTTCAGGTCATTTTCTTCTTTCGGCGAGGTTTTCGGATCGATCAGGTGCAGTGTCGGGACATCTTCCGTCATGCCAAGCAGCTTCGAAAGTCCGGCGAACGCCTTGTCCGGGCTGCCTCCGCCGCTGCAAAGGGCAAAGGCAAACTGCTTTTCCCTGGGCGATTCCTTCCGGATGAACGTCCGCAGAGGCGGTGCAAAGGTACCTGCCCAGACTGGTGACGCAAAAACAATGCGGTCATAGCCGGAAAGCTCTGCGGTGTACGGTTCCAGCTCGGGGGATTCCTTCATCATGGCACTTTTGCCGCCCCAGAAGAATTTGCGGAAGCCCTTGTCGGGGTATGCTTTTTTCGGGACGAGCCGGAGCAGATCCGCGGACAGTTTCGCTGCGATCCGTTCCGCCATCCATGCAGTGTTTCCCTCAAGGGAATAGTAGACGATCAGTGTTTTCATATTCTTTCTCCTTGATTAAATAAACATATAGATAATTTCAGTTTGGCATTTCATTAAAGTTATCGCATTCATATTTGAAATTTTGATCTCCCTTCTTTCTTTTGGTTTGAAAATAACATTATCTATTAAATCTTCAGTATGCAAGCTAATTAGCCCCAGTGTTTCAACTTTATACTCATTCTTGATTTCACGTATAATATTAACCCAGTCATTAGCATCTTTTAGCCATTTTTGATTTACAGATGCTATCGTCCGATAATACACATCAAATCCCCATGTATCAATCATTTCTTCAATATTTGTGAAGTGAGCAATATATTGAGAATATCTTGTAATACCAGTTTCTTCACCATATGTATGCAGGTAGAATAATGCTTCATTATTTTCCAACATCGCTTTCAAAAATTGATTATTAGATGGGATAAGATCAAAATTATATTTCTTACGAATATCTCCAAGGATATTATCAGATAGATTATCAGGTAAAATTATCGCTAAACGGTTGCTCATATAACCTCCATTAAGGCTGTCGCCTTTTGCATCCACTATCGCGTTTTATTATTCCAGCAATTAAATATAGATACTTTTTCTGGAGTTAGCATAGCAAAACTGCCCCCACCCCAACCCCTCCCCGAGGGGAGGGGCTATATATGGAGGGTGCTG
>JAZNKY010000042.1:0-64221 GCA_045578805.1 Oscillospiraceae bacterium
AAAAAAGAAAGAAGGAATGCAAATGCAAACATTACAAACCATTTCCTGTGAGGAAATTATGTCCACACCCATTGCACCGATTCCGTTCAGCGTGGAAAATCTGCTTGGACAAGGACTGTATCTCTTTGCAGGCGCACCAAAAATCGGCAAGTCATGGTTGTCACTTGATATCTGCCTGTCGGTTGCAAAGGGAGAAACTGTGCTCGGACAACGCACTGCAAAAGGTACAGCATTGTATCTCTGCCTTGAGGATAACAAGGTGCGATTGCAGAACCGACTGTACGAGTTGACGAATGAGCCGACGGACAGTCTGTATTTCTCTTTGCTTGCAGATACCATCGGCGATGGTCTGGAACAGCAGATAGAACAATTCTATCTTGCACATCGTGACTTAAAGATTGTTGTCATTGATACGCTGCAAAAAATTCGCAGCAGTGAAGAATCAGCATACGGAACAGACTACACCGAGCTTGCATCGCTGAAACGACTGGCAGATAAGCTTGCGATTACTATTCTCCTTGTGCATCACACAAGAAAATGCAAGGATAGTGATCCTTTCAATATGATCTCTGGCTCAACAGGTCTGCGTGGCTGTGCGGACGGAGCTTTGGTTCTCATTGAGAAAGACAAAGCAACGCATGATGCAACGCTGTATTGTGAAGGACGTGATATTGAAAGCCGTGAACTGAAAGTGCAGCTCAATGCACATCGTTGGAAAATCATTGCAGATAGCTGTGTATCGCCGGAACAATTTGATGATGAAATCATTACCGCAATGGTCAGAGTCATGAAAGAAGCAAAAAGTTTTCTCGGAACGCCGACGGAGCTGACGGATAAAATCAATCAGCACACAAAGAAAAAGTATATTCCGAATGTTGTTTCAAGAAAGATTCTGCAAAGCGCACAGCGGCTGCTGGAACAGGACGTACTGTTTGAGATGAAGCGCAGCAATGGTGTCCGAAAGATACAGGCGCAGTACTTCGGTGACGGTCGTGACGACAGTGACGACAAAACCGATGTGTCTTCTCCTTCTGCTGTTGACCCTGTGAGAAACGTCGAAACAGCGTGAAAACAGCCGTGCCGATAAGAGGAAAACTGGTTGTAATATTCTTGTTGACCCTGTCGGCACTGTAAGCGATTTGTGCTCTCGGAATCGCTGTGGGGCAGTTTATCGGGACTCCACACAGAACGGCACACAGGCGAACGTGGGGCGTTTGTGGGCGGATGATGCCCGTAGTTGAAATACGAGGATCAGACAGAGGGATGTGGAACTTCGGGAGAGTTCTCTTTTGAGAGACCGGCAAAGCAAAGTCAAGTGTTTTTGAAAAATATTTCTGTGTGATTTAGAAAAACACTGATGCACGACAAAAAGACCTTTTGAGATTCACGTTTCAAAAGGTCTGCAGCGTTATGAAAATGATGATATTATGCGGATAATGCAACCGCCGAAATACAGTTTTGCTTCATAATGTTCCGATGTTCTTCCGGCATCCGCAGTTCAAAGGGTTTGCGGTCACGCATGACAGCAAAGATGATGCCAACTAACTTTCGCATCACTGCACATTCTGCTATTTTTGCGCTTTTGCAGGTGCATTTTTGCTGATAATACTCCGCCAATACAGGGTTAATCATTTTACCGCCTGCACATCTGTGGATATTATTATGTGCGATCATTCGCAGCATTTTCCGCACCAGAGGGGATCCTCGTTTGCTAAGTCTTGTACTCCGACAGCAAGTCGTGCCCGATTGTTTCACCACCGGATCCACACCATAAAAAGCCGCCAGTGCTTTGGCATTCTTGAACAGATCAAAATCACCTGTTTCCGCAATCAGAACAGCAGCTGTCAGGTTCCCGATTCCCGGAATGGTTGTCAGGAGCATTCTGTTTTCACGAAGGGATTCGTTTTCTTCCACCAATTGCTCAATCATGAGATCTGTTTCCCTGATGGATTGTTTCAGTGTCTGTACAACTGCGGCAATGCTTCTGATGATTGCACCATATACTTTGGATTCTTCGGTAATCTTAATTGCATTTTTTGCAGCAGCAACGATCATAGAGGCTTTATTTTCTGACCATGTTTGTCCACGCCGAGTTGCATGCATGATCGTTGTTGTGATGTCTTCCGGCTCTGCACGAAGCACTTCCAAAGGCGTTGGATATGCAGATAACACCGCAATAGATGCCTGACCTGAGATCCTGGAAAAGATTTTGGCGTACCCGGGAAAAATCTGTTCAACACCGGAACGGATCCGAGCTTCGGCAACAACAAGCTGATCACTGAGTTCATAATGATTGCAGCATAGATCACGAAGCTGTTGAATCAATGCATCGGGAACAATGGATGGTCTGATAATCTTCATTCGGTAGAGCAGTGCCAGCTTGTAGGCATCCACTTTATCTGTTTTCACATTGCGGATGTTAAAGTCTTTGATCGCCTTACTCTGCATCGGGTTAATAAGGATCACCTTGAAGCCACGAGCATTTAAGAATCGCAGCAGGATTTTGTGATAGTACGCTGTAGATTCCATGATACAGACAGGCTTCATGCCGAATGCTTCTTCTGCAGATGCAAACAGCTTCAGAGCCTTTTCCATGGAAGCGGGGTGATGATAGATTTTTCCTCTGGAAAACACGTCATTTTCCGGAGAAAGGATGCAGAAATCGCTGAATTCCTTACTGACATCGATTCCTACAACAGGGATTGTATTCATAAGCAAAACCTCCTGTAACAGAGATGACTCATAGTTCACAAGGAACAACAAGCTGGTGCGTCATACGGGTAGTCAGTCGCCTGAACCCAACCGGCTAAAACGTAGAAATCCTTGTGAAATGATCGGCACAGTCTATCCATAGAGTAATTCTGATCAACAGATACCCAGCCAGCATCACTTGCATTGTTCTCATCTCTTTTAGATTATTCTAACATTTTGTGCCGGTGGCTGCAAGCGTTGGTATTGCAGATGTGGCTGCGATAATAGATGAGCCAGAGGAAGATGAGGACATCGAACGTCATAGCGACAGCAAGGTGCTGGCAGAGGAAATCAGGCGCAAGGAAGCGTTGGGGATGCACATGGGGTAATTCTCCACAAAACAAAATTAAGATGAAAGGACGATCTAAAAATGTGTGTAAGCAAATCAACTTATGACGTGAAAACAAGGAGGCTGATAGATTGGCAAGAAAAATTGAAGTTCCGAAAATCAACACAGTCACCGTTCAGTACAATGGCAACAGCAAGGAGTTCGACCGCTTCATGGAGTCCATGATTCACGAGTATCTGAATTCGTGTAGTATTGCCAATGCTGAACAGGATGATTCTGTTGCTATCGTAGAAAAAACTGAGAAATCGGCGTAAACGCTGGACTTGCAGGAGGTTGTGTGGTATTGTCTGTGGTAACGCAGGCACCACACAGCGTACCTGCCAAAGGAGGATGATAAAATGAAAGCATGGCTTTACTACCGCTTGTCCCGTGATGAGGACGAGGAAATGAACAGTCTGTACAATCAGCGTCAGATTCTGGTTGATTATGCAGAGCAGCAGGGCTATGAAATCGTTGGAGAAAGCAGCGATGACAATGTTTCAGGTATGACCTTTGACCGAAAAGGACTTGCGGAACTGGAGAATGCTGTGGATGAGGGCAAGGTTGATGTTGTACTTGTAAAAGACCTGAGCCGATTAGGTCGTCATCGAACGCAGACAGCGCTCTTCATTGACCACCTGCGTGAGAATAATGTGCGAGTGTATTCCGTTACAGAGGGCATTGACAGCTTCAATGATAATGACGATCTACTCATCGGAATGAAACAGATCATCAACGATTTCTATGCAAAAGACATCGGCAAGAAGATTAAGACAGGTATCCGTCAGAAGCAGAAGACTGGACTGATTGTAAACTTGCCCATGGGTTATTATAAGGACAGGAACACCAATGAGATTCTGATTGATGAAGTGGCGGCAGATATTGTCCGAGAGATTTTTCAGAAGTATCTGGAGGGCTACGGCATATCTGCCATTGCCAAACAGCTCAACGCAAGAGGAATCAAGTCTCCGGAATACTTTTCCCACCGCAGAATCAGTTCCACACGCACAAAACTGTGTAAGAAATTTCTGTGGGTGCAGACTTCTGTAAAACGTATTCTTGAGAATGAAATCTATACCGGAACGCTGGTGAATCATAAGACCGTAACGAGCAAGATTTACAAAACCAAAAGCACCGTGCCTGTGGAAGAGCAATTCCGGCATGAGAATTACCTCCCTGCAATTATTGATAAGCAGACCTTTGAACAGGCACAGCTGCTTCTTGAAAACCACAAGCAAGGCAACATCAGGGCATCCGCAAATCGTAAGATTCACCGCTATTGCAGCATGATAAAATGTGCGGAATGCGGAGCAATTTTAATTGCGAAGCAAAGAAAATGTGGCAATAACGAATGGGTAGAGTACACATGCAACAGTCACCATCGCTATGGCAAGGAATACTGTACACCACATCGAATCCATGAATCACAGCTTGATGAGGTGATTTATGATGAAGTCAGACTGCTGCTGATTCGGATTCAGGAACAGAGCAAGAAATACGATAAAATCGTGCGTGACTGGCAGAGGCAAAAGCCTGCGTATGAGCGAAAGATCGAGCAGTACAAGGAACGAATCGCATCCCTCCGCCAGCAGATCGAAGATTTGATTATAGAGCGAATCTCCGACCGTGAACACGCTTCGGTTTACAACAACATGATCACCAAGCGTGAGGAAGAAATTGCCGACCTCCAGCAGAAGATTGAGGAGAGCAAACAGTTCGATGAAGTCAGCAAGCGGAGACGCAACGAGCTGAAAACGACGGCAGACCTGCTGGAGAAGATGATGGAGGAACAGCACATCAGCGATGCGAATCTGCGTCTGCTGGTGAAAACGGTTTATGTGCACCAGAATGAGGATAAAAGTCTTGATGTCAGGCTGGAGTTCAATGGGGATTTTGAGGATAGTGTGGCGGTGTATGTGGAGGGGGAATCAGCATGAAACAGGCATACGCATAAGGCGTACCTTGTGTGCAATATGAATCTGGTGCCAATTGAATTCTGCATCAACAAATGAAAAATCCCTCGGAATTCCGAGGGATTTCGTTGGTGCGGGTGACAGGAATCGAACCTGCACACCTTGCGGCGCGAGAACCTAAATCTCGTGCGTCTGCCAGTTCCGCCACACCCGCATATTCAATTTCGCTCCGATTTTTACCTGCCGAGAGCTTGCAGAGGATCAATGCACTGTAGTGACGCAACCAAAATCTGGTGCGTCTGCCAGTTCCGCCATACTCGCATATTGGGGTTTGCTCTCAATTTTACCTGCCGAAAGCTTGCAGAGGATAAATGCAATAAATGAACTTTCACTATGTCAATTTTCCATCAGTTGTCCGATACCAATGAAGAACAGATCGGACAGTATCCAGATCATCTTCAAACTGCTTTCTGTCAGCATCCGCAATATTGGTGGAAATAAACTCAGCATCAATACAATGAATACATTTTTCAAGTTCATCCATCATTTTGGTGGACATCGGAACACCATTTCGTTCCAGTGACAGCAGTATCGCAAGTGCTTCGACCGCCGCATATTCGGGATCTCTCGCGCTTAAATAACCACACTCACAAAAATAGCGGGAAACGACTGTGGAATAACTGTACTCTTTCATCTGGACTTGCAGCAACAGAAGCATGGCAGTAACATCATACAAAATTTTATTGTAATTCATAACGCCACACAGCCTTTCTGATTACCTCTCGTATCTGACACTGTAGTGATGCAACCAAAATCTGGTGCTTCTGCCAGTTCCGCCACATCCATTTCTATTTTATTATACCACATAGAAAACAAATTGTCAAATCCCCTTTGAACAAAAGTCCAAAGGGCGATTCGAGCGAAAAAATGTGTATCAGATTTTAATGCAAACAGGCTTCAATCCGCCTTTCCCGCACTCCTATGCTCCCCTGTCACGGAATATTCCACCCATTCCGCAATATTGGTCGCATGGTCGCCGATGCGTTCGAGATACTTTGCAATCATCAGAATGTCAATGCAGGCTTCGCCATTTTCGGGCTGCTCTGCGATCAGGGAGATCAGCTCGCGGCGCACCTTGGAAAACAGCGCGTCCACCCTGTCATCCGCCGCAATGACTGCCTGTGCTGCTTCCATATCCTGATCCACAAAGGACTGCAGACTGCCCGTGACCATGGCGATGGCTTCGAGTGCCATTTCCTTGATATGCACCTTGCCGAAAGCATGTTCACTGCCGACAAAACCCGTCATCTCGGCAATATCCGCCGCCTGATCGCCGATACGCTCCATATCGCTGATCATCTTCAGCGCAGAGGAGACCGTGCGCAGATCCTTTGCCACCGGCTGCTGCTGGAGCAGGAGCTTCATGCAGAGGGCTTCGATCTCGCGTTCCTTTTCGTCAATGGCACGTTCTGCCGCGAATGCATTCTCTGCCATTTCTGCATCATTGTCGAGCAGTGCTTTGACAGCACAGGTGATGGCATCCTCACAGAGTGTACCCATTCTGATCATTTCCATATGGAGCATGGAAAGCATTTCATCAAAGTGTATTCTCATAATATCCTCCCATCATCCGAAACGTCCTGTAATGTAATCCTCTGTTCTCTTATCCTTCGGCATCGAGAACAGCTCTTCCGTCTTTCCGCATTCCACCATATCGCCGAGCAGGAAAAATGCTGTCTTATCGGAAATTCTCGCTGCCTGCTGCATGTTGTGGGTCACCATGATGATGGTGTACTTCTCTTTCAGATCCACCGCCAGATCCTCGATCTTGGATGTAGAGATCGGGTCAAGGGCGGAGGTCGGTTCGTCCATGAGGAGAACTTCCGGCTCAACTGCCAAGGCTCTCGCGATGCACAGTCTCTGCTGCTGACCGCCGGAAAGTCCGAGGGCACTTTTCTTGAGTCTGTCCTTCAGCTCGTCCCAGATCGCGGCATTGCGCAGGGATCTTTCCACGATCTCGTCAAGCATCGCTTTCGAGCGGATGCCGTGTGTTCTCGGTCCATAGGCGATATTGTCGTACACGCTCATGGGGAATGGGTTGGGTTTCTGGAACACCATGCCCACGCGCTTGCGCAGGGTGTTGATGTCCATGTCGCCGTAGATGTCCTCCCCATCGAGGAGAATTTCGCCTGTGATCCTGCATCCCTCCACCAGATCATTCATGCGGTTGAGGGATTTGAGCAGAGTGGATTTGCCGCAGCCGGATGGTCCGATGAAAGCGGTGATTTCGCCCGCGGCGATGTTCAGGTCTATGCCCTTGAGGGCTTGGAAATCGCCGTAGTAGAGTTCCATATTTTTGATGGTGAATTTATCCATGATAGTTCTCCTTATTCACTTTTGCCAGCGAGTTTCTTCGCCGCAAATGCTGACAATGCGTTAATTCCGACCACCAGCACCAGCAGAACAACTGCTGCCGCATGTGCCTGTTCTGTGTACAGTCCCTCGGAAAGCAGGGCATACATGTGCACAGAAAGCGTTCTTGCGGAATCCGTCAGGCTGTCGGGGACTGCTGCGAATGTACCGGCGGTGAAGATCAGTGCAGCACTCTCGCCCACGATTCTGCCGATCGCAAGGATCACGCCTGCTAAAATGCCGGGGATGGCAGAGGGCAGGACGATCATGAATACCGTCCGCAGCCGTCCTGCACCCAAGCCAAAGCTTCCCTCACGGTAGGAATCCGGCACGGAGAGAAGTGCTTCCTCCGTCGTGCGGATGATGAGGGGGAGGATCATGATCGCCAGCGTAATCGCACCTGCGATCAGAGAATAGCCCATTCCCAGCGTGATGACAAAGAGCAGATAGCCGAACAGACCGTACACAATGGAAGGGATGCCGGACAAGGTTTCCGCTGTGATGCGGATGATTTTCACAAGTCTGCTGCCACGTTTTGCATATTCCACCAGATAGATTGCCGCAAAAATGCCGACCGGAACGGCAAGGAGGAGGGAGAGTACTGTCATAATCACAGTATTCACAAGTGCCGGTGTCATGGACACATTCGTGCTGTTGTACTCCCATGCGAAGATGGAGGGGCTGTATTCGATCAGTGCCGGAATCCCCTTGACCAGAATATAGCCGATGAGCGTAACCAGCACGCCTGCGGAAATGACCACCGACAGCAGCATGAGCAGCTGCAGCAGAAGAGAGAGGGGCTGGTGCTTGTATTCCCGGAGCTTCTGTTTCCATGTACGGGTGTTGATCGCAGGGGATGCAGCTGTCTGTGCATTCTGCGGAAGTATTGTTCTTTTGGCAAGTTCCATAGTTTACCTCAGTCTTTCGAGCGGTTCTTGATGACGGAAAAGAGCGTATTGATGAGCAAAATAAACACGAACAGCACAACCGCCGTTGCGATCAGTGCATCACGGTGCAGGTCGGCGGCATAGCCCATTTCCAGTACGATATTCGCCGTCAGTGTGCGGATGCCGGAGGCAATACCACCGGGCAGGATGCTCTGGTTGCCGCAGACCATCACGACTGCCATGGTTTCGCCGATGGCTCTGCCGATGCCGAGGATCACGCCTGCCATGATGCCCGTCTTTGCTGCCGGAAGCGTGGCAAAGAAGACACTCCGCTCCGCTGTTGCACCGAGTGCAAGAGATCCTTCGTAGTAGCTTTCCGGCACGGCACGGATCGCTGATTCTGCAACGCCGATGATGGTCGGGAGGATCATCATGCCAAGCAGCAGGGATGCCGTCAGCATACTCTTGCCGCTGCCGCCGATCATGTTCCGCATCATGGGGACGATCACCATCAGCCCGAAAAATCCGTACACGATGGAGGGGATACCAGCCATGAGTTCGATGGCGGGTTTCAGGATTTTGTAGAGCTTCTGCGGGCAGAATTTCGCCATATAGACCGCACACAGCAGTCCGATCGGCACACCGATCAGGATTGCACCTGCTGTGACATACAGACTTCCCACGATCATAGGGAAGATGCCGAAGCTGTTTTCCAGCGGTTTCCAGTTCCTGCCCAGCAGGAAATCAAATACGCCGATCTCTGCAATTGCCGGGATGCCGTTTGCAAACAGGAACACACAGATCGTGATAACGGCGATCACCGAAATACAGGCGGAAATGAGGAACACGCCGTGCATGATGTTTTCTTTGTATTTGTACATAGTATCGTCCTTTCCTCTCCAAGGGGGAATATCCGCAACTTTTGGAAAGTTGTGCAAAGATTGGCAAGGCCCTGCCCCCCTCCCAGAGGGAGGGGGATTTAGGGCGAGAGCTGCGCCCCCGCTGCCCGCCAAAGGGTCTATCGCCCCTTTGAACCCAGTCACTCCATTACTGAATAGCAGACCAGTCCGTAATTTCACCGGTATAGATGCCTCTGATCTGTTCAGAGGTCAGATTCTCCACGACATTGTTCTGATTCACGATCACGGCAATGCCATCCATCGCAATGACGGTCGGAATCAGTCCCTCTGCAATCTCGCTGTCCTTGACCTCACGGGATGCCATACCGATGTCGCAAGCCCCCTCAATGGTGCTGGTCATGCCGGCACTGGAACCTGTCTGCTGGATCTCGATGGTCACGCCGTCATTGAGAGCCTTGTATTCGTCCGCTAATGCCTCCATCACAGGAGCAACGGAGGTCGAACCAGCAATAACGATTGTTCCTGTCAGTCCTGCAGGGCTGTAGGATTCTGCATCGGATACGGAAATATAGCCCTCTTCCTCCACAATCGCCTGACCGTCCGCACTCAGGATATAGGTCACAAAGTCCGCTGCCAGCTCGCTGATGTCCTCTTTCGTGGCGATATTGAACGGACGGGATACATTGTATGTGCCGTTCACGATGTTCTCCGCCGTTGCTGCCACGCCGTCCACGCTGACTGCCTTGACCTCATCATTGAGAGAGCCGAGAGAGATATAACCGATGGCATTTTCATTGCCGACCACGGACTGCATCACGACAGCTGTACTGTTGGAGATTTCTGCAGTTGCCACGGTATTGTCCACATCATCCGCCAGAATCCCCATCAGCTCGGTGAATGCGGAGCGTGTGCCGGAGCCGTCCTCACGGGAGATGACGGTGATGGAGGTGTTCTCAACTGTACATCCTGTAAACATGACAGATACCATTGTCAAGGCAGCGGCTGCCTGTGCGATTTTTCTTGTTTTCATACTGAATCATCCTTCTTTTCTATAGGGTTTTATTGTTTGTACTTTTCTTCTTGGTACGATTTTATTATACCCCGCACAGGTAAAATTCAAAACCTCGCTTCGGTAAAACAAAAGTAAAATTTTCAGGACGAAAACGGAGAAGTATTAGGATTTTTTGGGGGATGTTAAATGCGGGTCAAATTTTGGTTCATAGACCGTGCGAACAGTATAAACTTTCTCTGTGCCCTCCTCTTTTTGACAAACAGATTGACTTTCCTGTTCAGATTGTGATACAATAAATAAGAGGTGAGATAATGTCCAGAATTTTAATCATTGATGACGATCCGCATATCAGCAGTCTGCTCTCTGAGGTTCTCCAGAATGAGGGGTATTCCGTTGCAAACGCCTATTCGGGAACGGAAGCATTACTACTGCTGGCACAGATAAAGCCCGATCTGATACTGCTTGACCTGATGCTCCCCGGACTAAGCGGTGAAGAGCTGCTGCCGCGTATTCAGAATATTCCTGTGATCGTGGTAAGTGCCAAAGCAGATACTGCCGATAAGGTGGGGCTGTTGCTTGGCGGTGCTGCTGATTATATGACAAAGCCTTTTGAAATTCAGGAGCTTCTGGCAAGGATCACGGTGCAGCTCCGCAGAAATACAACGGATGCGGGAACGCTGTCCTTCAGGGATCTGACGCTCCGCACAGATACACTGACCGCTGTGATCGGCAATACAGAGATACGGCTTACACGAACAGAATGTGCGATCCTGAAGCTGCTGATGCAGAATCCTGATCAGCCCGTCGGGAAGACCACCATACTTGAAAGGATCAGCTATGATACCCCCGACTGTACGGAACGTTCGCTCAAACAGCATATCAGCAATATCCGTCATAAGCTGCAGACAGCCAGCGGAACCGATTATATCGAAGCGGTTTACGGGATCGGATTCAGAATGAGATCTTGACGAAATCTTGACTTTTCTTTGACCGGTTTCTTGACCTTTGTATGGTATACTGTTTTCAGAAAGGAAGGGTGATACCTTATGGACTATGTTCTGAAAACAAACGATCTCTGCAAGTTTTACCGCCGGTTTCATGCCCTGGATGGTGTAACGATGCATGTTCCCAAGGGGGCGATCTATGGCTTTGTCGGCAGAAATGGTGCAGGAAAAACAACGCTGATCCGCCTGATCTGCGGACTGCAGGAACCAACAAGCGGAGATTTCACGCTTTATGGTGTGAAGAACTCCGACAAAGCAATTGCCAGATCACGCCGGCGTATGGGGGCGGTGGTGGAAACGCCTGCTTTTTATGGAGATATGACTGCCAAAGAAAATTTAAAAATGCAGTATGCAATGCTTGGTTTGCCCACCTATGACGGAATTGACGAGCTTCTTTCTCTGGTACAATTGTCGGATGCCGGCAGAAAAAAGGCTGTGAATTTTTCTCTTGGTATGAAGCAGCGTCTCGGCATTGCGCTTGCACTTTGCGGAAATCCCGATTTTCTGGTTTTGGATGAACCAATCAATGGACTTGATCCGCAGGGTATCATAGAAATGCGGGAGCTGATCCTGCGTCTGAACCGTGAAAGGAATATCACCGTACTGATTTCCAGTCATATTCTGGAGGAACTTGCAAAGCTCGCGACACACTACGGTTTTATCGACCATGGCAGCATTGTACAGGAGATCAGTGCGGAAGAACTGGAATCGAAATGCCGGAAATATCTTCATGTGAAGGTAACAAGCACAGCTATTCTTGCTCAGGTCATGGACGGGCTTGGCGCAGAGTATGAGATCCTGTCTGAAGCAGAAGCGAATCTATACGGAAGCTTCCCGATCTCACAGCTTTCATCAGCCCTTTCCGCAGCACACTGTGAGCTGCTCTCCGTCACAGAGCATGAGGAAAGTCTCGAAAACTACTTTATCAATCTGGTTGGCAATGCGGGAGGTGAAGCAAAATGAGAAATCTGATTCGTATTCACTGTAAGCGGTTTCTGTTCCGCTGGGATGCTTATGCTGTGACACTTATCAATATTATGATCGGCATCATATCTGCAATATTTATCCCGCAAATGTACACCGATGAATTTCAAGGCTCTGAATATTTCTTTCCGTTTTTTTATCTGGTGTCCCTTGTCTGTACAATGGCATCTGTGATCACGATAGAAGTCAATACCTTGAATAATGGCACGCTCAGAAATCAATTGATCGCAGGATACACCAAAACCCAAATATTTCTGAGTAAATTTATTGCAGACTTTTTCTATGGTATCTTACAGGGCATTCTTATGATGCTCGCACTCTCCTTTTCAGGCATGGCAGGTGAATATACAATTCCGTTTGCTGTCTCTCTGATACTCGTCTATGGTGTGGTTTCCTGTATTGTTCTGACGTTCTGTATGCTGAGCGAGAGAAGAACGACTTCTGTATTGATCTGCATTGTCTGTCTGTTCACAATGATGCTTGGCGGCATTCAGATTGCATGTCGCCTGGATACAAACCAGTATATTTATGAACTTTCCAGAAAGGACCATGAAACTATAGTACAGACGGAGAATCTGCATTATATTTCCTCTCCGGGCAGGGATATTCTTGAACAGGCTGTCAGGGTGAATCCCATGCAGCCCATCTATGAATTTCAACTCTGGTATTTACCCCGTGATATTTTCTTTTACACAAAGAATAGCGATCGACTGGAGTATGACCCGGTATATCCACTCCAATGGAAGGTTATTGAAGCGGAGTATCAGCGGCATACAAACAGACTGTCCGTTTTCCCCTATTATCAAGCAGGATTTTTGATTTTCCTTTGTGCCGGCGGTACCCTGATTTTCCGAAAACGGAGTCTGAAATAATATAACTGCAAAAGGTGTGATCTGATTGTTAGAGTGGATAATTGTGTTTCTGTCAGTAGCAGTGCTGATTGCACTGATTCAGAATTGGCTGCTGAAAAGAGATTTGCGTGATTTAACAGAGCAGATCAAGGAAAAGCTGTCTGCGGATACCAATATTTCACTCTATATGTCCGGAAGAAATCAACAGCTTCGCACGATCACATCGGAGCTGAATGTGCAGCTGGATCTGCTGAGAAAGCAGCAGCTTCAATACCAGAATGGCAATCTCGAATTAAAAAACGCCGTCACCAATATTTCCCACGACCTGCGCACACCCCTGACAGCGATCTGCGGCTACCTTGATCTGATGCAGAAAACGGATGATAAGGAAAAGCTTGACTGCTATCTGTCTATTATGAAAGACCGCACCGATCTGATGAAGCAGCTCACCGAGGAGTTGTTCCGCTATTCTGTCATCCTTTCCGACCATGCTGCAACTGAAATGCATGAAGTCAATGTGGGGCAGGTGCTGGAAGACAGCATTATGGACTATTACGGCGCACTGGATGAACGCGGCATCGCTCCGGATGTGCATATCACAGAACAAAAAATCATCAGAAATCTGAATAAAGACTATGTTTCAAGAATTTTCGCAAATCTGCTGAACAATGCGCTGAAATACAGCGATGGGGATCTGGACATCACACTCTCCGATACAGGCGAGATCACGTTCACCAATACAGCAAAAGAGCTGTCCACCATCCAGGTGGAACAGCTCTTTGAGCGGTTTTATACAGTGGAATCTGCCCGCAGTTCAACCGGACTGGGCTTATCCATCGCCCGGACACTTGTGGAACGCATGGGCGGGCAGATCACTGCTGAATACAGCAATGACCGATTGACAATACAAATCATTTTATGAGACAGCCGAAGTTTCCGGAACACCAAAAAGAACCTCCGATCTCCCGGAGGTTCCTTTAGCGATGATTCCGCTTGCACAAAGTGCATAAGGAATCATGCGGTAAACAAAACTATATCACAAAAAAGTCAACGGGCGTTCTCTCGATTTTAGAAAACGCCCATTTTCCAATATTTGATTGGAGCTGATGACCGGATTCGAACCGGTGACCTACGCCTTACCAAAGGGTGTTTGAATCTTTCACAGCTTTTTATGGCCTCTTGAAAAGTCCTGTTTTCCGCCGTTTCGCTATTCTAGCTTGCTGTGAGTTGTCATGCTGTTTCAGGACATTATTGTCCTCATATTGTCCTCAAAATGCTCTCTCAAAGAAGGGGAGCTGTTCAGCTCCGGACTTGACTTTTATTGAGTGCCATTCTGCACATCGGCTGAAAATTCAGCTCTGACAGATACCGCCATACGCCCTCCAGAATGCGTTATAAGGGGGGCTTGTCTTTTCATGGCTACTTCCGGCATAAACCCCGAAAACGCCATACGGATGAATCTGGACGCTCTCAGGGGGTATAAATGAATAGAGAGGAGCTGTTTGTGTGCAGCTCCCCTCTTTTTATTTGATCAGTCCCAGTCAATTGCATCATGAGAAACGCATTCGCCCCTTGCGAAAGCCTCCTCTGCCTCTGCAAGCTGTGCAGCCTCCTGCGGGGTGACTTTGGTATAGTCGGGATCCCATGCGTCACGGTCGCTTTCCGCCCATTACTTTATGCTTTCCGGTATCTCCTGCATTGCAGCTCATTCCTCCACATACTCCAGAATGTCACCCGGTTGGCAGTGCTGAAGTTCACAGAGCTTTGCAAGGTTGTCAGCCGTTACAATTTCGCCGCTTCGGATCTTCTGGATAGTTCTTTCGCCGAAGATCTTCTCTTGCCGCAGCTTATATGACGAATATCCTGCTTCTTTCAATGCTGCCAGAACATCAATTTTGTATTTAATCGGCATGTGCTCACCTCCTGCTAAAATTATATCACATTTATGCACTCAATTCAAGTGTACAACATGAACAAGATGTGCACTCAAACTTTGTGTATATTGATATATTGACATACACTCAATTTAGGTGTATAATATATATAAACCCGATAGCAGCCACCACCCAGAGCGAGAGGAAACCCCAGCAACCGGGCGGAGTGAGAATCGGGAATACATAAAAGGAGGACACCACCATGATGAGGAACATCCGCAGAAAGGTCTGCCAGATCGCAAACAGACTCGTCAAGAGCGGATACATCAGAGCCTGTGCAATGTCCACAGCATGGAAGCTGATCCGCTGCCAGAGCGTGAGCACCAGAGTGACCGGAACCAGCTTTGACGGCAGACAGAACGTCCTGGAGCTGCTGGCTAAGTATCATCCGGAGCTGATTTCTGTGAAGCTGATCCGTGAGCCGCAGAACCCCCACGACCGGAACGCCGTTGCTGTGATCGCAGAAGTCAGAGGCAAGGTCAAGGCAATGCTCGGTTATCTGCCGCAGGCGGTCGCTGCTGTGGTCGCTGCCATGATGGACAAGGGACTGACAGTCACCGGCAAACAGCTCCGTATCACAGGCGGCTATGGAGCGTTTGAGAACTACGGTGCACGAATCACCGTAACAATGTAAAAGCCTCCTACAGTACTGCAAATACTGTAAGAGGCACACACCCAGCCGGAGCCGGTGTTCAGATTACAAGGTTATTATAGCACACCTGCTCCGGAATGTCAAGATGTTTTGGAAAGGAGTTTTTTATGGAGGCACCAACATTGAAAGATATAGATACAAGAGGAATCGTACAGTTGAAAGCTGATTACATCAAGGCAATCAATGAAGAAATGCAGAAATGTGAAGATCTGGAACTGCTTGATCTGATCTATAAGCTGCTGGTGAAATCATCAGCTTGAAGAATGAGTATAGAGGAGCTATACAAGAACAGCTCCTCTTTTCATTTATCAGAACTGCAGTTTTGTGAAGCCAGAGCATTGGCGTTCATCCTCTCTTTTTCAAGTAGCAGCGAAGCCGCCGCATCATGGAGCAATTTCATTCGCCTTTCACGTTCTTCCGGTGTAATGTCGGGACGGTGTACCGTGATCTTCCAGCCCGGAAATTCAAACACCTGAACTTCAGGCAAATATTTGTCAGGTTCTCTTTTCATAAGTATCTTCCTTTATGATAAAAAATAATAAAAACTAAACAGCTTCTATTTCCATTTTACCAAAGAACCGCAGCAAATACAAGCTTATTTCTTGTCGCTTCATGTCAAGTTTTGTATAGTTTTCAGGTTTTCTCAACCCCATACGACAAAGAGGAAAGCCCTACAGCTCCCCCCTTTTATTAACATTTATTAACCTTTTTCCACCCGTTCCCGCATTCTCCCGCACTGATCGAAATACTCCGGCGAATGCTCAAACCGTGAAAACCACACCCATGCTTCATGGCGCATCTGTTCCCGATACATCCGCCGAAGTTCCGGATTCTTCCGAAGCTGTTTCAATGCCCTTTGTTCAGCGTTTCGCACCGCTGACAGGCTCACAGCAAGCTTTTCGGCAGTTGCCTGTAAAGTTAGACTCTCAAAATACAAAGCCCGTATAACGCATTTATCCGGCTCTGGTAAGGTATCCACAATACGCCGCACAAATGCCGCTTCATCGTCATTGTCGATCCGCTGCACAAAATCGGCTGAAGCTTCATCCTCGATCAGCTCCAGCAATGTACAGGAATTGCTGTCTTCTGCATCTATAGGCGCATCAAGGCTCACTGCATGATTCAGCGGCTCGTGCTTTCCTCGTTCCGTTCGCAGTCCCAGAAGGGCATTGAAGGCGTTTTTAAGGGGGTATGCTGTGTAGGTCATAAATTTCAGCCCCCGCTGACGGTCAAATGCTTCAAGGGCTTTGAGGAAGACAGGAAAGCATTCCTGCTTCAGATCATCCGGCTCTGCACCGCAGCGAATACAGGTATCTGTGTGCATGTAGTAAAATCCGGTACTTTTTGCATACAGCAGTTTTTGCACCCGATCCCATAACACAGGAATCAGTTCCCGCTGTCCGTCCTGAATTGCTGCTGCAAGTTCTTCATTCGTTTCCATAGGATACCCCCCTTTCTGAAGAGTGGCAAGATTCTGGTAAGGTGATAGGGAGATTTTGGGGAGATTTTAGTTGGTTTGTGAATTCAGAATCTCCTTCACATGCTGTAAGGCTCTGCTGTGCGTGGTCGTTGCCCATGAATAGGATTTTCCGCACCGATAAGCCGCTTCTTTTAAGGGCATTTCCTGCACATAGACCTTGTGCAGGAGGTCGTATTCAGCCGGTTTCAACTGCTCGATTACAGCAATTATAGCGTTTCTCTGCTTGTACAGCTCCACAATATGACTGTCAATTACTGTTCGCTGTGCAGAATCCTTTGGAAGTTGGAGCTGTTCCTGTGCCTTGTTTGTGATCATCCGGTTAAGTTTGGGGAGCTGTTGGAGGTATGTTTTCGCTGTCATTCTGTATTCCTTCCCTTTTGATACAGCCAATCCGCAACAATCATGTCAAAAACAAGCTTTACAAACGGATCGGCAATGTAAACATCCTCTTGTTGATTGTAAGTTTTTAAAGCTTCATTCAGTTTCTTTGTTTGCGATGGATGAAGATTCTGACTGATTGCCCATCCGTATTTCTGCAGTGTTTTATAGAAATCCAATTCCATTTATACCCTTTCTGCGTTTTTCCGCCGCCTTTGCGGCGGTTTCGTCCATTAGTCTTGTAAACATTGCCTATCACTCCAAAATCTCAAAAACGCCGTTTAAAACTTGCACATTGCCTTCAGGCGGTTTTGACCGTATTGTGGTGTTGCTGGTTGTCTGCTGCCTGTTTCCGTCCTTCCTTGCCCATGTTCTAATGGTTGCAAGATGATCCTTGTATGATTTTCCTGTACTTGCCATGTATTCGGAAAGCCGTTCAATTCTTTCCTGCCAATCATACGGAAATTCCGCCTGAAGCTTCTGCATATCTTCATCCGAAAGAAGAACGTTCTTGTATTCTCCATATTTGTGACGGGTGGGCTTTACAGAAATATCTATATCTGTTTCTGTATTTGTATCTGTTTCTGTATCTTTATCTGTATAGGGTTGTTTCGGTTGTTTTTTTAACCGTTCGCTTGTTTCGGTTAATTTGTTTTTTATTGCATTCTGGTTTCCTTTGGGCGCACCGCCTTTTCTTGCATTTTCTGCATTTTTCCTGCATTTCTGCTCATATTTTTCCATGTCCCGCTGCATCTGTGCTGTCATAAAGCGGTAAGCCATAAATACAGCAGGATCTTCTATCTCTTTTTTGATGCCTGTTTCTGCAAAGTCGATCAGATGCCGCAGGAGCTGTCCAAGCTGTGCATCCGACAGTATTTCCAGAATTTCCTTGTTATCCAGATAGAACAGAAAGCTTTTTGAAGTTGGCATTTGTTCACATCCTTTCAAAACATGGAAAGCTGCAATAATCAATGCAACTTTCCACGAAATTATAAGCTGTGTTTACTTTTTTCTATGCTCCCGGATGTACTTTTCAACCGGTTTCAGCACAATTGCAGCTGTTCGGATTCTGCGTTTCTGCATGACAGCATAATGCACTGCTTCTGCTGCATTTACAGGAAAATAATAGCCGCTGTTGTCACTGCAGATCGCTGCACCGTGCCGCCTTGCACATTCTACCGCCTTCCGGATGGTTCTTTTGTCCGTGCTGCAGAGCTTTGCAAGGCTTTCCTGTGAAATTGCATTTTTCCGTCCATAGGGGATGAAATCTGTAATGTCTTTCATAAATACAGCTCCTTTCACAGTTTGACCGGAATCGGCTGAATACCATGCTGTGAAGCTGTTTCTTCCGCCTGCTCCGGAATCGTGGCACTGTCAAAGAACGCTGCCAGACTGTCACAGTTCACAAGAATTTTGCCTCTGCCGATTCTGACTGCCTTCACAGTACCGGACAGGGCAAGCTGACGGCAGTAATGCTGTGAGATGCCGAAACGTGCCGCAGCTTCCTTGATGCCGAGCATCAGAGGCGGGTTGTTCATTGTAATCTGCATAAATCCCTCCTTTTGGGGTTGCGTTCAGCTCCCAAATATGATATAATAGGAGCTGAACATGATTCATAATTGCTTTGGTTCATGTTTGCTTAACGCTCACTGGTTGCCGCCGGTGGGCGTTTTTCTTTGTGGTTCATGCGGCAGATTCCTTTTTCAGTTCGTCAGTTGTTGGCTCGGCGTTTTCAGAAAGCCGGTCAATGATGTGGATCAGCTCCTGCTTTGCCTGTTCTGTCAACTCCGTCCGGAGTTTGCGTGTCATGGTCGGCTCGGAAATACCCATTGCCACCGCACACTGCCAGAGCCGCACGCCCTTTTCCTTTGCATACTGTCGAATTTCTTTGTTTGCCATAGAATCAGCTCCTTTTCAAAAAACTCTTGACTTCAATCATCATCTGTGTTATAATGAGGATGACGATTGTTGATATTATAATTATACCACACGTACGATAGTGAAGTCAAGCGAATGTGAATTTTTTAATATCCATTTCACAAATTTAGATATCAAAATGAAAAGCGAGAGGTTATTATGGAAGAAAACAATAAATATGATTATGCGATTTTTGCAGAAGAAACCCCAAGAATTTTTGCGGATCGTTTGAAGAGTGTACGGATAGATGCCGGGTTTACGCAAAAGAAAATGGCGGAAGAATTAGGCATTTCCGTAGCTGCTTTAAGTTATTATGAAACAGCAAAGAGAGTTCCTGATATTGTTTTTCTGGTAAAAGTCAGTGAGTATTTTAACATACCCGTTTCTTATTTCTTAGGTTATTCAATTTCACGCTCAGCTGAGAATACTGTGGTTTCTGATAATCTCCATCTTTCGGATGCGGCAATTGACAATATACGGAGATTTATAGAGAAAGACTTTGAAGATATGGACGATGTCGAGAAAGTTACAGGTTCAAATGTGTTGAATTTGCTTTTACAAGAAAATGAATTTTACTCCATTTTAAATCTAATCACATGGAGTGGAGTTGAAAAAGAAATATTTATGCCAGATAAAAAATACGTTCATTTCATGGCTACTAATAAACTAATGGATCTTGTAGAGAAAGTTTCATTGTCAATTCCCCGATATGAAAAAAATGTCATTGACGAGCTTGTAGATGATCCAAAAATTAAGAACGATTTTATGCTATGGATTTTACAAGCAACTGATGAAATGATCAAAAACCGGATAAAAGAAGAGCGTGAGAGCTATAATGCTGATCTTGTTGCTCATGAAGAACGAATGAAAGAATATTATGGAGAATATGAAAAAACAGATAGATACAAAGCTCTGAAGAAACTGAAGGAGGCTGCAAACAATGGCAAACATAACCCCACGCCGTAACAAATCCGGTAAAATCATCTCCTACCGGATCAGAGTTTCCAGAGGATATGACAGCTCCGGCAAACAGCTCCGCCCTTATGAAATGACATGGAAACCGGACAGGAAGCTCACGCCGAAGCAGCTGGAAAAAGCCCTGAATGAACAGGTGGTTCTCTTCGAGGAGAAGTGCAGAAACGGCATGATCTCTGTAAACCACAATATGAAGTTCGCTGATTTCTGCCCGATGTACCTTGAAATCAAAAAGGATGTGCTTGCTCCCCGCATCTGGGCGGACTACTCCCGCACGATCGAGAAGCTGCTGATCCCCCTGCTCGGTCACATCAAGCTCACGGATCTGAAGCCGGCACACGTTCAGCAGTTCATCCAGTACCTGCAGGGAGATGTCCGGCAGAAGAAGGACGGCACACTCGACACGGAGAACCCGAAGCTGTCACAGGCAACCATCCGCCGGAAACTGACCGTCCTGCAGTCCATCCTGAAGCAGGCGGTCAAGCTCGATCTGATCCCCTCTAACCCTGCAGCCGCTGAAAAGCTCGCCCTGCAGAAGGTAACAGCTCCCAAGATCGAGATTTTCAGCAAGCAGGAGGCGGCGGAGATGCTGCAATGTCTGGAGGATGAAGATCTGCAGTTTCAAGTTCTCGTGCAGCTTGCCATTATGACCGGCGCACGATGCGGGGAGCTGGTCGGTCTGAAGTTCAGCGACTTCGACTATAATAACGGCAAAGTTACCATTGAACGATCCGCCTATAAGATCGCCGCTCAGCCGATCGCTGTGAAGCCCCCGAAAGATTATGAAGTCCGGACAGTATCCATAAACCGGCACTGCATCCAGCTCGTCATGATGCTCCGTGAAGAGAAAAAGCGTCAGGCGGAGCAGCTGGGCAGTCAGTGGATCGGGAATGACTGGGTATTCACACAATGGAATGGTGAGATCCTCAACCCACAGACACCGACAAAGCAGTTCAGCAAGTTCCTGAAACGGCATGGACTGAAGCACAGGAAATTCCATTCACTCCGGCACACATCCGCAACCCTGCTCCTGTATGGGGGTGTAAACCTGAAGCAGGTACAGGCAAGACTCGGACATGGCGACATTTCCACAACGAATAAATACCTCCACTGCATCCAGGAAGCAGATGAACAGGCGGCGGAGGTTCTGGGCAGTATGCTGATCACCCGGACGGAATGCCGCAGAGAGGAAAAACAGGCATAAAAAAAGACCTCCCGAAAACGGAAAGCCTCTTGTATCCTTTTGTATGCTTTAACTGCTTTTTACATGAATATTGTCCTCATATTGTCCTCAACCCATATATAAAAGTCAATGGACGTTCTCTCTATCCGAGAAAACGCCCATTTTCCAATGTTTTATTGGAGCTGATGACCGGATTCGAACCGGTGACCTACGCCTTACCAAGGCGTTGCGCTACCACCTGTGCCACATCAGCGACCTTAATTATTATAGCACAACTCCCCCTGTTTGTCAACCCCTTTTTTCAAAAAAATCAAAAAAATTTTAAAAGCCAATAGAAAGCACGGAAATCAGCGGATTTTTTACATTGTAAAGTGATAAAAATTTCAAAAATCCCTTGCATATCTGCTTAAAATATGATATAATAACTTGCATAAGACATTTTACAGGCAGGGAGGCGGACAAGCTGGAAACATTGGAAAAGGAGCTGCGCTTTGCGGCGGTCGGGACACTGGTGCTGGATGTGCTTGTCTGGCTGATTTCGCTCCTTTTTACGGGGCTGAATGCCGCTGTTCCCCTCGGACTGCTGATTGGAAGCGCGGGAATGCTCTGCAACCTCCTGCTCCTGCGGCACAGCGTCCTGAATGCCGTTTATCACGGTAAGACGAGGGATTTCGGCGGTTATATCCTGCGCTGTGTCGTTGCATCCGCAGCCATCGCCGCCGGGATGGTGTTCCCGCTGGTGAATGGACTGTGCGTCATCCTGCCGTTTCTCTATCCGAAGCTCCTGTTCGGTGTGAAAACACTGCAAAAATCCAAAAAATAAAGGAGGTGTTATCAGCCTTGCATATCAGTGATTTCTTTAAAGGTACAACAGAGATCAGCGTCTCCGGTCCTAAGATCATTGCATCCTTTGAGGTGTTCGGCGTGACGATCAATTTCACCGAATCCGTCCTGCTCAGCTGGGTCATCATCGGTGCAGTAGCTCTGCTCCTGCACTGGCTGACGAAGGATCTGAAAACACAGAACATATCCAAGCGTCAGGTGCTTGCGGAAATGGCAGTCACGACCGTCTACAATCTTGTGGAGGATACCATGGGCAAGGGATCCCGGAAATTTGCGCCCTATATCGGTGCGCTGTTCACGTTCTCCATTCTCGGCAGTCTGATCAGTCTGCTGGGTCTGCGTTCTGTGACGGCGGATTTCAGCGTGGTTCTGTCATGGGCACTCATTACATTCATCTGGGTGCATTATACCAAGATCCGCACAAATGGCTTCTGGGGCTATCTCAAGGGCTATGCCTCTCCGGTGCCTGTCATGCTGCCGATGAATATTTTAAGCGAAGTGTTCCTGCCCGTTTCAATGAGCGTCCGTCATTTCGGCAATATCGCCAGCGGTGCGATCATCACAAGTCTGGTGTATTTCGCGCTGACTGCCATTACAAGATCCATCGGTGTCGCCTTTATGACGATCGGTATTCCTGCCGTATTGTCAATGTATTTCGATTTGTTCAGCAGCTTCATGCAGGCGTTCATTTTCATCATGTTGACGATGGTGAATGTGTCGAATGCGGCGGAGACGGAGTGAGCGTGATCCCGCCCCGGAAGATAAAGTCCGTAAGTTTTGGTTTCTGATTCTGAGGGTTGCGCCCCCGCGACCCGCCAAAGGCTATCGCCTTTTGAAATCGCTTTGTCTATTAATAAATATCAATCAAAAAAACAATCTGGAGGTAATTCATTATGGAAAAAGCAATTGTACTCGCAGCATCTGCAGTTGGTGCAGGTCTGGCAATGATCGCAGGTATCGGCCCCGGTATCGGTGAAGGTTATGCCGTAGGTAAGGCGTGTGAAGCCATTGGCAGACAGCCGGAAAGCTCCGGCGCAGTCAGCAGAACCATGTTCATCGGCTGTGCGATCGCTGAGTCCACCGGTATCTATGGCTTCGTAGTAGCACTGCTGCTGATGTTCGCAAATCCTTTCATCGGCAAGCTGTAAGACGGGGAGGAACTGAGAGTTGGATTTTTTGTCAATTGATGTCGGAACCATTCTCTTCACCCTGATCAACACCCTGCTCATTTTCCTTGCGTTCAAATTCCTACTCTTTAAAAGAGTGGATGCCATGCTGGAGCAGCGGCAGGCGGAGCTTGCAGCAACCTATGCAGCCGCAGATGACGCAAAAAATGCGGCAGACGCGGACAAGGAACAGTACGCAAAGCTCATGGCGGACGCAAAGGATGAGACCGCCCGCATCATCAGCCGTGCCGAAAAACAGGCACAGCAGAAGGGCGATGCCATTGTAGAGGATGCCCGCCGCGAGGCTCTGGCAGTCCGTGAGAAAGCAGACCGCGATATTGCGCGTGAAATGGCACAGGCAAAGGGTGAGCTGCAGGGCGAGATCTCTGCAATTGCAATGGAGCTGGCAGAAAAGATCATGGAAAAGGAAATTTCCAAGGAAGACCACAGCCGTCTGATCGACGAATTCCTTGAGGAAATGGGTGATAAGGCATGACACAGACCGTAGGTAAGGTGTACGCCGACGCACTGTTTGCGCTCTCCCGTGAGGAGCATTGCGAAAAAAACGTATATGATGAGCTGAATGCGGCAGCGGACATGTTCGCACAGCATCCGGATTTCACCATGCTTCTGAGTGTGCCGAATCTCGGCGCGGAGGAAAAGCTTGGTATTCTGCGCAGGGTCATTGGCGACGGCGCAGGGATCACGGAGAATTTTCTCTGTCTGCTGGTAGAAAAGCGCAGGATCAATCGTATTGCGGAGATCCGCAGTGCGTTCAATGCGCTGTATTACGAGGCATTTTCGATTGCTGAGGTCTTTGTCACCAGTGCGGAGGCACTGACGGAACAGCAGCGCAGCAGGCTGACGGAAAAGCTTGCAGCGAAGCTCGGAAAGACAGTGAAGCTCATCGAGTCCGTGGACGCTTCCCTGCTCGGCGGTATGGTTGTACAGTACGGGGATACCCGAATGGACAATTCTCTGCGCACCAGAATGCGCGAGATGTCCCATATTATCAAGAAATGATTCTGCCCATTTTGGGCTGCACACAAACAATAACAGGAATTTGAGGTGCTACAATGAATTTACGTCCGGATGAAATATCCAGTATTATTAAAGACCAGATCAAAAATTACCAGTCGAAGATCAGTCTGACCGACGTGGGTACGGTCATCACCGTAGGCGATGGTATCGCGAATATCCACGGTCTGGAGCAGTGCATGTCCGGTGAGCTGATCCAGTTTGAAAACGGCACTTACGGCATGGCTCTGAACCTGGAACAGGACAGCGTCGGTGCGGTTCTGCTCGGCTCGGATGCAGAGATCAAGGAAGGCTCCACCGTTAAACGTACGGGCGAGATCATGTCCGTACCGGTCGGCGAAGCACTCCTCGGCAGAGTCGTGAATGCCCTCGGTCAGCCCATTGACGGCGAAGGTCCGATCGAAACCACCGAACGCGCCCCCATCGAAAAGGTCGCCTCTGGTGTTATCACCAGAAAGTCCGTGCATAAGCCTCTCCAGACAGGCATCAAGGCGATCGACTCGATGATCCCGATCGGCAGAGGACAGCGTGAGCTGATCATTGGCGACCGCCAGACCGGCAAGACTGCCATTGCCCTTGATACCATCATCAACCAGAAGGGCAAGGACATCATCTGCATCTATGTGGCGATCGGACAGAAGCGTTCGACCGTTGCGAATGTTGCGGAGACCCTGCGCAAAGCTGGTGCGATGGATTATACCATCATCGTATCTGCGACGGCATCCGAGCTTGCGCCCCTGCAGTACATTGCCCCCTATTCGGGCTGTGCGATGGGCGAATACTTCCTCGATCAGGGCAAGGATGTCCTCTGCGTGTATGACGATCTTTCCAAGCACGCTGTTGCTTATCGTGCGCTGTCCCTGCTGCTGAAGCGTCCGCCGGGACGTGAAGCGTATCCGGGCGATGTCTTCTATCTGCATTCCCGACTGCTGGAGAGAGCGTGCAGCTATAATGAAAACTACGGCGGCGGAAGCCTGACGGCTCTGCCGATCATCGAAACACAGGCGGGTGACGTTTCCGCCTATATTCCGACCAATGTCATCTCCATCACGGATGGACAGATCTTCCTCGAAACAGATCTGTTCAATGCAGGTGTGCGCCCGGCGGTGAATCCCGGTATCTCCGTATCCCGAGTGGGTTCTGCGGCGCAGATCAAGGCGATGAAGAAGGTTTCCGGTTCACTGAAGCTCTCCTATTCGCAGTACCGTGAGCTGCAGGCATTCTCGCAGTTCGGATCGGATCTCGATGCGGATACCAAGAATCGTCTGTCGATGGGTGAACGTATCGTGGAAGTGCTGAAGCAGGACAGAAATGCGCCTGTTCCGGTAGAGCTGCAGGTGTGCATCATCTATGCGGTCACAAAGGGCTATCTGAAGAATGTGGCTGTCGAGAATATCAAGGATTATGAAGCGCAGATGTTTGCGGATATGCAGGAGAATCATCCCGAAATCCTCGCCTCCATCCTCGAAAGCAAGGATCTGACAAAGGAAAACGAGGAAGCACTGAAGAACGCACTGGAAAGCTTCACAGCGCAGTACACTGCTGCACATTGATGGGAGTGACGATATGGCGAATCTCAAGGATATTAAACGCCGCATCCATAGTGTAGAGAGTACGATGCAGATCACAAAGGCGATGGAGCTGGTGGCATCCTCCAAATTCCGTCATGCAAAGGAACGTGCGGAGGCGGCGCAGCCGTTCTTCCATGCGACCTATAAGCTGATGGCGGAGATTGCGGCGGAGGATCCCTATTTCAATTCGGTCTATGTGCATCAGCGCACGGAAAAGGGCGCAGTACTGCTGGTCGTGATCGCAGGCGACAGAGGGCTTGCCGGCGGCTTCAATTCCAATGTGCTGAAGATGGCACAGGCGAGAATCGACGAGATCACGGCGCAGGGCGGCAATCCCATCGTGATGCCGATCGGGCAGAAGGCGGTGGACTATTTCGCAAGAAAAGAAGTCAAGGTGCTGAAAGCCTATGATCATATTGCGGAACATGCGAATATCTATCTTGCGATGGATATGGCGGAGCTGATTCTGCAGACGTACAGCCGGCACGCATCGCTGCAGGGCGTGGAGCTGTTCTTTACGTCCTATGTTTCGCCGCTGGTGCAGGAGGCGCAGCGGATGGAGGTCATTCCGCTTTCCAATCTTGCCGGAAGCCATCCGAGAAATTGTGCGGTGGAATATGAACCCTCTGCGGAGGCGGTATTCGATCAGCTCGTGCCGCAGTATGTGGCAGGTCTGCTCTATGGCGGCATTGTGGAATCGTTCGCATCCGAACAGGCGGCAAGACGCACGGCGATGGAAAATGCGACCGACAATGCGGAGGAAATGATCGACAATCTGTCACTCTTGTACAACCGTGCAAGACAGGGTGCAATTACACAGGAACTCACAGAAATCGTTGGTGGAGCAAATGCACAAAACTAAGCAGGGGCGTTGTCCCCTGTTCCTGCCAAAAATGCAATTCTTGCATTCTTAGCGTTTTGCCTTTGTCCTCGCAGGGGGCAATGGCAAAACGGCTCGGGATTCCAAAGGGATCACATCCCTTTGGCGGGGGTCAGGGGGCAGAGCCCCCTGCTCTCTTCTGTGCATTTGTCTACGAAAGGAGTTTTTATGCAGAATACAGGTAAAATCGTGCAGATCATTGGTGCGGTTGTGGACGTTCGCTTTGCGAAGGAACATCTGCCCCGTCTGCTCAATGCCATTACTGTGGACAATCACGGAACGAAGCTCGTTCTGGAGGTTGCACAGCATATCGGCGATGATATTGTCCGCTGCATTGCGATGAGCAGCACGGACGGTCTGGTGCGTGGCATGGATGCCATTGACACAGGCTCACCCATTACTGTTCCCGTTGGTCGGGAAACACTCGGCAGAATGTTCAATCTGCTGGGTGATGCCATTGATGAAAAGCCCCTGCCGGAAACCGCACAGCGTTTCCCCATCCATCGGGATGCGCCCAGCTATGAAGAGCAGACGGCTTCCAATGAAGTACTTGAAACCGGCATCAAGGTTATCGACCTGATTGCACCGTATCTGAAAGGCGGTAAGATCGGTCTGTTCGGCGGTGCGGGTGTCGGCAAGACGGTTCTGATTCAGGAGCTGATCAATAATGTTGCCAACCAGCACGGCGGTATTTCCGTATTCACCGGCGTTGGCGAGCGTACCCGTGAGGGTAATGACCTGTACAACGAAATGCAGGAAAGCGGCGTTATCGACAAGACCGTCCTCGTATACGGTCAGATGAATGAACCGCCCGGCGCAAGAATGCGTGTGGGCTTGTCGGGTCTGACGATGGCGGAATATTTCCGTGATGAAGAGGGACAGGACGTGCTTCTGTTCATCGACAATATCTTCCGTTTCACACAGGCTGGTTCGGAGGTTTCCGCACTGCTCGGACGTATGCCGTCCGCCGTTGGCTATCAGCCGACGCTTGCAACCGAAATGGGCGCACTGCAGGAGCGTATTACTTCCACAAATAAGGGCTCGATCACATCCGTACAGGCAGTCTATGTTCCTGCGGATGACCTGACGGACCCTGCACCGGCGACAACGTTTGCACATCTGGATGCGACAACGGTTCTGTCCCGTCAGATCGCTTCGCTGGGTATCTATCCGGCAGTCGATCCGCTTGAGAGTACGTCCAGAATCCTTGCACCGGAAGTTGTGGGCAAGGAGCATTACGAGACCGCAAGAGCCGTGCAGACGATTCTCCAGAGATATACGGAGCTGCAGGACATCATCGCCATCATGGGCATGGAGGAGCTTTCGGAAGAGGATAAGCGCATTGTCATGCGTGCAAGAAAGATCCAGCGTTTCCTGTCGCAGCCGTTCTCCGTTGCGGAGCAGTTCACGGGCATGGAGGGCAAGTATGTGCCGCTGAAGGAAACGATTCGAGGCTTCAAGGAAATTATCGAGGGAAAGCATGACGATCTGCCGGAATCCGCATTCCTGTTTGTCGGTACGATTGATGAGGCGGTGGAAAAGGCGAAGAGCCTTCAGGAATAACGGCAGGAGGAATGACGCATGAATACATTTCACCTGCAGATCATCACGCCGGATAAGATCCTCTTTGACGGGCAGGCGGTGCAGCTGACAGCCCGTACGACGGAGGGCGATGTGGGCATTCTTGCCGGACATACACGCTATGCCGCCATTCTGAAAACCGGCGTACTGACCATTAAGCTTGCAAACGGTGAGCTCCGCACTGCGGCAGCTGCCGGGGGTGCGCTGAAGGTCTCCGATGAAAAGACCACTATCATCACGACCGCCGCAGAATGGGCGGAGGAGATCGACGCGGACTGGGCAGAGCGTTCCCGTCTGGACGCGCTGCAGAAGCTCGAATTGTATAAAAATGAGCCAGATCGCCAGGAACGTGCCAACCTCAAGCTCCAGAGAGCCTTGAACCGTCTGCGTGTTTCCGGGAAAGACCCGAACTCTGTAAAATGACCAAAAGCCGCTGCATGTGATGTGCAGCGGCTTTGCATTTTATACTAATCCCCCAAACTATTATAGACAAAATCGGTTTCAAAAGGCGACAGCCTTTGGCGGGTCGCGGGGGCGCAGCCCCCGCCCTAATCCCCCTCCCTCCGGGAGGGGGCAGGGGGTGGGCCAAACTTTGCACAACTTTCCTAAAGTTGTTGATATGCTTATGTCAGCAGATCACTCATCATGCTTCAGTCTTTTATTGGCAGCGACCGTCAGAAGAAGCACAATGATGTCATCAATAGGACCCGGCATAAGGTCAACGGGGGATATGATGTACGCAATGACCGCGATCAGTACAATCACCTTTGTGATACCTTGCATTGCAGCACTTCCTTTCACGCTTGTTGTTGCCTATATTATAGCATGTTTCTGAGGGGGTTGTCAAGGATTAAAGTTTCAAAGGCACGCAAATCAATTTTTCTTTATCAAAGCTTCCCTAAAACTGCCCCACCCCCTGCCCCCTCCCGGAGGGAGGGGGATTTAGGGGCGGTGCTGCGCACCCCCTCCGCCAAAGGCTACCGCCTTTTGAAACCGATTTTTTTGAAAATTGATTTGCGTGTTTCAAAAGAGGCGCAAGGCTGCTGAACGAAACGAAGCGAAGCAGAAGAGACGGTACCGTCCCAAATTCTCCTCCGTCAGTTTTCCGCCCAAAAGAAAAAAATTATTGCAATTCAATAAAAAGTACTTGACAAATAATAATTTCAGTGTTATAATGGTTTTGAGGAGCAGTATCAAAATAGGTCATTATATTTTAACGTTCACAAAATTGTAATTACTTTTTCGGTAAACTCTATTGACATCTTAATTACGATGTGCTATAATAGAAACATGTTCCAGCACAAAAGCTGGAAATTATAATGGGAGGAATTAAAGATGAAAATGAAGAAAACAGCAGCCTTTCTGCTCGCGCTCACAGCAGCAGCATCCGCAATGACCATGCCGGTTTCGGCAGCGGAGGTATTCGGCGACATTGACGGCGATGGAGATGTGGACGCATCGGATGCTGCCTGGATCCTGCAGTATGCGGCGTATACCGGCGCGGGCGGCAAGCTCGGTCTGCAGGGCTTTGTCAACGGCGATCCGGAGCCTGTACCGCCGGAGGTGACGGATACGGACGATACGCTGACCATCATGGCGTGGAATGACACCGACATGAATATGATGAGCGAGTGCTATCTGGAGGACTATCCGGAGGCAAAGCTGGAAATCAAACTCGCTGGTGACTATGGCTATGGTGCTTTTGAAGAGTTCAGAACCATACTCAATTCCGGTGAACAGGTCGATCTGTATGTTGCGGAGGCGGACTGGGTCCGTTCTTATATTGACTATGAAGAATATGCCGCACCGCTTTCCGCTGTTGGTCTGACAGAAGCGGATTATGTGAACGGCTATGATTATGCAGTGGAGATGGGCAAAAACAAGAACGGTGAGCTTTGCGGTGCTTCCTACCTGATCGCGCCCGGCGGCTACTGCTACCGTGCGGACCTTGCAAAAGAATATCTCGGCATCACCACACCGGAGGAGATGCAGGCGCGTATTTCCGACTGGGATGGTTTTACAGCAACTGCGGCAGAGCTTCAGGCAGCAACACAGGGCAGCGTCACCATGACAGCATCCCTTGGCGGTATGTGGAATGCGTTCAGCCGTGAAACCACCATCCCAAATTTCAGGGATGGCATTCTGAACACAGAAAAGCATGGTGCGTTCGTTGACCTTGCACAGACATGGATTGAGAATGGCTATGTGGATTTCTCCGTCCAGATGTGGACAGCAGACTGGACAAACACCGGTCTGGATGACACAACAATGGGCTATTTCTATTCCACATGGTGCCTGGAGGCGGATTCAATACTGGAACAGAACGGCGGTGCTGAAGGAAACTGGGCGATCACCGCAGGCCCGCAGGAGTATTACTGGGGCAGCGGTATTCTGTGCCTCAGTCCGAACTGCAACAGCGCATCCGAAGCAGAGCAGTTCCTGCGTTATTTCACGGTGGATGCGGATTCCATGCAGAAATTTGCAGAATACAGCGGCTACATGGTCAACAACCAGACTGTGACCGAGCGCATCATGGCATCCGGCAGTCACGGCAACCCGCTGCTGGGCGGTCAGGATGCATACACGGTACTGCACGAAACCGCAAAGAACCTTGATTTCAGCGCGGACCAGGCAACGGAGCTGGATACAGCTCTGGATGACATGTTCTTTGTCATCTTCCGCAACAATCGTGCAAATACCAAGAAGCAGCTCCTGGAGCAGTACAAGGCGGAAGCTGAGCTGGAATATAACGTACTGACAACAGAATAATTTGTGCAGTATTCATGCAGAAACAGGTTCTTTTACACCTGTTTCTGCATTTTTTGTAAATTCTGAAAATTACGGTTGACAAAGCATTACGATGTGGTATAATAGTGATAGGAAAACGGAAGCTGTTTTCCGGACAGCATTTTCTTGTAAAAGGAGAAACAGTCGTGAATATACTAATTGTAGGCTGCGGCAAGGCGGGTACTCTGCTGACACAGACGCTCTGTGATGAGGGGCATAATGTCACGGTGATGGACATTGACTCAGAGGTTGTGACCAATATGGTGGACAACTATGATGTGCAGGGACTGTGTGGAAACGGTCTGATCGTGAAAGATCTGCTGGAGGCTGGCGTGGAGCATACCCATATCATCATTGCGCTGACGGATTCCGATGAAATGAATATCATGTGCTGCCTGATCGCACGCAAGAGCAAGGCACGGCACAGCATCGCGCGTGTGCGCAATCCCGCCTATGCAGAGCAGATGGTATTCATGCGCGAGGAGCTGGGGGTGAGCATGATGCTCAATCCGGAGTATCACACCGCCAACGAGATCGCGAGAATGCTGCGCTATCCGAATGCGATACATGTGGAGACCTTTGCCAAAGGACGGCTTGACCTTGCGGAGATCCGCATCCCTCCGGACAGCATCCTGGACGGACTGGCTTTGTATACCATCCCCAAGAAACTCAAGGTGCAGCTGCTGGTCTGCGCGGTGGAACGCGGGGATGATGTCATCATCCCGGACGGCAATTTCGTCCTTCGGAGCGGCGACAAGATCTATATCACCGCACCGCATAGTGAGATCGGCAATTTCTACCGGCAGGTCGGGGAATTTCGGTCAAGGGTGAAATCCGCCCTCATCATCGGCGGCGGCAGGATCACCTATTATCTGACCAACCAGCTGCTGGAGCTTGGCATCAGCGTGAAGATCATTGAGATCGACGAAACGCGCGCAGAGACCCTCAGTGACTACTTCCCCCGCGCTTCCGTGATCGGGGGGGACGGCACGGATCAGGATCTGCTGCTGGAACAGGGCATTGAAAATGTGGATGCCTGCATCTGCCTGACCGGCATTGACGAGGAAAATATCATCCTCTCGCTCTATGCCAAGAAAATTGGCGTGGAAAAGATCGTCACCAAGATCAACCGCGGCTCGCTCCGCGTCATCTCCGACAGTGTGGGACTGGAGAACATTGTCTCCCCGAAAACCACCACTGCCGACCTCATTCTCCAGTATGTCCGCGCAAAGCAGAATGCGGAGAACAGCAATATCATCACCCTCTACCGGCTGGCGGAGGAACGGCTGGAAGCCATTGAATTTATCATCCGAGAGCATACCTCCTATGTGGATATCCCCCTGAAGGAGCTGCATATGAAAAGCGGCATCCTCATTGCAGGCATCATCCGCGGCAGCAAGCGCATTATCCCAAGCGGCAATGATGTCCTGCATATCAATGACAGTGTTGTTGTGGTAACGACGCGGCACAAGGTCGCAAGTCTCGATGAGATCTTCGAGTCCTGAGAACGGAGGCGGCTGTGAACTACCGAATGATATTCTATATGTCCGGACAGATCCTCCGTCTGCTCGGCGGTCTGATGATTCTTCCGCTGCTGGTTGCTTTCATTTACAATGAGCCAGCCAGCCGGAATGCTTTTGCAGTCACTGCGCTTGTCCTTCTGATCGGCGGCAGTCTGATTGCATGGAAGAAACCCGAAAATAAGTCCTTATATAATAAAGAGGGACTTGCGATCGTTGCGATCGTGTGGATGCTGGTTTCTGTGTTCGGGGGTGTGCCGTACTTCCTATCCGGTGACATCACGAATTTTGCAGATTGTATTTTTGAAACCACCTCCGGCTTTACCACGACCGGTTCGACCATTCTCATCAATATTGAGGAGATGTCGAAAGCTTGTCTTTTCTGGCGGTCGTTCTCCCATTTTCTGGGCGGTATGGGTGTGCTTGTCTTCATGCTGGCGATCCTGCCGCACAATGACACCCGCACCATGCACATCATCCGTGCGGAATCCCCAGGTCCGACAGTCGGCAAGCTCGTGGCGAAGATGAGCTTCTCCGTGCGCATTCTGTACGGTATGTATATCGCCATGACAGCTCTCATGGTTATTCTGCTCATGTTCGGCGGCATGAATCTGTTTGAAGCACTTTGTCATGCCTTCGCAACAGCGGGTACTGGTGGATTTGGTCTGCTCAATAACAGCGTTGCCGGATATGATAGTGTTTATATTGATGTTGTAATCACTGTTTTTATGGGGTTGTTCGGCATCAATTTCACACTGTATTATCTGCTACTGATGAAGAAATTCTCTCAGGTCTTCAAAAATGAAGAGCTTCGTGTATTCCTTGGTATCTGTGCATTTTCAATCATTACCATTGCACTGAACATTATGCATATTTATGGAAGTTTCTGGCATAGTCTTCGTTATTCATCGTTTCAGGTAATGTCCATCATTTCAACCTCTGGCTTCGCAACAGCAGACTATCTGGAATGGCCTGCCTACTCGCAAATTCTCCTAATACTGCTAATGTTCGTCGGCGGCTGTGCCGGATCAACGGGAGGCGGTCTGAAGGTGATGCGTATCCTCCTGCTGGCGAAGATCTCTATCAAAGGTATCCGCAATATACTCAACCCTCGCGCTGTCATCAGCATCAAATGTGACGGCAAGGCGGTGGATAAGGATGTAGTGCAGGGAGTTGCTTCCTATTTTGTTCTATTCATGCTCCTGCTTGGACTTTCAACACTGCTTCTTTCTTTGGATGGACATGACATTGGTACGACTTTTACAGCAGTCATTACCTGTCTGAATAATGTTGGACCCGGTGTCGGTGAGGTCGGACCTTCCGGAAATTTTGCTGGATTCTCTGACTGGGCAAAAGTCTTATTAAGTATAGATATGCTCCTCGGCAGACTGGAAGTATACCCGATGCTGGTGCTGTTTACGCTGCGGAAGAACAAATAGTCGGCATCTTTAATACAAAAGGACTTCTTTCCTGCGATCGGAAAGAAGTCCTTTTTTGCATTATCTTCTTGGGATCCGTGCCTTGGACAGATGCCGCAGATCTTCAAATTTGGGTTTGAATTTGTGGTAGATCTGCTTGGTCTGCTGTCCGTCCTTGTAATAACGGGCAAGGGCATTGTTGAAGGATACCAGATCCGTGGAATCCGAGATCATTTCGCAGACCCTGCTCACGGTCTCCTCATCCGTATGCTTGCCGAGCAGGTTGCGCACGGTATTATGATACTGTACCGTGAACAGCGGAGCTTCCTTCTCCTCAGAAGCTCCTGCGGATACCAGCGATGCCAGCAGATCGCTTGTCCCGACTGCTGCCTCATCTCCCCAGGGCTTTGCGTACTGGTCACAGATCGCTGCAAAGCTCGGCGTATCCGAACGCTGCAGCGCGCTGACGAATGCGTCATAGCGGCTGGTTCCTGCGGGCTCCTCCGGAATCTCCTCTGCCGCCGGCTGAGGCTCCGGCTCCGGTTCTGCAAAAACTGCCGCAATGTTCGGCACAAGCTCCACCTGTACACTGCATTCCGGCAGGTAATGGGTACAGAAATCCGCACCCAGCAGGAAATCCTTGTCCTTGCTGACAATGTAGAGTCTGTCCGCACTGCCGCTGCCCATCAGATAGCCGGTATAGAGCATCAGCTGCAGATCCAGCGCATTCTTCACCGGATCGCCGCTGCGGGGACTGACTGCCACCTCGTTCAGCTTCACCTCTGCCCTGCAGGCAATGAGCTGTTCATACAAGCCGAATGTCAGACCGCAGCGATTATGCGTATAAAAAATATGCAGCGTGTCCTCCTCTGTCAGCTTTTCAATGCCGGAAAGTCCCTCGATGTAGACATTTTCATAGTCCACCAGATAAATTGCCAATTTTCTTCACCTCCTGTGCTGTGATAGGATCCTACAGAGCCGCAAGTATCTGTAAGATGGTATAAAAAAACACTTGCATAAATGCAAGTGTTTTTTTGGAGGCGCCACCCGGATTTGAACCGGGGATCAAGGTGTTGCAGACCTACGCCTTACCACTTGGCTATAGCGCCGAAAAAAATGGAGCGGATTACGAGGCTCGAACTCGCTACCTCCACCTTGGCAAGGTGGCGCTCTACCAGATGAGCTAAATCCGCTTCATGGCGACCTGGATGGGACTCGAACCCACGACCTCCGCCGTGACAGGGCGGCGTTCTAACCAACTGAACTACCAGGCCATGATGGTGGGAGCTACAGGGCTCGAACCTGTGACCCTCTGCTTGTAAGGCAGATGCTCTCCCAGCTGAGCTAAGCTCCCAACCAATTCATTTTGTCTTTCAGGCTTTCGTTTTTATCACTCTTGCCTGACGACTTTTATATTATACCACAGTCTTTTCGATTTGTCAACCCCTTTTTTCAAATTTTTTTGAAAAATTTCAAAAAAATTTCGGCGTTTCAAAAAACGCCGAAATACAGTTATTTTTCAAGATGCACATCCAGCTGCGGATAGGGCATGGCGATGCCTTCCGTGTCAAATGCGGTCTTGATCTGCTCATGCAGGTCATAGTGGAGATTCCAGTAATCATCATTCGCTGTCCAGACCTTTACAAACAGTACCACAGCACTGTTGTCAAATCTTCCCACACGCACCAAGGGTGCGGGATTCTCCGCAGCAAGGGGGTGTGCCTGGATCAGACCGGCAATGATCTGCTTTGCCTGCTCGAAATCCGCGCTGTAGGAAATGCCGATCTCCAGATCAAGGCGGCGCATTTCCTTTTCCGAATAATTCACGATCACGGCATCTGCTACCTGACCATTCGGGATGAACACCACGGTCTGGTCGCCGAGTATGAGCTGGGTCTGGAGGATGCCCACGCTTTTTACAGTACCGGTCACATCACCGAACTTGACCAGATCGCCGACCTTGAGAGGCTTGGAGAACATGATGAGGAAGCCGCCTGCAACATTGGCAAGGCTGTCCTGCAGGGCAAGACCAATGGCAAGTCCTGCCGTACCGATGACGGTCACGATGGAATCCATGGGGACGCTGAGGACGGAAAGAACGATGACGGCAACGATCACATAGAGCAGAACGCTGATAACAGAGGTCAGAAAGCTGACGGCGGTGGGGTCAATGCTCGTTTTCTTTAATGTACGCTTGATGAGCTTCATCAGGGCTTTGGACAGCATCACACCGATGACCAGTACGAGCAGTGCGGAGCCAAGGGACGGGAGCAGGGACTTGATGAAATTCCACAGGTCGGTCAGCAGTGTGGAGACCTGCTCCGCCTCCTCGGTGATGGCGGCTTCAATTTCATTTTCGGTAGACGCGGTAAGAGCCGCGGCGGTGATAAAACGCATATTGTATTTCTCCTTTGTTTGATTTTCCTATTTCCCTGCACCTATTATACTACATGGGGATTTGTTTGTCAATATTCTGCATAAAAATGGAAAACCAATTCCCATGGAAGGCGTACAAACAAAAAAAGAGAAAAAATTTCAAAAAACGCTTGCAAAAGATGAAGAACTATTGTATAATAGAGATATATGCTGAATTTTCAAGAACGGAGTGTGAGTATATGAATTTCCAATCAGCTGTCAACCAAATCCAAATGCTTGCAGGCGGTTCCATTCCCGGTAAGGATCTGCTCAACGGCGCACAGATCACAGGTGTTACCATTGCAGGTCTGGGCATCGTATTTGCGGGTCTGATCATCCTGGTACTCGTGATCATGCTGTTCGGTAAGATCTTTGACACCCTTGCACAGAAGAAGGCTGCCAAGCAGGCTGCCGCTGTTGCACAGAACGCACCGAAGACCGCACCGAAGGCTGTGTCAGCACCTGCCGCACTGGCTCCCGCCGCTGCACCTGCTCCTGCTGCATCGGATGACGATGAAGTGATCGCGGTCATTTCCGCTGTCATCGCTGCCATGAGTGCTGCGGATGGTACGACCTACAAGGTTCGTTCGGTAAAGCCTGTCGCTTCTAATTCTCTCGGCGGACGCACCGCATGGGCAATGGATGGCAGACGCAATAACGTAATGCCGTTTTAATCTCAAGTAAAGGAGTAGAGAATATGGAAATTTTAAATATTCTGAAAGACATTCTCATGGGTCTTTGGGAAACCAGCGGTCTGTATGGTTTGATGGATGACCCGAAGAAGCTCATCATGATTCTGATTTCTTTCGTATTCATGTATCTGGCGATCGTCAAGGAATTTGAGCCGCTGCTGCTGCTCCCGATCTCATTCGGTATGTTCCTGTCGAATCTCCCCGCAGTTCTGCCGGAGGATATGATGTATCACGCAGAGTACTGGAATGTGGCTCAGGATGCCGACTGGCTGTTCACTGTCCTGCATGACGGCGGTCTGCTTGATAAATTGTACTTAGGCGTTAAGCTCCAGATCTATCCCTGCCTGATCTTCCTCGGCATCGGTACGATGACTGACTTTGGTCCGCTGATCGCGAACCCCAAGAGCTTCCTGCTCGGTGCGGCTGCACAGGGCGGTATCTTCTTCACCTTCGTTGTGGCTGCTCTCCTGGGCATGACTGCTGCAGAATGCGGTTCTATCGCCATCATCGGCGGTGCGGATGGTCCGACTGCGATCTATGTATCCAGCAAGCTGCTCGGAAGCGGCGGATACAATCTGAATACTGGTACAATTGCACTGGCGGCGTATACATACATGGCTCTGGTTCCGGTTATCCAGCCTCCGATCATGAGAGCTCTGACCACCAAGAAGGAACGCGCTATCAAGATGCCGCAGCTGCGTCAGGTTTCCAAGACTGAAAAGATCATCTTCCCGATCGTTGTTACCCTCGTCGTTGCACTGCTCGTACCCTCTGCCGGTGCGCTGGTTGGTATGCTGATGTTCGGTAACCTGCTGAAGGAAAGCGGCGTATGCGGTCGTCTGGTAGACACTGCACAGAATGCCCTGATGAACATCGTTACCATCTTCCTCGGCATCTCCGTAGGTGCGACTACCACTGCTGACAACATCCTGAACATGGACTTCGCAAAGGTTATCCTGCTGGGTGTTATTGCATTCTGCCTGGGTACTGCCTGCGGTCTGCTTCTGGCAAAGCTGATGAATTTCCTCAGCGGCGGCAAGCTGAATCCGCTGATCGGTTCTGCCGGTGTATCCGCTGTTCCGATGGCTGCGCGTGTATCCCAGAAGGTTGGTGCAGAAACTGACCCGACCAACTTCCTGCTCATGCACGCTATGGGCCCGAACGTTGCAGGCGTTATCGGTTCTGCGGTTGCAGCCGGTGTACTGCTGAGCGTTGTGGCATACTAATACTTTCAAATCAACTCCCCGATTTTGATGATCGGGGAGTTTTTCTGTGTGCATTTTGTGTAAATTTCCTGCTTTCCCTTTACAAATGTCGGATTTTGTGGTATTCTATATAATAGAGATACTTTTCAGAAAGGGGTATTGCTATGTCAGAAGAAAACCAGCTGCCCGACGAGCAGCGGATACATAAATTGAAACGGATTGCGGTCATTCAGGGAGGACTGATCGCCGCGCTGGTGCTTACAGTCGTTGGTCTGACCATCGGAATGCTGACAAATAAGCCAGAAGAGGCTATACCGGTAACGGTGGAATCCGTTGCAAAGACAGAAACCACCTCCCCGGCAACGGAAGCTGAGGGCGACCGCATCTTCCTGTTTCAGGATGGTGTGAACGGCGAGATCTATATGCCGGTGTTCTCCAATGTGCCCATGTGTACCTACGATCAGGATAAGATCATCAAGCGCAACGGCATGACCTATTATCTGGAGGACGACCGGATCACCTCGAAATTCGGCATTGATATTTCCTCCCATCAGGGGGAGATCGATTGGGAGCTGGTAAAAGAGGCCGGCGTGGAATTTGCCATCATCCGCTGCGGCTACCGCGGCTACGGCTCCGGTGAGCTGGTGCCGGATGAGCGTTTCCACGAGAACATGCAGGGCGCGATGGATGCCGGTATTGAGGTCGGTGTGTACCTGTTCTCACAGGCGATCACAACGGAAGAGGCTCTGGAAGAAGCGGAATTGACGCTTTCCATGATCGAGGGCTATGAGTTCAGCTACCCTGTGGTCTTTGACTGGGAATTTGTTTCCGCTGAAAATGCCCGGACGGAGGATATTTCCGTTACAGCACTGACGGACTGCACGGTGGCATTCTGTGAAGCCATTGAAGCGGCGGGCTATCGTCCGATGGTCTATCAGAACAAGCGGACAAGCCTGTTCAAGCTGGATCTGTCAAGGATCGCGGAGTATGATTTCTGGCTGGCGGAATACAACGAGAGAGCCGGCTACTACTATAACTATGATATGTGGCAGTATACCGCTGACGGAACGCTTCCCGGTATCAAGGGGGATGTCGATCTGAACATCTGCTTCAAGGACTACACAGCGGAGGAATAGCGGCATGGTGCAAAAGCGTTCGTTCTGCGCCATGGGTGTGATCTGCGCTGTCATGCTCCTGCTCAATGTGCTTGCACGGTGCAGCAGGAGCTTCAGTGACTGGTATGTGCAGACTATTTTCCCGGTGTTTTCCGGCATCTGGTCACGTATTTCCGGCATATTCCCCTTTTCGGCGGGAGAGCTGCTGATCTGTCTGGCGGTCATCATCGGTGTGCCGGCGATCCTGGCATTTCCATTTCTGATGTGCTTCTGCAGGACGCGGCGCGGTACGATTGCCGGCATCTATGGTACAGTCCTCGGCTGGATCCTGACGTGGCTGTTTACGGTGCTGACGCTGCATTTCTTCATCCTCTACCAGTGTACGCCGCTGGGTGAGCAGTACTATCCGGATGCACCGGAGGTCTACACGGCGGCGGAGGTCCGTCCGGTCATTGAAGCGATGATCGCGGAGACCAACGCGCTGGCGGAAATCGTTTCCCGCGATGAGAACGGTTATTTCATTCTGACGGATGATCTGCAGTCCGAAGCCAAGACTGCCATGCAGCAGCTTGGGGAGGAATTTCCGCGGTTTGCAGACAGTTATCCGGATGCCAAGGCGATCCATTTTTCCTATGTCATGTCCCATCAGTCGATCACAGGCATCTATTATCCATTCACGATGGAGGCGAACTACAACCAGGACATCTGCCCGATCAATCTGCCGCATACGGTCTGCCACGAATACACCCATCTCAAGGGAAATATCTTTGAGGATGAGGCAAATTTCCTTGCATTCCTTGCCTGTGTGCAGAGTGAGAGCGATGATTTCCGGTACAGCGGCTATATCGCGGCGATGGAGTACATGCTGGACATCGCGTGGGAGATCGACCCGGAGGGCGTTCTTGCCGGACAGCTTTCGGAAAAGGCATGGATGGATATGTATGAATTTGTACCCGCCGGTTACTGGGACGAGGAAGAAAACGCACTGCCCGATCTCATTCCGGAGGATGTCGTTACGGAGGTTTCCAGCACACTTCTGGATGCGAATCTCGTCATCAACGGCGTGGAGGACGGAAGTCTCAGCTACGGCAGAATGGTCGATCTGATTTTGGATTACTACATTCAGGATGCTCCGGCATCCTGATTCTATTAAGGCGTATTGACGCTTAGCTTTGAAAGAAGGTTTTTATGGAGCATTTCATTGAATTTCGGGGGGTCTGCAAGTACTATAAAATGGGACAGCAGACCATTGCGGCTGCGGATCATATCAGCTTTCATGCGGAAAAAGGGGAGTTTGTCATCATTGTAGGTCCCAGCGGCGCGGGCAAGACCACGGTGCTGAATATGATCGGCGGCATGGACACCTGCGATGAGGGGAAAATCATTCTCGACGGACAGGAGATCTCTGCGCTCAAGGGCAGGAAGCTGACGGAATACCGGCGGCATGACGTGGGATTCGTGTTCCAGTTCTACAATCTGGTCCAGAATCTGACCGCCCTGGAGAATGTGGAGCTTGCTTCGGAGATCTGCAGACATCCGCTGGATGCAGCGGAAACGCTCCGGCAGGTGGGGCTTGGGGACAGAATGCGCAACTTCCCTTCCCAGCTCTCCGGCGGTGAGCAGCAGCGGGTTGCCATTGCAAGGGCACTTGCCAAAAATCCGAAGCTGCTCCTCTGCGACGAGCCGACCGGCGCACTTGACTACAATACGGGCAAGGCGGTACTCCAGCTCCTGCAGGACACCTGCCGGAACACCGGACGGACAGTGCTGGTTATCACGCACAATCAGGCACTTGCCGGTATGGCGGACAGGATTATCCGCATCAAGAACGGCACAGCGATCTCCAACACGGTAAACCCGAATCCCGTGCCGGTCGCTGAAATTGAGTGGTAACTGCCATGGGAAGAACACACAGCTATCGGAAGAACATCCTACGCGAGATCAAGGGCAGCTTCGGCAGGTTTTTTGCCATTTTTGCCATCGTGGCACTGGGAACGGGATTTTTCGCAGGTCTGACGGCAACCTCCCCCGACATGCTCGACTCGGTGGATGCCTATTATGATACCAATCAAATTGCGGATATGGAGATCATTTCCACACTGGGACTCACTGACGCGGATGCAGAGGCGGTCGCGGAGCTGGAGGGCGTTTCGGCGGTCTCTCCCGTTTGCCGCACGGACGCGCTGGTCAATTATACGGAGGAGCAGGTGCTGGGTGCAAGGCTGACAGGCATTCCGGCAGAAGGCGCATGGCTCAGCCAGGTGACACTGCTGGAGGGCAGAATGCCGGAAAACAGCGATGAATGCGTTGCCGCAAAGCTGAAGAACATCACTGCCATTCCGGAGATCGGCAGCACGATCACCATCAACGAGGAAACGGACACGGAGGGTGTCCTGCATCACCGGACGTTCACAGTAACGGGCATTGTGGACAGTGCCTATTATTTCTCTACGGAGCGCGACCGCACGACGCTTGGGGATGGTACGATCAATATGGTGCTGTACCTGCCGGAATCCGCGTTTGCACTGGACTGCTATACACAGCTCCTTGTTTCCGCAGAGGGCGCGGAGGAGCTGAATACCTTCGGGGATGCCTATGAAGCAAAGATCGACGCACTGCAGGCGGCAGCGGAGGACATCGCCGCTGAACGCTGTGCGATCCGCTTTGCGGAGCTGACCGCCGGACCGCGGCAGGAGCTTGCAGATGGCTGGGAGCAATACGAGAGCCAGAAAGCGGATGCGAAAAAGCAGCTTGCGGATGCAAAGGCGGAACTGGATGACGGCTATGCACAGCTCGATGCACAGGCGGCGCAGATGCGGCAGGCGGGCTATCCGGAGGAGATGATCGAACAGAGCCTTGCGGATGCAAGGGCGGAGCTTGACGCAGGACTTGCGGAATATGAGCAAAGCCGCGCAGAGGCAGAAACAGAGCTTGCAGAGGCAGAACAGAAGCTTCTGGAGGCGCAGGAACAGCTGGATACGGCACATACTGGTGAATGGTATGTGCAGACAAGGGAGAACAACCTCTCCTATGCCAGCTTTGAGGGCAATGCCAACAAGATCGCTGCCATTGCGGTGGTGTTCCCCGTCTTTTTCTTTCTGGTCGCAGTACTGGTGGCACTGACGACCATGACGCGCATGGTTGAGGAGCAGCGCGTACAGATCGGTACGCTGAAGGCTCTCGGCTACAGCAATGCTGCCATTATGTGCAAGTACATCATCTATGCCGGTGCTGCCACACTGCTCGGCAGTGCGGCGGGGCTTGGCTTCGGAATGCAGTTCTTCCCTGCCGTACTCTGGAACGCCTACGGCATTATGTACAACCTGCCGCCGCTTCTGACACCGTTCCGGGTAAATTACGCGCTGATCGCGTTTCTGGGCGCACTCCTCTGCACGATGCTGGCGACCATCAGTGCCTGCCGCAATTCCCTGAAGGAATGTGCAGCAAGCCTCATGCTCCCCAAGGCTCCGAAAGCCGGAAAGCGTGTACTTTTAGAATACATCACACCTGTCTGGAAGCATATGAGGTTCACGCACAAGGTCACAGTCCGCAATCTGATGCGCTATAAGAAGCGGTTTTTCATGACGGTTGTGGGCATTGCAGGATGTACGGCACTGCTGCTCACAGGCTTCGGGCTGAGCGATTCCATCAATGAGATCATGGACAAGCAGTATACGGAGCTGAACCATTATCACGCGGTCGTACTCCTGAAGGATGCAGAGGCAGCACACGGTCTGGAGCTGCAGGAAACCTATGAAAACGGCATTGCACCGGATATTGTACTGCCCGTGCATCAGGAGACCTGTGAAATAGAAGCAAATGACCGCTCACAGGAGGTATACCTCTTTGTACCGGAGGAGCCGGATACATTTCCGGAGCTTCTGACACTGCGCAGCCGCAGATCCGGCGAGCATCTGGAACTGACCGAGGATACGGTCATTCTGACGGAAAAGGCGGCAGAAACCCTGAAGCTCTACGCTGGTGACACCATGGAGCTGCAGAAGAATGACAGCAGCCGGGTGACGGTAACGATCGGCGGCGTTGCAGAAAATTATGTGAATGCATATGTCTATATGCATCCTGCGCTGTACGAGGAGCTGTACGAAGCCCGACCGGAGTATACAGTCCTGCTTGCCAGCCTGGAATCCACAGGCACGGAAAAGCACCAGGCATTTGCGGAAGGGATGCTGAAGCACGACAGCGTTGCAATGGTGACGATGGTCAGTGATATGCGGGAATCCTTCCGGAATATGGTGACGAGCATTGACTATATCATTGTGGTGCTGATCGTCTGCGCGGGACTGCTGGCGTTTGTGGTGCTGTACAATCTCATGAACATCAATATCACCGAGCGCGAACGGGAGCTGGCGACCATCAAGGTGCTGGGCTTCTATGAGGGTGAGGTGGGCGCGTATGTCTTTCGCGAAACACTGATCCTCTCGCTGTTTGGCACAGCGGCGGGTCTGGTGCTGGGCATCTTCCTCCATGCTTTCGTGGTGCGCACGGCAGAGGTGGACATGGCAATGTTCGGGCGTGAGATCGCGCCGTCAAGCTTCATCTATGCGGCGGTGCTGACGATGGTATTTTCCCTGATCGTCTGCCTGTGCATGTTCCCGAAACTGCACAGAATCAACATGGTGGAGTCCCTTAAAAGCGTGGATTAAGTACAATTCGACGAAAGCGTGAAAAGGCACTTGACTTTCTCCTGCTGATATGTTAGAATACAATCAAAAGGGAGTAGCTTGCGTTTGAACAGAACGTAACACCGTGCGACATACCCGGCGCAAAGCCCGCATGATGTTTTAAATGGCAAGACTTTTATTGCGATGATTCGCAGTAAAGGTCTTGCCTTTTTTATGTCCTGTGAAAACATGCATACTTCACAAAAATTGAGGAGGAATACCAATGGAAACAAGCAAACCAGTCTACAGTCAGTCAAGAGAGGAGCTGATGCAGAGCCTCGGCTGTGACGCAGGAGGACTGAACCCTGCCCAGGCTGAAAAACAGGCAGAAAAGTATGGTAAGAACGAACTGGAGGATACTGCGAAAAAAAGCGTACTGCAGGTATTTTTAGAGCAGTACAAGGATTTTCTGGTCATTATCCTGATCGTGGCAGCGATCATCTCTGGCGTACTGGGCGACTGGGAATCTGCCATCATCATTCTGGTGGTTATTACCATCAATGCCATTCTCGGCACGGTACAGCACTGCAAGGCACAGCAGTCCCTCGATGGTCTGAAGGCAATGTCCGCACCGAGCGCAAAGGTACTGCGCGGCGGTGAGATCGCTGTCATCCCCGGCAGGGATGTGACTGTTGGTGATGTCCTGATCCTGGATGCAGGCGACTTCATCTGCGCGGACGGACGTATTCTCGAAAGTGCAAGTCTGAAGGTCGCAGAATCCGCCCTTACCGGTGAGAGTGAGCCGGTCGAGAAGGAGGACACTGTTCTGGAAGGCGATGTACCGCTGGGTGACAGAAAGAATATGGTATATTCTGGCAGCTTTGTGACCTATGGCCGTGCGCGTGTTCTGGTGACCGGCATTGGTATGCACACTGAGATCGGTAAGATTGCAACCCTTCTGAAGTCCACCGAGGAAAAGAAAACTCCCCTGCAGGTAAGCCTTGACAGCTTCGGCAAGAAGCTCTCCATTGGTATTCTGATCGTCTGCGCGCTGGTATTCGCTCTGAGTATGTTCCGCGGCAATCCGCCCGTGGAGGCATTCGTATTTGCAGTTGCGCTGGCAGTTGCAGCCATTCCGGAGGCTCTCAGCTCCATCGTGACCATCGTGCTGGCAATGGGTACACAGAAGCTTGCTAAGGAAAACGCCATCATCCGCAAGCTGCAGGCAGTCGAGGGTCTGGGCAGCGTGTCCATCATCTGCTCCGATAAGACCGGTACCCTGACACAGAATAAAATGACCATCCGCAAAATTTTCTTTGACAATACCCTGATCGATGAAAATGACACCCTCACCGAACGTCAGAAGCAGCTGGTAATTGACGGTCTGCTCTGTAATGACGCAACTGTTAAGGATGGCGAGGAGATCGGTGACCCGACTGAGGTCGCACTGGTCAACTATGCGGAGAAGCACCGGATCTGTTCTCTGGAATACAGAGGCAAGTTCGAGCGTCTGGGCGAGCTGCCGTTCGACTCCGACAGAAAGCTCATGTCCACCATCCACAAGATCGGTCCGAACTATAAGATGCTCACCAAGGGTGCAGTTGATGTACTGATCCCGCGCATTCTGGAAATGAAGACTGCCGAGGGCAAGCGCACCTTCACACCGGAGGACGCTGAGCTTCTGCGCAGCACAAACCTCCAGCTCTCCGAGCAGGGTCTGCGCGTACTGGCTCTCTGCGAGCGTGATGTTCCCTCCCCGAATGTTACCCTTGAGGACGAAAACGGCTATATCCTGCTGGGTCTGTTCGCAATGCAGGATCCGCCCAGAGTGGAATCCGCTGACGCGGTAGCAAAGTGCAAGTCCGCCGGCATCCGTCCGATCATGATCACGGGCGACCACCTGATCACTGCTTCTGCCATTGCAAAGCAGATCGGTATCCTCGATGATGAGCATATTGCAGTAGAGGGTGCAGCAATTGAAAATCTCTCCGATGAAGAACTCCAGAAGTTTGTAGAAAAGGTTTCCGTTTATGCGCGTGTTTCTCCTGAGCACAAGATCCGCATCGTCAACGCATGGCAGGCACGCGGCAACATCGTATCCATGACCGGCGACGGTGTCAATGATGCGCCGGCTCTGAAGCAGGCTGACGTTGGTGTGGCAATGGGCATCACCGGCAGCGAGGTTGCTAAGGACAGCGCGTCCATGGTTCTGACTGATGACAACTTTGCCACCATCGTTAAGGCGATTGAAAACGGCAGAAACCTGTATGACAACATCAAGCGTTCCATCCTGTTTCTGCTCTCCGGTAATACGGCTGGCATCCTGGCAGTACTGTACTGCTCCATTCTGGCACTTCCGGTACCGTTCAAAGCAGTGCATCTGCTGTTCATCAACCTGCTGACCGACTCTCTGCCGGCAATCGCGCTGGGTATGGAGCCGCACAATTCTGATGTCATGAAGCGCAAGCCCCGTCCGAAGGATGAATCCATCCTGACAAAGTCCGTACTCCTTCAGATCGTGACCGGCGGTATCGTGATCGCGGCATACACGCTTGTTGCTTACCATATCGGTCTTGGCATCAGTGACGAAGCTGCAAGCACTATGGCATTTGCAGTACTCTGTCTGTCCCGTCTGGTACACAGCTATAACTGCAAGGCAGACAGCGCGATCCTGTTTACAAAGCGTATGTTCAACAACAGCGCGATCCAGGGCGCATTCCTGATCGGCTTCCTGCTGCTCTCCGCAGTACTCTGGCTGCCCTTCCTGCACGGCATCTTCAGTGTCGCTGCACTGGATGTGACACATATCCTGATCATCTATGGTCTGTCCATCATGACACTCCCGACCATCCAGCTCATCAAGTGGATCGGCGGTCTTGTCAAGAAGAACTGAGCGGTGAGTCACCGCTGACGTTACGCATGGGTGGGTTTTCCATTTAATGATAATTCACTGCTTGCGACGATGGTGCAATGAACGCAAATGGCTTGCAAGCAGAGCCATTTGCTATTGAAAATAATGATTGTGGGGCAATTCTGCCCACTACTCAAAACGAATCCCCTCCGATCATACCGGAGGGGATCATTGTTATACTATTACTTCGGCAATTAAAGGTCGATAATGGATTCAAAAGGCGATAGCCTTTAGCGGGTGGAGGGTGCGCAGCACCCTCCATATATAGCCCCTCCCCTCGGGGAGGGGGTGGGGCTGCTCCCCACGGGGTGGGGAGGCGGCACGAAGTGACAGAGGGGACGGCACCGGTGAGGTGGGGGCAATTGCAGAATGCCTATTCCTAAGAAAAAAGGACTTTTTGTACAATATGAGATCCACGCCAACCGGCAGGGATTTGCATTTATTTGATTACAGAACGAATACAAATGTTCGTTTTTCCTTGACAGTGAACGAAATATATGGTATCATTGATAGCAATCCCCGTCATTCCGTCAAAAACGCGCATTCATCTTCCACTCACACGAAAGTGAGGTATCATCATGTCAAACATCATTGAAATCAAAAACATCACAAAAGAATTTAAGGTACTCAACCGCCGTGAGGGGCTGAAAGGCAGCATTCAGGATCTCTTTTCCAGGGATTATAAGATCATCCGGGCGGTGGACAGCATCAGCATGAACATCCGACAGGGCGAGATCGTCGGCTACTTAGGTCCGAACGGTGCAGGAAAATCCACCACCATCAAGATGATGACCGGCATCCTGGAGCCTACCTCCGGTGAAATTCTTGTCAGCGGGAATGTCCCTTACCAGAACCGCACAAAGAATGCGCAGGAGATCGGCGTGGTCTTCGGGCAGCGTTCCCAGCTCTGGTGGGCTTTGCCGCTGGTGGAATCCTTCAAAATTCTGAAGGACATCTACGGTGTGAGCGATCAGGACTATGAAGACATGCTCGCTCTCTACAAATCCCTCGTGGACATTGAACCCCTCCTGCACAAGCCCGTCCGTCAGATGTCCCTCGGACAGCGTACCCTCAGCGATATTCTGGCGGCATTCCTGCATAATCCGAAGATCGTCTTTCTGGATGAACCGACCATCGGACTTGACGTTTCCATGAAGGCGAAAATCCGTACTCTCATCCATGCACTGAACAAGGAGAAGAATACTACCGTCATCCTCACCACCCACGACATGGGCGATGTGGACGCGCTCTGTCAGAGGATCGTCATCATCGACAAGGGCAAAATGCTCTATGACAATGACATCGAGCATCTGAAGAATTTCTTCGGCTCATACAGAACGCTGAAAATCCGCATTGACGGCGATCTGCAGCAGCTGGCTGATAAGATTCAGAAAGAACTCCCCGATTTCGGCGTTTCTGCGGATGAGGAATGGATCTCGATTTTAGTGGACGAGGAAAAAGCAAAGGTCATGGAGGTGCTGAACCAGCTCCAGCAATCCTACGAGATCAGGGATATGCAGCTCCAGGAGATCTCCACCGAGGAGGTCATCAAGAAGATCTACGAGGAGGGTGTGCAATGAACCTGAAAAAATACCTCACCCTCACCCGCGCCGGCATTATGGAATCCCTGCAGTTCCGATTGGGGACGCTGGTCATCATCGCCGGCAATCTGCTGTATCTGATCGTGGTCTATTTCCTCTGGAAAGCTATTTATGCCTCCGCCGGAACGGATGTCGTAAACGGCATGACCTTTACCGATACCCTGATCTATCTGGTGCTGGCAACGGCACTGTTCAATTTCATGGAGATGTACCTCGTCTGGGAAATGGGCAGGGGCATCCAATCAGGGCAGATCATGATCTATCTGTTAAAGCCCATGGCGTACCGTAGGTACCTGTTCTGGGCATATTCCGGCTCGTTCGTCACGCAGTTTTTCTTCACGTTCCTGCCGACATTTATTGTTGTGACAGCGGTGACGGGCGGGGCGATCCATCTGGGCTGGAATCTGCTGTTCTTCGTGGTCTCCGTCATTATGGCGGTATCCATCAATTACAGCATTGACTTTCTGGTCGGCACGATCTGCTTGTACACGGAATCCATCTGGGGCATCAACATCATGAAACAGGTAATCGTGATGCTCCTCTCCGGTGCGACCATCCCGCTCGCCTTCTTCCCCGAACCGCTGAAAACGATCGCCTGCTACCTGCCGTTCCAGTCCATCTACAATGCACCGCTGTCCGTCCTGCTTGACGCTGATCCTCAGCCGCAGACGCTCCTGTCCACGCTGGGAATGCAGCTGTTCTGGTGCGTGGTGATGACAATTCTGAGCAATCTGTTCTGGAAGGTATCTCTCAGGCAGATTACGGTGAATGGAGGTTGATGGCATGAAACGAAAAGGACTTAACTTCTACCTGCGCATCTACGGCAAGATCCTTGCACAGGACTTGAAAAGCAAAATGAGCTATCGTGCGGATTTCATCATCTCCACGATCGGCATGATCTGCACCAATATTGCAGGCTTTGTGAGCTTCTGGATCCTGTTCCGGAATTTCCCGTCCGTCGGCGGATGGGGCTATCATGAAATGCTGTTCCTCTATGGCTTTTCGCTGGTATCGCTGACACCGGTGCAGTGCTTCTTTGACAATAACTGGAGTCTGCGGATGTATGTGTATTCGGGCGATTTTGTGAAGTACTGCTTCCGCCCGATCAACCTGTTTTTCTACTACCAGTCGGAGGTGTTCGATATCAAGGGACTGGGACAGTTTGCGTTCGGCATCGGCACAATTGCGTATGCATGGGCAAAGCTGGGGCTTGCTGTCACGCCGCTGATGCTGCTGAAGCTCATTATCTTCCTGATCACAGCATCCCTGATTATGATCGCCCTGCAGAATGCGGCAGCGGCGACCTGCTTCTGGATTCAAAATTCTTTCTATGTGCTGGATCTGGTGACGCGCTTCAAGGACTATGCAAAATATCCGATCACCATTTTCAGCCCGGTATTCCGCTTTATTTTCACATTCATCATGCCCATTGCCTTCATTGCGTACTATCCGAGTATCGTCATCCTGCGTCCGGATGAAGTGCCGCTGCTCTCGTGGCTCTCGCCGCTGATCGGCGTGCTGTTCTTCTGGCTCAGCTACAAGCTCTGGATGTATGGTGCAATGAAGTACAGCGGGACCGGCTCATAACAGAAATCCCCCTCCAATCGCGGAGGGGGAATCGTTTTTTATGCAGCTTACTTAATTGTGTATACCGTCGCTGCCGCCGGCAGGTCATAGCCTGTGCCGAGGAAGAAGCTGGTATTGGGTGCCTGGTTGTAGCCGACATTTTCCGTTGCAACGCCGCAGCGGTACTGGTCGTCATGCATCAGGGTATCGAGTCTTGTTTCGGTTTCAAAGGTCGTGCCGAAGATGCGGAGCTTTGTGCCGCTGTCAGCCTGCAGAACCACTTCCTCGCGCCAGTCGCCGAACAGGTCAGCGGTCAGGCAGGCATTGGACTTGGAATAGTTGTTGTAGGAGCCGTCACCGGTGAAGCATCTGCCATTGGTGTCCTCGATCATGGTTCTGTCCATTGCTTCACGCTCAAGGTCGCCATCCCACCACACTGCGGAGTTCATACCCCACTTGATTTTATCATTCCAGCCATAGCCCTGGGATTCGATCTTGCCTGTGGACGGATTATAGGCATACACCATACCATCCGCAACACTGGTAAATTCCATGCCGGCGGAATCTGCGGTCAGGTTCAGCGCAATGCCTCTGCCGACGTCATCCGAACCATCAACCGACCAGAGGATCTCGCCGGTTGCAGCATCATGCACCTCTGCGCACCAGTGTTCTTCATGCACCTGGAATACCTCCAGACCCTCACGCTCCGGAATCAGGTCGCCCGCCTGCATACAGTCACCATGTCCGAGACCTGTGCTCCACTTGACTGTGCCATTGCTCTCGATACAGCAGGAACCATAGAGGATTTCATGTGCACCGTCATTATCCACATCAATCGGGATCAGGCTGTGGTTGCCCTGACCGTATGCCGGATTGGAGGAATCTGTTCCGGTGTCAAATGCCCACTTCTTGACGAGCTTCTTGTCCACAACGTCATAGGCTGTCAATGCCGTTCTTTCATAGTAACCACGGCAGAATACTGCGGATGCGGTCTGTCCGTCCAGATATGCCACCGTTGCAAGGAATCTGTCGCAGCGGTTGCCGTAGCTTTCGTTTGCATTCTTGCCCCAGCTGACGATCTCGCCTCTGACCGGCTCATAATCAATGGTATGCAGATTTGCACCTGTCTGACCATCGAACAGGGTCAGATACTCCGGACCGTCAAGCACTCTGCCATCGGAATTGCGGTAGTCCTTGCTGCCGTCGCCGATGGTATTGCCCTGACCATCCACTGTGCCGTCTGCGGTCTTGCAGATCATTTCTGCCTTGCCGTCGCTGTCGAAGTCATAGACCATGAACTGGGTATAATGTGCGCCTGCGCGGATATTCTTGCCGAGGTCGATTCTCCAGAGGCGTGTGCCGTCGAGCTTGTAGCAGTCAATGAACACGCTGCCGGAATAGCCGGGATTTGCATTGTCCTTGGAGTTGGACGGATCCCACTTCACGATCAGCTCATACTGACCGTCGCCGTCCACATCACCGCAGGAGGTGTCATTCGGGGTATAGGTGCAGGTCGTGCCGTCGGGCATGGTCTGCTCTGCGGGCGGTGTGACCGCAAATTCAGTATATGCACCGGACTGACCGCTGTTCTTCGTACCCAGCACGATCGCCGGCTGTGCAAATTCTACCATGATGTCGCCCACAAAGGCATCCATTGTGAAGACATCGCTTGTGGTGGCACCCGAAACCAGTACATTGGTTTTCTGGGTGGAATCATAGGTCCCTACCAGCTCACCGTTCTTGTAGAGCTTGTAGGTCATATTCTCCGGATCAGTTGCCAGCGCACGCCAGCTTACCAGCATATTGCTGCCGGAAAGAGTTGCGCAGAGACCACGGTCGAGGTCTTCCATCTCGTAGCCCACGCCCTGTACGCCGTAGCCGCGGTTCGGGGCAATCATCGGCTGAAGCTCGGTGGAGGTACTCTCGGCTTCCGTAGTAGTATTCACTGTGATATAGTCAAAATTCGGTGCGCCGTCCGCTGTCAGGGAGGTCAGGGTGATCCTGTTCACGCCTGCCTTCAGCGGGAGATACAGCGTTTCCTCCTCCCATGTCGTCCATGCACCGGTGGGTGCGCCTGTCAGTGTCCAGGCAACGCTCTCGCCGCTGACCTTGACCTCTGTATTTCTGTCCGCAGTACCGCCGTTTGCATAACGGAAGGTCACAGCATACAGACCCTCGGCATCCGCCTTGACATTCAGGGACATATCCGAACCGACTTCATTGAACAGATTCACATAGGCTTCGCTCTCAAAGCCGGCATTGGTCGTTTCCACATATGCCTTTTCATAAGTACCATTCACTGCCGGGTAGCTTCTTGTGACCGGCACATCCTGCTTGACAAAGCCGCCCTTGCCGGTGAGCAGGAATTTCTGGAGCTGTACGATGTCCAGAACGGAAAATTCCGTATCGCCGCTGACATTGCCGGCATATTTCTGCCGCTGTGTGGCATTGCCCTTGAGCATCAGACGCTTGGAAACGGCAGCGTCAAAGCCATCGACCACGCCGTCATCATTCAGATCACCGGGGATGAAATCACCCTCGCCGACAGTCGTACCCTCTGTTTCGGTCAGACCAGTCGCATAGTCAAGCGCGATCAGCTCCCAGTCCTGGCAGTTCACGCCGTTCATACCCCATGTCTGGACATTTGCACCGGAGGAGGTTTCTGCATTGATGACCTCCAGCACCTGCGCATTTGCCTTGGACAGGATGCGGAAGCTGCCGTCAGCATTGCCCATCAGGTAGAACAGCTGGGTATCCGCGCCGGTATTCTCATAGATATTGACATTATTGTTGTTTGCGGTATCGACGTTCAGCAGGCAGTTCTCACCGCCGTCCACCATGGAATAGATGCGGAACAGATTGTCCCCTGCCGCTTCCACTCTCCAGATGCAGTTTGCCGCACCTCTTGCGACACCCCACTGCTGTACATTCGTACCGTTTTCGGTCGAACCGCCCTCTACATTGAGGCTCAGTCCGCTGTTGACATTGCGGATGATGTAGTAACCCTCATAGGGGCTTGTTGCCTCCTCCGCTGCGTTGACTGCCGCAGTACCTGCATAGCCCGATGTCAGGCTTGTGAGCATCATAACGGCTGCCAGAAATGCTTTTACTTTCTTCATACAACTCCACTCCATTCTGATTTTTTTGTTTTTTCGCTGACTTCCAGATTGTACTCTATACTTTCTATTATACACATTTTTCTGAATTTGTCAATGCTTTTAATTAAAAATCACAAAATTCACATTGATTTTTTCTGGAATCTCTTGACAAAGTAGCGTAAATATACTATCATTAAAACATATATTGCTAACAGGAGGCATACCATGACAGAAGAAGAATTTCTGAAGCACTACGACAGCACACAGTATGAAAAGCCCTCGGCGGCTGTGGATACGGTATTGTTCACGATCCTTGAGGAAAAGCTGCATGTGCTGATGATCCGGCGGGAGGAGCATCCCTGCAAGGGGCAGCTTTCCCTGCCAGGCGTATTTGTGGGAATGGAGGAAACGCTGGACGCGGCGGCAGAGCGCGCGCTGTACCAGAAAACAGGGCTTCGCGGCATTTATCTCGAACAGCTCTACACATGGGGAGCTGTGGAACGGGATCCGAGAATGCGGATCATTTCCGTATCCTACTATGCACTGGTGCCAAGCAGCAGGATCATACTGCCGGCGGACGGCACGGCACAGTTCTATCCCGTGGACGAGATCCTGGCGATGACGGAGGGCGTGGCATTCGATCACAGAGAGATCACGGCATATGGCAGGGAGCGCATCCGGAGCAAGGTGAACTGGTCGGATATTGCCTTTGCACTCGTGCCGGAGGAATTTACCCTGCCGCAGCTGCAGAGGGTCTATGAGATCCTGCTGGGACAACCGCTGTATAAGGCGAATTTCCGCAAAAAGATCGCAGAAAAGCTGGAGGAGACGGACAAAATGACATCCGGTGACGCACACAGACCGAGCCGGATCTACCGCAGACGCACGGAACCCTCTGCATAAGCAGACGGCGCAGAAGCTGTTTTTTCTGGAAAAACAGGCTTCTGCGCTGTTTTTTCGGTTGACGAATCATGGGAATTGTGCTATACTATAATTGTATGTATTTTCTTTTGCAATTACAACAGGAGGTTTTATGACACAGGATGTACAGCTCCCTGACATGGGACACTATGACAGATGCCGCAAGAAAATGGAGCTTCTTGACAAACACCATACTGCACGTTTCGCAGTGATGCTGATCTTCAGCTTTTCCAATGTCATGTTCGTCCTGCTGGGCGGCGGTTCGCTCAAATTTATGATGGGCGGCGGTCGCAATCTCGCTGCCGCGCTGCCGTTTGCGTTTCTTGCCCTGCTGCTTGGCATCGTTCTGATGCTGCTGGTCACATTCGCAAAGGAAAAACGGCTCCTGCTGCTGTTTGCTGTACTGCTGACGGTTCTCGGTATGATGCTCTCCCTTCTCAATCTCTGGGTAGGCATTGTCTTCCTGATCGCGGAGACTTCGCTCTTCCTGGAGTACAAGGATCTGGATTTCCTGAAAACCCAGGAGGGCTATCCGCAGTTCCACGAACGCTTCACAGAACAGAAGCTGATTTCCGAAGCCGGCTGCCGGTTCGAGTATGATCTTTCCGCAAATACGGCAGAAATGCCTGCCATTGATGACACATATGAATGACATGAGGTGACTGAACATGAACGAAACTGTATATACTCTCGATACTTCGCATTACGATGAATGCCTTTCTCTTTCCAACAGGCTGAAAAAAAGCCATTCCGTCCGCTCCATCCTGCTGGCTGTGCTCTGCCTTATCAACGGCTACCTGCACACCATCATCCTTCCCATCACAAAGGGGCTGGAGACGACACCGGAAACTGAATACGCCCGCAACGCAATCTTCACCATGGGCTTTGCCTATGCGGTGGTCGCACTCCTCTGCCTGGTGGCGGTGGCTCTGCTTGGTTTCGTGCTGCGGCAGGAGAAGGATAAGCTCCTGCTGATCCCCATCGGCATCACTGTGCTCTGTACGGCAACAGGTCTGTTCCATACCTTCTGGGGGATCTGCATTGCCGCGGTGCTTGCCTACGGACTGTATGAAGCCCCTAAGGCGAAATGGCTCCGGGAGCAGGAGGGCTACCCCTACTTTAATGAACGCTTTGCAGAACAGGATGCACGGCACGGCATGGACTATGTATCACGCTACGACATCCGCAGCAAAAAGGCGGACAGCGGAATGCTTGATATTGGAAATGCCTGTGACATGGGCAATATCGACGCGGATATGCGCACAGGAGGTCAGCATGAGTGAAAACAGTGAACGCTTCCGGGCACCGGATACTTCCCATTACGACGACTGCAAAGGGCTGCTTACAGCCATCCGGCTGTATCGTATCGTCCGCATCTGTCTGGTGATCTTCTTTTGTATTGCTTCCCTTTTCGTGAATACCATCCCCTCGTTTCTGGAATTGACACCGGTCAGCTTACTGACGGGGCTGTTTTCCCTTCCCTATATGGCGATTCTCATTGTGCTGGCAATAAAGGTAAGAACGGATGACACTATGAAACTGCTCCGGCTGCTGGTCGTAATGGCAGCAGGTACGCTTCTGCAGCTGATCCACCCCGGCGCGGGCATTGCCATGATGCTCATCTATGTAACGCAGTTCGCGGAAATGAAACGCTATGAGTGGCTGAAAAACCAGGATGGTTTTCCCCATTTTGAGCATTATGTCACGATCCAGGAATATGGTCTGGAGGAATACCACCCGCATCATGATATGAACAATGTGAAAAACGGCGGGAACATGCCGGAGCTTACGGCGGAAGCGTCCGGCAGCAGCAATGCTTCCGGAAAAACAGCAATGCCGTCTGTGGAGGGCATTGCAGAAATGCAGGCTCCGCCCAAACCCGAAATGCCCGCGCGTCCGGAAACCGCTGTTCCGGCAGCATTTGCAGGAATCTCACCGATGGAGCAGGAAAAGCCCGTGCTTCCGTCCAGCCCCGTTCCGGCGGCATCTGCGGAGATCCCGCCAAAGGAGCAGAAAAAGCCCACCCCCCGCAGGAAATTCCGCAATCCCTTTTTGGAACAGAAGACTCCTTCTGAACAGGGATCCCTTCCTGAGCCGGAGGTGCCGGCAGTGGATTTTGATGTTCCGACGGATATTCCCGATCCGGTATGGGACATTCCCGACCCTGTCATGGATACCTCATCCGTGCTTACAAGCTTCCCGGAAATTGCCGGAGATATTGCAGATCTGCCGGAGATTCCGGATATTCCAACGATTTAAAGGAGTGGCAGTTATGTTTTCCGTCATTCACAGCGTCGGTCTTTTCGGACTGAATGCATTTCCCGTTACAGTCGAAGCGGAGGTCACCAAGGGACACCAGCAGTTTGACATCAGCGGTCTGCCGGATGCGGGTATCCGCGAAAGCCGCGACCGCGTTCACAGCGCAGTGCTGGCAGCACATATTCCGTTTCCCAAGGGCAGGGTGCTGATGAACCTTGCGCCGGCGGATGTGCGCAAATCCGGTTCTTCCTTTGACCTCGCCATTTTTACGGCACTTCTGCAGGCAATGGGCGTTCTGCGGATGGATCTGTCAAAATCTATTTTTATCGGCGAGCTGGGGCTTGGCGGTACGACCCACGGTATCCGGGGCGTACTGCCCATGACAATGCTTGCAAGAAAGAACGGCTTTACAGAGATCTATGTTCCCGCGGACAATGTGAAGGAAGCCGCCGTCATTGATGGCATTTCCGTCTACGGCATCCGTGATGTCAACGAGCTGCTCGGTCATCTGCTGGGGCATTCTCCCCTGCAGCCCGCACCGGTCTATCAGCCGGAAATCTCCGCTTTGCAGAAGGTGCTGGACTTCAGCGATGTGCGTGGTCAGCAGAAGGCGCGGCACGGCGTGGAGCTGGCAGCTGCCGGCGGTCACAATATCCTGCTCGTGGGTACGCCCGGAAGCGGCAAGAGCATGATTGCCAACCGTCTTCCCTCCATCCTGCCGGAGATGACCCGTGCGGAGATCCTGGAGACGACCAATGTCTATTCTGTATCCGGTGAGCTTTCCCCGGAGCATCCCCTGATCACCGAACGCCCCTTCCGTGCGCCGCATCATTCTGTTTCAGCAGCGGGTCTGGTCGGCGGCGGCAGCATCCCGGCTCCCGGCGAGATCTCCTTAGCGCACAACGGCGTGCTTTTCCTGGATGAGCTGGCAGAATTTGACCGCCGCACGCTGGAGATCCTACGCCAGCCGCTGGAAACACGCAGTGTGACCATTGCCCGTGCGGCTGGGACTGCCTCCTATCCGTGCAGCATCATGCTTGTGGCAGCAATGAATCCATGCCCCTGCGGCTACTATGGTTCTCCGACGAAAAAATGCACCTGCGGTCCGAATGCTGTCAAACGCTACCTGTCCAGGATCTCCGGTCCCATGCTTGACCGCTTTGATATGCACGTGGACGTGGATCCGGTGTCCTATTCCGATCTGTCCTCTGCGGAAAAGACGGAAAGCTCCGCTGCCATCCGTGAGCGTGTGGAACGTGCGCGTGAACGGCAGAAGGCGCGTTTCCAGGGAACGGATATTTACTGCAACGCAGCAATGCCGGACAATCTGCTGCGGGAATTCTGTAAAATGGATCAGAGTGCGGAGGCTCTGCTCAAATCCATTTTTGAACGCTTCGCCATGAGTGCGCGGACGCACAGCCGTATCCAGAAGGTCGCGCTTTCCTCCGCTGACCTGCACGGCAGGGATGTGATCCGGACGGAGGATATTGCAGCGGCGGTACAGTTCCGCGGCTTCGACAGCAAATACCTCCAGTAACCGCATACAGAAAAAAAAGAAAGGAACAACATGAAACAGATCCTAACTGCATTGAAAAAATACGTCATTGCGACGGATAAAATGCTCCTCCTGGCGGTCATGTGCTGCTCCGCTGTCAGCTGTATCATGCTCTACAGCATCGCTGCCAATGAGCTGGTGGACAAAGTGGACTACGGCGATTTCCGCACACAGCTCATCGCAAGCATCCTCGGACTCTGCGTGGTCGGTGTACTGAGCATCATCGACTACAACCGCATCATCCGGCTATGGTGGCTCTATGCACCCGTTGCGCTGGGGCTTGTGCTGCTGACCTTTACCAGTCTTGGCTACCGCCGTGCCGGTGCGGATGACCAGGCGTGGCTGAGCATCGCCGGATTCCAGCTGCAGCCCTCGGAGCTTCTGAAGCTGGCGTTCATTCTTTCGTTCTCCTATCATCTTGCCAAGGATGAGGAAAACATGAACAAGCTCCCCCACATGCTCCTGCTCTGCCTGCACGCGGCGGTTCCCATCGGGCTGGTCGCACTGCAGGGCGACTATGGTACGGCGATCGTATTCGTGTTTATTTTCCTCTCGTCGATCCTGACAGCAAGGATCGCGATGCGCTATATCATCGCGGCAGCAATTGCCATTCCCGTGGTCTGCATCCTGGCGTGGAATTTCCTGCTCAGTGACATGCACAAATCCCGAATCCTTGTCCTGATCCACCCCGGCACCGACCCTAAGGGTCTGGAATACCAGCAGGATCTGGGACTCTCCGCACTTGCCAACGGCGGCATCTTCGGCAAGGGGCTGCTTGGTACGGAGGGCTATGTTTCCGTACCGGAAATGCACAACGACTTCATTTTCTCCTATATCGGACAGGTATGGGGGCTGGTCGGTGCGCTGCTGGTGCTGGTGCTGCTGACCTTCATCGTGCTGCGCGTCCTGACCAACCTGCTCAACTGCAAGAACGCCCAGGGCCGTTACATCTGCGTCGGCACCTTCGGCATGTTCTTTGCGCACTGCCTGATCAATCTCGGCATGGTGCTGAAGGTCATGCCCGTTATCGGTGTTCCGCTGCCGTTCATGAGCGCGGGCGGTACGGCGGTGGTCTGCATGTATGTTGCAGTCGGGCTGGTCAACAGCACACGCTGCCACAACACCCGCAAATACCGCGTTTTCTATGACGCAGAACCAGAGAATTAAGATGGGACGCAAAATCTTGAAATTCCTCCCCCTGTGCATCCTCGCACTGATGCTGGGACTGTTCTTCTTTTCCTCCCAGGAATCGGGGGAGACCAATTCCGTCAGCTGGCGCGTATGCAGTGCCGCAGCGAGGGTCTTCTATTTCAACTTTGAATACTATGAGCCGGAAACACAGGAAACACTGATCCTCGGACTGAATCCGTTCATCCGGAAGGCGGCGCATTTTGCACTGTACGCACTTCTGGGTGCGCTCTGCTATCTCTGGCTGCGGAAGCTCCGCCATAATCTCGCCACTGCCATGAGCCTGTGCGCACTGTTTGCGGCACTGGATGAATTTCACCAGCTCTTTGTGGCTGGCAGAACGGGCAAGCTCTCCGATGTTCTGCTCGACTGCGCAGGCTCCGCCTGCGGTATCGGGGCGGCATTTCTACTGCTCTGTCTGGTGCATTGCCTGCATGACAGGCGCATTGTGGAGAAAGGAGTCTGGAAGCAATGAAACGCATTCTGATGATCTCAAATACTGCCTCCATGCAGTATCAGTTTCTCTACCCCTGGACGCTTCTCCTGCGGGAAATGGGGTATGAGGTACATATCGGCTGTAATTTCGAGGAGGGCAACAACAGTACAACGGCGCGGATCGGGCTGTTCAAGGCGGAGCTGGAAGCGGAGGGCATCCCCTACCACCAGATCGACTTTGACCGCAACGCCCTGAAGCTCCACAAGTACCGCAAGCCCCTGCGCCAGATCCAGGCGATCCTGGAGCTTGGCGATTTCATTGCCGTCCACTGCCACAGCCCCATCGGTGGGGTGCTGGGCAGGATCGCCGGCAGACATGCCGGACTGAAGGTACTGTATACAGCGCACGGCTTTCATTTTTTCAAGGGGGCAACGCCGCTGCATTGGGCGTTGTTCTATCCTGCGGAGCGTCTGCTCTCGCACTGGACGGATACGCTCATTACCATCAATTCCGAGGATCACGCCCGGGCGCAGACCTTTCACGCCGGACAGACCTACCGCATTTCCGGTGCGGGGGTCGATCTGGAACGCTACCGCCGGCATGGGAAGGAACGGCTTCAGGTGCTTCAGGAATTGGGCATTCCGGAGGATGCAGTCGTATTCCTCAGCATCGGGGAGCTGAATGCCAATAAGAACCATGCCGTACTTCTGCGCGCCCTGCAGAAGCTGAACAATCCCCATCTGCATCTCATCATTGCGGGGACGGGAAAGCGCAGGGACGCGCTTGCGGAACTGGCAAAATCTCTTGATCTGGAGAAGCAGGTGCATCTTGCAGGCTTCCGGACGGATGTTCCCGACCTGCTCCATGCGTCGGATGTGTTCTGCTTCCCTTCGCGGCGCGAGGGACTGGGTTTTACGGCGATCGAAGCGATGGCAGCGGGACTGCCGCTGATCACCTCGAATCGCCACGGTATTCTGGACTACAGCAAGGACGGTGTAACGGGATTTACCTGTGATCCGGATGATGCGGACGCTTTTGCGGATGCCATGCGGACGCTTGCGGAGGATTCCGAGCTTCGCCGGACAATGGGCAGACACAACAGCAGTGCCGCCGAGGCATTTGCGCTGGACACGGTGCTTGCGCAGATGCGGGAAATTTATGAGAACGCGCTGGGTGTGCCGCAAACAATACCGTCCGAACAGCATTCTCAAGGGCATCTCTAAAAAACGCAACCCCCGCCATCCGGCGGGGGTCGTTTTGTTATTCCACCACAAATTCCTGTGCCTTCTTCTGCCGCTTCACATCGACCATAATATCGACAAGTGTTCCCTCGGCGGTGTATTCCTCGGAGAACAGCTTTCCTTCCTCGCGGAGCAGCTGCAGGAAGCTGCCTTCAGAATAGGGAATGCAGAGCTTCATGCGCTTTGCCGTCTGCGGAAGTCCGTGGACGATCGCGGTCAGGAGCTGTTCGAGTCCGTCGCCGTGCTTCGCGCTGATCCAGACATTCTCAAAATCGCTCTGTTTCGGGATGTCCACAAGGTCAGCCTTGTTCAGCACATGGATCTGCGGGATCTCCGCACAGCCGAGATCATTCAGCAGCTCCTGCGTGATGCGCATTCTCTCCTGCACATCCGGCTCGGAGGCATCGAGAACATGCAGGATCAGGTCTGCCTGTGCAGTCTCCTCCAGCGTCGAACGGAACGCCTCCACCAGATGGTGGGGCAGGCGGCGGATGAGTCCTACTGTGTCAGAAAGTAGCACCGTCCTGCCATCCGGCAGCTCCAAGGCTCTTGCGGTAACGTCCAGCGTTGCAAAGAGCTTGTTCTCCGCAAGCACGCCGGCATCGGTGAGCATATTGAATAATGTCGATTTTCCGGCATTGGTATAGCCGACAATGGCAACGGTCAGAACGCCATCCTTCTTGCGGCGGCTGCCGATGAATTTCCGGTGCTGCTCCATCTCACGCAGTTCCTTTTCAAGCTGTGCCACGCGGCTGCGGATATGTCGGCGGTCGGTTTCGAGCTTGGTTTCACCCGGACCTCTCGTGCCGATGCCGCCGCCGAGTCGGGACAGAGCCGTTCCCATACCGGTCAGGCGCGTCATGCGGTATTTGTACTGTGCAAGGGATACCTGCACCTTACCCTCGCGGGTTCTGGCGCGTCCGGCGAAAATATCGAGAATCAGCATGGTGCGGTCGATGACCTTGCAGTCGGCAGCATCGGAGATGTTGCGCATCTGCATACCGGTCAGCTCCAGATCGAAGATGAGCATATCCGCTTCCATGAGCTTCACCTGCTCGGCGATCTCCTCCAGCTTGCCCGCGCCGATGCAGGTAGCGGCTTCCTGTGCCGGGCGGTTCTGGATGGCAGTCGCGATGACCTCGCATCCGGCAGTATCAGCAAGCTCCGCCAGCTCCTCCATGGACTGCTGTGCGTCATATTCCCCCGTGTCGATGCCAACGAGAATGACGCGGGGCTTTCGTGTTTCCTGGTCTATTTCATGCATATAGGTTGGTCCTCCAAGTGTTGTTTTCTATGCTTATCGTGCCGCCGGTAGGCTTTTTTATTCTCCTCCTGCCGCATGGCTGGATTGCAAAGGCCCCAGCTCCCGCGTTTTTGCAGATCGAGCTTCCGGCGGGCTTTCTTGCTCATTTTGGCATAGGGTACGAATTTTTCCATCCATACCTCATTTCTTCCACGGTGCTTCTTCACTGCCCGCCTTGAAGTTGTAGATGGGCTTCAGAATATCTACAATTTCCGCAGTCGGTGTAATATTCTCCGTGATGGACTCCATCCCCTTGTACGCCATAGGGCATTCATCCAGTGTATCGCGGCTGACGGAGGTCGTGTAGATGCCCTCCATCTGCTTGCGGTATTCTGCCATGGAGCAGCGTTCCTTGGCTTCGCCTCTGGACATCAGCCGTCCTGCACCGTGCGGGGCGGAGCAGTTCCAGTCGGAATTGCCCTTTCCTCTGCAAAGCAGTGAGCCATCGCGCATATTGATGGGAATGAGGAGCATTTCACCCTCCTGCGCAGAGACTGCGCCTTTCCGGAGGATCATATGCTCAACGTCGATATAGTTGTGGATGGTGGCAAACTGCTCCTTTACATGCCAGTGCATTTCCTTGACGATCTCGCGGAGCATGGCACGGCGGTTCAGACTTGCAAATTCCTGCACGAGCTGCATGTCGTGGATGTACTGCCGGAACAGTTCACCCTCGCAGTAGGCAAGATGCTTCGGCACTGCGGTGCGCTTGGTGTTTTTCAGTGCTTTGATCGCGCCGGAGATCTCGCGCTGTCTGCCCTCGGCTTTGAGCCGGGCGATCAGGGCAGTCACGTCCGTGTCGCTGGACTTGTTCAGACGGCGGTATGCCTCCTCCTGGTACCATTTTGCGACCTCCACACCGAGGTGGCGGGAGCCGGAGTGGATGACGAGATAGAGTGTGCCGTCGCTGCCGCGCTCGACCTCGATAAAATGATTGCCGCCGCCGAGCGTGCCGATGCTGCAAAGTGCGCGGCTTTCATTGATATGGTCATAGCAGTACAGCTGCAGCAGGTCGATCTGACCGGCATAGCTGTGTGCCTTCTGGCGGATCGCGAAGCCGAACGGGATCTTCTCGCGGATGACCTTGTCAAGCCGCTGGGGTTCGATGTGCGTTTCCTTCAGGACTGCGGTCTCCATGCCGCAGCCGATGTCCACGCCGACAAGATTCGGAACGACCTTATCAATAATGGTCATGGTCGTGCCGATGGTACAGCCCATTCCGGCGTGTACATCGGGCATGATGCGGATACTTGCGCCCTCCGCGAAGGGCTGATTGCACAGTGCGGTGATCTGTGAAACGGCGGTCGGGTCGATGAGGTCGGTAAAGACCTTTGCCATACCGGACGCGCCATGGATCTCAAACATGTGGTACTCCTTTTCTGCCGCACCTGCCTGCTCGGAAGGGGGATTTGCCCGCAAACGGACGCAAAAAGGCACTCCTGCTCAAAACAGAAGTGCCTGCATCCGTGCGGTAAGATACTATGAACCTGCAAAAATTACGCGCAGGCTCCCCCATCCGAAAGGCATACGGCTGTCTTGATCGTGGTTGTATATGTATTGACTGTGAGCTGATAACTTATGAACATGCCGTTCACCTTCCTTTCTGTAGAATGGTTTTATTATAGCACAGAATTTGGGGGTTGTCAAGGGGGAAATTGGAATTTTTTCGGGGCAATTGCTTTTTGTGGCGTTACATGGGGGAAATGTCGGGAGCTTTAGGAAAGCTGCGCCCCCGCCCCCCGCTTCCACCTGCGGCGGTTTTTGGGGT
>JAZNKY010000043.1:0-21865 GCA_045578805.1 Oscillospiraceae bacterium
GCTATGAGTGGAGGCGGCTGCGCCGCCTCCACCGCCCAAGGGGCAAGCCTAACAGGCTCCCGTCCCCTCTGCCTCACTTTGTTCAGCATCTCCCCACCCCGTGGGGAGTCACCCCTTGGAACCCCTTTTGGGGACTTCGTCCCCTTGCCCCCTAAGTTGTTGACATTGACAGGGGGACGGCATTCATGAGGCAAAGTCAACAACTCAAGCGGGTTCAAAGGGCGAAGCCCTTGCCGGTGCCGGTGCGGAGCACCGGCTCAATCTCCCCCTCCCTCCGGGAGGGGGCAGGGGTGGGGCAGCTTCATAGAACCATCGTTAGAATGCTTAAATTACTGACATTGACTGGTGAGGGGATGGGCAGTTCCGGTAAGCCCCGATAAAGAAAACTGGATCCGCATGAAATTCATTTCTATTCTATTGACATTCCGCGAAAAAAACAGTATAATATAGATAACTCCATACAGCAGGACCGTGCAATTTTCCGGCTGTATCGGGAATATGGTAGAAAGATGTGATACTTATGAAGAAACTGAGAAGCGTACTGGCAGGTATCCTGAGTATGGGCCTGCTCCTCTCCGCAACAGCGTGCGGCGGGGAAACAGCGGAAACCAACAGCCACTACAAGTCCGAGGACGATGTTGCCATCTCCGCACCGGCTGACGATCAGAAGGGCGGCATGGATGTTGACATCAGCGGTCAGACCATTCACTGGCTTGCCACCTATGACCTGAACCCCTCCAACAATCAGGACAGAAGCGTTGCTCTGACCCTGTTTGAGGATGTGTACGGCGGTAAGGTGGAGTGGATCCAGTGTACCTCCGAGGACAAGTTCGATGTTCTGACCAACCGCATCCTGGGCGGCGATCCGGTGGATATGTTCCCGTATGAGTGGGATGCACTTCCGAATGGCGTATACAAGGAGCAGTATCAGCCGCTGGATGATTACCTGAATCTGGAAGACGAGATCTGGGATGACATGCGCGATGCAATCGACATGTACGAGTACAACGGCAAGCACTATGTCGTTCCCTATGCAATTTCCGACCCGCTGCTGATCACCTACAGCCGTACCATGTGCCAGGAAAACGGTCTGGACGATCCGTATGAGCTGTATCAGGACGGCGAATGGGACTGGAATGTATTCATGGATATGATGAAGACCTTCGCTGCAAACGGCGACGGCAGCACACAGCGTTACGGCATTGCCGGCTGGTTCGGTCAGGCTATGGTACAGTCCACCGGCAAGACCATCGTCAACTTTGACGGCAAGGAATTTACCAACAACATTTATGACGAGGACATCGAAGCTGCAGAGACCCTGATGGCTGAGATGAGAAGCCTGAATCTGTACGATCCGACATGGTACAGCAATTTCCCGGAAGCAGGCAATATCCTGTTCTACGGCATGGCTGACTGGTCGCTGAATGGTTCCAATGCAAAGAACCAGGATGCTGACATCATGGTCGTACCGTTCCCGAAGGCTCCCGATGCTGACGAATACTATCTGTGTGCAAACTTTGCCGCAAAGATGCTGGTAAAGAACTCTGACAAGGGCGATGCAGTGGCAACCTACATCTACTGCGAGCGTCTGGCTGAAACACAGAAAGAATATGTACAGGCTGCAAAGGACAAGGCTCTGATCGTAGAGCAGTCCGCATCCGGCGTGGTTCTCGGCTACAGAACCGAGGAACAGTACGACGCGATCATGCAGTTCAAGCAGGATACCACACCGGTATTTGACTTCGGCTACGGCATGGGCAGCACAATGTACGGCGACGGCGAGTACACCTATGAGACCAGAGGCATCATGAACAACCTGATGGACGCGCTCCTGACCTATCCGGAGATCGACTCCTGGGCTGTTCTGCGTGACAACTGGGCAGCAGCCATTGACGACGTACTGGAGACCTACAACAGCGCGCTTGCTGAATAAGCAGATATATTGAAATCCGCCCCCGGAATGGGGGCGGATTCTTATTATCCCTCCAGCATCACAAGCCTGTTCTCATGATCCGCAAGCTTGTTCTCCAGTACCGTGAGACGAGCTTCCAGAGCGGTGAGACGCTCTGCAAAGCTGCCGTATTCCTCATCCAGCTCTGCTGTCATCTGCTCCAGCACTGCCACTGCGTCATTGGCAGCTGCCCTGACTTCCAGCAGGAACTCCGTGTAGCTGTGACTGTCAAGGACATTCCCGCCCAGCGGCAGCGCGCGCACCTGCACCGCAGGAAGCTGGAAACGGATGATCGCATCCGGCAGCTCTGCCGAGGGATCGGCGGTCGGCGCATAGCAAACGCCGTACAGATCCAGCGCAAGCTCGCCCGCCTCTGCAGTGAACCCGCTGTCCACATGCCAGGAAAGCTGTACAGTTTCCGTTTCCGTCAGCACCTCCAGCTCGCACTGCGTTTCCCCGCCGGATGGTGTGACACCGCGCAGGAAAAACGTGAATTTCGCAAGATCATGCCCATTGTAGAATCTGTCCACCTCAAAGGTCACAGTATCTGCCAGATGCTCCTCCTGGGTCAGGAGTGCGCGGATCGGCAGTGTGTCGATGCTTTTTCCGATTGCCTTCAGTACCATCAATATTTCCCCTTTCCGGAGGATTCCCCTCCATTAAAGGGTTCAAAACACCAAAAAGTTGTACGTTTTGGTACAACTTTTTCAAAATTTTTTGAGAGAGCAAAAAATCCGGAGCCGCACATTGCTGTACGGCTCCGCCCTCTTTATGAATTCCCGTATTTGTTGTACATGCTGATATGTTCGCTGGTTGTCAGAGTGAACGCACAAAGACCGCTGAGTACAAGCGCAGCTGCATACAGCAGCCCATTGAGCAGTCCATGTCCGGCTTCCTTCTGAATCAGCAAGGGAATGCCCGGGAACAGGCATAACACGAATGTAAGTCCGTGGAGGAATTTCACAAATCCACGGAGCGATGGGATCGGTGCGCAAAGCACCAGGGAACCGATGGCAACGCCTGCGCCAAGGTATACACCGTATTCCTTGACATACGCCATCCAGCCAAGCTCCTCTTCCATCCTATAGCCGGCACCGAATGCGCCGGAAACGAACAGAGCAAATGCCGCACCTGCGATCACGCCCAGAACCATCAGCAGAATGAGCTGTTTGAAGCCCTTTTTCGCCGACTCGCGCTCGCGCTCCTCACGAAGCTCGTTCATGATGCGGCGGCTCTCCTGCTTCTGCTCCTCCGTCATTTCCATCTGCGGAGGGGGTGTGTATCTCTGGGGCTTCTTGGATTCCTCCTTGGCACGCTCCAGATCCTCGTCCTTGAACTTCGGCACATATGCCTGCGGCTTGGGGGCTTCCTCCAGTACGGGAGCTCCTGCCTCAGCACCTGCCTCCGCTTCCGCCGGCTTTGCCTGTTCCAGCTTCGGACGAAGCTCACGCGGCACAGCAGGAACGGGAATGCCCATCTGCTTTGCACGCATTTCAGTGACCTGCATCTGCTTTTCTGCGTCAAGCTGTGCAAAAGCAGCCTTCAGGTCATCGGTAAATTTCAATTTCTGGTAGAACTCCTCCACCGGATCATAGGCAGCGGTATCGTCACCGAGAATATCCGCCGCTGACGGCAGATCTTCCACAGCAGCAGCCGGCTTTGCGGCGGCTGTATAGGCTGCCGGTTCTTCCAGCAGTACGGGTTCTTCCACCTGCGGCGCGCCCTTCTTTTCCGACTGCCATGTCGGAGCAGGATCATCCAGCAGAACCGGCTCATCCACGACGGGTGCGCCCTTTTTCTCGTAATTCTGCGGTGTCCATGCGGCGGGCGGCGGTGCTAAAATATCATCCAGCTCCGGTGCATCCACCTGCGGTGCGCCCTTCTTTTCAGGCGCGGTATAGGTCGGCTGTTCAAAATCTCCCAGCCCATCAAATTTATCCGGCATTGTCATTCACCTCTCATGGGCAATTGCCCTGTATTTTCGGTTTATTTTTCTTAGGGTAGGTTTGGTCAAACTGCCCCCACCCCAACCCCTCCCCGAGGGGAGGGGCTTTGATGGGAGGCGGCTGCGCCCCTTGGAACCCTGTTTTTGGGGGCTTCGCCCCCTATCCCCCGAATACGGGGGCATGTATCCGTTGTTCAGGTGTTGGACGGTAAGCGTACAGAGGTTTCTGTTCCCTGTACCCCGCCCAAGAATGAAGTCCTTGCAATTCTAACGTTTTGCCTTTGTACCCCGCAGGGATGCAATGGCAAAACGCCTTGGGATTCCAAAGGGATCACATCCCTTGAGGCGGCGAACCGCCGCTGGTATTTTGTCACTTTCAACAGCTATGTTTCTCTTGCGCAAAGCGCAAAGAAACATGCGTTTCCGAAAACACGCTCGCGAAAAACGGACTTTCCCTTACAGAATGCCCATCAAACGCGAATCACCCGCGCTGGTTCAGCGCTCGATCATCTGGTCACGGGCGGGGCCTACGCCGACCATGGCAACCTTGCATTCGCAGAGTTCTTCAAGGCGCAGGATGTAGTCCTGGCAAGCCTTCGGCAGCTCCTCGAATGTACGGCAGCCTGTAATATCATCATCAAAGCCCGGAATCTCCTCATAAACCGGCGCACATTCTGCCAGCTCCTCCAGGGAGGACGGGAAATCGCGGAGGGTCGTGCCGTCGGGCTTCACATAGCCCACGCAGACCTTCAGTGTACCAAGACCGCTGAGCGTATCCAGCTTGTTAATCGCCAGACCGTCCAGACCATTCACTCTTACAGAGTGACGAACAATCACTGCGTCAAACCAGCCTGTGCGGCGCGGTCTGCCGGTGGTTGTGCCGTATTCTCCGCCCTTTTCGCGGATCTGGTCGCCCACCTCGTCAAACAGCTCCGTCGGGAACGGACCCTTGCCGACTCTGGTGGTATAAGCCTTAGCCACACCAATAATATTATCAATCATGCGCGGACCTACGCCGGTACCTACGCACACACCTGCAGAAAGCGGATGAGAGCTGGTAACATAGGGATATGTACCGAAGTCAATATCCAGCAGAGTCGCCTGCGCACCCTCGAAAAGGATGGTCTTGCCAGCCTTGTAGGCTTCATAGGTCAGAACGGAAACATCTGCTACATAGGGACGCAGACGCTCGCCGTATGCGGTGTATTCTGCGATCACTGCATCAAGGTCATGAGCCTCGCCGCCGTAAACCTCGGTGATGATCTTGTTCTTGAGAATGCCGGTCGCTCTTGCCTTCTCCGCAAATACAGCCGGATTCACCAGATCACAGATGCGGATGCCGCATCTCTCGTACTTGTCCATATAGGTCGGACCAATGCCGCGCTTGGTCGTGCCGATGTCGCTGTTGCCGCGGAACTGCTCGGACAGACCGTCCAGCGTCAGATGCCAGGGCATTACCACATGGGCGCGGGGATCAATTTTCAGATTTGCGGTGGAAATACCGCGGCTCTCCATTTCGTCCAGCTCGCCGATGAAATCCTTCGGATCGAGTACAACGCCGGCACCGATCAGGCACTGGGTATTCGGGTACAGGATACCGGAGGGTACAAGATGGAGCTTGTAGACCTGACCGCCGCTGACAACGGTGTGACCGGCATTGTTGCCGCCCTGAGAACGTACTACGACCTCTGCACGGGAAGCCATAATATCAATGACCTTGCCCTTGCCCTCATCGCCCCACTGGGTACCGATTACAATATTTGCAGGCATGATTGTTCCTCTTTTCTTTCATTTTTTCATGTGTACGGAAACACATATATTTATTATACCAGAATGCAGAGGGGATTGCAAGTGTTTTTTGATATTTTTTTATGGTGAGGGCAGGAAGTGATCGCTGAGGCTTCGCGCTCCCGCGACCAATTTAAGATGTAACTCCCCGCGGGGTCAATATTAACAACTTAATCATTCTAATGATGGTTCTGCAAAACTGCCCCACCTCACCGGTGCCGTCCCCTCTGTCACTTCGTGCCGTCTCCCCACCCCGTGGGGAGCAGCCCCCTGCCCCCTCCCGGAGGGAGGGGGAGATGCCGAGCCGAGCAAGACAGAGGGCGCAGAGCCTGCGCTGGCGATTTGTCGCCTTATTCGCTTTGCTCAAGCAGCAACAGTTTTTAGCCCGACCTTTGCGCAGCAATGGGAGGGCAAATGCCAGCGGCGGCTCGCCGCCACTGCATCAGGAATACATTCCCAGTTGCAAAATCGAAAAAACTGCATAGAATATCAATAGCGGAAACAACTCACTGCCGGAAGGGGTGGCATCCCTGCGTTACGGATGCCCGCAGAACAGCCCCCTCATTACGCAGGGGAGAACTGTTCTGCTTGTAATACGGGGCTGCCGCGTGTTCTGCGGCAGCCCCGAAGTATTGTTCTCTACCGATACTTCATACTCTGCGCCACCGCCAGCTGGTCGCAGCGTTCGTTCTCCGGATGTCCGGCATGACCCTTCACCCAGACGATCGTAACCTTATGCTTTGCCAGAAGCGGCAGGAGCTTCTCCCAGAGATCGGCGTTCAGCGCGGGCTTGCCGTCCGATTTGACCCAGCCGCGTTTCTGCCAGCCGTACACCCAACCCTTGGTGATGCTGTCCGCAACATATTTGCTGTCCGTGGTCAATGTTACTGCGCAGGGTTCCTTCAGCGCGGCAAGCCCCTCGATCACTGCCGTCAGCTCCATGCGGTTGTTGGTCGTATCTGCCGCACCGCCGGAAAGCTCCTTCTCCGCCCTGCCGTACCGCAGGATCGTCCCCCAGCCGCCGGGACCCGGATTGCCGCTGCACGCGCCGTCCGTAAAAATCTGTACTTCCTTCATCAATGCGCTCCTCCTTGTTCCTGTTTCTTTTATCATACCATATTTCCTGCGGGTTTGCAAGCACGGCACAAAAATCAATTTTCAAAAATCAATAAAAAAAGGCGATAGCCTTTGGCGGCGGCGGTGCGCAGCACCGCCCTAAAATCCCCCTCCCTCCGGGAGGGGGCAGGGGGCTGCTCCCCACGGGGTGGGAGACGGCACGAAGTGACAGAGGGGACGGCACCGGTGAGGTGGGGCAGTTTAGGTAAGACCATTGTAAAGAAAAAATGATTTGCGTACCCACAAAGGGCGAAGCTCCCTCCATCCGTACTCTTTATTTGTGAAAATTTACTGAAAGGATTGGAAAAATTCACAGAAAGTGTTGCATTTTCACTGCTGGTATGATATAATGAAACTGTATAGCCTGCATTGCAGGTATGTACTTTGATGGGGTGCAGTACCGTTTCCCGGCGCGTACTGCCGATATACAAATCCGGCAGCCCCGCTGCCAAACTGAGAGGAGAATCCATTATGTGTGGTATTGTAGGATATGTAGGACACCGCGACTGTGCGGAGGTCCTGCTCAACGGTCTTTCCAAGCTGGAATACAGAGGCTATGACTCTGCCGGCATCGCTGTTTTTGAGGATCAAAAGATCTGTGTTGCCAAGTCCAAGGGCAGACTTCAGGATCTGCGGAATAAGATGGAAGCGGAGGGCAAGCCGAACGGCATTGCCGGTATCGGTCATACCAGATGGGCGACCCACGGCGAACCGTCCGACCGCAATTCCCATCCCCACGGCGGCGGCAGCGTAACGCTCGTACATAACGGCATCATTGAAAATTACAAGCGTCTGAAGGAGTTCCTGCTCTCCAAGGGCAGAACCTTCGAGAGCGACACCGACACCGAGGTCGTTGCACAGCTGCTGGACTATTATTATCAGGGCAACCACGGCAATCCCATGGAAGCCATCGTGGAGACCATGCGCGAGCTGGAAGGTTCCTTTGCGCTGGGTATCATCTTTGCAGATTTTCCGGACAGAGTGTTTGCACTGCGCCGTGAAAGCCCGCTGATCATTGGTGTGGGCGAGGGCGAGAGCTTCATTGCGTCCGACGTGACTGCCATCCTGAAGTATACCAAGGATTACTACCTGCTGGAACATGACGAGATCGCCGTGCTGTCCAAGAGCGGTATTAAGATGTATGATCTGCATTATCAGCGCATCGAAAAGGAGCTGAAAACTGCGGACTGGGACGAGAGTGCAGCAGAAAAGTGTGGCTATGAGCATTTCATGCTCAAGGAGATCTATGAGCAGCCGACTGCCATCAAGACGACCATCATGCCCAGAATCACCGACGGTCTGCCGAATCTCGAAGAATGCGGCATCACGCCGGAGCGTCTGCTGGAATTCAACAAGATCCACATCGTAGCCTGCGGCACAGCAATGCACGCCGGCATTGTGGGCAAGTATGTAATTGAAAAGCTGGCAAAGGTGCCGGTCAATGTGGATATTGCATCCGAATTCCGTTACCGCGAGCCGCTGGTGGGTGAGGGTGACCTGGTCATCATTATTTCCCAGTCCGGCGAAACTGCCGATAGCCTGGCAGCAATGCGTCTGGCAAAGAAGCTCGGTGCCAAGACCCTTGCCATTGTCAATGCAAAGGGCAGCTCCATTGCGCGTGAAGCAGATATGCTGATCTATACCCATGCAGGTCCGGAGATCGCAGTTGCCTCCACAAAGGCATATATGGTACAGATCGCCGTGATGTATCTGTTTGCATTTGAGCTTGCTTTGGCAAACGGCAGCATTGACGAAGCCGAGTGCCGCCGCCTGACAGCACTTCTGCAGGAAACACCGCACGAGATCGAACAGATCCTTGAACACAAGGAGCAGACGCAGTTCATTGCCTCCTCCCTCATCACAGCGGACAGTCTGCTGTACATCGGCAGAGGTCTGGACTATGCACTGAGCCAGGAAGGCTCCCTGAAGCTGAAGGAGATCTCCTACATCCATTCCGAATCCTACGCTGCCGGCGAGCTGAAGCACGGCACGATCTCCCTGATCACAGAGAGTATGCCCGTCATTGCAGTGGCAACACAGAAGCGGCTGTTTGACAAGACCGTCAGCAACATCAAGGAGGTCAAGGCAAGAGGTGCCAAGGTTGTCCTGATCTGTGACGAGAAGTACGAGCCGGAGCAGGATGTTGCCGATTACAAATTCGGTCTGCCGGAGTTTGATGATCTGCTCATGCCCATGCTGGCAGTGGTTCCGCTGCAGCTGATCGCATACTATACCGCGGTCTACAAGGGTACTGACGTAGATAAGCCGAGAAATCTGGCGAAGTCTGTAACCGTAGAATAACAAGTTATCTGCCCCGCCAATGGCGGGGCAGATATAAGAACCTGTCTTCACAAGATGCCACGGCAGCTTTTCGGCATCTTTGCACCATGCCTTTGCTCAAAAGCCTTGGCATGGCACAAATCTGCCTGAAAATCTGCTCGTGTCACTTGTGAATGCAGGTTCTAAAATTCAAAAAGAGGAAGATCAGTTTATGAAAATCAAGGCATCCTTATTCGCTGCGGCACTGCTCATGGGCTTTGCACCGATGACCGTCTATGCGGATACAGCAGAAACCGCCGCAGAGGAAACAGAAGAGACCCTCAAAACGGAGGACGGGCTGTACAGCTACACCATCCTCGATGACGGTACGGTATCCCTGTACAAATTCCTGCCCACCGACCACCAGGGAGAGCTGGTGATCCCGTCCGAGATCGACGGCAGGGCAGTTACCTATATTGATAATGCATGCTTTCTGACGACCTACAGCCTGACCTCCGTCACGATCCCTGCAAGCGTAGCAGATATGGGCGAGAGCGTATTTTTCGGCTGCACCTCGCTGGAAAGCTTTGCCGTGGAGGAAGGCAACCCCTATTTCACAGCGGAGGACGGCGTGCTGTTTGCCAATGAGGGACAGTATCTGATGTGCTATCCTGCCGCAAAAGCGGACGAGAGCTATACCATCCCGGATACGGTCACAGAGATCGCACCGAGTGCCTTTGCCTACGCGGTGAATCTGAAGCACACCGAGATCCCGGAGGGTGTGGCATTCATTGACGGCTGGGCATTCTCCTATTCCGGCATCACAGAGATCGTACTGCCGGAATCCTTGCAGGAGATCTATGACTATGCCTTTGCCTACTGCTCCGCGCTTTCCAGTGTTGAGCTTGGCGGTGTGGAAACCATCTACAATGCATCCTTTGCCTTCTGCGAACAGCTGACAGAGATCACACTGCCGGATTCCCTGACCACGGTCGGACAGTATGCCTTTGCCGGTACGGGCATGAAGACCGTGACCATTCCCTCCTCCGTGGAGAAGATCGACTACTGCGCCTTCGGCTATGACGCGGATCTCAGCCCCGTTTCCGGCTTTACGATCTACGGCGAAGCCAATTCCATGGCACAGAGCTATGCAAACGCCTCGGATGAGGACAATGACTATGCCAACAGCTTCAATTTTGTAGCGATCAACGCCGAAGAAACGGCGGCTCCCATTGTGGAAGCCGATACGGACAAAGCAGACAATGCGGACGAGCCGGCAGAAACACCGGCAGAGAGCAAGAGCGTGGATCCCCTGATGATCGTGCTGGCAGCGTGCGGCGGTGTGATCGTCGTGCTGGCAGCGGTACTGGGTGCGCTGGTGATGAAGAAGCAGAAGCGCACGGACGACCAGAAGGGAGAGGACGCATGAGGGGCGTACTGAAACGGCTGACCTGCCTGCTCTGCGGCGCGGCTCTGGTTTCCGGAGTACCGCTGACAGTATCCGCTGACAGCCTGTTCCCCGGCAGCATCGAACAGCCCACCGGCGGTACGACGCTGGACGGACTCTGGACCTATAACGACTATCACGACGGCACCTTCTCCGTGAAATGCAATGACACTACCATCGTCAATGCGGAGGTTCCCGAAAAGATCAACGGCAAGACCGTCAATATGATCGAGCTGGATGCCTTCAAGGACAACACTGCACTGGAGACAGTCACGCTCCCCTCCACCATCACACATATCGAGGACTGGGCATTTTCCGGCTGTACCAACCTGAAAAGCATCAACCTGCCCAACGGTCTGGAGCGCATTGACTATCAGGCGTTCTACGGCTGTTCCGGTCTGGAGGAGATCACCATTCCGGCAAGTACGGAACTGATCGACATCTTTGTATTTGAGGGCTGCTCCTCCATGCAGGCAATCCATGTTTCCGACGGCAATGCCAGCTATACGGACCAGGACGGTGTCCTGTTCGACAAGGCGATGTCCACACTGATTTTCTATCCGCCCTGCAAGCCGGATACCTCCTATGACATTCCCGACGGCTGCACGACCATCGAGGACTGGGCATTCGTGGGCAGCACTGCGCTGGAGAGCATCGACCTGACGGGCGTGACCTCCATCGGTGAGGACGCATTCTATTACTGCACCTCCCTGAAAAGTGTTGCCGTTCCGGAGGGTATCACAGAGCTTGCAAGCACGGTATTCGGCAGCTGCTACGCGCTGGAGGAGGTCACACTTCCCTCCACGCTCGATGTGATCGGGGAGTTCGCCTTCTACAACTGCCTTGCCCTCAAGACCGTCAACATCCCTGGCAGAGTGGATACCATCAAAACCTGCGCATTCCTCAACTGCCCGGAACTCAAATCCCTGACCATCTATGACGCAGTGAAGACCATCGGGGATTATGCGTTCGGCTTCTGCATTGATGCAGACACGCAGAAATACATCCGCACGCCGGATTTCGTTCTGGATACACACAACGGCACCGCGGCGCATGAATACTGCGCTGTCAACGACCTCAAAAGTACGGGCGGCGTAACGCAGTCAAGCGTCTTCCTGACGGTCATCATCATCATTGTGGTGCTGGTCATTGCGGCAACCATTGCCATCATCATCATCCAGAAGCATATCCAGAAACGCTATGAACTCAGATAACGGAGAGAACTATATGAATCATTTCAGACGCATACTCTGCCTGCTCGGCGCGGCGGCACTGACACTGCCGGCATCGCTCCCGGCTGCGGCAGAAGAAACCTATACCTATACCGTGCAGGATGACGGCACCATTGCTGTTGCCTGCCAGGATCCTGCCATCGTCAATGCCGAAATTCCGGCAGAAATTGACGGCTACACTGTTTCCGCACTGGCGGAGGACTGCTTCAGCGGCTGTACTGCGCTCGAAACAGTGACATTTCCCGACACGCTGGTGACCTTTTCCAGCTATGCCTTCCGCGGCTGTTCGGCACTCCGGACTGTGACCGTTCCCGCACAGATCACGAAGATCGACTCCTTTGTTTTTGAAGGCTGCACCTCCCTGAGCGAAATCCTTGTGGAGGAGGGCAGTACCACCTTCACCTCCGATGCCGGCGTACTTTACGAAAACGGAACCGGAATGCTTGTGCGCTATCCGGCAGCAAGACCCGGTACGGAGTATACCATTCCGGGGGACTGCACCATCATTGCACCGTGGGCATTCACGGACTGCAGCTCCCTTGCAAGACTGCACATGACAAGTGTAACTGCCATCGGCGCGGATGCGTTCTTCTGTGCGTCCTCCCTGCAGGAGGTCACACTCTCCGAGGGCATCACAGAACTGATCGGTCCGACCTTTGCCTACTGCACGAGCCTGCAGAAGGTGAAGCTTCCCTCCACACTGGAAAGCATCGGTGACAAGTGCTTCTATGGCTGCGTGAATCTCACGAGCATTACCCTGCCGGACGGACTGGAGAAGATCGGCGAAATGGCATTCTACGGCTGCGTCCAGATCAAGGAAATGATCGTTCCTTCCTCCGTTGTCAGCATCGGGGAAATGGGCATCGGCTACAGCGTTGACCCGGATACGAATGAAAACGCCGTCATTGAGGGCTTTAAAATGAAAACAGTTTCCGGCAGCAAGGCTTCTTCCTATGCAAGGCGCAACAAGATCAGCTATTCTGCCAAGGCAACTGCGGCAACCGTGATCCTCTGGCTCATTGTGATCCTTGTGGTACTCAGCATTGCAGGCGCAGGCGGCTTCTGGTACTGGAAACGCCGGGATGAAGCCAAGACCGCCCTTGCAGAAGCGGCAAGAAAGCTGGAAGAAAAGCGCGCCCGCAGACGGGAACGCCGCAGCCGCAAATAAGGAGTGCGCATATGAAACGGACACGATTTGCCGCAGGACTGCTGGCGGCAGGACTGCTGACAGCGGCTCTCCCCGCACTGCCGGCGGCGGCAGCCAGTGAGGATTTTTCCTATGTGCTTCTGAAAGACGGCACTGCCGCCGTCACCTGCACCAATACAGAGCTGACAGCAGCGGAGGTACCGTCGGTCATTGACGGCTATACGGTCTCTGCTCTGGCGGATGGCTGTTTTCTGGAAAATGCTTCCTTGGCGGAGGTTACTCTGCCGGATGGTCTTACCAGCATCGGTGCGCAGGCATTCTATGGCTGCAGCAGCCTTGCAGGGATCACACTGCCGGAAAGTCTGACCGTCATCGGCGAGAATGCCTTCTTTGGCTGCTCCGCACTGCCGGAGGTGTACATACCGCCAAGCGTTGCAGAGATCGGTGCCTATGCCTTTGATACGACGGAATATGTCGCATCGTTCACCGTATCACCGGATAATGCCGCCTATGCGTCACAGGACGGCGTGCTGTTCGACAAGGACATGACCACCCTGATCAAATACCCGGAAGCCCGTCCGGATACTGCTTATACGGTGCCGGATTCCTGCACGGAGATCGAGGATTGGGCATTCATCGGCGCACAGTACCTCGAACAGATCGACCTGAACCGTGTGACCTTCATCGGTGAGGATGCGTTCTATTACTGTGTTGCGCTGCAGTCCATCGCTGTTCCGGAGGGTGTCACTGAGCTGATCGGCAGCACATTCAGCTGCTGCACATCGCTGCAGTCCGTAAAGCTTCCCTCTACGCTGAAAAGCATCGGCGAGAACTGCTTCTATTCCTGCGTTTCCCTGACGGATATTGCACTGCCGGAGGGACTCGAAAAGATCGGCGCATATGCCTTTTACCACTGTACCGCCCTGGAATCCCTGACGGTTCCGGCATCCGTCATCACCATCAGCAGCTCCTGCATGGGCTGGTGCTATGATGAAGCGGCGGCAGGAAGCGTGGTACAGGAAGGCTTTACCCTGCGTTTCCCGAAGGACTCTCCTGCGCATACCTATGCGGAGAGCAACGGCATCGCCTGGGAATATACTGCGGGCAAGACACTGTATTATGTACTGATCGCCGCCGCTGCCGCAGTGATCGCGGCACTGACCATTGCGATCGTGCGGATCGTAAAAAAATGATACTGTTCCTCTGAATAGACAAAAGCAGTTTCAAAAGGCATCAGCCTTTGGCGGTGGAGGCGGCTGCGCCGCCTCCACTAATAGCCCCTCCCCTCGGGGAGGGGCTGGGGTGGGGGCAGTCTTGGAGTGCTGACCCCAGAAAAAGTATCTATATTTTAATTGTATGAAAGGACGGAATATATCCCATGCAACTCAAACACTTCCTTGCCCCCCTCTGCGCCGGGATGATGCTCTGCTGCACACCGGCTCTGACTGCATTTGCAGAAACACAGGCGGAGACCCAGCCTGAGACCTATGAGGACGGCATGTTCACCTTTGCCTATGTGGACGGCGGCGTAGAGCTGTATGCCTGCGATTCCTCCGCACTGGCGGTCACGATCCCCGACTCCACTGACGGCTACAAGATCGTTTCCATCGGCGACAGTGCCTTCTATGGCTGTGATAATCTGGAAGCTGTCACCATCGGCAGCAATGTCCGCCGCATCGGCGAGGCTGCTTTCATGGGCTGTACAGCTCTGAGCAAGATCGTACTGCCGGAGCAGATCGAGGAGATCGGCGACTATGCCTTCTACGGCTGTTCCACACTGGAGACTGCCGAGCTGCCGGACAGCATGACTGTTATTCCGGACGGCATGTTCTATGACTGCGGCTATCTCCAGAATGTGACCTTCCCCGCAAAGCTGGAATCCATCGGGCTTGGTGCATTCTACAACTGCGCCCTTCTGCCCGCACCGGAGCTGCCGGAAACACTGACCACGCTGGAGGATTACGCCTTTGCTTTCTGCTATGCCATTGATGAGGTCGCACTGCCTTCCTCCGTGACATCGCTGGGTACGGCGGCATATTACGGCTGCGTCAACATCACAGAGTTCACCGTTCCTGCCAATATGGAGGAGCTTGGCTACATGCCGTTCATGGGCTGTGTAAATCTCTCCGCCTACACGGTGGAGGAGGGCAATACCGCCTACATCGCAGAGGACGGCGTACTCTACAATACCGAAAAACAGGTGCTGTTCGCCTATCCTGCGGGTAAGCAGGACAGCAGTTTTGTCATCCCGGAGGGTGTGACCTCCATCGCGGACGGCGCATTCTTCTCGGCGGTGAACCTGAAGGAGGTACAGTTCCCCTCCACGCTCAAGAGCATCGGCGCGGGCGCATTTGAATACTGCGATGGATTGACCTCCATCACACTGCCGGATGGACTGCAGAGCCTTGCAGACAATGCCTTTGCAGACTGCACCGCACTGACCGAGGTCTCCCTGCCGAAAAGCCTGACGCAGATCGGCAATTATGCCTTCTATGCCTGCCCCTCCCTGAAATCCGTGACCCTGCCCGATACGGTGGACAAAAACAGCCTCGGCAGCTATGCCTTCGGCTATACGGACGGCGAGGAAACGGATGAGGAGGGAATGCCCATTCCCGTTAAGATCGACGGCTTCCGTCTCCGCGGCGGCAGCGGCATCTCCGCGCTGACCATCGGCATTATCATTGCGGCAGCGGCTGTGCTGGCAGTCGTGATCCTGCTTCTGGTGCGCGTGATCCGCAAAAACCAGATCTCCCCCGCCGAGGCAGAGGAGATCCATAAAAAAGCGGAGGAAGAAGCACTGCAGGAGGAGGACAAGGTGTATGTGAACATCCTTGACTCCATGCAGCTCGATCCGCCTGAGGAGGACGAAACAGACTACGAAGAAACCATCGACCCGCCAGAGGATTCCTTCGACGACGATGATGATTAATGCTAATGCCACGGTTTCAAAAGGCGTTAGCCTTTGGCGGGTGGAGGGTACGCAGTACCCTCCACATATAGCCCCTCCCCTTGGGGAGGGGTTGGGGCTGCTCCCCACGGTGTGGGGAGACGGCACGAAGTGACAGAGGGGACGGCACCGGTAAGGTGGGCAATCTTTGCACAACTTTCCTAAAGTTGTTGACATTACCTTTCGGGGGATCAGTCACACAGTACCATCCTGCTGAAAACAGCTTCCCGCATAATCGGGCGGCACAAGGAGAGAAACTGCGCGCTTATGATTGACAATGTGGATCTTTGACGCATTTTCCATATATTCGCCGTCGATCGTCCATGGTACATCCGCATCCTCCAGAAGCTCTATGGTAATATCGGAGGCGCGAAGATAGATGCTCTTGGCATCATCCGGCACATCGCGGATGTCCTTCAAAAAGGAAATGGTCTTCTGGATCTCTATGGGGGTCTCCGGACGTTTGAGCAGTGCGACCTCGAACATACCGTCATCGAAGCAGAAATCCTTGATGTTCAGAAAACCGCCGACAGAGGCAGTATTGGTGATCATACCGAAAGCAAAGGCATCCTCAAACACCTGCCCATCACAGGTGATGCGCATGGGAAATTCCTGGATGTTGGTGAATTTTTTCAGGGAGTTGAAAATATAGGCGGCGGGACCGAATACATTCTTGACGGACTGGGAGGTCTCATAGGTCACATCCGTGAAGGCACCGAACGCGGCAATATAATTGAAGCTGCGGTCGTTTACCATACCGATGTCAAAGCTTCTCGGCGAGCCGTCCAGAGCCGCCTGTGCAGCCTTCAGAATGCCGCGCGGAATGCCGATGCTCTTTGCAAAATCATTGGTGGAGCCGGACGGGATATAGCCGATGGGGAGCTTATGCTTTGCCTGCATCATGCCGCACATGACTTCGTTGAGCGTACCGTCGCCGCCGGAACAGAAGATATAGTCATATTTTCCGGAATCCGCCGCAGCGGTGGTGCAGAGTACGGCATCGAAGCTTGCCTGTGTGGGATGTACGGTCACCTCATAGCCGGCTTTGGTCATCATATCAAGAATACTGCCGATTTTGTAGGAAAGCGTTGCCTTTCCTGCCTGCAGATTGCAGATGTAGTAGATTCGTTTCATGCATGGTCTCCTTTATCCTTCAGAATACGGTTTTTCAGCTGAAAGCCGATGAATGCGGCAATGGCGGCAATACAGGCAATGACGATACTGAGCCAGTATCTGCCGTCAGAGAGGCTGTCTCCCATGAATACCGATGCAACGATTGCCGGAAATCTCGCGAGATTGGCAAGCAGGATAAAACGCAGGGGGCGCATGTTCGTCAGCGGTACGATGTAGGTCAGCAGATCCTTGGGGATGCCTGGGATCAGGAACAGAACGAACACCCAAAATTCAAGGCGTTTTTCGTCATGCAGAATGGCGAATTTCTCCATCTTCTCCTCCGATACGAAGAAATGCACCAGCGGTCTGCCGAAGAGCTTCACCAGAAAATAGACGATCACTGTGCCGGCAACTGCGCCAAGCATGGTGAAGAGCGTTCCCTTGATGCCGCCGAACAGCATTCCGGCAATCAGCTCCAGAGGACCGCCGGGGATGAAGGCGATGACGATCTGGAGTGCTATCAGCCCGGAAAAGACCAGCGGCGCAAAGATGCCATAGGATTCGACCTTGTGCAGAATCTCCATCCGTCCGTCCTCCGTGCCGAGGAGTGATGCAATGGGGACAAAGAATTTCATCGTCAGCAGAGCCAGAATCAGCACTGCCGCAGTGATCAGAATCATCCGAAAAAAACGTCTGGTATTCGTTTTCATGTACATCCCTCCATTACAGTGTTATTATACCACAAAAATGTGAAAAATGCAATCAAACCATAAGCTGGAAAACGAAAAGCGGATGAAATTATTTTTTTCAAACTTTCAGAAAAAACGCTTGACAAAATTCTTTTTATGTGGTATAATAAAGCAGTTGTGAGATATTAGCTCAGTCGGTAGAGCACACGCCTTTTAAGTGTGGGGTCGAGGGTTCGAGTCCCTCATATCTCATCCTTTTCAGCCCCCATCATCCGATGGGGGCTGTTTTGCAAAGAAAATGGGAGGAAGCGCGAATGGGCGAACAGATGGAAATCAGACAAATTGCAACGATTCATACAGATTTTCGGGAAAAATTCGGCATCCCACGCCAGAGCGGACGTGTGCCATCCCTCACGGGGAAGATCGTATTCCTGCCGGAGTACCGGAAACCGGAAGCTCTCCGAGGGCTGGAAGGCTTTTCCCATCTGTGGGTGATTTTCGATTTTTCAAAAGCCCATCGGGATACATGGTCGCCGACCGTGCGACCGCCCAGACTCGGGGGAAACAAGCGCATCGGGGTATTTGCGAGCCGCTCACCATTCCGCCCGAATCCCTTGGGGCTGTCCTGTGTGAAGCTTGTGGAGATCCGGCACACGCCCGATGAGGGGGATGTGCTGATCGTGTCGGGTGCAGATCTTCTGGACGGAACGCCGATCTACGACATCAAGCCCTATCTGCCCTTTGCGGACAGCCATCCGGATGCGATCGGGGGCTATGCGGATGCACAGCAGGATCATCATCTGGATGTGGATTTTCCGGCGGATCTGCTGGAAATGCTGCCGGAAGACAAGCGTCAGACCGCCATTGACTGCCTTGCGGAAGACCCCAGACCGTCCTATCAGGAGGATGCAGAGCGGATCTATAGTATGCAATTTGCGGGGTTTGATGTGCATTTTCGTGTGGAAAATGGGCATGCGGTTGTGACGGGGGTTGATAAATTAATGTAAAAAAACGGATTGCAGCAGATCATTTGCTGCAATCCGTTTTTAGTTTTCGAAATTCTCATCAAATACAATGCGGAAACGCTGTGCATTCACACCATCCTCAGCTCTCCAGCGATTAATCGGATATTCATAATCATTGGTGTGCTCAATAGGGGCACGTTCGTACTCATCAACAAATTTATCACAATAACATTTTGCTTTCTCAGAGGACAATACACCGCAAATTCCAAGAATATCCAGTATATTTTCAACTTCCGCTTTATTCGATTTCAGAAGCTTGCGGCTTGTAATTAACTGACGATATTTTCCAGCTTTGTCCCTTGGCTGCAGCTCCTGAATGCAATTGAGTATCTGACGGAGAATCGCCATACCTTCTGCACTTTTAGTCGGAGCAGGCAGCTTCTGAAACTGCTCTAGATCGAAAATCGCATAATTGAGATCTGTATGACGCACACCACCCCACTGGATTCTCTCAAAGTTCAAAACATTATAACCTCGCAGTACAGGTTCATTTCTCCACTGGCTATAGCCACAGATGTAACAGCAATCACTGGAATTGTGCGCTCCACCCCACAAATCATGCTTCGGAACTGCTAATCCGTAATAATAACTGCCAAGTGCACTGCGATATGCAAGATCTCTTGTTGCAAGACTATGGAGGAATGCCTGTGCAACTGATTCGGGAGAAATTTCCACACAAAGATTATGAATACGCACAAGTGCTTCTTCATGGCTGATCGGTTTCGGAGGGTCGAACATGTACCCCTGCTGTTTGGCGGTTTGAAAGTCCGCGTCACTGATCGAAGGGGACGATTTCCAGCCCTTACTGCTCCAATATGTATTTATCAAAATGGTTTTTCCGTCCGGTTTCTTGGCTGTTTTTGACATAGCACATCTCCTTAGTTGAAAAGATTTTCTTTGCATATGGTATTGATATGGCTGAATCTGAATATGTGGAGCTTGGCGGCGCGCTTGTGAAATATGAACGGAACGGTCCCTGCTATTATGTGACCTACATCGAAGTAGCGGACGCATGGTGTGTGACGCCCGCACTCCCCTCCGGCATAACAGAAGACGGTAGAAAAGTCGGCGCACCGAGAATACCGCCGTATGTCATGATCCGGGGAGCGGATGGCTATGTTCTTGGGATTTTTGGCTGATTCAGAACGCACTGCTATTTACGCGCGGTATCGGGGGTACCCTTCCGTGTCGTTCCATGCTCCTCATGGTACTCATCCAGAAAATGGTGGTAGTCATCGCCCTTGTGATAGGAAATGATCGTGTCGAGATTCACATTCTCCACGCTCCGGAAAATATTGCTCTCCACCGCCGGATTGGTCTTCTTCAGCTCACGGATCAGATGCTTGATTTCCAGACGCTTGGATTCTCCCGTACCGTCCTGATGGGCATTCCGCTCCGTGAAACGGCAGGCGCATTGCAGGAAATGCAGGTCGTTGTGCTTTGCCCACGAAATAATTTCTTCCTCACGCACGAGATACAGCGGACGGATCAGCTCCATCCCCTCGAAATTCTTGCTGTAGAGCTTGGGCATCATCGTCTGCACCTGCGAGCCGTAGAGCATTCCCATGAGAATTGTTTCGATCACATCGTCATAATGATGTCCGAGTGCAATTTTGTTGCAGCCCAGCTCCTTTGCACGATTGTACAGATGCCCACGGCGCATTCTGGCACAGAGATAGCAGGGGTTATTTTCCACGCCGACCACATAGTTGAAGATCTTAGCATCGAAGATTTCCAGCGGCAGTTCCAGCGTTGCCGCATTATCCATGATCCGCTGGCGGTTCACATCGCTGTAACCGGGATCCATTACGAGAAAGAGGATTTCAAACGGCACGTCGCTGTATTTCTGCAGACGCTGCATACATTTTGCCATCAGCATGGAGTCCTTGCCGCCGGAGATGCAGACAGCGATCTTGTCGCCCTCCTCGATCATCCTGTATTCCTTGATGCCCTTGATGAATTTGTTCCAGATGGTTTTCTGGTACTTCTTATAAATGGAGCGTTCGATTTCTTCTGCTCTTGTCAGTTCTTTCATTGCGTTCATTCCTTTACAGTGGTATTCATCCTATTATAGCATATTTTTGGGGGAAATGCAACTGTTTTGTTGACACCACGCCAAAACTGCCGCACACTCGTGCAGCAGTTTTCTTTGTTTTGAAAGTTATCCTTTTCTCTCCTTCACACCAGTCAGATCCTTGATGACCTCACCAGCAATGATGAGTCCCACCACGGACGGCACAAAGGCATTGCTTGCAGGGATCTGCCTGCGTGGTGAATCGGAGGCTTCCTCCTGCATGATCTGCGCCATCACATCAGGATCGGGCTGGAGGGGCAGTTCCTCGGAATAGACCACCTTCAGCTTTTTCACACCACGCTTTTTCAGCTCGTGCCGCATGACCTTGGCAAGCGGACAGACGGCGGTTTTATAAATATCCATCACCCTGAATGCAGTCGGGTCAAGCTTATTGCCTGCGCCCATGGAGCTGATGATCGGGATGCCGTATTCCTGCGCCAGCTGTGCAAGGGCGATCTTGCTGCTGACGGTATCAATGGCATCGACGATATAATCATACTGCGCAAAATCAAATTCCTGCGCATTGTCGGGCAGGAAGAATTTCTGCAACGCTGTCACACGGCATTCGGGGTTGATGCTGCGGATACGGGCTTTTGCAACCTCGACTTTCGGCTGACCGACAGTATCCAGAGTGGCTACCATCTGGCGGTTGACGTTGGTCAGACTCACAGCATCGTTATCAATGAGCGTGAGTGCGCCCACGCCGCTGCGGACAAGGGCTTCGACCGTATGACCGCCGACACCGCCGATGCCGAATACAGCAACATGGGCATTTTTCAGTTTCTGCATACCGTCACTGCCGAAGCAGAGTTCTGTGCGGGAAAATTGGTTTAACATGGGGGTTCTCCTTTTTTGATTGGGGAATATGGTTGATAAATTGGAATTGGCATTATAGTAATTTATCCAACTCTGTTGCCAACATTGTTTTCATTTCTTTTAATTCAGCATCCGATGGGCGGTTGTCAACGCTATACATTTTCTCCATTGGATACCACCAAACAGGTCCCTTTCCCTTATTTCCATAATTTTCAATATCGCCACCTACTCTTGGAAACAGATGCCAATGAAGATGTGTATCTCCATTTCCTAATAACTCATAATTCATTTTTTCTGCACCAAATGCTTTTGAAAC
>JAZNKY010000044.1:0-11297 GCA_045578805.1 Oscillospiraceae bacterium
CAAGCCCACACGGGAAATGAAATTCTTCTCCCCTCTGCACATTGTCCATGAGCCGGATGCAGCGGCATATTCGTGGGACGAGCCGATTTCGGAGATGGACTATGAGGAGTTGAATGCCGCAGAAATGCTCGCCTGCAAGGATGAAATCAACCGATTCATTGAGGAATTTGCAGAACCGGAGGAAGAAAACCGTGGCTTGATGGTATATTTCAATGGTACGGCAAGCATTGATGAAAAGGTGGTTTCGGCGTTCCCGATGGTCGAGGAAAAGGACGGTGTGTTGATGGGAGTACTGTGCTGCCGGATTGCCGCAGATCTCACCGAGGCAGAGCTTGAGGAATTCTGTAGCTGGTGGGAAGGTCAGGCAGCAGACGGCGTTGGAGAGTCTCTGGAGCAGAGGGTAATTGAAACGGCTGAATTTGGCGGAATTCTGGTGCATTTCTGGGATGACAGCGATGACTGGAAGATTCAGACAGAAATGCAGGAGTCTAGTCCACATGTCGGCTTTGAGGAGGAAGAATCATTTGATGTGGAGAATGAGCAAACAGAAGAAATGGATATGACAATGAACGGCTGAGTTTTTAGTGAAACTCAGCCGTTTTTTTGTATCCGGACGAAGGAGAGGAGGCTCAGATATGCCAAACCATGTAACAAATATCATCACCTACGAGGGTGACAGAAAGCAGATCGCAGAAATGCTTGAAGCCATCAAGGCGGATGAATTCGGCATCGGAACGCTGGATTTTAACAAAATCATCCCCATGCCTGCGGACATTTTTCGAGGTCCGCTGGGTGAAAAGGAAATGAAGCAGTACGGCAAAAATAATTGGTACGACTGGTCACTCGGTAATTGGGGAACGAAATGGAATGCGTATGGCTATGACAAAAGCACGGATTACAGCCAAAACAACCGCCTGTGGTTTCAGACCGCATGGTCTGCTCCCCATGTCATTCTGCAAAGACTCTCGGAAATGTATCCCGAAATTGAGTTCAAGCACCGGTGGGCTGATGAGGATATTGGTCGCAACTGCGGAAAGCACAATTATTTCGGCGGAGAACGCACGGAGGAATACTATCCCGAAAGCGAATTTGACCGCATCCGCTTTGCAGCGGAGGTGCTTGAGGTGGATACGGAGGATTATGGGCTTTACCTCAACGCATCCAATACAAGCTTCATATATCTGCCGGAGGAAGAATTTGAGATGATCGAGGTTGCGGGGCAGATCGCCCTGTTTACAGAAAACCGCTATATTGATGCAGAAATCCCGATGGGACTGCACTGCTATCAGCTGCGGCATTCCGATTATGGTGCGAACTTTGTTTCTCTGGAACACAGAGTGGGTGTGAATTTTGGCGGCACAGTCATCACAAAGGAATGCATTGATCTTGGCAGAGAGCAGTGTCTGACATTTGATGAAGAAAGCTCCCCGAATTTCCTTTCGGAACGATGTCAGATGGAGGCGTTTATGATTGAGGATTTCAGACAGGAAGAAACAATGGAGATGGAGGTGATCACATGACCTATCTTTTCATCGGTATGCTTCTCGGCATGATTGTCGGGCTTGCCATTGGCAGCCTTGCGGCGATTGTGAAGTATACGGACTATGAAATCAAGCGGCTGAAGAAGGAGCTTGCGGAAAAAGCTTAATTCAGCCAAAGCCCATATCCTGCCCTATAACGGGCAGGACTGCCTTTGCAGGGGGTGTGAGCGATGAATAGTTTTATCCCGTGGACGGGCGGAAAGAAGAATCTCCGTGAAGCGGCGGTGCTTCGTTTTCCGCTGAAATATGAACGATATATCGAGGTGTTCGGTGGCGGCGGCTGGGTGCTGTTCCACAAGCCGCAGACCTCTTTTGAGGTGCTGAATGATGTCAACAGCAACCTCACAAATCTGTACCGTTGTGTGCGTGAGCAGCCGGAGGAACTCAAGAAACAGCTGGAATACGTTGTGAATTCTCGTGAGGACTTTGAGAGGATCGCCAGTCTGCACAAGAATGGGCTTCTGCCGCAGTACGGCGACTGCGATAGGGCGGTAAAGTTTTACCAGCTGATCCGTGGCAGTTATGCCAATAATCTGCGGTGTTTCAGTGCGAAGCCGCATTCCTATTGGTCAGATTTTCCGCTGATTGACATGGCGGCGGAACGTCTGCAGCGAGTTATTATCGAGAACAAGGATTTCGAGCAGCTCATCCGGCAGTATGACCGTCCGGTGAGCTTTTTTTACTGCGATCCGCCGTATTTTTCGACGGAGCATTACTACCATGACGCACCGTTCGGGGCGGAGGATCATCAGAGACTGCGTGATACGCTGCTGGAGTGTCAGGGAAAATTTCTGGTATCCTACAACGACTGTCCCGAAATCCGACAGCTTTGGGCGAGGGACGGAATCTGGATTGAGCCGATTCTTCGGACGAACAATCTGAAGCAGAAGTATGAGAAGGGCAGCGTTTACCCCGAATTGTTCATTTCCAATTATGATACAAGCGAAAGAGAAAAAATGGGGCTTCAGCTTTCATTTTTTGACGAGAACGGAGGATTTTTCTAATGACTGGACTTTACAAAATTGACCATGCAAATGATGCAGGAAGAATTGTCCTGCATCTGCTGACGGGCAGAGAGATGGAATTCGCTGTCAGGGATGACGGCGGCAATCCGGAGATGTGGATCTATCCGAAGGACATGGAGGAATCGGAGATCAAGCAGATCTGTGACCGGTATCCGAAGTGTAACAAGTGTCCGCTCGACAAGCGGTGTGACCGTGAATTTGGAATGGAGGGAAAAATAAATGAATGAGATGAAAGTGTTTGAGAACAGCGAGTTTGGCTGTCTGGAGGTATTGTGGGAGGGAGAAAAGGCGTATTTTCCTGCAAAAACTTGTGCTGAAATTTTAGGGTACAGCAATCCGCTTGAAGCAATTCGCCGTCATTGCAAGGGGTGCGTGAAACGCTCACTCCTTACAAATGGCGGTATTCAGGAGAAAAAGTACATTTCAGAGGGTGACCTGTACCGCCTGATCGTCCGATCCAAACTGGAGGCAGCACAGCGGTTTGAACGATGGGTGTTTGACGAGGTTCTCCCCGACATCCGCAGGCAGGGCTTTCACATCACAACAGAGGCACTGGAACGACTGCTGTCCGATCCGGAAACCGCAATCCGCACATTCACCGCACTCAAAGAAGAACGAGACAAAAATCGTGCCTTAACCGAGGAAAACCGCATCCTTACACAGAAGTGTGGTTATCTTGACCTCATCACTGCCTGCACGGACGCTGTACCGATCACGGTGATTGCGAAGGATTACGGCATGTCGGGGCGTGAGATGAACCGGCTCCTGCATGAGCTGGGTGTGCAGTTCCAGCTGCAGTGCGGCACATGGGTTTTGTACCAGAAATACGCCAATCACGGCTACACACGCAGCCGGACAATTGTGTACGATGATGTGCATTGCCGGTCGGCGGTGCATACCTACTGGACGCAGAGAGGGCGGCGGTTCCTGTACGAATTTCTGAAGGAACGAGGGCATCTTCCGCTGTGCGAGAAAGGGGGTGATGCGGATGAAGATTCTGGTATGTGAACCCGAAAAGCCGCCATATGTCAAGGAAATTTCCGAGGATGTGTCGGATATGCAGGCGGTGGTGGGCGGCTACATTGAGGCTGTGTATTTTGAAGAAAAGGGCGATGCCCTCATTTTCTGCAATGACGAGTTCCTGCTCAACGGCAGCCAGCCCAACCGAATCGTCGGAGAATTGCTGATTCATGGGACTTTTTTCGTGGTCGGTGATACAACAAATTCGATTGGTGAGCATGTGTCCTGTTCGCTGACGGACGAGCAGATTGAGAAGTACACAGAACAGTTCACACCGATGGTACAGCAGCTTACACCGCAGGAGGTGATGGCGATTCTGTTCGGAATGGAGGAAGAATCGCAGGATTTCGGCATGATGTAAGCTGTCAGCAAAGTGTTATTGTGTATCACCCCAACAATATATTATAAGGAAAGGATGATTTTCATGAAAATTACCGCAAGCATTAAGCGGGCAACGCCCGCAGGTGAGATGCCGCCTTATGCACTGTGTGCAAGCGGCGGCAGAGGTTTCCTTGTTACCGCAAGCACGGGCAATTTGACTGGATCCCGATCGCAGTGGTTTTCGGATGTCTGTTGTTTTCCATGACATGTCCGCTGTATGTTTGGGAAATTGCTGGCATATGATAGGGGGACTCTGTCCCCCTATGACCCCCTGCCAAAGGGATGTGATCCCTTTGGAATCCCAAGCCGTTTTGCCATTGCCCCCGATGGGGACAAAGGCAAAACGCTGAAATTTCAGAGAAATCAATTCTTGACAGAAGGTCAAAGAGAAAGGAGGTCACCATGCCCTACATCCCCTACACCCCCGAACAGATCGCCGCCGCCAACAGCGTGGATCTTCCCGAATTTCTGCGAATGCGGGGCGAAACGCTGGAGCGTGCCGGACGGGAATACAAGCTTATCTATCACGACGAATGCGGCAGGCATGACAGCATCACGCTGTCCGGTTCGCAGTGGTTCGACCACAAGAATCAGGTCGGCGGCGGTCCGATCCGGTTCATGCAGCAGCACTACGGAATGGGCTTTCAGGACGCAATGCAGGCACTTCTGGGCGATTCTGTACAGACGCTCACCCATCCTCCGCCCGTCAAAAAGGCGGAGGAGAAAAAGGAATTCTGCCTGCCGGAGGCACACACGGATATGCATCGGGTTTACGCCTACCTCATAAAGCAGCGGTTCATTGCCCCCGAAATCATTACCCATTTTGCAAGGAAACGTCTTATCTACGAGGATAAAGAGCATCACAATGCGGTGTTTGTCGGTGTGGATACAAACGGCACACCGAGGCAGGCACACAAGCGGTCAACCATCACATTCGGCAGCGGTTTCCGGCTGACCTGTGAAGGCTCGGACACAAGATATAGCTTTGCTCACTTTGGCGAGTCGCAGCGGCTGTATGTGTTTGAAGCCCCCATTGACATGCTCAGTTTCCTCACACTTTACCCGAAACACTGGGAAAGCAACAGCTATATTGCCATGAATGGAGTCTATGAACACGCTGTTTTGACTGCCTTGCAGGAACATCCACACATCACAGATATTGTGCTTTGTACGGACAACGATGAAGGCGGCATGGATGCGGCGGACAGACTGCGGGATGTGCTGAAAAAAGCCGGATACACGAGGATTTACCGCCACCTGCCGGAGTACAAGGACTTCAATGAGGACTTGAAGGCTCGGCATGGTATTCAGCCGCTGCCAGCTGTGCCGCACCGCAGGAAGGAGGTGTATTTCTCACAGGTGCAGGCGGTTCAGCTGCGGAAATTCTCCCCAGAACGCCTGCGTTCCCTGCTCCAGTCCGCACTTGCAAACGGACAATATCACACCCTCGCCGAGAACGCTCTAAGCGGCTCGGCGTATTTTCTGGGGGATGCTGGAATGTTCGGAAAACTCAAAACCAAGCTTTCCCAGCAGTATCGGGCGTACACGGACAAGGGCAGAATGCAGACGAAACAGGATAATCTGAATGACGCATTTTCGGCTGTATTCCGTGATTTCAAACAGAATGCACGAACAAGGGAGCAGTGCGTTCAGACGGCGAAGCTTCTCTACGAGCTGGCGGACTGTTCCCTCCGGTGCGAAACGCAGAGCAGCATGGAGATTTCCACAGAGCCATGTGAAGAACTGGAGAACGAGCCAGAACAACAGGTGTCACAGGGGTGGTGACACAGAGTCATGGCAAAGAGAACTATCCAGTTTAAGTTTTTTTATTATCGCAGAAAGGAAAAATTTTTTCAGAAAGGGGAAGTTTCTTTGAATGAAAGACAGATTTTGTTAATTATTATACTTGTAGTTGTATTTGTGATTTTTCTGGTCATTGTGAACGTTCTGGACTTGAATTCGCTCAATGGCATCCAGTCAAAAACAATCGGCAACGGTCAGCATGGTACGGCAAGATTCGCCACGAAACGTGAGGTAAATCGGGCTTTTTCTTCTCTGCTGTTTGAACCGGAGGAGTGGCGGCAGGGAAAGAATCTTCCGGCTGTGCAGGGTACGGTGGTGGGCTGCCGCAGTCAGGGGAAACGCACAGTAGCATTGGTGGACACCGGTGATGTGCATACGCTCATGATCGGTGCCGCAGGTGTCGGAAAAACGTCATATTTTCTGTATCCGAACATCGAGCTTGCATGTGCTTCGGGCATGAGCTTTGTCAATACGGACTCGAAGGGAGACGTTGCCCGGAACTACGGAACGATTGCAAAGAATTACTATGGGTACAATGTTTCTGTGCTTGACCTGCGAAATCCGACCCGTTCGGACGAGAACAACATCCTGCATCTGGTGAACAAGTACATGGACGAGTACCTTGCGGACAAGTACAACCTGTCAGCAAAGGCGAAGGCGGAGAAATTCGCCAAGATTACAGCAAAAACGATCATTGCCATCGGGAGCAGCGGCGAGAACGCAGGCTACGGTGCAAACGCATTTTTCTATGATGCAGCGGAAGGACTGCTCAGTTCCGTGATCCTGCTGCTGGCGGAATTCGGGGAAAAAAACGAACGCCATATTGTGTCAGTGTTCAAGCTGATACAGGATTTATTGGCGAAATTTCAAACAAATCCGAAGCAGAAGCCACAGATGTACTTCCAGAAGCTCATGGCGATGCTCCCAGCCGAACACAAGGCGAAGTGGCTTGCAGGGGCGGCACTCAATTCCTCCGATCAGGCGATGCTGTCGGTCATGAGTACGGCATTGTCCCGGCTCAACAGCTTTCTTGATACCGAGATGGAACAGATGCTGTGCTTCGGCACAGCGATTGATGCGGAACAGTTTTGCACCGAAAAATCGGCAATCTTCATCATCCTACCGGAGGAGGACAAGTCCAAATACTTCATGGTCAGTCTCCTGCTTCAGCAGCTTTATCGGGAGATCCTCACGATTGCGGATGAGAACGGTGGGTCACTTGACCGGAGGGTAATGTTTATGTGCGATGAATTCGGCACGTTCCCGAAAATCGAGGGAGCAGAAGCGATGTTTTCCGCAGGACGAAGCCGAAAAATATCCATTGTAGCGATCATCCAGTCCTTTGCACAGCTGGAGCAAAACTACGGCAAACAGGGTATGGAGATCATCACGGACAACACGCAATTGACGGTATTTGGCGGTTTTGCACCGAACAGCCAGAGTGCGGAGGTGCTTTCCAAAGCACTCGGCGAACAGACGGTTTTGTCCGGCACGGTATCGCACGGCAGGGAAAAAAGCCGGTCGCTCCAGATGATCGGCAGACCGCTGATGACGGTGGACGAGCTGAAATCCATGCCAAAAGGACAGTTCATCGTCATGAAAACCGGTACACACCCGATGATTTCCAAGCTCAAGCTTTACTTCGAGTGGGGCATCCGGTTTTGCGAGCCATACCTGCTGCCGGACAAGGGTGCAAGGCAGGTTGTGTACATGGAGCGTGATGCTCTGCTGCAGGCAGTTGCTATGAAATATCCGCAGAAAATGGAAGAAATTCCGATTCCCGAGGAAGAATCACCGGAACATCCGCCGAAAGTACGAACGGACAGGGGGTGCGAGGATGCAGACTGTGCAGAAGATTTATAACACGGATTTGCCGCACAGAGCCGTGAGTGTGTATGTGTATCTGTGCGGCAGGGCGGACAAGAACGGCGAGTGTTTCCCGTCAGTCCGACGGATCGCAGGAGATCTGCACCTGTGCAAACGCACGGTCTTTCGGGCTTTGCATGATCTGGAGGAGGCAGGCATGATTACCCGAAGCAGCCGGAAACGACTGCATGGGGGCAACAGCTCGTGCCTGTTCAGAATTGAAGGAGGGAATTTTGATGTTTGACTGGGCGGGCAACGCCCGCTGGTGATTCGTTTCCTTTGCACGCAGAGCGTGCAAGCGGAAACAGTGATTTATTGTGAAAATGGAGATGATGACAATGTTTGACTGGTTGTCCGACGCAGTCGATTGGATTGGAAATTCCGTGAGCAATGCATCTGAAAACGCTGCATCCGCCTTTTCGGAAACCATTCTCTACACGATCCTGGAATGGATCTACAGCTTGATTTTCGACACGATATCGCAGATTTTTGTGATGCTCAACGCAACATCCGCAGGCATCTTCCAGCTTGGATGGGCGAATGCGTTCCTCCGGTTCTTTTACTGCATCGGGTGGGCATTGTTCGCCGCAGGTGTGATCGTGGCGGTGTTCGACACGGCGATCGAGTACCAGAACGGACGGGGCAGTCTGCCGACGCTGTTCCTGAACATCCTCAAAGGCTTCATGGCGGCAGGGCTGTTCAGCCGAGTGCCGCCAGCCCTGTATTCGTTCTGCATCAGCCTGCAGGGGACGTTTGCCAATGACCTTGCGGCGGCGTTTTTCGGCGAAAGCTTCATGGACATTGGCAGCCTTGCAGTAAAAGTGATGGGGAATTATGATGGAACATCGGGACTTCTGGGACTCCTGACCTGTATTGTGCTGGCATACTGTGTGCTGAAACTGTTCTTTGCAAATCTGAAACGGGGCGGCATCCTGCTGTGCCAGATTGCGGTCGGAAGTCTCTACATGTTCAGTGTTCCAAGAGGTTACACGGATGGATTTTACAGCTGGTGCAAGCAGGTCATCGCCCTGTGCCTGACCTCATTTTTGCAGACAACCCTCCTGTTTCTGGGACTTCTGACGTGGCAGACGAACATGATCCTTGCCATCGGCGTGATGCTTTCGGCGAACGAAGTGCCGAGAATCGCCCAGCAATTCGGGCTGGATACGAGTGTGCATGTGAATATGATGAGCGTGACGAGTACGGTGAATTCGGCTGTGCGAGCCGGAACGATGGTGGCTCGTGCGGTGCATTAATGGAAAGGAGCTTCTATGAAAACCTACTACTACCCCGAAAACCTCCGAGCCACCGTCAAGCTCTGGTTCTGGAATGTGCGGGATTTTTGCCTGATCTGTGCCGGAATGATCATTTCGGCATTTTTCTTTGTGCAGTTCCGCACCGTCCTCCCAGCGGCACTGACGGTGTGCTTTGCATTTCTGAGCCTGCGTGCGGAGGACGCAGCGATCATGGATTATCTGCAAAATGCTGTGCGGTTCTTTTTGACCTCGCAGCAAGTATTTTTATGGAGAAAGGATTGAAATTATGCGAAGAATCAAGAAAAACAGCGTTCAGCGGCTGATCGGATTTGAGGGCTTCACCAAGTACGGCGTGAGGACGGACAAAGCGGAATTCGTGTTTTTCGCCGTAGAACCGACCAATATTTCGGTACTGTCAGCGGTGAATATCGAGATGAAAATCCACCGGCTCATGCTCTTGTTGAGTATGTTCCCCGAACTGGAGCTTCTCGCCCTCGACAGCTGTGAATGCTTTGACAGCAACAAGGCACATCTGAAAAAACGGCTGGATACAGAGGAAAACGAGAATATCCGCAGACTTCTGGAGGCGGACTATGATTTCCTCGACGAGATCCAGACGGAGATGGCATCCGCACGGCAATTTCTGTTTGCGGTACGATTCCGCAGGGAGAAGGAGGAAAGCATTTTTAAACTGCTCAACCGCATTGAAAAAGCAATTGCCGAGCATGGCTTTTCTGCCAGAAAATTAGGAAAATCCGAAATCAAGCGGATGCTTGCTTTGTACTTCGGAACGAGTGCGGCAGGCGAGGAAATCCCCGATATTGAGGGCGAAAATTATTTGGAAATGGAGTGTGAGAATGATGTTTAAGAAAAGAACCCTGACCCCTGAACAGCAGGAAGAAATTGCTGTGAAGGACTTTTTTGACCGGATCTGCCCCAGTACTGTGCGTTTTTTCGCCGACCATTACATCTGCGGCAACTTCTACAAATGCTGCTGGGCGGTGATTGAGTATCCCCCGACCACGGAGGAAACGGCGATTTTATCCCACCTTGCGGACAAAAATGGCGTTGCTGTGCGGATTTACAACCGCCTTGTGCCGGGTGCAGAACAGCGGAAAATCGTACAGCAGGCAATGCGAAAAAATCACATGATGACGACAACCAATGATGTTGCAGAAACCGTGAAGGCACAGGGTAATATGCAGGACGTGGTGGAATTATTGTCGGAACTTCGGCGTAATCGTGAGCCGCTGCTGCATACGGCTGTGTTCCTCGAACTGCGTGCAGCGACCGAGGACAAGCTGCGTGAGCTGCAGGCGGAAGTGCAGATGGAACTGACACGCTCACGCATCAGCGTGGACAGGCTGCTGCTCCGGCAGAAAGAGGGATTTCTTGCGGTGCTGCCATGCGGCAATAATGTCTTCATGAATCAGTTTGAACGGGTGCTGCCTGCGTCAAGTGTTGCCAATCTGTATCCGCTGAATTACAGCGGAAAAACCGATCCGCACGGTTTCTATATCGGGCGTGACCGCTACGGCACGAATGTGCTGGTGGACTTCGACAAGCGAGCGGATGACAAAACGAACAGCAATATTCTCATCCTCGGCAACAGCGGTCAGGGCAAATCCCATCTGCTGAAGCTCCTGCTGTGCAACCACCGTGAAGCCGGAAAAGCCGTACTTGTGCTTGATCCGGAGGCGGAGTATCGGGAACTGTGCGAGAACCTCGGCGGCACTTACATCGACATGATGTCCGGCGAATTTATGATCAATCCGCTTGAACCAAAGGCTTGGTCGGATGGTGAAAAAGCGGATGCAGAAGCCCCCGAAACCTTCCGAAAGGTCACCAGACTTTCACAGCATATCTCCTATTTAAAAGACTTTTTCCGTGCCTACAAAGACTTCACAGACGCAGAAATTGACACGATTGAGATCATGCTGATGAAGCTTTATGCCCGTTTCGGGATCGAGGATACAGCGGATTTTAACCGCCTGAAGCCGCAGGATTATCCGACTGTGAGCGACCTCTACGAGCTGACAGAGAAGGAATTTATGGCGTTTGATCACGAGAAAAAACACCTGTATACAGAAGAAATCTTGCAGAATATTTGTCTCGGTCTGCACTCCATGTGCCGTGGTGCGGAGGCGAAATACTTCGATGGACACACGAATATCGGGGACGGAATGTTGGTGTGCTTCGGTGTAAAAGGCTTGATGGACACGAACAAACGGCTGAAAGACACACTTCTGTTCAACATCCTGTCCTACATGAGCAACCAGCTTTTGGGGCGTGGAAACACGGTCGCAGCGATTGATGAGGTCTATCTTTTTCTCGGAAATCTGACCGCCATTGAGTACATCCGAAACGGCATGAAGCGTGTCAGAAAGAAGGATTCTTCGTTCATT
>JAZNKY010000045.1:0-1683 GCA_045578805.1 Oscillospiraceae bacterium
CTGTGCAGTAAAAGCCCTGACCGTAATCGTTGTTGCGTTTGCCCTTGCCGAGCGCCGGATGTTCAATCTTTTCAGTCGAACCGTGATACAGCGTGATGATCTTGCTCATAAGGCACCTCCCTATATCTGTATTGTATCATTGCAATGATATAAATTCAATGGAAATTCAAAAATTGTATCATTAAAATGATATGAAAAGCAAAGGCGTAATATGCACGGAATAGAGATGATGAGGTTCAAAACAAGATGATCCGGCTGCCTTTGCTTGGCTGCGGATGAAAAAGAGATAGCGCTCACAGGAGCGTTTTTTTGCTCATAAACGAAAGGAGAAAAGAACATGTCGGTTTGCAGAGTGGTCAAAACCAGAGACTTTACGATTATGTCGAATCATCACCTGAAGAACAAGAATTTGTCGCTCAAGGCAAAGGGGCTGCTCAGCTATATGCTGTCTCTGCCGGAGGACTGGAACTATACGATCGGTGGCCTGACGGTGGTTTGTATGGAGGGCAGGGATGCGATTCGCGAAGCGGTCAAGGAACTGGAGCGGCAGGGCTACGTCGTGCGTACCCGCGTCCGCGATGAACAGGGGCGGCTGCGCAATGCGGAATATACGATCTATGAGGTGCCGCATTCTGCGCAGGATAAGCCTGCGTCGGAAAAACCTGAACAGGGAAAAGCTACGCAGGAGAAGTCTATACAGGAGGATTCTGTGCAGGAGAATCCCAGACAATTAAATACTAAACAAGTGATTACGTACCCATCCAAAACGTATAAACCCAATACTCATGCAGAAAATCCTAATCCATCCAATCCTAGTCCATCTATCCGTGTGCAGCGGGAGACCATGGAGGAGCTGCGCGAGACGATCCGGGAGAATATCGGCTATGATTGCCTCGCCAATGAATTCAACCGTCAGTGTCTGGATGATATCGTGGAGCTGATCGTGGAGACGCTATCGGTCAGCAGCGAGACGATCACGATCTCCGGCGAGGCGTATCCTGCTGCGCTCGTGCGGCAGCGCTTCATGCAGATCAACAGCCTGCATATCGAGTACATCTTCTCCTGCATCGAAAAGAGCGGCAGCGACATCCGCAACATCAAGCGATACCTGCTGACGACACTGTTCAACGCGCCGGCGACGATGAACAGCCACTACGACGCGATGGTGAGGCATGACATGCAGGAGTGGTAACATTGAGCGGCGGACAGATTTGCGGTAAGCTGAAGGCGAAGGGAGTGAAGAGCATGAGTGAATTGCAATATGTGTGGTGCGGCGATTACCTGATTCCGGATCTGACGCTGAACGCGAAGGCCTATCCGCCGCTTGGTAAATACGGCAGGATGCGGGAACGGTATCTGCGCGAGCATCGATCCCTGCTGTACAGCACGATGCTGCTTGGCGGCAGGTTGGATGAGCATCTGCATGAGATTGATGCTGCCGCCCAAAAGAGGATGGATCAGCTGATGCGGCAGATGGCAGAAACAACCGGGATCACGGAGGAACTGAAGGCGTGCGATCCGATGCGCTGGGTGGGCGAAATGAACGCGATCAAAGCGCAGGCGGAAGAGATGATTTTTGAGGAACTGATTTACAGCTGAATACAGTATGACAGGGCGAGGTGTGAAGCTTCGCTCTTTCTTTTTGAAACGAGAAAGGAGTAAACCATATGAGTGACAACAGGA
>JAZNKY010000046.1:0-7907 GCA_045578805.1 Oscillospiraceae bacterium
CCCCACCCCCTGCCCCCTCCCGGAGGGAGGGGGATTTAGGGGGCGGTGCTGCGCACCGCCGCCGCCAAAGGCTGTCGCCTTTTGAAACCGATTTTGTCAATCATAGTTTACGAGGATTAGTATGATGACAGATTTTTCTAAAAATAGTATATCGGAAAACAGGGGTATCCGTCAATAGCCATTGCTACGATTTTTGATTTATTTTCAACTGCAAAATTATGCATCTTTAACAAAAGCGAGAAAAAACGAGGCATTTACAGGGAGAATATGAATATTCTATGACAGATTTACAGGCGTTTCGCGGAAAAATTACGGAAAAACCATTGTATTTTCTGCGGAAATATGCTATGATTAAGAGGAATCATTCCCTACAATCACGGAGGTATCATCATGCGTCATTATACATTGATCGGCAATCCCCTCGGACATTCCATGTCCCCCATGATCCATGACAGGCTGTTCGCGCTCAGAAGCCGCGGGGCGGACTACAGCCTGACTGCCATTCCCACGGAGGAGCTGGCAGAAAAGTCGCCGGCTCTGCGGGAGCTGGGCGGCTACAATATCACGATTCCTCATAAAGTGAATATCATCCCCTTCCTGGATGAGCTGGACGAGACCGCGAAGCGTTACAATTCCGTCAACTGCGTGGCAAACCAGGAAGGCAAAGCCATTGGTTATAATACCGACTGTGTGGGCTTTCTCCGCAGTGTAGAGGGAATGCCGCTTGACGGCAGAGTACTGCTCATCGGCTGCGGCGGTGTTGGCAGAATGATGGCGATCGAAACCGCACTGCACGGCGCACAGGAGCTTGTACTGATGGTGCTGACATCGGACATGCCGCTTGCCGAGGCTCTGCGCGGAGAGCTTGCTGCCATTGCGCCCGATACCCGCGTCAGCATCGTACTGACCGGCAGCGACAAGGACGGCGCACTCGGGCATTTCGACCTGCTGATGAATGCGTGTCCTGTGGGCATGTACCCGAAAACGAACGCCTGCCCCATCAGTGAAGAACAGCTCGTGCTGTGTGACAACGTGTTCGATGTGATCTATAACCCGACGGAAACACAGCTTATCCGCCGTGCGAAGGCAATGGGCAAGCCCGCTGTGGGCGGTGCGGCAATGCTGGTATGGCAGGCAGTCCGCGCCCATGAGATCTGGGACGGCGATACCTACACGCTGGAAGAAGTGCAGGGCATCATCCGCGAGCTGGAAGAAACCGTAAACCGTGATTTTCCGGTACAGGAGGGCTGAGTATGACGATTTTTTTATGTGGCTTCATGGGCTGCGGCAAGAGTACGGTCGGCGAACGGCTTGCCAGACGGCTTGACTGCCCCTTTGTGGATATGGATGCCTATATTGAGGAACAGGCAGGAATGACCATTCCGGAGATCTTCGCGCAGTACGGCGAGCCGCATTTCCGTGATCTGGAAACACAGGCGATCCGCGAGCTTGCGGTGCGTGACGGCATCATTGCCTGCGGCGGCGGCGCGATGCTCCGTGAGGAAAATGCAAAGATCGCCGCCGAGCACGGCACGGTGGTATATCTGGAAGTACCGTTCCACATCTGCTACCGCCGCATTGCGGATTCCGATCGTCCGATCGTGCGCCGCAGCACCCGCGATGAGCTGGAGCAACTGTACAATGCCCGCCAGACGATCTACCAGAAGCACAGTACCCACACTGCGGACGCATCCCGCACACCTGCGGCAGCGACGGCGGCAGTGCTGGCAGTACTGGGGCTTGCACAGAATGATATAGGAGAATACGAATGATTATTTATAATGCAGAAATCTACTCCATGACGGAGGATGTACATTTTTACGGCTATGTCATCGTAGAAAACGGAAAGATCACCGCTGTGGAGCAGGGCAGACCCGATACTGTCACCAAGGATGACATTGACTGCCACGGCGGCAGGCTGCTGCCGGGCTTCATTGACGCGCACACACACCTTGGCATCATCGAGGACGGCATGAATTTTGAGGGGGACGACTGCAACGAGGTATCCGACCCGTTCACGCCCCAGCTTCGTGCGCTGGACGGTATCAATCCGTTCGACCGCTGCTTTGCGGATGCAAGAATGCACGGCGTGACCTCCGTGATGGTATCCCCCGGTTCGGCGAATGCCTGCGGCGGCGAGATGCTGCTGATGAAAACTGCCGGACGTTATACGGATGAAATGATGATCCGTGCCTGCGGCATGAAATTCGCACTCGGCGAGAATCCGAAAACCGTCTACAGCGACCGTGACGAAATGCCCGTCACCCGCATGGCAACTGCCGCGCTCATTCGTGAGGGCTTGCAGAAGGCGAAGCTCTATGCGGAGCGTCTGCACCGCTTTGAGGAGCATCCGGATGAGGAGGAAATGCCGGAATATGATGCAAAATGCGAGGCACTCCTGCCGCTTTTAGAGAGCGATCAGAAGGCACATTTCCACTGTCACCGCGCGGATGATGTCTGCACGGCACTGCGCATCTGCAAGGAATTTGGTCTGGAATGCGTGATCGTACACGGAACAGGGGCGCATATTGCGGCAGATCTGTTCGGAGAAATGGGCATCTCCGTGATCGCAGGTCCGATCATCTGCGACCGCTGCAAGCCGGAAATGCGGGAGCTTGCGCTGTCGAATGCAGCGATCCTGCATGACAGGGGCGTGAAGATCGCCATCTGCACCGACCATCCGGAGGTACCGATCCAGTACCTTGCCCTGTCCGCCGGGCTTGCCGTCAAAGGCGGAATGCCGAGAGAAGCCGCGCTCCGCGCGATCACCTCGGAGGCTGCGGACATTCTGGGCGTATCCGACCACATTGGCAGAATTGAGGTCGGACTGGATGCCGATTTGGTACTCTTTGCGGAGGATCCGCTGAATGTCATGAACGACCCCGTATGGGTCATGATCGACGGAAAAATTCTGGAGAGTTAAGAACGAATGCGGTTCCAAGGGGCTTGCCCCTTGGGCGGTGGAGGCGGCGCAGCCGCCTCCTAATAAAAGCCCCTCCCCTCGGGGAGGGGTGGGGGCAGGCTTCACAGAAACTCCCCCATTCAAGAATTATCAAAAGGAGCTGAAACACTATGAGAACCATCACCGCACAGGAAATCACCAACGCCGTTGCAGAACTCTGCATCCGCGCAAATAAAATTCTCCCGCGTCATCTGGAGGAGAAGATCACCGCATGTGCCGCACAGGAGCAGTCCCCTGTCGGAAAGGCAGTCTTTGATGACCTCATTGCCAATTTACAGGCAGCAAGGGAGGAAGACATCCCGATCTGTCAGGACACTGGCATGGCGGTCGTATTCGTTGAGCTGGGACAGGATGTCCATATTGAGGGCGGCACGCTCCGCGAGGCAGTCAATGCCGGCGTATCCAAGGGCTACACCGAGGGCTATCTGCGCTGCTCCGTTGTGGGCGATCCGCTGGAGCGCGTGAATACGGGCGACAATACCCCCGCCGTCCTGCATCTGGAACTTGTCGAGGGCGATGGGGTGAAGATCACCGTATGCCCCAAGGGCTTCGGCAGTGAGAACATGTCCGCCATGAAGATGATGACACCGGCGGCAAGCCATGGCGACATTGTGCAGTTCGTGACGGACTGCATTGCCAAGGCAGGCAGCAACCCCTGTCCGCCCATCGTGGTCGGCGTAGGGCTGGGCGGCAATTTTGAGCATTGTGCGTATCTTGCGAAGAAAGCACTCTGCCGTGATGCGGCTGTGCGCAATCCCAAGCCCCTCTATGCGGAACTGGAACAGAAGATGCTTGCTTCCATCAATAAGCTCGGCATCGGGCCGCAGGGCTTCGGCGGTACGGTCACAGCACTGTGCGTGAACATCGAGGAAGCCCCCACTCATATCGCAGGTCTGCCCGTGGCAGTCAATGTCGGCTGCCATGTGACGAGACATGCGGAGATGGTGCTGTAATACGGATAGGAGCCTAATCAAATGCGGAGCGATAGCTCCGCAAATGGGGTTCGGGGACGAAGTCCCCGAAATATAGCCCCTCCCCTCGGGGAGGGGTTGGGGTGGGGGCAACCTTGGGGTGCCAACCCCAGAAAAAGACTTTTTCGACAAACAGAGCCGCTGTGCATCAACACAGCGGCTCTTGTTTCTATCAGTTTTTTTCTTACTTGGAGATCAGCGCGAGTGTATCGCGGGCGATCAGAAGCTCTTCGTTTGTCGGAACGACCCAAACCTCTACCTTGGAATCGGACTGGGAAACCTTTGCAAGCTTGCCCTTGATACCGGCATTGGCTACAGTGTCGATCTTGATGCCCAGAATGTCCATATCGGAGCATACTGCTTCACGAACGTCCGGTGCATTTTCACCGATACCGCCTGTGAACAGCACTGCATCCAGACCATTCATGGCTGCTGCATATGCGCCGATGGTCTTCTTGATCTCGTATACGAGAATTTCCTTGGACAGCTGTGCGCGCTTGTTGCCCTCAGCAGCTGCAGCGGTAACGTCGCGGTTGTCAGAACCGACACCGGAAACGCCCAGGAAGCCGGACTTCTTGTTCATGTAGTCGGACATCTCAGCCGGTGTGAAGCCGTGCTTTTCCATCAGGAAGGTAACAGCGGACGGGTCAACCGCACCGGTTCTTGTACCCATCAGAACGCCGTCCAGAGGTGTGAAGCCCATGGTGGTATCAACGGACTTGCCGCCGTCTACAGCGGTGATGGAGGAGCCGTTGCCGAGGTGGCAGGAAACGATCTTCAGATCCTTTGCATCCTTGCCCATTGCCTTAGCCAAAGCTGCGGATACAAAACGATGGGATGTGCCGTGGAAGCCGTACTTGCGGACATGGTATTCCTCATAGTCAGCATACGGGAAGCCATACATATAAGCCTTTTCGGGCATGGTCTGGTGGAATGCAGTATCGAATACAGCAGCCTGCGGAACGCTTGCGGGGAGAACCTGCTTACATGCGCGCAGAGCCAGTGCATGTGCATGGTTATGTACCGGAGCCAGCTCACGCAGCTCGTCGATCTTCTCAATGATCTCATCGTTGACCAGAGTGGTCTCAGAGAATACCTCTGCACCCTGTACGATACGATGACCGACAGCGGAGATCTCATCCATGCTCTTGATGACAGCAGCGTCACCGGTGGTCAGAACCTTGACCAGCTCCATGAATGCCTCAGTATGTGTCGGGAATGTGCAGTCAGCATCATATGCTCTGCCGTCTGCGGTCTTGTGAGAAATGTGACCGTCAATTCCGATACGGTCGCAGTTGCCCTTTGCCAGTACGCTCTCATCGTCCATGTTCAGAAGCTGGTACTTCAGAGAGGAACTGCCTGCGTTTACAACGAGAATCAGCATAATTATTCTTCCTTTCGGTAAAAAATGATTGATTGTCTGCCCGAAAAAGGCACTACTATTACTATTATATACTTTTTTCGAAAAAAAGCAAGGGTTTTGGAAGAAATAATTGTAAAAAAGTTTTTGCAAAGGATGTTCGGGTTCTTGCTGTGGGGGATGGCAACAACTTTAGGAAAGTTGGGCAAAGATTGCATACCTCCCGGAGACAATATCAATAACTTTAGCATTCTAACGATGGTTCTGCGAAACTGCCCCACCCCCTGCCCCCTCCCCGAGGGGAGGGGGATTAGAGCGGGGGCTGCGCCCCCGCACCCGCTTCCGCCTGCGGCGGTTTTTGGGGCTGCCGCCCCTTACCCCCGCTATAGTTGTTGAAATTGCACCTGCAGGATGGGAGATTTAGTGCAGGGCTGTTAGCCTCTCTCCATTCCAAACAGCTTTACTCTCAAACCATTGACTTTTTTGAAATACTATAGTATACTGGTATTAAGTAAAACCATATCCGAAGGGAGCAGTAATATGAAAGTCAGCGGAATTATCTGTGAATACAATCCCCTGCACAATGGTCATGTGCATCATATCCGTGAAACGCGGGCAAACGGTGCAACGCATATTGTCGGCGTGATGAGCGGTAATTTTGTGCAGCGCGGTGATGTGGCTCTGCTCAATAAATTCGACCGTGCAAAGCTTGCGGTCAATGCCGGTGTTGACCTCGTGATCGAGCTGCCGGTTGCCTTTGCATCGGCTCCGGCAGAACTGTTCGCGACCGGTGCGGTATCCATCCTGCATGACCTCGGCATTGTGGACGAGCTGAGCTTCGGAAGCTCCTGCGGCGATCAGGAATGCCTGGAGCTGCTCGCGGAGGCATCCCTGTCCACGACTGCGCACTACCGTGACCGGATCCGCGACCGGATGCGGGAGGGGGATTCCTATCCGGCGGCAGTCTGGGAGATCGTCCGTCAGCGTTATGGCAACAAGGTCGCTGGCATGATGCTCGACCCGAACAATGTGCTTGCCATCGAGTACATCAAAGCCATGTACAAGCTGGAGACCAATATCAAGCCCTTCACCATCCAGCGGCAGTGCGTCATGCATGACAGTCTCACCCCGAAGGAGATGTATGCGAGTGCAAGCTTCATCCGCAAATCCATTGCGGACGGGGATCCCTCCTATCTCGACTACATCCCCCGCTATACGGCACAGCTCCTCACGCGGCGCATCCGTGAGGGCAGAACCGCGGACATCCGCAGGCTCGAACGGCTGATCCTGTACCGCATCCGCACGATGTCACCGGAAGAACTGATGGAGCTGCCGGATGTGAACCAGTCCCTCCAGAACCGCATCCTTGCGGCAAAAAATGCGAACAGCTGGGATGAGCTGCTCGCAGCGGTCAAGACAAAATGCTATACCATGTCCCGCATCCGGCGCATTCTGATGGCAGCGGTCATCGGCATCCGGCGGGAGGATCAGAAGTACTACCCGCCCTATGCCCGCGTCCTTGCATTCAACGAACGCGGAATGGAGCTGCTTGCCCATGCAAAGGGCAAAAGCCGCATCCAGATCGGCACATCCCTTGCAAAGCTCAGTGAAACGAGCCGCCTTGCGGAGAGCTTTGTGCGGCTGGAGGAGCGTGCATCGAACGTGTACGGTCTTGCGGCGGAGGATATGTTCTCCGCGGAGCAGGATTTCCGTGCAAAGATCGTGCCGGAGGTGTTCTGATGCGTGGGATCCTGAAGAAAATACGCGGTGTGATCCTCGATCTGGACGGCACACTGCTGGACTCCATGCCCCTGTGGCATGAGATCGACATCCGCTTTCTGACCGAAAACGGCATTGACCCGCCGGAGGATATTTCCGAGATCGTGGGAAAAATGAGCATCACGGAATGGGCGGAATACTTCATCCGGGAATTTTCCATGCCGCATACGCCGGAGCAGGTCATCCGGCGCATTGAGGAAATGGCAGAAACGGCATACCGCGAGAGCATCCCCATGAAGCCTGATGTCCCGGCGTTTTTAGACGCGCTGGATGCTGTGGGTCTGCCCTACGGCATTGCGACTGCAACTTATCGCAGCTCCGCGGATGCGGCTCTACGGCGGCTGGGTCTGCGGGAGCGGATGCAGTTTGTGCTGACGGGCGAGGATGTTTCCGAGGGCAAGACAAGCCCGGAGATCTATCTGCGCGCGGCTTCGCTGCTCGGCACGGCACCGGAAGAAACGCTCGTCATCGAGGACGCGCTCCACTGCGTCAGAACCGCGTCAGCGGCGGGCTTTCTGACTGCCGGCGTATATGATGCCGCCGTCCTGCCCGCTGAATGGGAGGAAATGTGCCGTATCTGCACAGTGACGGGGAGAACGCTGTCGGAGATACGAAGCAAGCTGGAAGAATAGAGGGCATCTCTAAAAACCGGAACACGAGCAGAATTTCGTACATGACTGGTATCAGATGCAAGGAAACAAGGTGCAGACATACAGGCTCATATCTAACGCCTGTATACCATTCATGTTCAAACAGCATCCTGTCTCACATTCAGGCATACTTGATGTATTCCAAAATTTTCTGACGCAGCAGATGATGCCAGTCATAGAAATTC
>JAZNKY010000047.1:0-46479 GCA_045578805.1 Oscillospiraceae bacterium
ACCCCCTGCCAAAGGGATGTGATCCCTTTGGAATCCCATGTCATTTTCAAAATACCCCCGATGGGGGTATTTTGAAAATGTTAGAAATCAAAGAACCCCATTCTTGGGCTGGGATGCAGAGGAACGGAATCCTCTGTCAAATGCATTTTCCAACCCAATTTCACAAATAAGGAGGAAAACACAATGAAAAAACGTATCGGTATCCTGACCAGCGGCGGTGACTGTCCGGGTCTGAATGCGACCATCCGCGGCGTGGCGAAGGCTTGCTTTGAGCAGTTCGGTGAGGAAAATGTGCAGATCGTGGGCATTTCCAATGGTTACTACGGTCTGATTCACGGGCTGACCAAGGAAATGCAGCCCTCCGACTTTTCGGGCATTCTGACACAGGGCGGCACGATCCTCGGCACGAAGCGTCAGCCGTTCAAGATGATGACGGTCATCGGCGACGACAACGTGGACAAGGTCAAGAACATGAAGGAGACCTACAAGCGTGAGAAGCTCGACTGCCTGCTGACGCTCGGCGGCAACGGCACACACAAGACCTCCAAGCTTCTGGCGGACGAGGGTCTGAATGTCATCGGTCTGCCGAAGACCATCGACAATGACATCTATGGCACGGACGTGACCTTTGGTTTCCACACGGCGGTGGATATTGCCACGGACGCACTGGACAGACTGCATACCACAGCGGCTTCCCATTCCCGTATCATCGTATGTGAGATCATGGGCAATAAGGCTGGCTGGCTGACACTGTATTCCGGTATTGCGGGCGGTGCGGATATTATTCTGCTCCCCGAAATTCCGTATGATATTGAAAAGGTATGTGATGCGGTGGTCAAGAGAAGCGTGAAGGGCAAGACATTCTCCATTCTCGCAGTGGCAGAGGGTGTCTATGACGTGCAGGAAGCACAGCTCAAAAAGAAGGAACGTGAAAAGCTCCGTGCCGCAAACGGCAATGCAACGGCTCGTATCGCAAAGGACATTGAAGCGCGCACGGGCATTGAAGCGCGCGTCTGCGTACCCGGTCACATGCTCCGCGGCGGCTCTCCTTCCGCATATGACAGAATGCTGGCGACACAGTTCGGTGTCCATGCCGCAAAGCTGATTGCGGAGGAGAAGTTCGGCAGAACGGTTGCCTATGTGGATGGTAAGATCACTTCCAATAAGCTGGAGGATATTGCAGGCAAGAAGAAGCTCGTTGACCCGAAGTGCCAGGAGGTGCAGGCGGCGAGGGATCTGGGTATCTCTTTTGGAGATTGATCACAGCAGCAGAATAGTAAAACAATACCCCCTATGCATTTTGCGCAAAGGGGGTATTACTATTGTAACATGATTTACTCGTACTCTTCTTTATATTTTCGTATCATTGCCTGATAAACTGAATCATGCTCAATGGATGGATCGGGGACAAACTCCTCACCGAGAAAAACCTGATGGTCATACAGGACTGTACTGTTGTTCGCTTCTTCATCGCTCCGCTGAACCAGCCCGATCCGATAATTCTGTACACCTCCCGTATATGCCAGCAGTTCTTCCTCTATTTTAACGATTTTTTCCTGATACAATGCTGCATCCGTCCCCGGCTTCAGAGAAACAGAAAGTGCCAGCAGAAACTCCTCATCCTGCATCAGACTCACGAGGTCACATTCGGCGATATTTCGTCCATTTTCTGGGCTAAGTTTTTGCTTGGCGCAGGCAAAGCCATTTTCGTCAGTATCATAATACGTGTCACTGATCATTAGAGTCAGCGTACATTCCTCGCCCTTATGCTGAAATTCATCCCATACAAACTCCACATCCAGGTACTTGCTGAGAATTTCATCCCATAATTCCTGCTCTGCAATGTTTGCCATTTGATTGGTAACAAAATAATCCATTTCAAAGACATCAAACCATTCCTGTGTCTTGTAGCTGTAGAGCTCTTTATCATAGTCAATCAGCTGTGAGCCAGATAATTCTGCTGTATGTTCATTACCACGCTTGTCTGTATAGGTAATGTTCCAGCGACGATACCCCTGCTCACGTTTAGTACCTTTATCATCAACACCTTTCTCGATCAGCTCAACTGAATAATTTCCATTGAATGTGTAGTCCCAAAATTCCTTGTACTCCTCCGGCAGGTCCGTACCGTATTGGTTACAGCCGGTCAGCAGAAAACAGGCTGCTGCCAGTGCCATCATACTAAGTTGTTTGTAAAATTTCATGCAATTCCTCCGATCTATATCATTTCACCATAATTATAACACATTACTGTGATGAAGTCAATGGGTTTGAGAATCTGCCGCCGCCCTGTGCAGGCACTCACCGCCGACCTTTGCGGCAGAGCCGTATTGGGCGGCAAATCGCCAGCGCAGGCTCATCGCAAAAAAGTTTGTGAAATTCTTGACAAAAAGTGTTTTTTGTAGTAAAATAAATAGTATAGTGGAATCTTGTGTTCTCATGGGGGACACGCTTCCATATTACTCTGAAAGGATTGATTACAATGGGTTTGACATTAACAGAAAAGATCCTGCGTGCGCACCTTGTAGACGGTGAGCCGGTCAAGGGTCAGGAAATCGGTATCCGTATCGACCAGACACTGACACAGGACGCAACAGGTACTATGGCGTATCTGGAATTTGAGGCTATGGGTGTGCCGAGAGTGCGCACAGAGCGCAGTGTGGCGTATATCGACCACAACACCCTCCAGAATGGTTTTGAAAATGCGGATGACCATCGTTTCATCGGCTCTGTTACCAAGAAGCATGGCATCCACTTCTCCCGTCCCGGCAATGGTATCTGCCATCAGGTGCATCTGGAACGCTACGGCATTCCGGGCAAGACTCTGATCGGCTCTGACAGCCACACCCCCACAGGCGGCGGTATCGGTATGATCGCCATCGGTGCAGGCGGTCTGGACGTTGCTGTTGCAATGGGCGGCGGTGCATACTACATCACCTATCCGCAGGTTGTCAAGGTAAATCTGACCGGCAAACTCTCTCCGTGGGTAGCTGCAAAGGATGTCATCCTTGAAGTACTGCGCAGACTGTCCGTTAAGGGCGGCGTTGGCAAGGTCATCGAGTACTGCGGCGAGGGTGTCAAGACACTCTCCGTTCCGGAGCGTGCAACCATCACCAATATGGGTGCTGAGCTGGGCGCAACCACTTCCATCTTCCCATCCGATGAGATCACCAAGCAGTTCCTTGAGGCACAGGGCAGAGGCGAAGTATGGAGCGAACAGTCCGCTGATCCGGACGCTGTTTATGATGAAGTGGTTGACATCAACCTCTCCGAACTCGTTCCGCTGGCTGCATGTCCGCATTCTCCGGACAATGTGAAGAGCTGCGAGGAAATCGGCAAGCTGAAGATTGATCAGGTTTGCATCGGTTCCTGCACAAACTCCTCCCTCCTCGATATGATGAAGGTGGCACATATCCTCAAGGGCAAGACCGTACATCCGGACGTTTCCCTGTCCATCGCACCCGGCTCCAAGCAGGTGCTGAATATGATGGCTGACAAGGGTCTGCTGTCCATCATGATCGCTGCCGGCGCAAGAATCCTCGAATCCGCTTGCGGTCCGTGCATCGGTATGGGTCAGTCCCCGAATTCCGGCGGTATCTCCCTGCGTACATTCAACAGAAACTTCCTCGGCCGCTCCGGAACCAAGGACGGTCAGATCTATCTGGTATCCCCTGAGCTGGCTGCCATTTCCGCAGTGACCGGCTATCTGACAGATCCTCGTGAAATCGGCGAAATGCCGGAATTTGTACTGCCGGAGAAGTTCACAGTAAACGATAACATGATCGCTCTGCCGGCTTCTGAAGAGGAGGCTGCAGACGTGGAGATCCTGCGTGGCCCGAACATCAAGCCCTATCCGGAGACCGCTCCGCTGGAAGCTTCCATTGAAGCACCGGTTTCCCTGAAGGTAGAGGACAACATCACCACCGACCACATCATGCCGGCCGGCGCAAAGATCCTCCCCCTGCGTTCCAATATCCCCGCAATTTCCCAGCACTGCTTCACCGTATGCGATGAGGCATTCCCGACTCGTGCAAAGGAGTTGGGCAAGAGCATCATCGTGGGCGGCTCCAACTATGGTCAGGGTTCTTCCAGAGAACACGCTGCACTTGCACCGCTGTATCTGGGCATCAAGGCAGTCCTCGTGAAGTCCTTCGCAAGAATCCACCGCGCAAACCTCGTGAATGCTGGTATCCTGCCGCTGACATTTGTCAATGAAGCAGATTACGATGCTATTTCTCAGGGCGATGTGCTGGAGCTGGCTGACATCCGTGCAAAGGTTGAGGCCGGCGAAACAGAGCTGACTGTTCTGAACAAGACGACCGGCAAGGAAATTCCGGTACTCTGCGAGCTGACAGGCAGAACCAAGGACATCATTCTGGCTGGCGGTCTGCTGGACTATACAAGAGAGAATCTGAAGTAACAAACAGAAAGGGACTATAGATGGATATTACAGCACTGATGCGCCGTGTGCGCATCCGCAGCTTCAATGATCTGCTGATCTACATTATTCTGCTGATCGTCGTAGTAGGTCTGCAGTATTTCCTGCCGAAGTTCTTCCCTACATGGTCGGAAAATACCATTAAGATCGTGACCTGGATCGTCGGCATTGTCATTGCAGTCATCTGCTTCTTTATTGCAGGATGACGCGCAATCTTCGGATCCGGCGGGAGAATGACCGTATCTTTCAAAGCGGTCATTTCCCTGCCATGCAGTCGGAAACGTTCACGCAGACCTCTGCACCCGAAGTGCAGAGAAGCACGGTCTTTTGCATTGCAGAGCATTCCGTGGGGACGGATACGATCTCCTGTGTGCTGAAACAAGGCGGAAAACGCTGTATTGCGCTGAATTTTGCCAATGCCATGTTTCCGGGCGGCGGCTATGTCCTCGGCGGCAATGCGCAGGAGGAAGCCCTCTGCAGGGCATCCATGCTCTACTACACCATCCGCACACAGAAGGCATATTACCGCAGGAACCGTCTGCATGTGCTGCCGGATTATACGGACACGCTCATTTATTCGGAGAATGTTCCCATTATCCGCAGGAATGACGGAACCATGCTGGAAACGCCGGTATTGTGTGATTTTCTCACCTGCCCGGCAGTGAACCGGACATTTGCGAAATTCTTTTTCTCAAAAAAACACTGCAACGCCGTGATGGAACGCAGGATCACGATGATCGTGCAGCTTGCGGTTTCCAAAACTCCCGATACGATCGTATTCGGGGCGTTCGGCTGCGGTGAATTCGGCAACAGGCGTGAGGGCGTCTATCCGATGTTTGAACGGGCGATCAACCGCTATGTTCCCGATCATATCCACATTCTGTTCGCCGATCCCAAGGCGGCAGAAAATTCATAAATGGAGGTACAATCCCATGGCTGATAAAATCAAAATGACTACTCCCCTCGTCGAGATGGACGGCGACGAAATGACCAGAATCCTCTGGCAGTGGATCAAGGACATCCTCATCACTCCCTATGTGGAGCTGAACACCGAATACTATGACCTGGGTCTGGAATACCGTGAGAAGACCAAGGATCAGGTGACATTCGACAGCGCAGAGGCTACCAAGAAGTACGGCGTTGCTGTCAAGTGCGCTACCATCACTCCGAATGCGGCAAGAATGCCCGAATACAACCTCTCCCAGATGTGGAAGTCTCCGAACGGTACAATTCGTGCAATTCTGGACGGTACCGTATTCCGCACACCGATCCTCGTAAAGGGCATCACCCCCTATATCCCCACATGGACACAGCCGATCACCATCGCACGTCATGCCTACGGTGACGTTTACAAGAACACCGAGATGCAGGTAAAGGGCGGCGGCAAGGCTGAGCTGGTATTCACCGACAAGGACGGCAACGAGACACGCCAGCTCATCCACGAGTTCAAGGGTGACGGCATCATCCAGGGTCTGCACAATATTGACGAGAGCATTGCCGGCTTTGCACGCGCTTGCTTCAACTATGGTCTGGATCTGAAGCAGGATGTATGGTTTGCCACCAAGGACACCATCTCCAAGCAGTACGACCACCGCTTCAAGGACATTTTCCAGGAAGTATTCGACGCAGAGTACAAGGAGAAGTTCGCTGAGGCTGGCATTGAGTATTTCTACACACTGATCGACGATGCAGTTGCCCGCGTGATCCGTTCCAACGGCGGCTACATCTGGGCTTGTAAGAACTATGACGGCGATGTCATGTCCGACATGGTTTCCACTGCATACGGCTCTCTGGCTATGATGACCTCCGTTCTGGTTTCTCCGGACGGCATCTATGAGTACGAGGCTGCACACGGCACAGTTCAGCGTCACTACTACAAGCACCTCAAGGGTGAGGAGACCTCCACCAACTCCGTAGCTACCATTTTTGCATGGAGCGGTGCGCTCCGCAAGCGCGGCGAGCTGGATAATATCCCGGCTCTGTGCGACTATGCGGACAAGCTGGAGAAGGCTACCATCCAGACCATTGAGGATGGTGTGATGACCGGCGATCTGTATCTGCTGTCCTCCCTGGAGAACAAGAAGAAGGTCAACTCCAAGGAGTTCCTGGAGGAGATCAATGTGCGTCTGGCAGCACTGATGCAGTAAGGAGCGCGTGATGGCTAAACAGGTAATTTCCACTCCTGTCATTCGCCGTCTTCCTCGCTATTACCGTTTCCTGGGTGAGCTGGAGTCCGAGCAGATCGAGCGCATTTCCTCAAAAGAGCTGGCGCGGCGCATGGGGCTTTCGGCTTCTCAGATACGGCAGGATTTCAACTGCTTCGGCGGTTTTGGTCAGCAGGGCTACGGCTATAATGTCAGTGAACTGCGTGAAAAAATTGGTTCTATCCTTGGGGTACATGAAAAAACAGGCGTGATCCTGATCGGTGCGGGCAATCTTGGAAAGGCGGTTGCAACGCATCTGGATTTCCAGAAGCGCGGCTGTCAGCTGATCGGCATTTTTGACAGCAATCCGCAGCTGCATGGTGCGATCACAGCTAATCTGACGATTCAGTCCATGCAGCAGCTTGCCAACTTCTGCCGGACGCATCATCCGGAGGTTGCGGTACTCTGCATTCCGAAGGGTGCGGCACAGGAGCTTGCAGATCAGCTCATTGCTATGGGCATCCGGGGATTCTGGAATTTCAGTCATTATGATCTGCGCATCAGCAATCCGCAGGTGATCGTGGAGAATGTTCATCTTGGTGACAGCCTGATGACGCTTGCGTACTGTATGCACAGGGCAAACGAAACATAACAAAATGGTGCTGCATCGCAGCACCATTTTTATATGCACTCTACGGGACTAAACCCAACATAACGAAAACCTCCCCCGCTGTCAACACGGGGGAGGTAATTCATTTCACGCTTTTGGTATCGTTCAGATCAGAGGGAATTAGTCCTTCTTCTTGGAAACGATAGCAACGCCGCCCAGTACTGCTACTGCTGCTGCAACGCCAACGATCGGCAGAACATCAGCTGCGCCGGTGTTCGGGGATACTGTGCTGGAGTTCGGAGCCTTAGTAGTAGCCTTTGTGGTAGCCTTAGTTGTAGCTGTTGTAGCCTTGGTTGTAGCTGTTGTGGTTGCTGCTGTTGTGGAAGCAGATGTGGAAGCTGCTGTAGTAGCAGTTGTTGTTGCAGATGTTGTGGTCTCAGAAGTTGTTGTAGGCTCAGTTGTGGTAGTAGTTGTTGTAGTAGTTGTTGTGGTGGTAGTAGTTGTTGTAGTAGTTGTAGTTGTGGTGGTTGTCTCAGTTGTTGTATCTACAGGACCCTCAATTGTGATGGAGCCGTCCAGACCATCAGCTGTACCCAGTGCTACATGGTCAATACCGTCAACTTCGTTGGACCAGATGTGGAGCTTGGTGTTCTCCTCTACATAGTCGATTGTGTAAACATCGCCAGCAGCTGCTGTTGTCGGAACAGTTACATTAACCATCATCATTACAGCATTCTTTCTGGTGTTTACCTTGGATGCTGCCCATGTCATCCATGTCAGCTGACCGTTGGACTCATATGTCATCTCAAACTTTACATCATCATGATATGCATCCAGCTCATAGGTGCATCTGTCATCAACCTGGAAACCATACTCAACAGCGTTTACGCCTGCATTGTCTACCAGAGTGATTGCAACCGGTACTACATAGTTAGCAGCCTTCAGATCATCAAGAGTAATTACAACATCTTCGATGTCCAGTGTTACGCCATCAGCAGATGCAGAAGCCGGAATAGCTGCTGCACAAGCTACCATAGACATAGCAGCTACAGCTGCCATAACCTTCTTAAAGCTCATGTTCTTCATTTTCGTTAATTTCCTTTCAGATAAATTAAGTATAAGTTTTATTTATGCATACGCCGCATTGCTTGTGCACGCACCTGCGGCGTATCACATTCTTAGTAATTGGTTTCGCTTATGCGATCAGTTCATTCCACTTAGCCTTGATGTCGCCGTTTGCCGGAGCAGTTGCCAGAGCACCCTCCCAAGCTGCGTACATCAGAACCTTAGCTGCGTCTGCCGCGTTCAGCTCAGTCGGTGTCTCTTCCTTCAGCTCAGTATTAACATCTGCCAGGAAGAATGCGAAGTTCTCAACATCTGTGTATTCCTCAGTGAAGAGCTTCGGATTGGAATTGCCGGCACCAGCGGAAGCTGCGTACATCAGAATGTTTGCAGCGTCTGCTGCGTTTGCAGCACCGTCCAGAGTTGCGTCACCCTTTACACCTACATAGATCTTGATGGAGGTGTTTACGAGGATCGGCTCTGCGTCAGCATTGTCAGGATCTACATAGAATGCATAGATCGGGAGTGCTGTGTAGGGCTCGCCGTTGTCTTTGTAGATCTGCTCAGGTGTCAGACCTGTATCCGGCTCATCAGTTGTGTAACCGAACTGGATGTTATCCAGAACATCGATTGCATCGCCTGCAACGCCGTCAACTGTTACTACCATGCTTGCGCTTTCGAGCAGCATCTCGCCAGTCAGAACAGTGTCATCGTGAGAGAAGTAGAAGTTAGCGGGCTTAGCAACAGCAGTGATGGTGATCACAGCTGTTGTCTCTGTTGTGGAGGACTCGCCTGTATCGGATGTGGAATCGTTGGTATCAGTTGTGGTCTCGTCAGAACCAGATGTGGAATCATTGGTTTCAGTTGTGGTCTCATCAGAACCAGATGTAGAATCATTGGTTTCAGTTGTGGTCTCGTCAGAGCCAGATGTGGAATCATCTGTATCAGTTGTAGTCTCGTCAGAACCAGATGTGCTGTCAACTGTGGTCTCAGTTGTATCGGTTGTAGTCTCAGAAGTAGTTGTGGTTGTCTCCTCCTCCGGAGCTACCTCGTAGGAGATCAGTCTCTCGATTCTCACATCAGCCTCGCCGGACAGATCAGCTACAGTTGCATTTGCAGTCACATCTACCATCTTTTCAGTTGTGAAAGAAACGATTGCCAGACCCTTTGCAGCCTCGATGTCGATGAAGTACTGCTTCAGAGCTGCCAGCTCATCAGCTGTGATGTCATCAGCAGTCATAGCAGCAGTTGCAGCATCTACATTGCCAGCATTCACTGCACCGTATACGCTTACAGCATACATACCCTCTGCAATTGTTGCGATCTCATCGAGATTGAAATCCAGAGTGTAGGTGTCCAGTGCAGCATTTACCTGACCGAGAATGTTCTCAAACAGTGCAGCTGCGGTAGCGTTGCTCAGTGCCTCGCTGATGGTGTTCGGAACCTTGCCAACATATGCATTGTCTGCATACTCAGCCTTTACAGCAGCCAGAACCTCGTTGTAGCTGTCAGCCTCATAGGACTTTTCCTTGGAAACTTCCATAACCTTGTCATACTTAGCCTGTGCCTTGTCGAGCTTAGCCTCGTAGGAATCGAACAGAGCAGCTACTTCAGCAGCAGCCTCAGCTGCAGCGTTTGCATCATACTCTTCAACAGCCTTAACTGTTTCCTCAGCCTGTGCTCTTACCTCTGCAAGCTTGGTTCTTGCATACTCGATAGCAGCCTCAGCATCCATCTCCTGGCCATCAATTACAGCCTTTGCTGTACCGCCGAAAACTGTGCCGTTTGCCAGCTCGCTTGTGTTAGCTGTCAGAGTGATTGTGCCTGTGATCGGTGCAGTATCCAGTGTGATGTCTGCATTGTCGAGCTTAGCTTCAAGAGCCTTCTCAACCTCTGCTGCATAGTTGTAGTTGAGATTGATGGTAGCTACAACGTTCTTGTCAGCAGTGATCTCAGCAACTGCGGAACCGCCGTTTACCAACGCATCCTTCAGCAGATCCATGAACCATGCATCCTTCGTTACAGCATCAGCCAGGGACTGTGTGTCCAGATCAACAACTGTGCCCACAGAACCAGCCAGTGCGCCGTATGCAACGTCGTTCCAGGTGGATTCCTGCTTGTAGGTACGAGTGGTGTCGGTCTCTTCGATCAGAACCGGTACATTCTTTGCAGTATCAGCTTCAACAGCCATCAGATCTGCAGCGGTCAGTGCGATTGCGCCTGCGGTTGCTGCGGTGTCTTCAGCAGCGAAGCCAGTAGCGCAAACCAGAGTCTGGGTCAGAGCAACCGGTACTGCGATTGCAGCAGCCATTGCTCTCTTCAGAAATGACTTCTTCATGTTCAAATACCTCTCTCTTCTTTTATTGTTGTTTTTCACGCCGGAACAGCACCCTCCGATCATGCGCAAACTGCCTTGCATGGAAACCGCTATTCCTTTGTACTCCTACGCTTAGCGCAAAAAGACGCTAAAACGTTTTATACCATATATTTTATCACATCTTTTTCGGATTGTCAATACAGCAGACGGTTTTTTCTTTAAAATATTGCATGAACATTCTTTCGATTTTTATAGCATTTGCACAAAGAAGATAGTTTTTATACCATTTCTGCAGCCTTATTTGCTCGTTTTGCACAATTTCAACATTTTTCCACTTTTTCAATCTAATCCACTTAACCTCAATAGATACCTTAAATTTGCCCCCACCCCAACCCCTCCCCGAGGGGAGGGGCTATATTTGGAGGGTACTGCGTACCCTCCACCCGCCAAAGGCTAACGCCTTTTGAAGCCACTTTTCTATTACAGTTTGGAGATGTGGTATCAATTCATGTCCAAATTCGCTGATTCCGGGCAGAATGCAGACGGACGGACAGTTCTTTGGTTCTGTCCGTCCGCTGTTTTTATAAGGAGAATTTGTAAAAACTAACAAATCATTCTGTGGGTTTGATCTCCTGCAGGGTGAGCGTCATCGTCAGTGTTTCGCCGGAGCGCACCACGGTAAGAGTAATGGTCTCGCCTGCATTATACTCGTCCTTGATCTTATTCAGCTCATCGGTGCTGGTCACAGTCTGTCCCTGGATGCCGGTGATGATGTCGCCCTGGCGAAGACCTGCCTGCTCCGCTGCGCTGCCGGGCGTTACGGAGTAGACATACACGCCCTGGGGCATGTTGAAACGCTGCGCCATTTCCTCATCCACGTCCGTGCTGGTGATGCCGATCTGGGGTCTGCCCACAACATAGCCATAGTTGATCAGATCGTTGATGATCTCCGTTGCGTCAGTGATCGGGATCGCAAACGCCAGACCCTCAATGGATGCGTCGGAGGAATAGCCGGAGGAGATCTTTGCGGAGTTGATGCCGATGACCTGACCATAGCAGTTCAGGAGAGGGCCGCCGGAGTTGCCCCGATTGATGGAGGTATCCGTCTGAATGAGGGTCATCTCCTTTTCACTGATGGTCACCTCACGGTTGAGTGCAGAAACGATGCCGCAGGTCGTGGTGCCGAACAGCTCAAATCCGAGGGGATTGCCGATGGCAACGACCAGCTCACCCACGCGCAGGGAATCGCTGTCACCGAACTCTGCGGGAATCAGTCCCTCTGCATCAATTTTAAGGACTGCGAGGTCGGTTTCGAGGTCGTAGCCGACGATCTGCGCTTCATACTCGGTGGCATCCTCATCGCCCATGACAACGCTGACGGAGACTGCCTTGCCGCAGTTGTTCTGACTGTCATAGATACAGTGGGCATTGGTAATAATGTAGCCCTCCTCGTTCATGACGATACCGGTGCCTGTGCCGGGAACCTGTACGGTATCGCCGTCATACTGGTAGAAGCCCCAGCTAAACTTCTCGGTATACTCAAAGATCGCGCTGACACCAACAACGGAAGGGTAAGCCTTTTCGACAATATCAGGAATGCTGAGTGCATCGGAGGGAGCCGCCATGCTCATCCAGCTTGCGCCCGCATTGCCGGAGGGCTTCTCTTCCTGCTGGACAGCATTAGTCTCCGCGATACTGTCATCCACGGAGGATGTGCTGGCATTTTCTGCCTTCCAGTCCGTATTCTCCGTACTGAGACGCTTGTACAGCTCAATGGAGGAAACGGATACGATCGCCATTGCGGCAAGTCCTGCAACCACCTTCAGAAAGGTCTTTCCGCCGCCGCCCTTTTTCTGCGGCTCGTTGGGATCGGAGTAATAGTTCACATAGCTGGATGTGCCGCCGTTCCCGTTTTCGTCCTGATAATAGGAGCTGTAGTTTTCGGAATTGGTCTTGTTTTCATTCTGATCAAACATCACGATCATCCTTTCTGTTCTATCATACTGTGTGCCTTCCGGTACACCTTTGTTTTCTCTTGACATTATTTATTATACTCTTTTATGTGATAACCATATGATAGCGGATGGAAAAAGTGTGGTATGGGAGAAGGGGGATTTGGAGCGGGGGCTGCGCCCCCGCGACCTGCCAAAGGCTGTCGCCTTTTGAAGCCATTATCGACCTTTGATTGCCGGACTAATAAAATTACCCCCGCATTCCGACGTACAAAACTATTGCCAACCTTCTGAAAATCTGTTATAATAAAGATAGACAGCGTTGCAGTGTGTCTTTATGGTCACCTCTAAAAACCTCCCTCACGGCAGAATTTCTATTCGCAGCATCATCTGCTGTGTCAGAAAGCCTTGCAATACATCAAGTATTCCTGCGGCTTTCTTCCTTGCAGCTGATACTGCTCATGTACGAAATTCCGCTCGTGTTCCGGTTTTTAGAGATGCCCCTATATTATATATGTGTGGAGGTGGCATCATGAGTACGGACCCGTATGGGCGAGCGAATAACTACCCTGCGGCATCCGATCGCCGCAGGCAGAGAAAGGCGGCATAGCATGATACATTTTTACCAGACGCAGGATAACTGCGTAAAGGAGCTGGCGGCACCGGCTCCGGGCTGCTGGATCTCAGTGGTAGACCCGACAGCACAGGAGATCCAGCAGCTCATTGAAACCTATGGACTGGACAGCGGTTTTGTCCGTTCCTCCCTGGACGAGGAGGAGTCCTCCCGTATCGAGCGCGAGGATGACCAGACGCTCATCATTGTGGATACGGCAATGTCCGAGATCCAGACAGAGGAAACAATCCTGTTTTTCACCCTCCCCCTCGGCATCATCATCACGGAGCAGCATGTATTCACCATTACATTAAAGGAAAACCGCGTGCTGCATGATATGGCGAACGGCGTGGTGCGCGGAGTACAGACAAAAATGAAAACGCGCTTTGTGATGCAGCTCCTGCTGCGGATCACATCAATCTATCTGATGTACCTCAAACAGATCGACAAGACCTCGTATGTGATGGAGCAGAAGCTCAGCGGCGCGATGAAGAACAAGGAGCTGATCCAGATGCTGGAGCTGGAGAAATCCCTCGTGTACTTCTCCACCTCCCTGAAGGCAAATGAAGTGACGATCGAGAAGCTCCTGCGCGGGCGCACCATCCGGCTGTATGAGGAGGACCAGGATCTGCTGGAGGACGTTCTGATCGAGGTGCGGCAGGCGATCGAGATGAGCAATATCTATTCCGGCATCCTGTCGAGCATGGTAGAGGCATTCGCCTCGGTGATCTCAAACAATATGAGCTTTGTCATGTGGCGGCTGACGGTCGTGACGATCATTATGGCGATCCCGACAATGATCTTCAGCTTTTATGGTATGAATACGCAGGACCTGCCCCTGCCCTACACCTGGTTCCCGATGGTGCTTTCCATTGTGGTGACGGTGATCGTGGCGGTGTTCATGCTCAAACATAAGAAATTTTAAGGGCGGGCAGGCTTGACATAATATTCCTGAGCCCATCCTTTTGTGACAATTTCCTGAAAAATCCATGAAATGCGAATATTTCTACTCACAAAAAATACCCCCGCGCTTGACACGGGGGCGGGTTTGGTATACAATTATAATATACAGCATTTCGGCTGTGAAGAAATACAAGAAGAAATACAGGAGGTAACTGAGATGAAAACAAAAATGCAGAAGTATACCGCAGCGATGATGGCGGCGGTCATGATGCTGTCCATGGTCAGTGTACAGAGTTTTGCGGCGGAGGATGTGCAGAAGATCGTTGTCATCGGTGACAGCGTAGCAGCCGGCGCGGCTCTGGCAGACGGCGAAAGCTCCTATGTGGAGCTGGTGGGCGATTTCACGGGTGCAGAGGTGCAGAATTTTGCAGCTGCCGGCAATACCACAAAGGACGTGCTGAACAGTCTGGGAACCGCACAGGTGCAAGAGGCTCTTGCCGAGGCGGATGTCATTCTCGTCAGCGTGGGACTGCATGACATCATGGATCCCTTTATGGCGAAAGCAAACGAATTTATGGAAGAGTTCCAGTTTGAGAAATTTGCAGATGTATTCTTTGCAAACCTTGCGGACTACAATCTGGATGAGATGGATCTGCTGGTCTACAATGCCGATCTGGTCAAGGCAGTGGACAGCAACAAGGAGAGTGCTGCTGCCAATATGCTGGAGATCGGCTCACAGCTGACAGCATATCCGAATGCACAGGTCATCATCCAGAATGTCTACAACCCCATTGATACCATTGAAAACCTGAGCGAGCTGTCTGCGAAGCGTCAGCAGGCATACACCTCCGTATGCACCAATGTTTCCAACGCGCTGAATACCTCTGTCAACCAGGCAATTACAGAAACAGCGGCTGCCAACGGCTATGCGGTCGTGGATGTACACGGCAGCTTCCTGGGGCTGGCATACCAGTATGTGAACCTTTCCAACCTGGATATGAATGCAACTGCTGCCGGACATGCGTGCATTGCTGAGCAGATCAATGCACTGTTCGGCGCATCACTCCGTGGTGATGTAAACGGTGACAGTGCCATCGACGCAACGGATGCGGCAGGCGTACTGATCCATGCTGCCAACATCGGCTCCGGCGGCACCGGCACACTGGATGCAAACGGCACAGCGGCGGCGGACGTAAACAGGGATAACACCGTGGATTCCGTGGACGCGGCAAAGATCCTGGTCTATGCCGCTGCGCTTGGCAGCGGCGACACGCCCTCCTGGGACTAAGAGCGCGGCGCGATGAGTACAGCAAGAGAATGTCCGTCCATCTATCTGGCAGTGCCCTGCTACAATGAGGAGGAGGCACTGCCGGTATCGGCGGAGAAGCTGCGGACAAAACTGCATGATCTGATCGAAAGCGGCAGTATTTCGCCGGAAAGCCGGATCGTGTTCATTGATGACGGCTCAAAGGATGCCACCTGGCAGATGATCGCGGCACTGCACGGGGAGGATGGGATATTTCAGGGCATCCGTCTTTCCCGCAACTGCGGACACCAGCGCGCACTGCTTGCCGGGCTGATGACGCTCCGGGAGGAATGCGATGCTGTGATCTCACTGGACGCGGATCTGCAAGATGACATCAATGCCATTGACGGCATGGTGGCGCAGTACTGTGACGGCTGTGAGATCGTCTATGGTGTCCGGAACGACAGGGCATCGGATACGGCGTTCAAGCGCAGCACGGCACAGGGGTATTATAAGATGATGCGTGCCATGGGCGTGGAGATGGTTTACAACCATGCGGACTATCGTCTGATGAGCCGCCGCGCACTGGCGGAATTATCGGGCTATGAGGAAGTGAATGTATTCCTGCGCGGCATGGTGCCGATGCTGGGCTTCCGCACAGGGGAAGTCCGCTATTCCCGCGCCCCCCGGATGCAGGGAGAATCCAAATATCCGCTGCGGAAGATGCTGGCGTTTGCCTTTGAGGGCATCACCTCGCTTTCCATCAAGCCCATCCGGATGATCACCTCCCTTGGATTCCTGATCTTTCTCATCAGCCTTGGGATGCTGCTCTATGTGCTGATCCGGCATTTTCTCGGCTACACGGTGGTCGGCTGGACGTTCCTTGCGGTATCCGTCTGGGGCATCGGCGGTCTGCAGCTGCTGGGGATCGGTATTGTGGGCGAGTACATCGGGAAGATCTATCTGGAGACGAAGAGGAGACCGAGGTTTCATATTGAGAAGTATCTGAAGTAACGCGAGCAGGGGGACGCTGTCCCCCTGACCCCCTGCCAAAGGGATGTGATCCCTTTGGAATCCCATGTCATTCTGCCCTTGCCCCGGATGGGGCAAGGGCAGAACGCTGAAATTACAAGAAACATATTCTTTGAAAAGAAATCAGAAGCACAATGTTCCCTGTCATATTCTGCAGAAAACACCAAATGCCGCTGCACACGCAGCGGCATTCTTTTGTTATGCTCTGGAAAACGGACACCCACAAAAACTCTGCCTGTACAGTCCATACTCCGCGGAAAGCTCGATGGAGCGTTTGTAGCCTTCTTTTTTCTTGAAATCCGAGGGCAGCCAGATCGTGCCAATCTGCCCGGCGATGGCATAGCCGCAGGTGTTGATGAACTGTGCATCCTTATGGGGGCTGATGGTCAGGGTGGTGGTGAAATAGTCCGCGCCGATCTGCTTTGCCGTTTCCGCGGCGGCTTGCAGCCGAAGGGCAATGCACTGCTGACAGCGCAGACCGCGCTCCGGCTTATCTGCCATCTCCCTGGCAAAGGAAAGGAACCGTTCCGGGTCGTAATTTCCCTCAATGATGGGAATTTCACGCGGCAGGGGCATTTCCCGCACAAGACGCTGGAGTTCCTCCAAACGGTAACGGTATTCCTCCTCCGGCAGGATGTTCGGGTTGTCGAAAAACAGCGTGATCTCCGCACATTCCGCCAGCCGTTCCAGCACCGCGCTTGAACACGGCGCACAGCAGGCATGGAGCAGGATATGCGGCGGCTGATCCGTTTTCCGGAGGATCAGCTCCATTTCCCGCTGGTAATTGCGTTTTTCCATTAGTGTACAATATCGGGGTTCCACTCCATGGTCGGTGCAGTCGGGTCGATCAGACCGGTGGAGGGAGAGGTTTCTGCAATGGCAAGGTAATTCTTGATGCCGTCGGCAATTGCCTTTGCGGTCGCGTCCTGATTATCCAGGATCCACTGGGACAGCTCCTTAATGTCGTGAAATTCCACTTCCAGCAGACAGCACGCGCTGACATTATTGACGATCTCATAGAGATCGCGGTAGGACTCATCCTTCAGACCTCTGTCCTCCGTGGGAGTGAGGGCTGCTACATTATTGTAAACACATTCAGCCAGCTGCCGACTTGCAGTCATATTGGAATTATAGAAGCATTCCGTACCCTGCCCATTTCCGGATTCACCGCCGGAATTGGTATGAAGTGCCACATAGGCACCACACTGCAGATCATTGCCCTGCATGACCTTATCACGAACGCTGTCCTCCTCGCCGCACATGAATACCGTATAGCCATCCGCTTCAAGCAATGCCTTGATGCGCTTAGCAAGATCGATCATTGCTGCAGCCTCGGTCGTTGCACCGTCGCAGGCGTAGAGATTGTCATACTGTGTGGACGGGCTGAGATACACCGCCTTGGAATAATCAACAGGCGGCTCCGTTGTCGGCGGAATGGTTTCCGCGATAGAAGTATTTGCTGCCGGTTTGTCATCATCCTTTCCGCAGGATCTGAATGCAGTGACCAGAACAATGATCAGCACTACAGCCGCTGCAAGAACGGTAAACAGTCTGTCCCATCTGGCACGGGAGCAGAGATCCACCCAGTCATTTTTCTTCGGTTGATTCGCCATAAATTCTGTTCCTTTCTTTTTTCATAACAAGAAATAATCATTTTAATTATACAATACATTCCGGCATCTGTCAACGTTTTTTTACAGGATTTCGGCATTTTGTGCAAGATGTCTATTCTTCCTCGTGCAGGAGACGGTAAATTTCATTTTTCGTCAGTCCGGTTTCTTTGGCAGCAAGCTTTGCCGCTGCTGAGGCGGACATACCCTGTCCGAGATACATCCGCGCGATCTGCATGGCATCCTGTGCCGTGCAGGCTTCCTCCTCCTGCTTTTCACCGTCAAGAACAAGGACGAACTCCCCTCGCGGCGCGTGTTCCGCATAGTAGGCATCCGCTTCCTCCAGGCTCATGCGGAGAACTTCCTCATGCACCTTGGTCAGCTCCCGGCAGAACGAAACCGCACGCTCACCGCCGCAGACCTCCTTCAGGTCGGCGATCGTCCGGCAAAGCTTGTGGGGTGCTTCATAGAGAATGGCTGTCCGGTATTCATGTTTCAGCTGGGAGAGCATTTCCGCACGGAGCTTCTTGTCCACGGGCAGGAAGCCATAAAACGTGAACTGTGCCGTACTGCCGCCGCTGACGGACAGAGCCGTCACGACCGCACTCGGACCGGGAACCGCCTGCACGGGGATACCGCGTTCCCGGCAGATGCGCACCAGCTCCTCGCCGGGGTCAGAGATACAGGGCATTCCTGCATCGGTAACGATGGCACAGCTCTCCCCGCCGGCGATGCGGTCGGCGATATGCTCCGCCACAGAAACGCCGCTGTGGTCATGATAGCTGATGAGGGGCGTTTTCAGTTCAAAATGCGTCAGAAGCTTGCGCGTGACGCGCGTATCCTCCGCTGCGATGAAATCGACCTCCTCCAGGATCCGGAGCTGCCGGAGGGTGATGTCCTCCAGGTTGCCGATTGGTGTACCGGTGACGTATAAAATTCCGCTCATAGATAATTCCTCCTGTAATGGGGATGATATTGACTTTTAGAAAGTTATGCAAAAATCGCCCCCACCCCAGAGGGGAGGGGCTTTTATTTGCGGGGCTTGCAGCCCCGCAACCCGCATTTTTCAAACTGTTTCTGCGGACTGCGCCCGATTTGTATACAATGCCTCCGCTTCGGGTGTAAGTGTGCCGTTTTCATACATAATAAAGGGCTTTTCCATCTGCAAAAAGGGATTTGCGCCTTTTTTGCCTTCGAGCAGGAAGAGCCACGGCATGTCCTTTGCGGTTTTCTGGACAAACTGCAGGCGTTTGGGTTCAAGTCCTGCTCCTCTCATCGCGCAGATATAATCCGGCAGGCGTTCCGGTCTGCCACAGACGCAGAGTCTGCCGCCGAAATTGAGGAGCTTTGCCGCCGATGCACAGACATCCTCCGGTGTGCAGTGGACAAGGTGGCGGGCAATGCGCTGGGCTTCGAGTCCACATTCATACCCGCTGCCGCAGGGCTGGTAGGGGGGATTGCAGATCACAAGATCGATCTGCCCGAGGGGGGCGCCCTCCCACAGCTCCTTGAGATCCGCAAGGACGGGCGTAATGCCGGAAATACCGCTGTCGGCAATGCCCTGTTTTGTCTGTGTGATCGCCTGCTCCTGAATGTCGAGGGCATAGATCTGCTTCGGAGGGCGGTGCTTCTGCATGAGCAGGGGAATGATACCGCAGCCCGTGCCGAATTCGCAGACAGTATCCTTGGCGCGGTAGCGTGAAAAATGCGTCAGCAGGAATGCATCCGTGCCGAAACGGTGTTCCTCGGAAGTATGGACAATGATGCCGCCGCCGATCGGCTCGGCTTTTGTGGTAATGGACACGGGCGTTCCCTCCTGTTGGTGTGATATACTTATTATAGCATGGAAATGGAGGGGATGTCAACTACTGCAACCTATTCCCGCCAAAATGCAAACCATTCCCAAACCCTTGCAATTCTCACCGCGCTGTGTTATGATATACTTGTCATGACAGCAATCTACAGGAAAGGCGGGAAAGTATGGACATCAAACTCAGCGTTTCGGAGGAGCATTATGCACAGCTCGAACAGCTCCTCACCTCGCTTGGCTTCACCATCAGTGATGATGCGGAGTTCATTTTGCAGGAACGTCAGAAAGGCGTATCCTTTCTCAATGCAAGGCGCGGCGGCGAGGTCTGCCGTATCCGTGCAGAGGAGATCGTTTTCATTGAAAGCTTCGGAAAATCGGTTGTTCTTCACACAATGGACGGGGAATATGAGATTTCCGAACGGCTCAAGGAGCTGGAAGCTCTGCTCGATGCGGACAAATTCATGCGCATCAGCAATTCGGTCATCATCGCGAAAAACAGCGTGACAAAGATCAAGCCCACGCTCGGCGCGAAATTTATTCTCACATTGAAAAACAACGCGGTCGTAGATGTGACACGGAGCTATTATTATAAGTTCCGTGAAGCATACGGCATCTAAAAAGGAGGTCATTTTATGGCAGTAATTGGTGTATTTCTGGTATTATTCATTGGTACGGTTTTCTTTGTCGGCATCGGCACACTCATTTACTATTTCATCTACAGACACATTATCAACAAACGGCTTGCACAGGGCATCACCGACAAAAAGGGACTGCTTTCCCCAATGTGGCTGGCAGTCATCCTGCTGGGCATTTCCCTGCTCTGCAATCTGCTGTTCACTGCAGCATTCGGTCTGCTGGCTTTCAAAACAGAAAGCGGCTCGGGGGTCGTGGAGGAGTATGAGTACATATCCTCTCCGGACATCACTTTCATGAATACGGATGAGCTTGACAGCGGCTTCTCTCCTGAAAACAACGCAGACTTTCAGAAAGAGGAGTTCACTGCGGATTATGTTACAAACACCTGCTTTACCGCTGCGGAGACAGCGCAGGATGTAAAGCCCCATTATCTGCTGTATTCGGACTTCTCCGGAATGCCGGAGGGTTCGGTCTGCCTGATGGAATGCCGCATCGTGCAGGTATTGGACAGTATGGATACAGAAGATCCGCTGGGACTGCCGCTGTTGACGGATGCAACCATCGTGATCGGTGAGGACAACTGGGAACTGTCAGAGGATCGGACGCTTGTGACATGGATCGACGGCTTTGCACCGCAGATGGATGCTGCCGGACATCGTCTGGTGGTGACAACAACGCTGTTCAGCAAGATCGGTGCGGATTTCGTGTATGAATACATGAACGGCGGGGATATTCCGGAGGGATGTGTGCTGTTTGAGAATACAGTGATGTTCGATTCATGATCGGACAGAAGAAAAACCAGCCTTGTTGAGGGGGCTGGTTTTTTTGTTATGCGATAGGCTGTGTATGATCTTTCATGTAATCCTCAAACTGGCTGGGGGTGAATGTATGAACGTCTTTGAGGAGGTAGCCTTTGAAGCGGCGGAGACCGAAGCTGATAAATTCATGACCTTCCGACCGTGCTTTCCGATTAATATGATTTCTGATTTTTTCACGATCCTGCTTTATTTCTTTATCCAGCATTTCTTCTTTGCACAACAGAACGTACTCTACAGCTTCACGGGTATAAGATATTCCTTTTTGCAGAATATCTGTCAGGATCAGAATACTATCATACATTTTACGCGAAAGATTATATTGATTTACCGCTCCATTCTTGAACTCCACAAATACAAGCTTATCCTGTATCGAGAGAAACAAGGCATCATTGGAACAGGGATAGCCTTCTTCGATTTGAAGATTCATGCAATACATATCTTTCACAGCATCAAAATCTATTACTTTGATACCGGCATAATCAACTTTTCCGGGACAGGAATCTGTCAGAAATATTCCTTTCGCATCATCCAATGAAGCCTCTCGCATTGTGATCCAGTGATTCAGTTCCGGATAATTTTTCAAATCAAGCATCCTCGTACCTCACATCCTCCAATGTCTGGAACGGTTCGGCAAGCTTTTTGTAGATTTTTCCCGTTCTGTCCGTCACATCCCTGATCACCGCACCATCCTCCGTATTTTCGGACAGATAGTACCTGCATTTTTCCTCAATGCCATGCTTTTTGGAATAGACCTCAATCGCCTCCAGAAAATAGGGGCTGTGAGTGTTGAGCAGGATGTGCATGTCAAACTCCTTTTGCAGGAGTACAATAATTTCCGCAAACACAAGCTGCCATTTCGGATGCACATGAATTTCAGGTTCGTCGAGAATGAGGGTACTGTTGAAGCCGAGCGCACCATTTTCAATCAGTCGCTTGATGATGGCAAACATCTTGATGCCGGTGGAGACGTTTTTCATGGAAAGAGTCAAGGAATTGTCGGGGAGCTGGTAGAACAGTTCCCTGCCTTCCTGTATAATTCTGCCGTTGCAGGCAAGATTAATCTTTTCCAAAATACACTTCATTTTTTCATCCACAATTGCAGATTCAACAACATTATCCTGATTGTTTTTCATCAACAATTTCGATGCCAGATGTGCTCTGTGCATATACGCATCATCAAGTATCAAGCGATCCAGAACAAACGGATCATCAATATATAACACTTCTGTATTAAGAGTCATTGGAAGTTCTATATCAGTAACCGTGTCAGCCTGTAATTGCACAGAAAGAGTTTGCTCCTGAATTGTCAATGCAACGCTGCTTTGAGTGTCCTCATAAGGCATTCTACAAATTTGTCCATCAAATTCACGCCCTATGATTCCTTGCAAAAAGTGTTCGACAATGTATTCTGTCGATACGGAATAAATCGCCATGATTCTTTCTGTCGCCTGCCGCACATCTTTCGACGAAGCCTTTGGAAACATCTGTGCGATTTCATCCTGCAAAGATTGCAAATCCGTTCCAGCGTCAAGAATATGCACTATCTTATAAGCTTTTGAATGAGTGAATAGATTAAATACGGGCTTACTGCTCAGTGTTTTTAAAATATGGGTTATACTATTCTTGCGATCCTCAGCAACCCTATTCTCCACATCATAAAACCCATTAAACACACTGAACAGCACCTTACCCACCGTGCTTTTGCCCGTGTCGTTCTCACCGCCGATGACGGTTATGCCTTTCAGCTCCACATCGGCTTCAGCCAATTTTCCGATATTCTTCAGCTGCAGACGCATTGCAAGCCCTCCTTTGTTCGTTGCTGTTACTACATATTATACCACACACCGGTGTGTTTTGCAAGGAAAATTCTGCATTTCTACGCTTTTTTCGTATCCCTCATACAATAAATGACCTCCTGCATCAGATCAGCCGGCTTCTGGTTCGGGAGAAACTTGACACCGATAAAGGGCTTCTCCATACAGGAAAACAGGATGCGTCTGCCGTATTTCTGGGAGAGTGCGGCGATCTGTTCCGGTTCGGGGGATTCGATATAGAATTGCAGGCTGCCCGCACGCTGGGTGATTTCTGTGATGCCCATATTCGCCGCCGTATTGCGGAGCATTGACACGGTGATCAGTCCCATGATCGCCTTGGGCGGCTCGCCGTAGCGGTCGCACAGCTCATCTGCCAGCTCCCACTTATCATCCTCATCGCGCACGGTCGCGATCTTCCGGTACATGTCGATTCTCGACGCGGTACTCTCAATATATTCCTCCGGAATATAGGCTTCGATCTGGATGTCCACCGTACATGCGGACGCGCGCTTGACCTTCTCGCCCTTGACCTCGGCAATGGCATCGTTTAGCATCTGCATATACATGTCATAGCCGACAGTCTCCATGTGCCCGTGCTGTCTGCCGCCGAGGATGCTGCCTGCGCCGCGGATCTCCAGATCACGCATGGCAATGCGGAAGCCGCTGCCGAACTGTGTAAATTCGCGCATCGCTTCCAGACGCTTGGAGGCAACCTCGGTCAGCACCTTGTCACGCTTGAACATGAAATAGGCGTAGGCGCGACGGTTCGAGCGTCCCACTCTGCCGCGGAGCTGGTAGAGCTGACTCAGACCCAGACGGTCGGAATCCTCGATAATGAGCGTGTTCGCATTTGCCACATCCACGCCGGTTTCGATGATGGTCGTGCAGACGAGAATGTCCGCTTCGCCGTCCACCACCTGCCGCCAGATCTCGGACATTTCATCCTCGGAGAGCTTGCCGTGCGCTACGGCAATTCTCGCATCGGGGAACATCTGCTGGAGCTTGGAGGCGCAGTGCAGAATGGTGTCCACGCGGTTATGGAGGTAGTAGACCTGACCGCCGCGCTTCAGCTCGCGTCCAATCGCCTGCATAACTGTTCCTTCCTGGTACTCGGTGACATAGGTCTGTACCGGGTATCTGTCCTGCGGCGGGTCGGCAAGCACGGACATATCACGGATGCCGGAAAGTGCCATATTCAGCGTTCGGGGGATGGGCGTTGCAGAGAGCGTGAGCACATCAATACCGGCGAACATCTCTTTGAAGCGTTCCTTATGTGCCACGCCGAACCGCTGCTCCTCGTCAATGATGGCGAGTCCCAGCGCGTGAAATTCCACATCCTTCTGCACAATACGGTGTGTGCCGATGATGATGTCGATTTTGCCTTTTTTGAGGTCTTCCAGAATCTTCTTCTGCTCCTTTGCCGTGCGGAAACGTGAGAGCATCTCAATACGGACGGGCATCCGGTCGAATCGGCGCAGTGCTGTGCGGTAGTGCTGGAGCGCAAGGACGGTCGTGGGTGTGAGGATGGCGCACTGACGGTCGCTCAGGACGCATTTCATGGCGGCGCGGAAGGCGACCTCGGTCTTGCCGAAGCCCACATCCCCGCAGAGCAGTCTGTCCATGGGGCGCGGACGCTCCATGTCGGACTTGATCTCCTGTACGCTCTGCATCTGGTCATCCGTTTCCGCATAAGGGAAGCGTTCCTCAAATTCATGCTGGATCTCGTCATCCGGATAGAATGCATAGCCCTCGCTCTTTTCGCGCTTGGCGTAGAGCTTCATCAGCTCCTCCGCCATGTCGCGGACAGCCTTGCGGACATTATTGCAGGTCTTCTGCCACTGCGGAGAGGACAGGCGGTTGAGCTTGACGGCGTTGTCATCCTGTGCGCCGATGTATTTCGATACGAGGTCGAGCTGTGTGACCGGCACATAGAGCTTTTCCGTACCAGCATACTGGATGGTGATATAGTCCTTGGCGATGCCCTCCATCTCGATCTTATTGATGCCAAGGAAACGCCCCACACCGTGCATGGCATGAACTACCAGATCACCCGGATGGAGATCGGCAAGCGTCCGGATCTCCATGCCCGCCTTGTGCTTGGGCTTTTTCCGCTTGGCTGCGTGCATTTTGGTCTGCACGATGAGGGCGGTTTTATTATCCGGATAGGCAAAGCCCGCGCTGATCTGTCTTGCGGTCAGGAGAACTGCACCGGGCGGACAGAGGTCATCCTCCTGTGCGATGGCACAGCGGATGCCGGATTCCTGCAGATCCTTGCAGAGGATGGGGAGGGTCTTTTCACTGCCGGCGGCAAGCACCACGCGGTAGCCCTGTGAGGTGTATTCCTGCAAATCTTCAAGCAGCAGTCTGATCTCACCGCCCCATGTCGCGGTCTGCTGGGCTTCAACGCTGATGATCTTCCGGAACGGCACGCGCTCCGTACCCTGTAAAAACTGGCTGAGATAGGCGCAGCTTCGTTTTTCAAGATGCGCCTGCAGATCGGCAAATTCCAGCAGACTGCCGTCCAGACCTCTGCAAAGCACACCGTCCTCAAAGAGGATCTCCAGATCCTCGCGGTGCTGGGATTGGAGAGCCTGTGCGTGTTTTACAATATCAGCATACTCACAGAGCAGCACCGCCCCCTGTACATAGTCGGTCAGGGCGGTCTGCGGATAGACGAGGGAGTAGTATTTGTCGATGTTTGCAAGGGAAAGCCCGGCTTCCAACCGCTGGAGATCGTGTTCGAGGTGTTCCCTGATCTGCTGTGTGCGCTTGCCGCGAACCTTTGCGGAAAATGCGCGGATTTTTGCAGCCAGCTCCTCCGGGGCGCAGAGGATCTCGGCGGCTGGTGAGATCTGTACCTCCTGGATCTCCTCCGTGCGCCGCTGTGTTTCCGGGTCAAATTCCATGATGACATCAATATCATCCCCCCAAAGCTCCATACGTACGGGTGTCGTGCGCTGAACGGGGAAGATGTCCATGATGGAGCCTCTGACAGCAAATTGTCCCTTGCCCTCGACATTTTCACATCTGCTGTAGCCGCAGGCAATGAGCTTTTCCGTCAGCTCCTGCTGATCGACCGAGCCGCCGGAATGCAGTGTGATCTGTGCATCGTCCAGCACTTCCGGCGGGATCGCGGGCTGCAGGACAGCTTCCACACCCGCTGCGACAATGCGCACCTCGCCCTTTCTGACAGCGGAGAGGACATGCAAACGTTCATGCTCATATTCGGCGGATTTGCTTTCAGCGGCAGTGAACAGCAGCTCCTTGGAGGGGTAGTGAAGGGCAATGTTCTCCCCTGCCATGGCGTTGATATCGGCGCAAAGCTTGATGGCATCGGCTTCACTGCCGGTCAGGAGAAGGATGGGCGGTGCATCCTGCGCGGCAAGCGTCACTGCAAGCTGGGCTTTATGGACAGCAGAAAGACCCGTCACGCAGACGGGTACCTCCCCTTCTTCAAATGCACGGCAGAGCTGTTTCCAGTCCTGCAGCTCGGAAAATGTATCAGCAAAGAAATTCATAGCAGTATCCTTTTACGCATTATGCGTTGAACTTGTTCATAGCGGCATCGGTCTTGCCCTGCACCATCAGCTCCAGGCATTCACAGGCATTCCTGCAGGCGGCTTCCATCTGCGGCATTTCGTCCTTCTGGAATTTACTCAGCACCCAGTCCGCGAGGTTATAGTCCTTGTGCGGCTTCTTGCCCACGCCGACCTTGATGCGGGCGAAATCCTGCGAACCGGTCAGGGCAATGATGCTCTTAATGCCGTTGTGTCCGCCGTCGCTGCCCTTGCGGCGGATGCGCAGCTTGCCAGGGTCGAGGGAAATATCATCATAGACCACGATCACATGGTCAATGTCGAGCTTGTAGAACTGCATGGCAGCCTCGACGGCTTCGCCGCTGTTGTTCATGTAGGTGTTGGGTTTCATGAGCAGGCATTTCTTTCCGCCGAGTACGATGTCTCCGCAGTATGCCTTGAACTTCATGCGGGTCACATCGGCATTGTGCGCCTTGGCAAGCGTGTCGATGGTCATAAAGCCCGCATTGTGGCGGGTGTTCTCATAGCTCATACCGGGGTTGCCGAGTCCCACGATAAGAAATTCCGGCTTCCCGCCTGCCTGCGAGGAATTGGCGGAAAGCTGCGCAAAAATATCCATAATATCCATATTTTATATCTCCTTTTCAAAACTTATTTTTTCTTAATGTTCATGGGACTCAAAGGGCGGTAGCCCTTGCCGGTGCCGGTGCGGAGCACCGGCACTCTTTCCCCCTCCCCGCGGGGAGGGGACAGGGGGTGGGGGCAGCCTTACAGAACCAACATCAGAAAAAACAACAATCCCCCATCAACAACGATAGACGATACACGGGAATCACACCATGCATCGCCGCTGTTCTTTTCACTTCGGTTTCTATTATACCATAGTTCCCCGCTTTTTGCAAGAAAATTTTTTCGACAAAAGCCCCCGCTGATGTACTCAGCGGGGGTTGGTTTGCTGCGTGGGATCACATTACTCTGCCGCAGTTGCAGGTGCTTCTGTCGGGTCAGCAGCTTCAGTTGTCTGCTGTGCGGCGATCAGAGACTGGCAGTATTCGCAGTCATCAGTCAGGTGATTGGGGTCGATCGCCGTTGTGGTCGTTGTTGTCTGTGTTTCGTTTGCAAAGGCAGTTGCCTCTGTCGGCTCGATCGGATCGGTGGTTGCCTTAACCATCTTAGCCTTGAGGATCGCAAGGTCGAATGCATTGACAGCACCGTCACCGTCAGCGTCCATTGCGGAAAGCTGTGTTTCGTTCATGGTCTCGGTACCCATCAGGTATCTCTGGAGGTAGATCAGGTCAGTGACATTGATCTGACCATCCAGATCCACGTCGCCGACCTCAGGAGCTTCCGCAGTGCCGATGGTCATATCTTCGGTCGGTGCGGGCGTGGTCTCAGTCGGTGCGGGCGTGGTCTCAGTCGGTGCGGGAGTTGTCTCTGTCGGTTCGGGAGTGGTCTCAGTCGGTTCTACATCGCCGCCGGCATGTCTGACACCGGTGCGCTCGCAGTAATCCTTCACAACAGCGGAATCACCGGACAGTACAATGTCGGGGTCAACCTCCGGAATCGCACCGTCAAGATAGCCGACGCTGTAATCCTTCAGCTCAGTCACAGAATCCGGGATCGCGATCTCGGTCATAGAATCCAGTGCGGTCAGTGCGAACTTATCAATACAGGTAATGGTATCCGCGATCTCTACATTCTCCAGGGATGTGCAGCGGTACAGCATGTGGTTGCTGAATTCTGTCAGACCCTGCGGGAGCTGCAGCTCCTTCAGGCTGGTACAGCCAGCCATGCACCAGATACCCAGCTCATCCATTGTGCCTTCAAACTTCAGGCTTTCCAGATTGCTGCACTCATAGAATGCATAGTCATCCACTGCGGTCACATTGGCAGGAACCACCATGGACTTGAGACCGTCGCACTCATAGAATGCGTAACTGCCGATGCTGGTCACATTTGCAGGGATCTCCATGCCCGTCAGGGAAGAGCACTTTGCAAACGCATACTTGCCGATCGTGGTCAGACCCTCCGGCAGCGTCAGCGTTTCCAGGCTTGCACAGCCATAGAATGCATTGCTGCGGATCGTGGTCACACCTGCGGGGATCTGCACATTCTTCAGACTCTGGCAGTTTACGAATGCGCTGTCACGGATCTCTGTAACAGTGTCCGGAATATTAACGGTTTCCAGACTGAAGCTGCCGGTGAATACATTCAGATTGATGCGTGTGCAGCCTGCCGGCAGAGTAACGGACTTCAGGTCCGGGCAGTAGGAGAAGCATTCACTCTCTACATTGGTAACGGTATCCGGTATCACAATATCCTCTACGCCGGAGTATGCAAATGCGCCCTTGCGGAGTGTTCTCAGGGATTCCGGGAATGTCACATTCTTCAGAGCGGTACACATATACATTGCATAGCCGCCCAGTGTTTCCAGACCCTCTGCCATATTCAGCGTCTTCAGGGAAGAACAGCTGGTGAACATGTACTCACCCATGTTCTGGAGTGAACCGGGAAGTGTGATCTCCTCCAGGGAGGAACAGCACGCAAATGCCTGGGCATCCATCTTGTACAGTGTTTCAGGCAGTGTGATCTTCTTCAGGGAAGAACAGCCAACAAATGCGCACTCACCGATGATGCCCACGCCGTCCATGCCGACAACTTCTTCCAGGGCGATACAGTTACAGAATGCATACGGACCTACCTTGTTCACAGTACTCGGAATGGTCACAGTCTTGAGCTTTGCGCAATCCTGGAACGCCTCGCCGTAGATGATCTGCACCGGCCATTCGCCGATCTTCTCCGGGATCACGATCTCCTCGATCTCAGGGTTGCAGCCTACGATCTGCAGATAGCCCATCTGTACAAACTCGAATACGAGGTCACCGTACACATACTGCTCCTTGATCCACAGATCCTCCAGGTCATATTCGCCCTCCAGATAGAGATTGGAAAATCCCAGGTGGTTGTACCAGTCATCTGCTGCGGATGCATTCATCGGCTGCAGGAGAGCCATCTGCTGTCCTGCCGGTGCAGCGGCTGCTGCGAAAACGAATGCTGCTGCAAAGACACCAGCGGCAATTTTCTTCATGTAGTGTTTCATAAGTATCAACCTTCCTCTCCAATTCTGCCCTCTCGGAATCCGCCACGCGGATCCACATAGAATTGATTTGTATTGTTTCACGATATTCTTCCGCCCTCCCGCAGAAGATATATGCAATTTTATTATACTCCAGATTGCCTAAATTGTCAAGTAAAAATAAGAAAAAAATTGTAAAAAAATATCCGCTGCCGGAGCAGCGGATCGGGATTTATTGCCAGAATACGAACAGATCACGCAGAATGAAGTAGAATGACGGATTTCCTCTCCAGATTGTAAATTGCTCTCCGAGTGAAAGGAACAGTACAAGCTGCAGAAACGGTGCCTGCAGCAGAAGCAGAGGGCTGCCGCGGCGGTCTGTTTTCAGGAGCACCGCCGTACTGCAAACAGCAAGCACGGGAAGAATATCACAGAGATAGCGCGTATTGTAGCCGCCCATGCAGAAATCCAGAAAGGCTGTCAGCACGGCGGTGAGAAATCCGATGATGCACATGGTCTGCAGCTCCCGCTCACCTTTCATCTGCGGCAGGATCAGGAGCGCGGCGGGAATGCAGAGAAAGCAGAACGCGCCGAAACCATCCGTCAGGTAGAGATAGCGTCCGGTCTGTGCAAATTCTGCCGCTGCCATTCGGAAATAGGGGAACTGTCCGCCGAACTGCAGGGGGTTGAGGAAATAATGCACCATGGCAGCGGGAAATTCTGCAGGGTCGATGCGGTTGGCAGCGGTATTGCTGACGGTGAGCTGATAGGCTGTGCCGAAATCAAAGGGGGAGCCAAACCGCGCCGCATTGTATGCCATTGTCACACATGCCCCAACGGCAAGCGGCACGGCAAGACTCAGCACTGCCTGCGTTTTCTGACGGGCGGCAAGCTCCCGGCGGCAGAGGAGGCTCCGGAACGCCGGGATGAGCATCACGGCATAGAGCGCGGTCATGGGACGGCTGAGAACAGCAGCCGCGACCGCTGTACCACAGCCCGCAAGCAGCAGACAGCGTTTTCTGCCGGTCTGTGCCAGGGTCGCCTCCAGTCCGAGCCAGAGGAACAGGCAGAGAAAGCAGATGCCTGCCGCGATCGCGACATAATAGCGATCCGCGTAATGGGCGCACAGAAACAGTCCGGATACCGCCGCTGCGGCTGCCAGTCCGCAGAGCAGAAGCAGGAGCTTCACGCGGGGAAAATACTTTCTGATGATGGTCAGGATGAGCAGAAAGAGAAAGACCATCCCCGCACAGGAAAAGAAGGCAGCGGCAAATTCCGTATCGGGCAGCCTTCCGGTGCAGAGCCAGACGGGATAATACAGGAAAATGACCGGCGCAATGCCGAAATAGCTATAGTAGCGTCCCTGGTAATACGCCTTGTCCCATTCCGCATCCGCGCCGGCGGCTTCTCTTGCACTGCGGTCATAGGGGTTGTCCAGTGCGGCAAGGAGGGGATCGGGTTCCACGGCGAGGTGCAGCTGTCCCCTCTGCCAGGCATCAAAGGTCTGGGCATAGGGGTCATAGTCGTCCACACCGGCGGACAGGGAATAGGGGGTCAGCTGGATGTTCCAGGTCGGGCAGACCGTCAGCTGTGCGCAGATACAGAAAAGCAGGAGAAAGGCAATGGCTTCGGTATGGATGAGGTTCGTGCGGTCGTAGCAGAGCTGATGCCAGCGGAAAATCCGGATCGCCGCCAGCAGGCAGAGCAGTGCGGACAGTCCCAGCATACGGAGCAGTGAAAAGCTCCAGGGACGGACATTGGATGCCTCGACAGCGGTCACAAGAACGGGGGTATCCGTCTGCACATCCCGGAATACCAGCTCCGCTTCATAGAGCGTTCCATAGGCGGATACCGGAAAACAGACGGTATTCTGGGAGGGATTCATCCAGAGGGTGCCGGTTTCCTGCATTGCCTGTGAAAAATTATCATCCGTCATACGGCAGGTGATCTCATAGAAATCGTCCGCACTCTCTGTATATACGCGAAGGTAACGGATATCCGGCGCATTCATCGTCAGGCGCAGCACGGCGTTTCCGCTGACCTCAGTCCCCTGCGGCGCAGGCTCCGCATGTCCGGAGACTGCAGTTTTCTGCGGAGTATGTACTGCGGGATGAAGGCTGTAGGAGCTTGCACAGAATACAAAAATTTCCAGAAAAAACGACAGGCAGACCATCCGCGCAGCAATATACAGAAAACGGTGCAGGCGGTTTTCCGGTCGATCGCGGTACAGGAGTATTGCGGAAACCAGGCATACTGCAAATGCAAAGGCGATCACCGGAACTGCCGGTGCTTCACAGAGCGTAAAGCGGCATAATCCCCAGTGAAAGCCATATACTAACAATAGTTCCGTTATGGTACAGACAGCGGCTTTCCGCCAAAGCTGCCTGCGCCCGAGGCAGAGCAGTCCATTGCCGGCGGCAGTCAGGAGCATGGACAGAAGCAGATACCATGTCATCATGCATCACCGAGGATCTTCGGGGCTTCCTGCGTATCGCGGGAGCGTTTTTCATCCCGCTTCTGTCTGCGGTACACGCGGGCATCATAGTCAAATATCTGCCAGAATGCCAGCACGCAGAGCAGCGCGAACGGCAGGAGTGTCGGCAGAAGCCGGTCACGGTACAGCTCACTGACAGGCTGCATGGTCTCATCCAAGCCGGAAAAATTCTGGTCCGCATAGGCGGTGAATTTCGCAAGCACGGTCATGCAGGCGATGATGCCGCCTGTTCCGCAGCCAAGCGCGGCGGCATTGCAGAGCCAGCGGCGCGGACGGCTGCCGAAAAGGCACAGCACGGCGGCGGCAGTCAGCAGTACGGAGCCGGCGCGCATCCAGAAGGCATATGCAGCAAAGACCTCCGGATAATTGCCGGCATCGACATTGTACTGCCAGCCGGCGGCGGACATCTGGCACATAAATAGCGGATATACGAGTGTGGTGAGTATGAGCATCACACGCAGGAATTTTTTCAAAATTTTCATTGTGATATTCTCCAGTGATAAAGTCAGCGGTTCTGTCCATCCTATGAATGTGCATGGCACCATGCACGGAAAGCAGGTGAGAAATGGTACAGAAACGAAAAAAATGGCTGGCAGGTCTCTGCGGTCTTGTTCTGCTGCAGCCCATTGTCATGATGCTGTTCTATGCGGGCAGGCTGCCGGATCGGTACTATGTCAGAAAGGGCGAAATGCTGGAACTTTCCACGGCTCTGCCGATCTCTGCGGAACCCGTGTCCCCCGTCGCGGCGGCGGCATTGACGGACACATCTGCCACGGAGGTAACGCTGCGGCTTTTTGGTATTTTACCCATAAAAAACGCAGAAATACAGCATACAGAGGAAATCATGCTCGTTCCCGGCGGTCAGGCATTCGGCATCCGGATGCTCATGGACGGCATCATGGTCATTGGCTTCGGTGAAATACGCACCGATGAGGGCGTATGCTGTCCTGCAGTCAGCGCGGGCCTGCAGGAGGGTGACATCATCCAGACGGCAGACCGGAGGGACATCACCTCTGCCGAAAGCTTCCGGCAGGCGGCATCGGCAGGAAAGCCCATGCTGCTGACCGTTCTGCGCGGCGAGGAAACGCTGGAGCTGGAGCTGACACCCGCTTACTCCGAGGAACAGGACTGCTGGATGACGGGGCTGTGGGTGCGTGACAGCACGGCGGGCATCGGGACGCTGACGTATTATGAACCGTCCACGGGCAGCTTCGGGGGGCTGGGGCATCCGATCTGCGACCCCGACACCGGGGAGCTGATTCCGCTTGCCAGCGGCGAAGCAGACAGCGTCACCATCAGCGGCGCAGTGCATGGTCAGCCGGGAATGCCCGGTCAGCTGCAGGGCTATTTCTCGGCGGAGGAACCGATCGGAACATTATCCTGCAATGACCGATGCGGGCTGTTCGGAACGCTGTATGACGCGCCGGCGGAGGTGCAGGCAGTTCCGATGGCACTCAAGCAGGAGATCGTGACGGGCGAGGCTTGTATTCTCAGCACCATCAGCGGCTGTGAGCCGGAGCTGTACACGATCGAGATCACAGAGATCGACTATCAGTCGGACACACGCAACATGGTCATCCGGGTGACGGATGAGGAGCTGCTCGCAGCAACGGGCGGCATCGTGCAGGGCATGAGCGGCAGTCCCATCCTGCAGAACGGCAGGCTGATCGGCGCGGTCACGCATGTTTTCGTCAGCGATCCCACACAGGGCTACGGTATTTTTGCCGAGACTATGTATGAAGTCAGCCGCAGTACGGCGGTGCAGTAATGCAGATTTCTCGCGGACACAGCACGACAAAATCGCAGAATTTCCGATAAAAAAGGGGGCTGCAGATCGCAGCCCCTCAAAGTCGGTGTAGTAGTTATCTATTGTCGTCGCTGAAGCCGCTCTCTACCAGATCAACCAGCGCATCCACAGCTGCCTGCTCATCAGAACCATCAGCAATGATGCGGATGTCAGTGCCGCCTACGATACCCAGGGACAGGATGCCCAGCAGGCTCTTAGCGTTGACACGGCGTTCCTTCTTCTCAATCCAGATAGAGGACTTGAACTCGTTAGCCTTCTGGATGAAGAATGTTGCCGGTCTTGCGTGCAGACCCACCTGATTCTGAACTGTTACATCTTTCACAAACATAATCAAACTCTCCCATCTTTACGTTTATAAGGTTTTGTTTTTGTTTACCAGTGCATACTGTTATTATACATGCAAAAACCGGAAACGTCAACGGTTTTCTGCAACATATTTCGCGTTTTCACAAAAATTCTACGGTTTGATAAAATGTCAGGGGGATGGGTAACGGCTTGTTTGTATATAATCACAACAACCATTTTGGGGATTTTTAGTCACGCATCGTACAAAATTTAACGTAAATTTCTGTGCATATTGTCCGAGAAAATGGGTTTTGGAGGGCGGTGCAAAGATTGCCTGCCCCCTCCCAGAGAGAAGGTGAAATCGAGCCGGTGCAATATTGATCCCGCACGATCATTATTCATGCCAGCAGTCATTCAGAAATTCCACGCGGGCTGTCAGCCATTCGGAGAGCCAGTCAGCAGCTTCTTCCTGCGTCCGGCACTGTGCGGCACGATGGCAAAGCTCGCTCTTTGCAGAATTGTTCCGGATATTGTCCCAGCGGTCATAGTTCCGGGTGAATGCTTCCTGATACTGTGCGGTATCGTCTGCAATCATTGCAATTGCCCGATCAAATACGCCGTTATCATAGGCTTCCGTCCAGGCTTCGCGGATGTACGCCTGGAACCAGTCCTCATACATCAGCACGGCAAGCCACGGATTGATGGTCTCGTACTGGTCATTGACATCCGGTACGATATTCGCCGCATAATAGCCCTGTGCATCGGCACAGCGGTCCTTGTTGCCCAATGCGGAATCATAATCCCACGGTGCATGGAATGTCAGTCTGCCGTCTCCCTCCGCGCCGAAATCGGCGGACATAAAGAAGCTTGACCAGTAGATATCCGCATCACACGCCAGCTCGCTGATGATATACATATCCGCCAGTGACCGCGCATTGATGACCGCCTCCGCAGCCTGCTGCGGTGTGAGATGCTCTGCGGGCTTTATAGAAAGCGTTTCTGCATCGAACACATACGCCGTATCCTCATAGGCTGCGGCATACAGAATATCATAGACCGCATCCACATAGGCGGCTATGAAATCATGCTGCGCCTGCGAATACACATCACTCTTGATGGTATAGCCGACGCTCTGCTTGCTGTCATGCTTATGCCTGCCGGAAAGAGTCACAGTCCTGCCGCCGCCGTCCTCCCCGTCAAAGGGTATCAGCGGTGCATTGTCTGCATAGTCAATCAGGAAGCTCTGCATTTCGGCTTCATTGGTATAATAGCCGTCAAACTCCAGAAAATAGCCGATGTCCGTTCCGGTGTAGTCCTTCGGTGCTTCGGTGATATTCACCCGGTCGGCATTGATCTGCTGGTATTCTGCCAGGAGGTATACGCCCCAGTACTGCCCATTGATCTTGACCTCGACCAGCTCCGCATCGGAGGCATAGAGACCATCCGGCTCCAGCAGCTCACCTGCGATCTCCAGCACGGTCTTGTCGCGCAGGAGGGAGGCATCCTTATAGCCAGCCAGCAGCACCCAGTTTTTCATATCCGCGCCGTCATTCATCCCCAGCAGATTCTGCGGCTGGACGAACTTGATGCGCAGGGGCTTTTTGTCATAGGTGGTCGTCCAGTTGCCGCGCACCTTGACCTGTGCATCTGCGGCATCAAGAAGCATCGTGCTGTCCGCATCGGTCAATGTGATGGTGCAGGTTTCATAATAGGGCGCGGGCGGCATGATATAGCCCGGTGTCCATGAACGGATGGAGCTTGCCACATATTCATTCACAGGCTTTGTGACGAAATCCAACGCATCCGCCGCCTGATTCACGGTTTGGATGGAAAGTACAGGCATCGTTTCGCCGATGTCAAAATTGCTGTAATCCGGTAAGATCACAGGCTGGCTGTCCGGCTGTGTCCCTGCCGCCGAACATCCGCATAGTCCAAACACTCCTGCGAGCAGGAGTGCATAGATCTGTTTTTTCATTTCTGTTCCTCCAGATATGCCTGATAGAGATCCGGACGCTTTTCCTGTGTGACGCGAAGGCTCTGCTCGTGCCGCCAACGGGAAATATTCAGATGATGCCCGGAAAGCAGTACCTCCGGTACGCGCTCCCCTTCCCAGATTTCCGGGCGAGAATACTGGGGATATTCCAGCAGTCCGTTGAAGTGGCTCTCATCCTCGAAGCAAAGCGCGGACGGCAGCACACCGCTGCACATTCTTGCCACGGCATCCGTCAGCACCAGTGCCGGCAGCTCGCCGCCGGTCAGCACATAGTCGCCGATGGAGATCTCCTCATCCACTATTTTATCCAGAATGCGCTGATCTACTCCCTCATAATGACCGCAGAGAAGGAACAGGCTGGACATCTTCGAGAACTCCCGTGCCCTGCCCTGTGTGAGCGTTCTGCCCTGCGGGGACATGTAGATGGTGTGGGGGCGTTCGCCGAGCTGTTCGCAGACTGCCTGCCAGCAGCGGTAAATGGGTTCCGCCTGCATGACCATACCCATGCCGCCGCCGTAGGGAGTATCATCCACACGGCGGTGCTTGTCGAGCGTATAATCACGGATATTATGGCAATGCACTTCGATCGCGCCGGCTTTTCTTGCTCTGCCGATGATGCTCTCAGAAAGAACTGCCTCACACATATCGGGGAAGAGTGTTGCTATCTCAATCCTCATCGTCAAACAGTCCTTTCAGCGGACGGATGGTCATGAAGCCCTCCGCAAGATTGGTCTCCACAATGACATCCGGAATGGCAGGAACAAGGTATTCCTTCTTACCCTCGCCGCGTCCGATCATATAGACATCATTCGCACCGGTCTCCAGTACATCCAGGATCCTGCCGTACACCTCGCCGGTATCGGCATCGCGCACCTCCAGGTCGATCAGATCCTGAATGAAGTAGCAGCCCTCATCCAGCTCCACCTCGTCACGGTCCATATAGAGGACCTGTCTGCGCATGGTTTCCGCCTGTTCCCGTGTCGTGCAGCCCTCCAGCTGGAGGATCGCCATATTTTTATGGACTCTCGCACGGACGATGCGGACGGGCTTTCTGCCGTCCTTATCGAGATACAGGGTGTCAAAAGAACACAAAAACGCCGCAGAATCGCACCAAGGGTAAACTGTTACCTCCCCACGCAATCCATGGACGTTTGTGATCTCACCTATTTCCAGAAAACGTTTCTGTCCCATCAGCCGATCTCCACTGCAATGGAATCCATGCCGTTTCTTGCTGCTGCGGAACGCATGATGGTACGAACAGCCTTGGCAATTCTGCCCTGCTTGCCGATAACTCTGCCCATGTCGTCCTCTGCTACGCGCAGATGGAATACGATCACGCCTTCCTCATTCGGCTCGTCCTGTGTGATCTCAATAGAATCCTTGTCGTCTACAAGGTCAGCCACGATGCTGTATAATAACTCTTTCATGATAATTCTCCTTTGATTTCTGGTTATCCCTGAAAAGCCTGCTTTCTCAGCAAAAAATGAAAAGGCTGTTCTGCGGGGCTGCGCCCCACACCCGCCTCTCTAAAAACAAGTTTTCAGAGATCCCCTTCTTACGAAGGCGAGCCACAGAGAATAGAAGCCCGAAAGCTTCTACCTCCGTCCCGCACGTTCTATTACAGAACGCCCTCGTTCTTCAGGATGGTCTTAACAGTGTCAGTCGGCTGTGCGCCCTTAGCGATCCAGTCCTTAGCCTTGTCAGAATCCACCTTTACAACGCTCGGTTCCTTAGTCGGGTCATAGTAGCCGATCTCCTCGATGAATCTGCCATCTCTGGGGTATCTGGAGTCAGCAACCACGATACGATAGAAAGGAGCCTTCTTTGCGCCCATTCTTCTCAGTCTGATTTTTACTGCCATTTTCGTTTCACCTCCACAAACAAAATCATATATATTCAAGCGGGGAACCGCATTGAATCAATTAAATCAGAAGCCCATCGGGGGAAGGCTGCCGCCGCCCTTGCCGTTCATTTTGTCGAAATTCATGCCGGCGAGCTGCTTTCTGGCGCGTCTTGCCATCATCTTGGTCTTTTTACCGCCGGAGAACTGCTTCATCATCTTCTGCATCTGCTCAAACTGCTTCAGCAGACGGTTGACATCCTCCACCTTGGTACCGGAACCCGCCGCGATTCGGCGTTTTCTGGAGGGATTGATGATGGACGGCTTTGCACGTTCTGCCGGTGTCATGGAGGTGATCATTGCCTCCAGGCGGTAGAACTGCTTATCATCCAGATCCTCATCCTTCACCTTGTCACCCACACCGGGGAGCATGGATACGATGGATTTCAGAGAACCCATCTTGCGGATCTGGCGGAGCTGGTCGAGGAGGTCATTCATATCGAATTTCTGCTCCTGCACCTTTTTCGCCAGCTTTTCAGCATCCTTCTGGTCAATGACGGTCTCCGCACGTTCAATGAGCGTGAGGACATCGCCCATGCCGAGGATTCGGGATGCCATACGGCTGGGATGGAATTTTTCAAATTCGTCCAGCTTTTCGCCCATACCCACAAATTTGATGGGCTTACCGGTAACAGCGAGAACGGACAAAGCCGCACCGCCTCTGGTATCGGAGTCAAGCTTGGACATGAGCACACTGTCGATACCAAGTGCATCGTCGAAGGATTTTGCCACATTCACGGCATCCTGACCGGTCATTGCGTCAACGACCAGCATGATCTCGTGGGGCTGGGTCTCCTCCTTGATATGCTGCAGCTCCTCCATCAGAGCTGTATCAATATGAAGTCTGCCGGCGGTATCGAGGATCACGATGTCATGACCGTAGTCCTTTGCATAACGCAGTGCCTGCTTTGCGATGATCACGGGGTCGATCTGTCCCATTTCAAAGACCTTGACACCGGCGCGGTCACCAACCACCTGCAGCTGGTTGATCGCTGCGGGACGATAGATGTCGCAGGCGGCAAGCATGGGACGGTGTCCCTCGCTCTTGAGATATTTGGCAAGCTTTGCGGCGTGGGTGGTCTTACCGGAACCCTGCAGACCGCACATCATGATAATGCACGGGGGCTTGGACGGCATATTGATGCGCTCGTTCGCATCACCCATCAGAGCGCAAAGCTCCTCATTTACAATCTTGATCACCTGCTGGGCAGGTGTCAGGCTGGAGAGTACCTCCTCGCCGACTGCACGTTCGGAGACCTTTGCTACAAAATCCTTTACGACCTTATAGCTGACATCCGCTTCGAGCAGTGCAAGGCGCACCTCACGCATGGCCTCCTTGACATCGGATTCTGTCAGTTTACCGTGGGATTTCAGTTTCTTAAAGACGTTGTTGAGCTTTTCCGAAAGTCCTTCAAATGCCATGTTTTGCCCTCTCTTTCTTCAGAATTGCGCCGTTCGCGCTATAGTAACAGCAGACCATTTCTGGCAAGCTGTGCAATCTCTGCATCTGCATCACCGCAGTGCTGTAAAATGGTTTCCAGGCATTCGCGCATTCCGATGATGCGCTTAGCCATGCCGAGCTTTTGCTCCGTTTCGAGCAGTGTCTGCTCGGAATGCCGGATGCTGTCGCGGACTGCCTGACGGGTGATGCCCCGTGTTTCGGCGATCTCGGTGAGGGACAAGTCCTCATTGAAATACAGCTCCGCAATATCCCGCTGACGCTCGGTCAGAAGCTCTCCATAGCAGTCGAGCAGAAGCACGAGAGACAGATCCTTTGCCATTCTGCCGACCTCCTCTGTAAAGCTTTTTTACTTTCTATAGTATAGCACAATTCAGGGGGAAAGTCAAGGGGCTTTACAAGGTTTTTTATTTTTGGAGGAATGCACAAAAATGCGCACCCGTTACGAGTGCGCATTCTGTGATAATTCGGGAATTATTTCTCATTTCTGCGGAAAATGCCGGACTGTACCATCATCCAGCCGCCGCCTGTCAGGAGCAGAAGCGCGCCGGTGAGCATCCAGCCAAACCATGCGGGATTGCCGGTCTGGGGAAGGGTCTCCGCAGGCTCGGTGGTTTCGGTCGGTGCTTCTTCGGAAACGATGGTTTCTGTTGTTTCGGAGGTTTCCGGCGCAATTTCCGTAATTGCGGTGGTGGTTTCCGGCGCAATCTCGGTGTCTGCGGTGGTGGTGGGTGCGGTGGTTACAGTTGTGGCAACGGTCGTACCTTCCCCATCATAGATGCCAGTTGTGGTGGTTGCAATCGGTTCTTCCTCGGAAGTTGAAACGGTCAGAGAGGTTGCCGTTGTGGAATAGATCACATTGCCATCCTCATCGAGTGTACTTTCGGGTACGGCGGTTGTATCCGGTGCGGGCATTGCGGTCGTCATCCCCGTTGTGGACAGTGTGGTGTTCCATGTACTCATCATTGTGGTTTCTGTCCATTCCTGTTCAGATGTGGTGGTCGTTTCATCACCATTGGGCAGAATGGTGACATCCACACGAGCAACCTGTTCTCCGAATGTTTCTGAGGTGCAGAAAATAATATAAAATTCACCCGGGTTCACTGCGGTGATGATGCCGTTGTCGTAGGTTGCATTTTCATCATAAATGATATAGTGCAGGTCAGTATAGGTTTCATCCACCATGATGGTATCACCCACATTGGCATAATACTCAAAGCAGACAACGCCCTCTTCATTGGTATATACATTGGTCGTGTATGCCACGGTTGTTTCCTGCGGTTCAGGGGTAGTTCCAGTGGTAACTACCGTACCGACCGGATCAAAGCTCTGTGTGGTTTCGGTAGTGGGGAGAGTGGTTCTGTAGTAGGTGGTGACTGCGGTCGTTGTTCCGGTAAATGCTGTGGTCGTTCCTGTTGTCGCCGGAATGTATGTGGTATCATCCGGATAATCCGTTTCGTCCTCAACAGGTCCTGAAGTCGTCGTGAAGGTGGTTTCGATTGCTGTGTCCTCGATCGGTCCGGAGGTAGTAGTGAAAGTCGTGTCAAACGGTGTTGTATCTGCCGGCACGGTGGTTTCCGTCCAGACTGTACCGGCCGGACCAAAGGTCTGGGAGGTTTCGGTGGTACCGGCTTCTGTTTCCTCATACAGTGTCACCCGATAGATGGCATAGAGATCCATGGATTCATCACCGATATAGCTCACATATACATTGTAAGTACCCGGTCTGTCGGCATGGTCATATTCAAATGTATCCACCTCGAACAGTGTTTCATCCGTAATGGGCTGGGCGCATACCAGATAGCCGTCTTTCTGTGAGAAGACAGAAGCAGTAATACCGTCAAGATACAGCGGTGTGCCAAGCTCCTGCGAGGTGGAATTAAAATTCAGCGTCATCTGCCATACATCCGATGCCGGTGCGGTCGTAGCAGTGGTTTCTGCGGTTTCTTCTGCCGCCTGTGCCGGCAGACATGCCATGCCCGTCATACTCAGCATCATGACGGAAAGCAGGGCTGATACGATTTTTTTCATACAAAATCATCCTTTCATTAAGATTGCAACTGCGTCCAGGTTACTTATATCCTGATTATACCATGAAAAGCAGAAAATAGCAAGTGTTTTTCAGGAAGCAGCGGATTTTTTCATTATGTCGTACAATTACCCCCCAATTTTGTACACGTTGCACAAAAAGAGGAGCACCCCGTTCCCACAGGATGCTCCAGACAATGAAAATCAAACACACAAAAAACGGAAATTATTCAGCCTTCTCAGAATCACTGGTCTCCAGCTTCTTTTCAAGCTTTTCAAGCTGATTTGCAGCGAAATTTCTGCCGCCGACACCGAAGGAGATCGCAAATGCGATGCACAGTGCAGCGATGATGAGGATGAAGGTGCTTTCCACGATGGCATTGGCAATACCGAGCTGGCTCATGCAGAGGAAGCCGAGTACAACATAGATCGCAGCCTTTGCTGCAATTGCGCTTGCCTTAGCCTTCGGGAACTTGGAAACGATTGCATTTTCTGCGAGATTTGCAGCGAAAATGCCGAAACCGAGAACCAGAACGATGCTGATCGCGGTCGGAACATAGCTGAGGATCAGTTCACCAACGCCGGTCAAAACGGGCAGACCGAGAACATTGATGCCCTGTACAAGGAAGATCACAACCATCAGATACTTGACAACTGCGCTGATGACCTTGGAAAGAACGATCTTCTTTGCGGGTGTGCCGGTGATCTTCTCAACGAGGGAATCCGTGCCGATGCCTGCGAGGAGGTTTTCGAGCAGACCGGAAACCAGATTGGAGATGAACACGCCGAGTGCGATGATCACGATCGCACCGAGGATGTTCGGGATCAGTGCAAAGATGGAGGATACGATCGCATTGGTCGGTGCGGAAATTGCTGCAATGCCGAGCTGGTCAAGTGCAGAGGTGATGACTACCAGCAGGATGAAGCCATAGACAACATTGGTCAGGATGCTGGAAAGGGATGCCTTTTCGCTTGCCTTGATGCCGATCTTTTCCTGGAGGGTATCCACCTTGGTTGCCTTCAGGACGGGCAGGAGCAGTTCCTTGACAATGTTGGCAACAAAAATGCCGATTGCCAGGATCAGACCTGCTGCCACGAGCTTCGGCAGGAAGGACAGGAAGCTGTTTGCAAGACCTGTGATCGGTGTGGAAACGCTGTGCATACCGAGCTTGTCCAGTACGCCGGGGAGGAAGAGCAGGAAGGTGACAAAGTATGCAAGCTTTGCAATAAAGGTCTTTGCATTCTTTGCTGCATCATCCTTGATGCCGATCTTTGCAAGCAGTGCATCCACCTTGATGATGCCGAACAGCTTATTGATCAGCTTCTTCACGATCTCAGCTGCAGCGAATGCGATCACCAGCAGAATGATGGCGAACAGAATGTCCGGGATCATGCCGAGGATCGAGTTCAGAAAATTGGTAAGTGCGCCCATAATTAGAGACTCTCCTTTGATGTATTTGCCGTTTGCAAATCGGCAGGGTTCACACCGCAGGCAAACGGCTGCTGCGGATGCAGAGTTTGATTTTCATTTTTTTGCAAAAAGTCAAGAATCCTGCCATATTCTATGATATTTCAATTATAGCACCTTTTTTACCCATTGTCAAGTAAAGAAATAAAGCGATAAATACAGCAATATGCACAAAAACGCACACCCCTGCGGATGTGCGTTCTTTTGTAATTCAGAGTATGTGCTAATCATTCTTGCTGAACAGCACCTTCATCAGCATACCGCCGCCGGCTGCAGCGAGTCCGAACATGATGAGGAACATGTAGGCATTCGAGGTCTTCCACGAGATGCTCACGCTCATGATGATGGTCAGCAGTATAAACAATATTCCCAGACCGAATACGATCCAGCCGAAAATTTTCCTGTCCATGACAAACAGCATTACAATGCCGATGAGTACGGGAAGCATGATCAGACCATTGGGAACATTCCAGCTGCCGATGTGGTAGAAGGAGGTGCCCCAGTTGGTGCGGACGATCACGTTCTGCAGGATCATGAACACGCCGCCGGCAAACATCAGCAGACCTGCGAAAAATGTCAGCAAATCGTTCTTGTTCTTCTTTTTCTTTCTCTCCATATCCTCAAGGACGGCATAGGCTCTTTCCAGCTCATCTTCGGTTCTTTTTCTGCGTTTTGACAAGATGCATTCCTCCTGTATCAAGATGGGAATATTATACTATATTTGTCGGGATTTGTCAAGGGTGCGGGAGAAAAAAGCACGCAAATCAATTTTTCTTTATCGAAGCTTACCTAAACTGCCCCACCCCCTGCCCCCTCCCGAGGGAGGGGGATTTTGGGGCGGTGCTGCGCACCGCCACCGCCAAAGGCTATCGCCTTTTGAAACCGATTTTTTGAAAATTGATTTGCGTGAAAAAAATGTGTCGTCAGCTTTGGGAAAGCTGTGCAAAGATTGGCACCCTGATACAGGCGGCTGCACCGCCCCTCAGCTTATAAAAAAATTCTTTTTCTAGGGTTAGCACACCGAAACTCGCCCTCTCCCTGCTCCCTCCCAGAGGGAGGGGGATTAGAGCGGGGGCTGCGCCCCCGCACCCCGCTTCCGCCTGCAGCGGTTTTTTGGAAGATACTGCGTACCCCCACCCGCCAAAGAGCAAAGCCCTTTGAAACCGATTTTTTGAAATTTGATTTATGGGAGAAAAATTCTCCGGAAAACCGTCAATGTGTCTTTGCGGGATCCTTGTACACGACGACGGCGTAGTCATATGCGCCGATGGTCAGGGTGTTGTCATGCAGAGTGCCGCGCTCGGTGCGGTCATATGCATAATCCTCACGCCACGGCTGCAGCTCCACGGTCTGCTCATGCTCCGTGCGGTTGACATAGATCTGCACGGCAACGCCTGCGGTCTTCTGTACGCGGGCAAATGCCATCACATCCTCCTGTGCGGGGAGGAAAAACAGTCTGCCGTTTCTGAATACCTTATAGGCTTTGCGGATGCGTCCCAGCTCCTTCACATAAGCGATCAGCGGCTGGTCCTCGTTCCCCCACGGATAACAGCGGCGATTGAACGGGTCCTTATAGCCCTGCAAGCCTGCTTCATCACCATAGTAGATACTCGGTACGCCGGGCAGGAAGAACATCAGTGCCATTGCAGCCTGAAGCATTGCCTTGCCGCGGGCGTATTCGTATTCGTTCAGATACTTCTCAGACATCCAGTCCTTGGACTTGTCATCGCAGCTCTCGCCGCCGAAACGGTTGATGGCGCGTTCAATATCATGCGTGGACACGAAATTCATCAGCACATCCACAGAGGGACGCGGATAATTCTCCAGAATACCCATCACGCGCAGGTGAAATTCATGCGCGGACATGCCCTTGACATAGCCGATGATCGCATCACGGAACGGGTAGTTCATGACGGAATCGAGCTGATTTCCCAGCAGGTAGCGGCGTTTCACGCCGTAGCTCTCCTTATTGGAAGCATCCTCCCAGACCTCGCCGATGACGATCTTTTCGGAGCCGTGCTTCTTGACGCACTTGTTGAGATTGTCGAGAAATTCATCCGGCAGCTCATCCGCAACGTCCAGACGGTAGCCAGCCGCGCCGAGAGAGATCCAGTAATCCAGCACGCCGCCGTCGCCGCAGATGTAGTTCGTGTATTCTTTGTTGTTCTCGCGGACATTCGGGAGGGTGTCGATGCCCCACCATGCCTCGTACACATTCGGGAAATCCCAGAAGGTGTACCACTTATAATAGGGGCTGTCCTTGGACTGGAACGCGCCCACGGTGTCATAGCGTCCGAACTTGTTGAAATACACACTGTCCGCGCCGGTATGGGAGAATACGCCGTCGAGGATCACGCTGATGCCGTATTTCTTCGCATCCTCACAGAGAATGCGGAAGTCCTCGTTCGTGCCGAGGAGGGGGTCAACATTGCGGTAATTCGCGGTATTGTAGCGGTGGTTCTCATGGGATTCAAAGATAGGGTTGAGGTAGATGCAGGTCACGCCGAGATCGGAGAGATACGGCAGCTTCATGCGGATGCCTTCGAGGTCACCGCCGAAGTAGTCATTGTTCCAGACATGCCCGTTTTCATCGGGCTTGTAGTAGGGCGTGCCGCCCCAGTCCTCGCGGAGGACTCTGCCATAGGGAATGTTTTCATGCGCCTTGCCGCTTTTGCAGAAACGGTCGGGGAAGATCTGGTACATGATGCCGCCCTTGAGAAATTCGGGGGTCTTGTAGTCCTCGGCATAGATGGTCAGCTGAAAGAGATCGCCGTCATCCAGATTGCCGAGGTGACCGTCCACGCGCTTGACATAGTGCCGCTGTCCGTTCTGTGTGTAGGCGAAGTAGTAGTAATGCACGCCGACATATTTCGGAAGATACTCCGTACTCCAGACATTGCAGTCGTCCTCCTCGGCGGTCAGGTTGAGGTTGAGGAAGCGTTCCTTGAAGCCCGTGCGGAACAGCACCAAAACGGGCGGATAATCGGGGTTGACATCCTTCGGCAGACGGAGGGAAAAGCGGCAGATCTTGCCCTTTTTCACCGCACCGAAGGGGGTTTTGTAAGCAGCGTTCCAGCTGTCGAATAAATGGCTCATAGTGGTTACTCCTGTATATTATTTTCTGGATGGGGAAAGTTTTTCTTTCTTAGGAAAGTTCTGCGAAGCTTCCCCCACCCCAACCCCCCCCCAAGGGGAGGGGCTTATAATGGAGGCGGCTGCGCCGCCTCCACCGCCCAAGGGACTTCGTCCCTTGGAACCCTGCTACATTTTGTCCCCGCCCGCAGTGCGGGCAGGGACTTTGTAGGTGATATTTGGACTGTTGTAGGATTCACAGGGATGTTTTGCAAGAGATTCTATCCTCTGCATTCTCTGTCAAAAGAATGAGATCCTTGCAATCTTAACGTTTTGCCTTTGTCCCCGCAGGGGGC
>JAZNKY010000048.1:0-2925 GCA_045578805.1 Oscillospiraceae bacterium
TACCATTCAGCAGATTGTCAAGGAGAACTGCTCGGTTGATGTGACCGGCGGCAGTCCCGAAAATGATATGATGGAAATGCTACTCCGTTCAAGGGGTAAGTAACAGAAAGGATGTTTTTATGAAATCAAACACAGATGTAACTTTCTGGCGTGAACTGAAAGCCAGCAGACCTATGCTCACAAAGCAGCAATACAGAACAATTAAAGGACAAGCAGTTAAGGGAAATTTCATGGCTGCAAGAAAAGGCTTGCAGAGAATTCAGCAAAGGAGGCAGCACCGATGAAAACGACCACAGACTTTCAGCTTGTCGATATTCACAAGCTTATCCCATATGTAAATAATGCCCGAACCCACAGTAAGGAGCAGATCACAAAGCTGCGTTCCTCGCTCCGTGAGTTCGGGTTTGTTAGTCCTATGGTAATCGATAAGGATTACAACGTCCTGTGCGGACACGGCAGACTGGAAGCCGCCAAAGCCGAGGGCATGACGGAAGTTCCGTGTGTGTTTGTGGAACACATGACAGAGGCACAGAAGAAAGCATTTATACTCGCAGACAACCGTATGGCACTTGACGCAGGATGGGATGAAGAAATGCTCGCCGTTGAAATGGAAGAGCTTCAGAACCTCGGCTTTGACCTTGGACTGACAGGCTTTGATGAAAAGGAACTTGCTGACCTTTTTGATACAAACGGCAGTGATGATGTCAAGGATGATGATTTTGACCTGACCGCCGCACTGGAAAAGGCGGCATTTGTACAGCGTGGCGACGTATGGACAGTTGGCAGGCACAGACTGATGTGCGGTGATGCGACTTCTCCCGATGATGTCAATTCGCTTATGGGCGATACAAAGGCAAATCTCATTCTGACCGATCCGCCGTATAATGTCGCATTCAAGTCCGGCAGTGGTCTGACCATTCAGAATGATAGTATGAAGAATGATGATTTCTATAACTTCCTGCTGTCTGCTTTCAAGTGTATGGCGGCACACCTTGAAAAAGGCGGTGCCGCTTATGTGTTCCATGCGGATACGGAGGGACTGAACTTCCGTCGTGCTTTTGTCGATGCAGGCTTTCATCTTGCAGGCTGCTGTATCTGGGTGAAGGACAGTCTTGTCCTCGGGCGCTCGGATTATCAGTGGCAGCATGAGCCTGTTCTTTACGGCTTTATGCAGAACGGCAAGCACAAGTGGTACTCCGACCGAAAACAAACAACTATCTGGAACTTCGATAAGCCGAAACGCAATGCGAACCATCCTACTTCAAAGCCGTTGGATTTGCTTGCTTATCCTATCGGCAACTCCACGCAGGAGAACGCTGTTGTAATTGACACCTTCGGCGGCAGCGGTTCTACGCTTATGGCGTGTGAGCAGATGAATCGAATCTGCTACATGATGGAACTGGACGAGAAATACGCCTCCGTCATCCTCCGACGCTATGTGGAGGATACAGGCAATGCAGATGGTGTATTTGTCATTCGTGATGGTGAGAGGATTCCTTACTCTGAACTTGTAAAGGAAGTGGAAATGCCCGATGAATAAAACACTTACACTTGGAAGTTTATTTGACGGCAGCGGAACATTCCCGATGGCGGGTATCCTGTCCGGCATCACCCCTGTATGGGCATCGGAAATTGAGCCGTTCCCAATAGCTGTCACCCGAAAGCGACTGCCGTTCATGAAACACTACGGTGATATTTCCAAGCTGAACGGTGCGGATCTGTCGCCCGTGGATATTATTACATTCGGAAGTCCCTGCACCGACCTGTCCGTTGCAGGTAAGCGTGCCGGTATTCAGGCAGAGCGTTCGGGACTGTTTTTTGAAGCAATCAGAATCATCAAAGAAATGAGGTGTAAGACCAATGGCGAATACCCGAAATACATCGTATGGGAAAATGTCCCAGGGGCATTCTCCTCCGGAGGCGGCGAGGACTTCCGCTGCGTCCTCGAAGAAATCTGCAAAATTGCGGATGAGTCCGCTGCTATTCCTAAACCTGCGAAGTGGCACAACGCAGGAGAAATTCTGGGAGGTCATTATTCTGTCGCCTACCGATTGTTCGATGCGCAATACTGGGGAGTTCCCCAGAGAAGAAAACGCATCTACCTTGTCGCGGATTTTACAGGCGAATGTGCCGGAAAAATACTCTTTGAGTCCGAGGGCGTGTCAGGGTATTCTGCGGAGGGCTTCCGTGCGTGGCAAAGAGCTGCCGGAGGTGCTGCGGATTGCTTTGGAACGTCAGGCAATGAAATCTGTTTAAATGACCAAGGCGGCAACCGTATGGATGTGACCGAGGATATGACCTGCACACTTCGTGCCGAGGCACATCATCCGCCCTGTGTATTATCAGCAGGATTCTGCACGGAGCATTCTGCAAAGGCTCGTGGCATCGGCTATGAGGAAGAGAAATCCCCGACGCTTCGTGCAGGCGTTGTGCCTGCGGCTATAAGCTGTTATGAGAATCACAGTCAGGACACGAGATACAGAGGTCCTCTTGATATTGCTCCGACCGTATCAGCAACCTATGGTTCGGGCGGCAATAATCAGCCGTTTGTAGTGAATGCAACTTTTACAAAAGGAACTCGTCCTCATTCCAAAGATGAGTGTGAAACATGGAAAGATGGAAAAGTTGCAAACACACTGAACACACATGATGTCGGTGAAATCCGAGCCAATGAACTGGTGGTGCAGGCTTTCGGCATCAGTGCATTTGAGTCCAATGCTATGAAGTCCGACAATCCGCACAGCGGTGTATATGAAGCAGAAACTTCCAGAACGATTGATACATCCGGTTCATCTCCTGCGTGCCACCAAGGTGGAGTTGCAATCGTGGAAAGCTATGCTCTGCAAGGCTCTATGATTGGCAGAGCTGACAAGAACGGCCCACAGGGTAACGGCATCAATGAGGATGTTTCCTTTACCCTCAATA
>JAZNKY010000049.1:0-16481 GCA_045578805.1 Oscillospiraceae bacterium
CGCATCTTTTCGGCAAAATTTCACGCAGTCTGCGTTAAAAAATCTTGACATACGTCAGTATGCCTGCGATTTTTTGCCTTGCCTGCGTAAAATTTATGCTCGAAAATCTGCATATTCATTTTATGTGAACAGGCTCTAATACTTTTTCAGCTTCTTCCATAATCGTCCGCCATTCTGCCGCTTTCCGGATCGACGCTGCATTCATATCCTCTTTTATCGCTGTAGCCACCCTTTCACGCAGCTGTGCAATCTTAACCGCAATCTCCGAATAGATATAATTGCATTTAAGCAGAATTTCCAGATTCGCAGTACGCAGATCACACGGAACATCAATCGTCAGCTCTTCGCACACAAGCCAGAGCAATTCCTCGTCCGATTCCATCTCCTGAATCCCAGCACATCGCTCCAGCGTATGTTTCATCCTCTCATAGTAATTCGTAATCAGTTTCTCGTATTTATCCCTCGCAGACTTGCATATAAAATGAAAACGCCCAAAGCATTTGCTTTAGGCGTTTCATGCATACCGAGAATATTTCCCCGATACGAGTGGAGCGGATTACGAGGCTCGAACTCGCTACCTCCACCTTGGCAAGGTGGCGCTCTACCAGATGAGCTAAATCCGCATTAAATTGGTGCTTCCGGGCGGAATCGAACCGTCGACACATGGATTTTCAGTCCATTGCTCTACCGACTGAGCTACAGAAGCATCAATTGGCGACCTGGATGGGACTCGAACCCACGACCTCCGCCGTGACAGGGCGGCGTTCTAACCAACTGAACTACCAGGCCAGATTTATGGTGGGAGCTACAGGGCTCGAACCTGTGACCCTCTGCTTGTAAGGCAGATGCTCTCCCAGCTGAGCTAAGCTCCCACCGAGGCCGTGTCTTTCAGGAGTTTTCGTTTCGTTCTCCCTGCGACTATTATAGTATACCACACCTTTGCGGAAATGTCAACACCTTTTTTCAATTTTTTTCGAGTTTGTGGAAATAGTGAAGTAATCCGTTTTATTCAACGTTGAAAATTGGTGATTGGTGTTGATTTGGGGGTGGAATGTAGGGTTGTGGGGCTATGCGGATGGTTTTTGCTTTCTATTGTTGGGCTTATATAAGAGGCGGCTGCGCCGCCTCCACCGCCCAAGGGACTAACACCCCTTGGAACCCCACTTTGGGGACTCCGTCCCCTTGCCCCCTATGCTGCCTCCATTGCCCCCCGGAGGAAGGTAAAGATCATACCTGTCTTTCGAACCAATCGCGTACTGTTCAGTTCAAACCGTTCTCCCCGTTCTGTGCAAACAGACGGAGGATGTCCATATAGAGGGCGTGGTGTTCCTCGTGGGTCAGGAGGGGGTCTTTTTGCAGGATACTGTCCGCCGCCTGCTGTACATCGCGGAGCATGGTGCCATCCGTCAGGCTGGCAAGCTTCAGCGGCGGCAGACCATGCTGCATTCTGCCGAAGAAATCGCCCGGTCCACGCAGCTGGAGATCCGCTTCAGCAACCTGAAAACCGTCCGTCGTACTGCTGAGCAGGCGCAGACGCTGCTTATTGTCCTCGTTGGCATGATCGGTGATCAGGATGCAGTGGCTCTGGTGGCTGCCGCGTCCGACACGCCCGCGCAGCTGGTGGAGCTGGGACAGTCCGAAGCGTTCGGCATCCTCGATCATCATAATAGTGGCATTGGGTACGTCCACGCCGACTTCTACCACGGTTGTGCAAATCAGCACATCCAGCTCATGTGCGCGGAATCGTTCCATTGCTTCATCCTTTTCCTGCGCTGTCATCTGTCCGTGCAGGATGCCCGTGCGCCAGTCTTTGAGCAGGGTCTTCCGCATCTCCTCCGCGTAAACCGTTACGGCGCGGAGATCGGTTTCTCCCTCCTCAATCGCGGGGCAGACGATATAAGCCTGTCTGCCCTGGCGCAGCTCACTGATCAGGAAATTCACCGCACGTTCGCGGAGCTTGCCGGTGACAGCGTAGGTCTTCACCGGCTTTCTGCCGTTCGGCATCACATCCAGCACGGACACATCCAGATCACCATAGACCATGAGGGCAAGCGTCCGGGGGATGGGTGTTGCGGACATGACGAGCTTATGCGGTACGCCGCCCTTTTCTGCAAGGGCGGTTCGCTGTGCCACGCCGAAGCGGTGCTGTTCATCTGTGATGACAAGCCCTAATTTCTGATACGTCACCGCCTTCTGCATGATGGCGTGGGTACCGACGATCACCTGCGCGGTGCCGTCCGCGATCCGCGCGTGGCATTCCCGCTTCTGCTTCGCGGTCAGGGAACCGGTCAGAAGGCAGACCTCAATGCCGAGGGGCGCAAGGAAGCCCCGCAGGGTCTGGAAATGCTGCCCGGCGAGAATTTCGGTCGGTGCCATGAGGGCGCACTGGCAGCCGTTCTGCACGCAGAAATAGCACGCCGCCGCCGCAACTGCCGTTTTGCCGCTGCCCACATCACCCTGCAGCAGACGGTTCATGGGGCTTTCGCCGGAGAGGTCGGCGCAGATCTCCGTCACGGCGCGTTTCTGGGCATCCGTAAGCGTAAAGGGCAGGCTATGATAGTAGGGCGTTAGATCGGTGGCGGGATCCATGGGATATTCACTTTTCTTTTCGGCGCGTTTTTTCAGGAGACGCAGACCGACCTGCAGACGGAGCATTTCCTCAAAGGCAAGGCGGCGGCGCGCCTGCTCCGTGTCCTCCGGTGCATCCGGCAGGTGTACGGTACGCAGAGCCTGTGCAAGCGGCATGAGGGAATATTCTTTCAGAATATCGGCGGGGAGCGTTTCAAATGGTGCTTCCTCCAGGATGGAAAGGCATTCGCGGATGTTGGTGCGCACCATGGCACTGGTCAGCCCCGTGATCTGGGGGTAGACCGCTTCAATGGGATGCTCCGAATCCTTATGGATCTGGGGGGACTGGATCTCACGTTCCAGGAGCGTTCCGCCGATCTTCCCTGCCATCGTATAGGTTTTGCCGATCTCCAGAGCCTGGTAGCCGTACACATTATTGAAAATGACGATCCCCAGCTCCGTGCCGTCCTCGTCCGCCGCATCCAGCCGGTAGATCAGCGTTCCGCTGCGTGAGGGCATGGGGCGGTGCTTGTCGGTGATGGTCACACGGACAACGGACACCTCGTCCATGGGGGCTTCAAATACGGGAACAGGACTGCGGTAATCGCGGTAGGTGCGCGGGAAATAATAGAGCAGGTCATAGGGCGTGGCAATACCGATTTTCTGGTACAGCTCAAAGCGTTTTTTGCCAACGCCCTTCAGTTTGCTGATGGATAGGAATAATCTGGTCATGTTATCACCTATAATAGATGCCATTCCGCAAAAGGGAATGGCATGGGTGTGCTTTCATATAATATAAAAGTGGGATGGGAGACATAATGTTATCAGCTTTAGGAAAGTTGTGCAAAGCTTGCCCCACCCCTGCCCCCTCCCGGAGGGAGGGGGATTTAAAGCGGGGGCTGCGCCCCCGCCCCTCGCTTATTCAACAGAGATAATATAATAGTACACCGGCTGTCCGCCGTTTACCAGCATGACTTCGATCCTGTCGCCGAACTTATCCTGGAGCTTGGAAACCAGCTGTTCTGCGGTCTCCTCATCGACATCCGCGCCGTGCATCACTGTGATGAAGCCGGTATCGCTGTTCACCATGCGCTTGGTCAGGCGGTATGCGGCATGATTGAGATCCTTGTCGGTGAAGGAAAGCTTGCCGTTGTCCAGAGCCATGACCTCGCCCTTTTTGATGGGCGTGCCGTCCAGCTCGGAATCACGGGCAGCAAAGGTGATCTGTCCGGTGGACACCTTCTCAAATGCCTTTGTCATAGCAATGCGGTTGCCCTCGGCATCCAGACTCTCGTCAAATGCCATCATCGCGGTCATGCCCTGCGGGATGGTTCTGGTCTGGAGGACGCAGACATTTCTGTCCGCAAGGGACACTGCCTGCTCGGCTGCCATGATGATATTCTTATTATTCGGGAGTACAAACACATTCTTTGCCGGTGTGGCATGGATCGCACGGAGGATGTCATCCGTGGAGGGGTTCATGGTCTGACCGCCTCTTACCACATTATCCACGCCCAGGTCGCGGAACATGTTCTCCAGACCCTCACCTGCGGCAACTGCCACAAAGCCGAACGGCTTTTCCGGCTCTGCGCGGACATAGGTCTCATCCTGTGCGGCGTTCTGTGCCTCGCGGACTCTGCCGGCGTGCTGGATGCGCATATTTTCGATCTTGGGCTTGGGGTCATTGATGAAATAACCAAATTCCAGAGCCTTCTGGAGCGCGAGTCCGGGGGTATCGGTATGCACATGCACCTTGATGATCTCGTCGTCATCCACAACCACAACGCAGTCGCCGATGGTTTCGAGGTAAGCACGGAGCTTGAACGGATCGGGGCAGTCCTTGCTCTTTTCCACGATAAATTCCGTGCAGTAGGTGAAATTGATCTCCTCTTCGAGATCCACTCTGCCGATGGCAGATACGGGAGCTTCGGGCTTTTCGGGGGCTTCGGTCTCTGCGGGTGCGTCGCCGCGCATCACAGCGAGCATTGCCTCCCAGACAACGAGCAGACCCTTGCCGCCGGCATCGACAACGCCGGCTTTCTTCAGGATGGGGAGCATTTCGGGAGTCTGTTCGAGGGCTTCGGCAGCGGCACGGCAGGTTTCCGTCCAGACAGCAACGACATCATGATTCTCACGCGCGGTGAGCTGTGCCTGCTGCGCGCCGAGTCTTGCAACGGTCAGGATCGTACCCTCGGTGGGCTTCATGACGGACTTATAAGCAGCCTGCACGCCGATTTCCAGCGCATTGGCAAGATCCGCACCCTCCGCGGTCTCCATGCCTGCCAGTCCTCTGGAAAATCCGCGGAACAGCAGGGAGAGGATGACACCGGAGTTGCCTCTTGCACCTCTGAGCATGGCAGAAGCGGCGCGGTCTGCGACCTCGGAAACGGTGGCATCATCGGACATGACCATCAGCTCACGTCTTGCGGCGGAGAGGGTCATGGACATATTCGTACCGGTATCACCATCGGGGACGGGGTACACATTCAGTTCGTCAACGGCTTTTCTGTTCTTTTCGAGTGTAACGGCTGCGGAACAGAGCGCGGCCTTCAAAAGCTTACCATTCATGTTGTCATAACTCCTTACTTACGGCTCTACGACCTCATCCACATACACACGGACGAGGGAAACGGGAATGCGCACGGCATCCTCAATGACAAATTCGATCTTATGCATCAGACTGCGCACAACGGCGGGGATATTGACACCGTACATGACCTTGACATGGACGGAAATCACAAGCTTCTGTCCCTTGGTCACAATTTCGACCGGGCCGCGGCGGTTTTCAAAAATGCGTTCGGCAAGTCTGGTTTCCGCAAGACCTGCAATACCGAAGCACTGCAGAACGGTCTGTTCGGTCAATTCACGCAAATAGGCATCGGAAATGGTGATCTTTCCGATATGGTTTTCCATATACAACATATCTGCCATCCTCTCTGTCACGCACGGGAACCGTGCGAATCATATATACTCCATACTATTATACCACATCTTTTTTCAGAATACAAGACCCATTTCTTGGGGTTTGTGAATAATCTTGAAATTTTGGGGGAGATGCCGAACATTGATGTTCGTTAAATGCACAATGTTTACATTAGTAGTGAAAGAAAAACGGATTGCCAATACACAAGTGACAATCCGTTCAAATATTAAACAAGGTTCTTAATCAACATCCATTACCATCTCTATAAACTCTCCACTTATCGAAAGTTGCTTGCTCTGTCTCAGTTAAATATCCGCCGCTATCCTTTAATAAATTTACTACATTACGAACATCAGATATTAGACCAGCAATAATACTATCAACTTCGGAAACCATTCCTTGATATTTCTCACCAGTTTTTTCCATTTTAAAGTCCGCATGGTTGCAAAGCGATACCAAATCTCCTTTAAGTGCTAAGAAATCCTTATAAAGTTGATCAGCATCATAGCCAAAGTTAAAAACATCTGTTATATCACCGCTAAATCCATACTCACCAAAATACGTATTTTTGAGACTTGAATTTACTTCTTTCAGCTTTCTCATTTTTTCACAAATTTCTCTGCACCAATTGCGATCATCTACCATATCATACCATCCTTCCATATCCTATCAAGAAAAAATATCCTTCAACTTATCAAAGAACCCCTTCCGCTTCGCATAATTCTTCTCATTCAGCGAATCCTCGAACTCCTTGAGCAGATCCTTCTGCTTTTTGGAGAGGTTCTTGGGGACTTCGATATAGAGCTTGACATACTGGTCGCCCCTTGCGTCGCGCTGGAGGTGCTTGATGCCCTTGCCCTTGAGGCGGGTGCGGGTGCCGTTCTGAGTCCCCTCGGAAATGTTGAATTTCACATTGCCGTCAATGGTCGGCACGGTGATCTCATCGCCCATGACTGCCTGTGCATAGGTGATCGGGATCTCACAATGCACATCATAGCCGTCACGCGTGAAGATGGGATGCGGGCGCACGCTCACGCTGACGTTCAGGTTGCCGGCAGGACCGCCGTTGATGCCGCAGTCACCCTCGCCGGATACGCGCAGCGTCTGACCATCGTCGATACCTGCGGGAACTGTGAGGTTGACCTTCTTCTGGACGCGCAATCTGCCTGCACCGCGGCACTTCTGGCAGGGGTGCTTGATGATGGTACCCTTGCCGCTGCAGTGCGGACAGGGCTTGGACTGGGAAACCACGCCGAACGGTGTCTGCTGTGTTACCTTGATGGTGCCTCTGCCGCGGCAGTCCGGACATGCCTCGGTCGTGGTGTTTTCCTCCGCGCCGGAGCCGCCGCAAGCCGGGCATTTCTCCATATGACCGATGCTGATCTCCTGGGTCTTGCCGGTACATGCTTCCATGAAGCTGATGTTGATGCCGGTGTTGATGTCTCTGCCGCGTCTGGGGGCGTTGGCAGAATTGGCGCGCGCAGAAGTGCCGCCGCCGAAGATGCCGCCAAACAGATTCTCCAGAATATCGCTCATATCGCCGTAGCCGCCGGTGAATCCACCCATGCCGCCCATACCGCCCATGCCGTCAGCACCGCCTACGGCATCATGACCGAACTGGTCATAACGCTGACGCTTCTCAGGGTCGGACAGGACGGAGTACGCCTCGTTGATGTCCTTCATCTTTTCTTCGCATTCTTCGCGATTCTCCGGATGCAGGTCGGGATGGTTCTCTCGTGCCGCCTTCTTGTATGCCTTCTTGATCTCATCCTCGCCGGCACCCTTCTGTATGCCTAAAATATCATAATAATCACGTTTTTCAGCCATATACATCACCTTTCGACCACATTTCAGCCGGACAGCCGCAATTGATGTGGGGGACGCTGTCCCCCACACCCCCTGCCAAAGGGATAACATCCCTTTGGAATCCCAAGGCGTTTTCCCATTGCCCCCTGCGGGGACAAAGGGAAAACGTTAAGATTCTAAGGATGCTTTCTCTTGACAGAGAGCGTCAGAGCAGAACCCCACAGCAATGGGGCAGCCCAACGAAAATATTGTCCGACAGCCATAGGGCAGATGAAAATCTGCCCCGTGGTGTATCAATTTCTTATTTACGCCTCAGTAAAATCCGCATCAATGACATCATCGTCACTGCTGGGAGCTTCCTGTGCATTGCCCATGCCGCCCATTGCGTTCGGGTCAAAGCCTGCATTCATGGCATTCGGATCGCCGCCTGCCTGCTGATATGCCTTGGAGCTCAACTCGTAGAATGCCTGCTGGAGTGCATCGGTCTTTGCCTTGATGTCCTCGGTGTTGCCGGATTCCAGAACGCTCTTGAGGGCAGTGATCTTCTCCTGGATCGGAGCCTTGTCTGCATCGGTGATCTTGTCGCCGAAGTCGTTCATTGCCTTCTCGCACTGGAACACGAGGTTCTCAGCCTGATTCTTGGCATCCACAGCCTCACGACGCTTCTTGTCTTCCTCTGCATAAGCCTCTGCATCCTTGACAGCCTTCTCTACGTCCTCCTTGGACATGTTGGTGGAAGCTGTGATGGAGATCTGCTGCTCCTTGCCGGTGCCGAGATCCTTTGCGGAAACGTGTACGATACCGTTGCTGTCGATGTCGAAGGTAACTTCGATTCTCGGAACGCCTCTCATTGCCGGAGCGATACCGTCCAGACGGAAAGTACCGAGCTGCTTGTTATCTCTTGCGAACTCTCTCTCACCCTGCAGTACGTTGATGTCAACTGCCGGCTGGTTGTCAGCGTAGGTGGAGAAGATCTCGCTCTTCTTTGCGGGGATGGTGGTGTTGCGCATGATCATCTTGGTGCATACGCCGCCTGCGGTCTCAATACCGAGGGACAGGGGAGTTACGTCGAGGAGCATCAGACCTTCCTTGACATCGCCTGCAAGCAGACCGCCCTGCAGAGCTGCGCCAAGTGCTACGCACTCATCGGGGTTGATACCCTTGAACGGCTCCTTGCCGATCAGGTTCTTGACAGCTTCCTGTACTGCCGGGATTCTGGAGGAACCGCCGACCATCAGCACCTTGTCAAGATCGGAGGTCTTGAGCTTGCTGTCTGCGAGAGCCTGACGAACCGGCTCCATGGTTGCCTGTACGAGGTCTGCGGTCAGCTCGTTGAACTTTGCCTGAGAGAGTGTCAGGTTCAGGTGCTTCGGGCCGTTTGCGTCCGCAGTGATGAACGGCAGGTTGATGTTTGCAGTGGGTGTGGAGGACAGCTCGATCTTTGCAGCTTCAGCAGCGTCCTTCAGTCTCTGCATTACCATCTTGTCGTTGGAGAGGTCCATGCCCTGCTCCTTGCGGAACTCGTCAACCATCCAGTTGATAATTCTCTGGTCGAAGTCATCGCCGCCGAGACGGTTGTTACCAGCGGTAGCGAGTACCTGCTGCATACCCTCGCCCATCTCAATGATGGAAACGTCGAAGGTACCGCCGCCGAGGTCGTATACCATAACGGTCTGATCCTCTTCCTTGTCGATACCATAGGACAGGGCAGCTGCGGTCGGCTCGTTGATGATTCTCTTAACGACCAGACCTGCGATCTGACCTGCGTCCTTGGTTGCCTGGCGCTGGGAGTCGGTGAAGTATGCAGGAACGGTGATAACTGCTTCGTTGACAGTTTCGCCGAGGTATGCTTCTGCATCCGCCTTGAGCTTCTGCAGGATCATTGCAGAAATTTCCTGCGGAGTGTACTGCTTGCCGTCGATGTCCACCTTATAGTTGGAACCCATATGACGCTTGATGGAAGCGATGGTCTTGTCGGGGTTTGTGATCGCCTGGTTCTTTGCAACCTTACCTACCAGACGCTCGCCTGTCTTGGAGAATGCCACAACGGACGGTGTGGTTCTTGCGCCCTCTGCATTTGCGATGACAACAGCGTTGCCGCCCTCTACGACTGCTACGCAGGAGTTTGTTGTACCGAGGTCAATACCGATAATCTTTCCCATAATTCTCTTTCCTTCCTTACATATATATTGTATATGATTTATATCCAATGTGAATGGGACAATGTCCCTTGTGCTGTGTAGTCAACTACACCCAGCTGTTAATTTGCCACAGCCACCATAGCCGGGCGGATCAGTCTTTCCTTCAGCTTGTAACCCTTCTGGAATACCTCGCAGACAGTGTTTTCCGGATATTCTTCATCCGCCTCTGCCTGCTTGATCGCCTGGTGGATATTCGGGTCGAACTCTGCGCCGAGTGCTTCGATTTCCTCCACACCGAGTTTTTCCAGACATGTCCTGAGCTGGTTGAAAATCATCACCATGCCCTCTTTATATTGTGCATCGGTGCAGGGTGCATCAATGGCACGTTCAAAATTGTCCACAACCGGAAGCAGCTGCTCCACTGTCTTTGCAGTGGCATCACCATAGGTCTCCAGCTTCTCCTTTGCGGTGCGCTTGCGGAAATTGTCAAACTCCGCAAACAGGCGCAGGTACTGTTCCTTCTGCTCTGCAAGCTCCGCTGCAAGAGCATCGTCCGCCGCCGGTTCTTCCTCCACGGCTTCACATTCCTCCGCATCCTCAAAGTCCGCGTCTTCGTCGAACTCCTCGTCGAGCATTGCGTCGCGCTGTTCTTCGTTCATGGGATTCACCCTTTCTACTGTAATTCTTCTTCGTCCTCATTCTGTTCTGAGATCAGGTCGGTAATTTTCTGTGAAAAATATTCCAGATACGGAATGACCTTTGCATAGTCGAGACGCATGGGACCGATCACGCCCAGCGAGCCGACATGGCGTTCGCCCTTCCGGTACTTGGAGACGATCATGCTGGAATTGCCGATGACAAAGCTGTCGTTTCCTTCCCCGAACATCACGCGGATGCCGCTGAACGAATCATCCAGAAGCTCGGTCAACTCGTCCTTGTGCTCAATAAAGCGGACGACCTCCATTTTATCAAGCTCCTCGTGGGAAAAGAGATTGCTTTCGCCCCTGAACAGCAATGCGTGCTGCCGCAGGTCGCGGGACAGCTCACACAAGCCCTGCACCAGCGGTGCCAGCACCATCATATAGGTACCCATTGCGGCGGTCAGGTTTTCCATCATCTCGTCGGACAGATCATCCACGGAGATGCCCTCCAGATGCTCTGCAAGGTACTTGGAAAACATGGAAAGCTGTTCATTTGTCAGATCGATTTCCAGTCTGCACGCTTTATTCTTGATGCTGCCGCCCGATGTGATCAGCAGGATCACATAGATCCGCTTTCCGGTCGGGATGACCTCCACCTTTGAGATGATGGAGAACTTCGGGGAGAAATCCGACACGACTGCTGCGCACTGCGTCAGCTCCGCAAGAGCCGTGGTCGCGTTCTGGATCAGAAGCTCCTCGGTCATGGGTCCCTGCTGTGCAAGCATATCGTCGAGCCGTTCCTTTTCCTCACCGGAGAGGCACTGTGCCGTCATCAGCTTATCAATATAAAGCCTGTAACCATTGATGGTCGGTATTCTGCCGGCGGAGGTATGGGGCTGTTCCAGATAGCCCAGCTGCTCCAGCATCGCCATATCGTTCCGCACGGTGGCAGCCGATACGCCGATGTCCGGAAGCTTTGCGATCACCTTGGAACCCACGGGTTCACCGGTACGCACATACTCCTCCACGACGGCAGCTAATATTTTCAGCTTGCGGTCTTTCAAAGGAATACGCTCCCTTCTGGCAGTTTGTCGTTTTGAGTGTTAGCACTCTTTCTCTTCGAGTGCTAAATATAGTCTACCACGATTTCCGTCAAAAGTCAAGGGGCAACTCTATTTTTGGCGGATATTCTAAATTTAACACTGCGGATTATGTGGAATTGTACAAAATATAAGCTCTTTTCCGAAGATACAACGCTTCGCATTTGATGATTTGGCAATTTCAAGTTGATAATGGATTCAAAAGGCGGCAGCCTTTTGTGGCAGCGGCGACTCCCCACGGGGCAGGCAATGTCATCATCTTAAGCGGGGGCAAGGGGGCTGCCTCCTCCTATAAAAGCCCCTCCCCCCCGGGGAGGGGTTGGGGTGGGGGCAGTTTTGGAGTGCTGTCCCCAGAAAAGCATCTATATTTATTTGCCGGAATAAGCATCCGTCATTATTCCACATATATGTCAAGAAAAAAGTCCGTCCCCTTTTCGGGAACGGACTTTGAAAAATACAATTCAGAGAAATCAGTTTACGATAGTACGCTCTGTCTCCTTGTCGAACAGGCGCAGAGCCTGCGCCGGCATTCGCTGCCTTATGCACTTCGTGCAAGCGGCAGCACAAATTCAAAAGACCCGCCCTATTTAAGGACGGGTCTGCATGATTCATGGAAAATCGATCACGATCATTAGTTAACGATTGTTCTCTCAGTTTCCTTATCGAACAGATGGATCTTGTTCGGGTCGATCGCAACCTTGATCTCATCCTGCGGCTTTGCAGTGGAACGAGGAGATACTCTTGCGATCAGCGGTGTGCCCTCGCACTCCAGGTACAGATAGGTCTCAGCACCCATCATTTCGGTGATCTCTACGTTGCAGTCGATGATACCGGTTGTTGCGTTGGACAGGTACATTTCCTCATCGTGTACAGCCTCAGGACGAACGCCCAGAGTAACCTCACGGTCAACATACTTCTCCAGCTCCGGAATGGACTTGGACTCAGGAACGATGATCTGATACTTCACGCCTCTGTGAGACTTTGTATCCTCAGAACCGAACTCAACATAGTACTGTCTGTTCTCGTTCTTCTTCAGAACTGCGTCGATGAAGTTCATCTGCGGAGAACCAAGGAAGCCAGCAACGAACTTGTTTACCGGATTCTCGTACAGGTTCTGCGGAGTGTCGATCTGCTGTACAAAACCATCCTTCATAACTACGATACGGTCACCCATAGTCATAGCCTCAGTCTGGTCATGCGTTACATAGATAAATGTAGTACCCAGCTTCTTGTGGAGCTTGGAGATCTCTGTTCTCATCTGCGCACGGAGCTTAGCGTCCAGGTTGGACAGCGGCTCGTCGAGCAGGAACACCTTCGGGTTACGCACGATTGCACGACCGAGCGCAACTCTCTGACGCTGACCACCGGACATTGCCTTCGGCTTTCTGTCGAGCAGGTGGGACAGGTCGAGGATTCTTGCAGCCTCTTCTACCTTACGAGCGATCTCGTCCTTCGGAACCTTGCGGAGCTTCAGACCGAATGCCATGTTCTCGAATACTGTCATATGCGGATACAGAGCATAGTTCTGGAACACCATTGCGATGTCTCTGTCCTTCGGAGCGATGTCGTTTACCAGACGGTCGCCGATATACAGCTCGCCCTCGGAGATCTCCTCCAGACCTGCGATCATACGCAGTGTGGTGGACTTACCGCAGCCGGAAGGTCCTACCAGAATGATGAACTCCTTGTCTCTGATTTCGAGGTTTACATCGGATACAGCTACTACGCCGCCCGGATACTTCTTGTAGATTCCTCTGAGTGATAAACTTGCCATTTATTCCAGTCCTCCTGTTTACAAAATTAAAGACTCACGGCATACTGCTGCCGAGTTCTTTTTTGTCTACTAATATCATACCAAATTATGAGGGATTTTTCAATCCGCTATTTACCTAAACTTCATGCCCCTCATTTATCGAATATGACGAAAATTTCGTCATAATTCGTTCATATATAGCGTCGAAGTTTCCACCTTTCAACATATTTTCAACATCCTTGTGCAAAACCTCTACATGCGCTCCAAGCGGCAGATTTTCCGGTAAAATCATGCCTCCGACGGCTACACGGTGCAGACTTTCCACATGATTGGAGAGTGCGGCGAACATTCGCTTGACCTGATGGTACTTGCCTTCGTGCAGGCAGATGAGGGCATAATTTCCCTTCACCTCCAGCGGCTTTGCCTCTGCCGGCATACATACCGTACCGTCCGCGAGCGTCAGACCCTCTGCCAGCCGCTTCACATCGGCGGGGCGGCAGGGCTTGGCGAGCCGGACAAGGTAGTATTTCGGCACATGGCTTTTCGGGGCAAGCATCCGGTGTGCGAGATCGCCGTCATCGGTGAGCAGGACAAGTCCGGTACTGTCGGCATCCAGTCTGCCGGCAGGGAACAAGCCCTTGACGCGCTTTTCCTTGGGGAGCAGATCCAGCACGGTCTTATGCACCCTGTCCTCCGTTGCACAGATACAGCCCTGCGGCTTATTGAGCAGGAAGCAGACATGGGTCTGCCCTATGAGCTTTTTGCCGTACAGTATGACCTCCTGCACGTCGGGGTCAATTTTCCGGCTGCCGTCGCATTCCGGCGCACCATCCACCAGCACTGCCCCCCTTTTCAGGATGGCTTTGATCTCACTGCGGGAGTGGGACGTGCGGTTGGAGAGGAGCTTATCGAGTCTGAGCTGTGCCATAGATCCTCCGTTCTGCATGAAATCATCAATACATATACTGCATGGGGACGAACATTCCACATATTTCAAAGGAGGACATCCCATGAAACGATATGTAAAATTTCTGTTCATCACACCGCCGCTTCTGCTGGCGGCGGCAGCACTCTGTCTGAGCCGCGGACATTCCGGCGATGCACAGCAGGAAATTCCGGCTGTAACGGGGGAGCAGCGGCTGCAGTGGCTTGCCGTGCAGGGGCTTCCGGCGGAGCTGCTGCATTCGGAGCCGGTAACGATCCCGCCGCAGTGCAGCGGAAACTACGAGGCGTATGCAGCGCTGCAGGAAGCGCAGGGGCTTCCGCTTGCCGCCCACATGGGTGGATCAGCGGAGTGCTTCACCTATGAGATCGCGGACAGTGATCCGCTTCTGTATGCGGAGCTTCTGACAGCGGACGGCATCCTCATCGGTGCGCAGTGCTACCATCCGGAGGATGGACTGACGCTGACGATGGAGGGGGAGCCGTTCCCCGTGCCGTAAGGTTTTACTTAAAAGCTTCAAACAGCTTGCCGATAAAGGGCAGGTATCTTGCTTTGCCCTGCAGTGCGCTGACCAGCAGGAACAGGAATGCTGCAAGCTCCACCAGACCGAGCACTGCGGCAATCAGGTCGCCGAGAAGCGGGATAATACCGATGATACCGCCGGCAAAGCTGATTACGAAACCTGCGATCAGCAGGATCAGTCCCTGGTTTGCATAGAACTTGCCGAATGCGGAATCCTTGGCAGCTACCAGCGGCAGCCAGAACAGGATCGGAACGCAGGCAGCGGCTGCAAAGAACTTATTGTCGTCAATATCCTGCTGCGAGAACATGTCATTGACATCCTGCATCATTTCATCTTTCATCTGATTGAAATCCATATGTATGCCTCCTCTACTCTTGTTCATCACTGTCAAGCGCAGAGACCGCAGCGATAAAGCCCGCCACGTCCTTGAAGTCCTGGTACACGGATGCAAAGCGGATATAGGCAATGGCATCCAGACCGCGCAGGCATTCGAGAACAATGGAACCGATCCGGTCGGAGGTCATCTGGCTGCTGAAGCTGCCGGCATAACGCTCTTCCACCTCATCGGCGATGGACTCGACCTGTGCCATGGTAACAGGGCGTTTCTTGATGGCGTGGTAAATACCGCTGAGAAGCTTGTTGCGGTCAAACTGTTCCAGGGAGCCGTCACGTTTTACAACGATACGAAGCGGTTTTTCAACGATCTCGTAGGTTGTGAAGCGTTTATGGCAGCCCAGGCATTCACGTCTGCGCCGTTTCTTGTCTTCCAGCGGGCGGGAATCAATGACCTTGGAGTCATCGTATCCGCAGAAGGGACATTTCATAGTCTGCCACCCCATTTCTTACGCATTACAGCGATGTATACTAATAATTATACAAAATTTCGCGCATTCTGTCAATGCAGAAATTCCACAATATTACATCGGATTTCCGGTGCATTTTTCATATAGATACAATAATTGCGGGCGCAGAGCCTGCGCCGGCGATTTGTTGCCTTATTCGCTTCGCTCAAGCGGCAACAGGAATTCAGCCCGACCTTTGCGCAGCATTGGGAGGGCAAACACCAGCGGGGGCTCCCCGCTGCTGTGTAGCTGCTCTGATAACCATGGAGAGCATACGGTAATTGCTTACGAGGTCGGAGATGCCGCGGAAGTTGGAGCGGTACAGCTCCAAGATCACAGAGCTTTCGGGACTGTGTTTGCTAAGCTGCTCCAGGAAGCTGCGGACGCGGAAATTTCCGGCACCGAGGGGCAGGCAGTCGCCCTTCTCTCCGTGGTCGCTGATATGGACATGCACGATCCTGCTGCCGAGGGTGGCAAGGATCTCCTCCGGGGATTCCCCGGCGCGCACTGCCTGCTTGGTATCAAGTACAAATTTGGCTTCGCCGCCCATGCGCAGAGCCATTTCATGCAGGAATTTGAGGGAGCCGCTCTGACAGCGGACGACATTTTCCTGTGCAACGGTGATCCCCTGTTCCTTTCCGGCGTTCACGAGTCTGGCATAGCGTTCACAGTAGAAATCTATGGGTACGGGATGCTGCAGATCATTGCCGTGGAACACGAAGATCTCCGCGCCGAGGGTGTGCATGGCTTCAAAGGTACGCTTGTAGTAATTGAGCATATCCTCCACGCGGCGTTCGTATCTGGAAAAGAGCATCATCGGCTCCATGGGGCAGGCGAACGGATGGACGCTTTTGCAGGTCACGCCGAACCGGTTCATGATGTCCGCGAGATTGGCAACGAACGGTCTGCGCAGCTCGCTTTCCGCGTTGAAGAAGATCTCCACATGGGAGATGCCGTTCACTGCGAGTTCATAGAGTGCTTCTTCCAGTAACTGGGGGTAAAGACATGCGGTGGATACGCCTGCTTGCATGGTGGGTTTGCTCCTTTCGGTGATTTTTGGGGCTTTGGGAAAGCTGGGCAAAGATTGCCCCCACCCCAACCCCTCCCCGAGGGGAGGGGCTTATAGTGGAGGCGGCTGCGCCGCCTCCACCGCCCAAGGGGCTGCCGCCCCCTTGCCCCCGCTTAAATTAATGACATTGCCCCCGTGGGGAAGTCGGAGGCCAAGCGGTCTTAGGAAGACA
>JAZNKY010000050.1:0-2962 GCA_045578805.1 Oscillospiraceae bacterium
CCGGTTTCGCAGTTAAAATCGTGGCGGTTGACGCCCTTGAGCTTCACGGGCGTATCATTGATCTTGAAAACCTTGCCGTCAATGCTTACCTTGCGGAAGCCGATGCTCTCGATGATCTTCTCACCGTTGGCATAAAGCTCCACCGTGTACAGCTTAGGCGTTTCGGCAGTCCACAGCTTCACATCCGGCACGGAGATTTCCGCTTTTGCATTTCCCGGAACGACCACACTATTGCCTGCCACTGCGACTTTGATATCCGTTTCACTCTCGTTGATAAATGTGAGGATGCCGTCCTTTCCCGTGTAGGCCGTTTCGATCTTGTAATCTGTGATGTGGCCCTCCGGACGGGTCAGCAGATACACTTTTCTGAAAATTCCGGAGAAGCGGAATTTGTCCTGACACTCCAGATAGGTGGAAATGCACCATTTCAGCACCAGCACGTCAACTGTATTTTCGCCGTTAACCACCAAGTCCGTAATGTCAAATTCGCTGGTGGCGTGGGAGATCTGGGAATAACCCTTGAATTTGCCGTTGATATAGAGGTAAAACGCGCTGTCCACGCCCTCAAAATTGATATAATACCGCTGACCCTCTTGCTTTGCGATGCTTACACTGCGGCGATAATGCCAGCAGGGATTCTCATAGGGCACATGCGGCAGCATAACTGGGAAAGGATACCGGCAATTCAGATATTGGATCTGATCGTATCCGTGCATCTGCACACAAGAGGGCACGGGAATGGTCGCATTCAGGGCTTCATCCACCCGGAAATCCTCAACGTGCGCCAGCTGCTTGATCTGCCACTCCCCATCGAGAGAGGTAAATCGGGAGCTGGAGGTGCGGTCAATAATGCCGTACTTTGTAGAAACAACATCCTCCTGCGCGAAGGGTATGTAATAGCTTCTATGGGGGGTCGTACCGATGCGGTCAAAACTCTCAAATTCTTTCATAGAAAATACTCCTTGAAAGTTTGTGGAATACCTGTTTTTACAACCAGATCCACTTCTAGAAAAATATACCATAATTTGATTGTGAAATCAATGCTGAGAAGAGAGAAGCTATTGTAAAATTTGAAGAAGATGGAGGGATTTGTTTGCATTTTGCCTTTGGCAAAATAAATGTTTCGCTCCGACAAGCCGTCGCGAGCAACCTGCCACCGGCAGGTTGCATTTAGATCGGTTCAAATCCCCCATCTCTATCTTCGCCAATAAGGAAACCACCCAGTCGGGTGGTTTCCTTATTGGCGGAGATGGAGGGATTTGAACCCCCGCACGCCTTTCGGCGCCTAGCGGATTTCGAATCCGCACCCTTCAGCCGCTTGGGTACATCTCCGTAGCATCCCGGTTATTATATCAGCAGAAAATGTAAAAATCAAGGTCTTTTCTGCTCAAACAGCATCCCACGGGAACACCTGCGGCGGCTCTTTTTCAAAGATCATCCACTGACCCGAAGTCGGATGATAGAATCCCAGCCGGTGTGACCACAGTGCGATCTCGCAGTTGTCCTCCAGCGTGGCATATTTTCGTTCACCTACCAACGGCATTCCCCGGCTGGCAAACTGCACCCGGATCTGGTGTGTCCTGCCGGTCTTCAGGCCAACCCAAACCCGGCTCATTGTTTCGCTTGCAGACAGCACCTTATAATCCAGAATCGCCTCCTGCACTCCTTTTTGAGGTGCATCGACTACCATTGTCATCTTTCGCGCCTTATCCCGAAGCAGTAGATCTGTCAGTGTACCCTCGGACAGATTTGGGCGACCATGAACAACTGCTAAATATTCTTTTTTGAAAACATCTTCGCGAATCTGCCGAGACAGTTCGGATGCCGCTGCTGCATTCCGTGCCATAACCATCAGACCGCTGACAACGCGGTCCAACCTATGCACCGTCCGCACATCCGACTTGGAATCACCCAGAGCATCGCGCACAAGCTCCGGCATTCCGCCGGGCTCATCCGTGGAAAGCACCCGTGCCGGCTTCACTGCAACCAAAATATCGGCATCCTGATATACGATTTCCATATCATCACCTACCGTAATAGTTTCTCGCAGGCTGCAAAGGTATTCGGGAACAAGTATTCTTTAAGCTCCTCCGCAGTTGCCCACTTGTACTTTTCGATCTCGCCGTCGCGCGCTCTGGGCTCGCCCTCCACCTGTCCAAGATAGAACGTGACCTCTTTCCAGGCGAAGTCAGAAATCGGATATTCGATGGATGCGCACCGGCTTGTATCCAGTTTGGCGGTTAGGCCGGTTTCTTCCATAAGTTCCCGCAAGGCCGTTTGAATGTCGGTTTCACCCATTTCAATGTGGCCTTTTGGCAAGCTCCAGCATTCGGAATAGCTTTCAAACACCAGCAGAAATTCCCGCTTGCAGTCCACAATTCGATACGGCAGCACACCGCAAGACTTTTCAAAACAGGAAATAATTTTCGAATCAAAATACTGCTCCTGAAAATAAACAGCTTCTGCAATTTGCCCCTGATGTAGCACCGTCCCGGCTGGGGCGACCACTAGTTTATCCTCGCAATCTTCTCTTCTGCGAATCGCGGCAATGACCTGCCCGTCAAATTCCGCAACCGGCTCGCTGATGCCCAGAATATAGGCATCCTGCTCCTCGCCATCACCGGCCAGAGTTCCTGGTATGTAGCCGTAATTGATGGGATAAATAATATCCCCGTGCTGATAGCCAATGGGCCGATCCACAACAACGCGGACACACTTGCCCATATGCTCTTTTATCATTTGATCTCTGGAATTCATATTAAAGCCTCAACATTCTATTCTACGAAAAACATTCTAGCGCAAATATTGATGAAAAGCAAGAAAAAGCCGCACACTTTTGTGTGCGGCTTTCTTGTGTTTGCGTTACCTATTTTCACGGCCAGTCACCCGGCAACTATCGTCGGCGTACATGTGCTTAACTTCTGTGTTCGGGATGGGAACAGGTGGACCCACATGACAATCA
>JAZNKY010000051.1:0-21246 GCA_045578805.1 Oscillospiraceae bacterium
GCCAATTTTTCTTCATGAATGGCAATCGTAACGTTCTTTTTCATGGCATCATTCCTCCAAATCTTCATTGATTTCGTCCGTCACATCCTCCGTTGTCGGGTTCAGAGCAGCATAAACCTCCGGCGGATAAGTGACCGCATCGAACGTACACCAGCACGTCCAATCTCGATTTTCCAGCGGCTCTTTCACCACAAAACCGCAATCGGCAGAGGGGAAAATGACCTGCCCTCCACCGACATACACAGCGAAAAGTTCGCCATCGAACACGCCCACACCTGCCACGTCCGGCATGGAATCCAGCCCCTCATGCGGCGTATAATAGAGCGTCTGCGGCTCATTCCGGAAGGATTTTTCCGCTGGATCGTACTGCAAATAACCAAGCAGAAGCCCAACAGCATCGGTCGTCCGGTAGTGCAGTTCCTCGTGCATCTGACCGCCGCTGCCTGCCGAATATGCCCAGCCGGACGCATACGCATTCTCTGCCCACGCCGCAAGATCTGCGGCATTTTTTGTCGCCGGATCGCTGAACATATACTCGTTCATCGTCACATTCAGCACCCAGATATAGCTGCGACGGAAGTCCTCCAGCACAATATTGCTCCCGTATTTCTCGTTGACAGTCTCGATCAGCACAGCGTCATCGGGGGCAGCGGCGAACAGATTTGCATACTCCTGAAAGTCGATTTCCTCCACAGTTTCAAAGGCAGAAATGTAAATCAGCTGTGCCTTGATCGTATCTTTCCGCATCCCGACCGCCGCCATTGCATCCGCAATCTGCACACCTGCATTCTGGAAATCCTGCATATTCTCCATCTTTTCCGGCGAAAGTCCGGTCAGATAGGAGGAAATGTCGGGCTGGATCCGGCTCTGCTCCGGCTGCTGCGTGAGGGCGAGAATCACAATCACCGGCAGGAAAAGCAGCACCAGAATAATGCCGATCACCCAGAAAATCACCTTCCAAGTCCGCTTGTCTGTGGCAAGCAGGAGGGCGATTTTTTTGAGGGCGGCGGCAACAATTGCTGGCATATCATCGACCTCCCGCAGTGCCGAACAGCACTTCCTTGTGCGGAGGAGCGATCACCTGCAGAAAGTATCTTTCGGTGCCGCAGCGGTACAAACAGGTACCACGGGTCGCCGCTTTCACAAGCGAATACTCCGCCTCCTCGACCTGCAAAGCGTCCATGTAGTCCGCCCCGCTGATCTTTCCGGCGTTGAAGAAAAACTGGTGCGTCGGGATGCTGAACAGCGGTTTGGTAAATTCACGAATGTCCGGAATCAAAAAATCCTCGACATTCTGGCTTGCCAAAATGAACGAAGACTCCTTCTTTCTGACACGCTTCATGCCGTTTCGGATGTACTCAATGGCGGTCAGATTTCCAAGAAAAAGATAGACCTCATCAATCGCAGCGACCGTGTTTCCACGCCCCAAAAGCTGGTTGCTCATGTAGGACAGGATGTTGAACAGGAGCGTATCTTTCAGCCGTTTGTTCGTGTCCATCAAGCCTTTCACGCCGAAACAAACCAGCATTCCGTCCCCGATATTCGTGTGTCCATCAAAATATTTTGCCTCCGCACCCTTGCACATGGAATGCAGTCCGAGGCAGATGTTCTGCAAGATTTCCTCAGTATACAGGTGCTTTTTCTCATGGTCGAACGCCATAAATTCTTTCTCTGTCAGTTCGTAGAGGTCGCTCACAGTCGGATAATCCTGCGGTTTCAGTCGGTCAAAATCCGCTGTATCCTCAATCCCGAAACGAGCATAAAGCTTCATCAGCATGATCTCAATCGTGTCGATTTCCGCATCCGTAAAGTCCTTGTAGGCTCTGAAAAAGTCCTTTAAATAGGAGATGTGCTGTGAAAGTCTGGTAACCTTCCGGAAGGTTTCGGGGGCATCCGAATTCTTTTCTGCCTCTCCCCAAGCCTTCGGTTCAAGCGGATTGATCATAAATTCGCCCGACATCATGTCGATGTAAGTGCCGCCGAGGTTCTCGCACAGTTCCCGATACTCCGCCTCCGGATCAAGCACAAGGATCATGTTCGTCTGCCACGTCAGAAGTCCCAGAACAGCAACCTTACGAATCTGTATCGCTGTGTGCGTGAGCAGCCGGAGGAAGCTGAAAATCCTCCTCACCCTTATGGGCAAGCTCGGCGGCTCTGTCCGCCATCGCTATGATCGTCCTGTGCAGCTGCCGTTCCTCGTTGGTGATTTCATTATTTTCCAGAATCGCCTTTGCATTCGGAACGAAATGCGAATTCCGAGCGTAGTCACACCCCTCAGCCTCGACCAGCAAACCGTCGCCGCTGTTGGAATCGATGAACAGCAGACAGTGTGCTACGCCATCCGTCATGTACATCAGATCCTTGTGCTGGGCAATCTCCGGACAGTCCTCCAGCGGGTGATCCCGCATCTGCTGAAAGCGGCTGCCATACAGCGTGATGACCTTTTCAACTTCGACCTGCACTGTATCGTGACTGTACGCCTTATGGTGCAGAGGACAGTTGAGTTTCAATTTCTTCATGTGCATCCTCTCCTTTCTCTGGGCAACAAAAAAGCTGACTTTCTTGGCATCTCATCATTGTGAGATACCAACAAAATCAGCTTACAAAGTTTGTGAATGATTTTTCGTAAAATTTTTGAGTTTTGAGGGCATTTTTCTTCTGCACTCTCCGGAAGCTCTCCCAAAGCCGCTTTTCGGGCTTTCAAAAAGGGTTCGAATCCGGTTCAACCCCCAATGTCATCTATGGTTTTACACTAAAAAATTTCGGCGTTCGGGTAGCAAAAAAGCCCGACAAATCGGGCTTTTTGTGGTGTCATCTTTTTTGTAACACCAAGATGGTTGGGGTGGAAGGATTTGAACCCTCGAATAACGGAGTCAGAGTCCGCTGCCTTACCGCTTGGCGACACCCCAGTGTTTTGTGCCGTGTCTCTCACAGCTTTTATATTATAGCACATTTCAAAGCGTTTGTCAACCCCTTTTTCAAAAAAATTTTAAAAAATCCAGCAGATAAAAATAATTGGCGAAATTACAAGGAAAACGCTTAAAAGGAGAGCAAAAATGTGCAAGTATACAAAAAACGAAAATCTTTGCAAAACCGCTTGACTTTTTTTGCTTGTGAGCTATAATTAAAAGGGTTTGAAGTTCCATATATCGGACTTTATGCCAGCCGGAGTGCCTTGCGCACAGCCGCTGCGGGATGCGGGCGCGGCGAAAGTGCGGAATGCACTCTGCATATTATAACTCAGTACCGTGCCAGCTGCACGGTCATGCTGAAAGGAGAATCGCAATGATAGCACAAATTGCGGCAATCGCTATTTTCGTTGTGATGTTCATACTGATCATCACCGAAAAAATTGAAAAACACTACGTCACCCTTGGTGCCGGTCTGCTGACCCTTGTGGTCGTGTTCGGCATCTGCCTGAAGGACTTCGGGGGCATGTGGGACATCATCAACCTCAAATCCATCGCAACAGGAGAATTCTGGCGCACGACCGGTGCAGAATCCGAGTCCGGCGGTGTGGACTGGGCAACCATCTTCTTCCTGGGCGGTATGATGGTCATGGTTGAGGGCATGGCAAGGGTCGGCTTCTTCCGCTGGCTCTGTATGCGCATCGCCAAGCTTGTCAAATACAAGACCATTCCCATTTTCCTTGCATTTATGACCATGTCCTTCTTCCTTGCCATGTTCATCGACAGCATCACGGTCATCCTGTTCCTCGCATCCGTGACCATCGAGCTGGCAAGACTGCTGAAGTTCAATCCCGTTCCCATGATCCTGGCAGAAGTCTTCTGCGCAAACCTCGGCGGCTCTGCGACCATGTGCGGCGACCCGCCCAACATCATCATCGGCTCTGCGTTCCATTATTCCTTCATGGACTTTGTGATGAACACCGGCGCGATCGCACTGATCTCCTTTGTCTTTATTATTGTCTATTTCTATCTGGTTATGCGCAAACAGCTGACAGCCGGTGCAGGCAGCGAGGCAACGGATTACTCCAAGCTGCCCTCACCTGAAAGTGCCATTACTGACAAGGCGGGTTTTGTCATCAACCTGTTCATCTTCCTGGCAGCCATCGTTCTGCTCATCACCCATGCCAGCACCGGACTGACAGTTGCCTTTATCGGCGTTGCAGCGGCACTTGCGACCATCCTCACCTCCGGAAAGCATGTGCTTACCGTTCTGAAGAAGGTGGACTACAAGACACTCCTGTTCTTTGTCGGACTGTTTATCGTGATCGGCGGTCTGGAGCATACCGGTGTTCTGGAGATCATTGCAGGCTTTATCAGTCAGGTATGCGGCACGAACTACATACTGATGGTCATCATCATTATCTGGCTCTCTGCAGTTGCCAGTGCCTTCATTGACAACATTCCCTTTGCTGCCACTATGGTTCCCGTCATCAAAACGCTGGCAGAGACCTCCGGCATCAGCCTGGATACACTTTCATGGTCCCTCGCGATTGGTACGGACGTGGGCGGCAGTGCAACACCGATCGGTGCCTCTGCAAACGTTGTGGGCACCGCAGCTGCCGCAAAGGCAGGTCATCCCATCGGCTGGGGCGAATACTGCAAGAAGATGGTGCCTGCAACACTCATCGTACTTGTAATCGGAACCGTTTACATCTGCGCAGTCTACCTGTAATGGGGAGGTATACATATGCTCTGTCCGGAATGCAGAAACGACATGGAGACGGGATTCCTCCATGTCAACGGGATGCGTTATCCCATCCAGTGGTTTCCCAAGGATGTTTTCTACAAGAAAGTATTCCTGCCCCTGACAAAGCAGGGAACGGAAAAGGCAGGCGGTGTTGCAGTTCCCATCGACCAGGGGCTGCTGGTGCCGCATATTGAAGCATATGTATGCAAGGACTGCAAAAAGATCGTCATCAATTATGAATAGAAAAGGAGAAGTATATGGAAAAACAGTTGATCATTGCCGTAAGCCGTGAGTATGGTACGGGCGGTCACAGAGTTGCCAAGGCACTCGCTGAAAAATTCGGCATTCATTTCTATGACAGAAGAATGCTGGAAGAGATCGCAGAACAGAAGAATATGAATGTGGATACCCTGCACAAATATGATGAGCTTCCGAGAAACCCGTTCATTTCCCGCACTGTGCGCGGCATGTCCAATTCTCCGGAAGAAGTCATTGCCAATTTCCAGTTTGACTACATCCGCGAAAAGGCGGAGAGCGGTGAATCCTTCGTCATTCTGGGACGCTGTGCGGAGCATGTGCTGAAGGATCATCCGGGTCTGATCACCATCTTCATTCTGGGTGACAAGGAGGATAAGCTCCAGTACATCGAAAACAGCCGCAAGGTCAATGAACAGACAGCCGCTGCCATGATGTACCGCCATGACAAGAAGCGCAAGGCATACCACAATTACTACTGCCCGAACAAGTGGGGCGATGCAAGGGGCTATGACCTCACCATCAACGGCAGCAGACTCGGTATCCAGAAAACAGCTGACTTCCTGGAATGCTACATCCGCATGAGAGTGGAAGAGCAGAAGTAAGGAAAATTCTTGTGCCGCCGCAGATCTGCGGCGGCATCGTTTTGCTTTTGCGGTTCAACGCTTTAAATAATAAATAAAAACACTTGACAAAACAGCAGAAATCCGGTATCATATAAATAGGTATATATTGTGCAGTGCCGCTTGCACTGCGGAACGGAGGATTCAATGAAAACGATTTCAGTACATACACAGGAGCCTTATGATGTGCTTGTGGAGCGCGGTATCCTGCAGCACTGCGGTGAATACATCGCACCGCTGATGAAGGGCAGAAAATGCGCTGTGATCACGGATGACAATGTAGACGCACTCTATGCGGACAAGGTGCTTGCTTCCCTGACCGGGCAGGGGCTGACAGCGGTGAAATTCGTCTTCCCGCATGGGGAAGCTTCTAAAAATGCACAGACGCTTCTGGATATTTACGCCTTTCTCTGTGAAAATGAGATCACCAGAAGCGACTGCCTGATCGCACTCGGCGGCGGTGTCGTGGGCGATATTACGGGTTTTGCGGCGGCGACATTCCTGCGCGGAATGCAGTATGTGCAGATCCCGACCACACTGCTGGCACAGGTGGATTCCTCCGTCGGCGGCAAGACTGCCATTGACCTTGCACAGGGCAAGAACCTTGTTGGTGCCTTCAAACAGCCGGCAGTTGTCCTCTGCGATCCTGACGCGCTTTCCACACTGCCGGAGATCTTCCTCGCGGATGGTATGGGAGAGGTCATCAAATACGGCATGATCCGTGATGCTGCGCTGTTCGATACGCTCTGCGGGCTGGATCTGGACACGGTGCAGGCGCAGTTTGATGAGATCATCCCGACCTGCATTGCCATCAAGCGTGATGTGGTGGAGAACGACCCCTTTGACCACGGCGAGCGCATGATCCTGAATTTCGGGCATACGCTGGCACATGCGATCGAAACCTACTATCACTATGAAACCTACACCCACGGCAGTGCGGTTGCCGCCGGCATGTGCATGATGGCAAAGCAGTGCGGCACACCGGAGCAGTACAAAGCCCTCTGCACCTGCTGTGTGAATTACAAGCTGCCGACTGCGGTGGATGCCCCTATGGACGAGCTGGTTGCTCTCTGCGGCGGCGACAAGAAGCGCGCTGGTGACAAGCTCCGCTATGTGGTATGCGAGCCGACCGGCAATGCCGTCATCCGGACCGTCACACTGGCTGAATTTCACGACCTGTTTGTGAAGTAAGGAGGCTGCTATGAATTTACAGATCACACCGCATACACTTGCGGGAACCGTTTCCATCCCCTCCTCCAAGAGCATGACGCACCGCGCCATCATCTGCGCTGCACTCGCAGGGGGAACCTCCCGGCTGACAGGAATCGACTACTCCAAGGACATAGATGCCACACTGGGCATCATGCAGGCATTCGGGGCGAATTTCCAGAAGGACGGCTCTGCTGTTACAATGCACGGCATTACCGAACCGCTGGAAACTGCGATTGCAGATTGCTGTGAAAGCGGCTCAACACTGCGCTTTCTGATCCCGGTGGCAGCGGCACTCGGCATCAGAACGGAGTTCCGCGGACAGGGCAGACTCCCCCAGCGTCCGATCACGCCCTATATCCGTGAGCTTTCACGCAAGGGCGTGAAGTTCCATTACAACAATACCATGCCCTTTGTGATGGAGGGCAGGCTGGAAAGCGGCACATTCGAGCTGGAGGGGGATATTTCCTCGCAGTTCATCACAGGTCTCCTGTTTGCCCTGCCGCTGCTGGCGGGGGATTCCGAGATCGTGATGACCTCGCCCCTGCAGTCAAAGCCCTATGCAGACATGACCATTGACTGCATGAAGCGGTTCGGCGTAGAGGTGGAGGAAACACCGGAGGGCAACTACCGGATCCCAGGAAACCAGACCTACAAGCCGGCGGATATCCGGATGGAGGGCGATTTTTCACAGGCGGCGTTCTTCTATGTGGCAAATGCCCTTGGAAATCATGTGACGCTTGAAAATATTCCGGAAAAATCTGTCCAGGGTGACCGAAAAATTGTTGAAATCATCGCGGAAATGTGTTATAATAGAGATAACGAAAAAAATGCAGCCTTCCATGTGGATGCAACGGACATTCCCGACCTCGTACCGATCCTGGCAGTGCTGGGGACATTCGGGGATGATGTATCCGTGATCACGGGCGCGGAGCGTCTGCGCATCAAGGAAAGCGACCGGCTGACGGCAGTTTCAGAGCTGCTGAACCAGCTGGGCGGTAAGGTCATCGTACATGAGGACGGACTGGAGATTCACCCGGTTTCCACACTGCATGGGGGAATTGTGGACAGCTTCGGCGATCACCGCATTGCCATGTGCGCGGCGATCGCAGCAACGCGCTGTACTGCGCCTGTTACGATCCTTGGCGCGGAATGCGTGGAGAAATCCTACCCTGCATTTTTTGACGACTATCAGCAATTAGGAGGTATTGCCAATGGCATCATTCTGGAATAACCGCATCTCCATTTCTATTTTCGGTGAGTCCCACGGTCCCGCGATCGGCGTAACGATCGACAATCTGCCGCCGGGTGAATTTATCGACATCGAGAAGCTCCACCAGTTCATGGAACGCCGTGCGCCCAAGAGCGACGGCACGACCACACCGCGCAAGGAGAAGGACATGAATCAGATCATGTCTGGTCTGATGAATGACCGCACGACCGGCACACCGCTTTGTGCATTCATTCAGAATACGGACACACGTTCCAAGGACTATTCCAATCTCATGAAGCTCCCCCGTCCCGGTCATGCGGACTATACCGGCGCACTGCGCTACAAGGGATTCAACGATGTGCGCGGCGGCGGACATTTCTCCGGCAGACTGACGGCTCCGCTCTGCTTTGCGGGTGCGGTCTGCGGACAGATCCTCGAACGCCGAGGAATCTATGTCGGCGCACATATTGCGGAGATCCACGGCATCAAGGACGAGGAGTTCGATCATGTAAATGTCACCAAGGACGACATTCTTGCGGTTCGCTACAAGGGTTTCCCGGTCATCAAGAATGCACAGGGCAAGAAGATGCAGGAGGATATTCTGGCAGCGCGTGAGGGCGGCGAGTCCCTCGGCGGCATCATTGAATGCGTGGCTGTGAATGTGCCTGCTGGCATCGGCTCTCCGATGTTTGACGGTCTGGAGAATACGATTTCCCAGCTGATCTTCGGCATTCCGGCAGTTAAGGGGCTGGAGTTTGGTGCCGGCTTTGAGGTTGCCAAAATGGTCGGCAGCCAGAACAACGACAGCTTCTATGTGGATGATCGCGGTCATGTCAAGACCGTTTCCAATAACCACGGCGGTATCCTCGGCGGTATCTCCTCCGGTATGCCCATCACGATGCGCGTTGCCATCAAGCCCACCGCATCCATCAGCCAGCCGCAGCAGACGGTCAATATGAGTTCCATGACCAATGATACACTGGTGATCCAGGGGCGGCATGATCCCTGCATTGTTGCACGCGCTGTGCCGTGTGTGGAGGCTGCAGTCAATATCGCACTGCTGTCCCATATGCTGGACTACCCCCATTTTGTGGAATAATGAAGAAGCAAATGCGTGACGAGAACCTCATGAAAATTTCTGAGCTCGCCGACCGCAGTGTAACGGATGCTTCCGTTGCCAATGTTCTGCTTTGCTACATGCTGTACAGGGTCAAGGTTCCGCTGGAATCCGAGCTGCTCTATGACATTGCAGTGACCGGCGGTATTATCAATTACTTCACCTTTCAGGATGCGCTGCAGTCTTTGCAGACCAATGGTTCCGTCACAGTCAACACCAATGAGAAGGGCGAGACAACCTATACGCTTACAGAAAAAGGGGTGGATTGCGCCCGCAGGCTGAAGACCTTTGCGGCGAAGTCCTACCGGGATCATATCGTACTTGCTGCCAAGCGCGAAATCGCGCGTCGGCGGAACCGCGATGATGTGCAGATCGAATATCTGCCGCTGGAGAACGGCTGTCATCTGCGTGTGCGAATCACTGACCAATCCGTCACACTGCTGGAACTGACACTCTTCACGCCGGACCGCAAACAGGCGGAAATGCTGGGCGAGAAGATCCTTTCCAATCCGTCCGTTTTCTATAATCAGGTACTTGAGGCTGCGATGCAGAATCAGGCAGAACCGCTTGATTTATCTGATAATTAACCCTTTTTGTGTTTCATATTTTTGCGAAACACATAATTTTCCTACACGACAGCTCCCAAACGCGCACAACAGCGCGGTTGCCGCGCAAGAACCCCCGATTTTCGGGGGTTCTTTTTTGATACTTCTTGTGCAAAGCGCATAACACCAATCTGCAAATACGCTCAACAGAACGACAGCCGCGCAAAAAAACACCCTCCCGAAGGAGGGTGTTTTTTTGCTTTGGATTGCTCCGGTATCACTTATGCATTTGCTGCCTTGTAAGCTGCAATTGCTGCGGTGTACTTCGGAAGCGGTTCAGAGAGGATCTCTGCCCAGTCTGCGTACTTACCGGAACCTTCTACTGCTGCGTAAACCAGAATCTTAGCAGCATCCTTCGCGTCACAGTCAGAACCTGCGTTGCCCAGAGAATCGGTTGCACCGTTGTCCTCGGACTCGCCTGTTACATCAGTCAGGAAGTATGCGAATGCTTCCAGTTCAGCATCAGTCTCAGAGTAGATGTAAGCCTCAGTGCCAGCACCGATCTTAGCTGCGTACATCAGAACAATTGCTGCGTCCTTAGCATCAGCCTCGCCGGTCAGGGTTGCGTCACCCTTAACAGCGATGTAAGCTGTACCTACAGCGGAGAGATTGTGTACCTCACCGAGCGGGTCAGTGATGGTTGCCGGGATTGCGCCCTTGTAGTATACATCGTAGTCTGTCTTCGGATTGCCCTCAGCGTCGAGTACCTGTGCAATGAATACCTCTTCAGGATTTGTCCAGCCAGGAATATCGAATGCTACATTTGCAACATTCACTTCAACGCCCTCGCTCTTAGTACCATCGGAGTACAGTGTGTACTGAACTACGGTTGTTACCAGATCAGCAGGATCGAACGGTCTCATGTCGTGGGACAGATAGAACTTGCTCTTACCAACTACTTCATACTCGTAGCCAGTGATGGATACGTCAGCCGGCAGAACCTTGATCCAACCAGCAACCTCTGTAATGTCGAGTGCTACCATATTGGCATCAATTGCCTCTACGTCGCCGTCGAATGTCAGGTTGTAGATCGTGCCTGCCTGTGCATCCTCAGGAACTGTGAAGGTTACACCCACTACGACTGCACCGTCAGCTGCTACTACGTTTCCAGCATTAGTGCTTGTGCCGCCGAATGTCAGAGTATCCAGTGCATACTCAAAGCCCAGTGTCGGATATGCATTGCCAGCGGTTGCAGCAGTTGCTTCCGGACCTGCATCCTGATTGATCTTGAACTGATAGGAGTTCAGACCAGTGTCGCCGTATACAGTTACGTTTACGGTTACCTTCTGACCCGGCTTAGCCTCTACAGTACCGATCTGCCATGTAGCTGCGCCAGTAGCCGGAACGGATTCTGTAGTTGTGGTGGTTTCGGTTGTGGATGTCTCAGTTGTTGTAGTTGTGGATTCGTCTGTATTCGGATTGTCATCGGGATCAGTTGAAGTCGAAACATCACCATAGCTGGAAGTTGTACCAGAAACATCTGTAGTAGTTGTTGTGGTGGTAGTTTCCGTAGTTGTGGTGGTTGTTGTGGTTGTTGTAGTCTCTTCGGACTCAGTTGTAGTCGTTGTAGTCTCTTCAGACTCGGACTCAGTTGTAGTCGTTGTAGTCTCTTCAGACTCGGACTCAGTTGTTGTAGTTGTGGTAGTTGTTTCCTCGGACTCAGTTGTTGTGGTTGTAGTGGTTGTTTCCTCGGACTCAGTTGTTGTGGTTGTGGTAGTTGTTTCCTCGGACTCAGATGTTGTAGTTGTGGTAGTTGTTTCCTCGGATGTTGTGGTTGTCGCCTCTTCAGTTGTTGTTGTCGTTTCCTCAGTTGTTGTGGTTGTCTCAACATCCTTGATCTTGATCCAGCCTGCTACCTGCTCAGGATTCAGCTCGTTCATGTTGATGTCATAAACGGTCAGACCCTCAAATGTCAGGTTATAGATTGTGCCGGGTTCTGCATTTGCAGGTACTTCAAAGGTTACATTCAGTACTACTGCGTCATCTGCTGCAATCACGTTCTCAGCCAGGCTGTTGTTGGTTGCGCCGAATGTCAGAGTATCGATGTTTGCCAGGAAGTTCAGTGCAGCGTATGCATCGCCAGCTTCTGCTGCGGTTGCTACAGGACCTGCATCCTGACCCATATCGAAGATGTAGCTATTGATACCATTCTTGTCGCCCTTTACGGTTACAGGAATGGTGACAGTTACGCCTGCCTCAACCTCGGTGGTACCGATGATCCACATGCCTGCCTCACCGATGGTGGTAGTTGTGGTCTCAGTAGTGGTTTCCTCAGTTGTGGTTGTGGTTTCCTCGGATGTTGTGGTTTCCTCAGTTGTGGTTGTAGTTTCCTCGGATGTTGTAGTTTCCTCAGATGTTGTGGTTGTTGTCTCTTCAGTTGTTGTTGTCGTTTCCTCAGTTGTTGTGGTTGTCTCAACATCCTTGATCTTGATCCAACCTGCTACCTGCTCAGGATTCAGCTCGTTCATGTTGATGTCATAAACGGTCAGACCCTCAAATGTCAGGTTATAGATTGTGCCGGGTTCTGCGTTTGTGGGTACCTGGAAGGTTACATTCAGTACTACTGCGTCATCTGCTGCAATCACATTCTCAGCCAGGCTGTTGTTGGTTGCGCCGAATGTCAGAGTATCAATGTTTGCCAGGAAGGACAGTGCAGCGTATGCATCACCAGCTGCTGCCTCCTGTGCTACCGGACCCTCATCCTGACCCATATCGAAGATGTAGCTGTTGATACCGTTCTTGTCGCCCTTTACGGTTACAGGAATGGTGACTGTCGCGCCAGCCTCAACCTCGGTGGTACCGATGATCCACATGCCTGCCTCACCAGGAACGATGGAGGTAGCTGTGGTCTCAGTAGTAGTTTCCTCAGTTGTGGTTGTTGTTTCTTCAGTTGTGGTTGTCGTTGCCTCAGTGGATGTGGTTGTCTCAACATCCTTGATCTTGATCCAGCCAGGAGTCTGAACCGGAACGAGAGTGCTCATGTTGATGTCATGAATTGTCAGTTCTTCAAATGTCAGGTTGTAGATCGTGCCAGGAGCGGCATTATCCGGAACCTTGAAGGTTACAGTCATTACAACTGCATCATCCTCAGCAAAGATGTTCTCTGCTACAGAATTGTTGGTTGCGCCAAATGTCAGAGTATCCAGCTTGGAGTAGAATGTCAGCGGAGCATATGCATCGCCAGCTGCTGCCTCCTGTGCTACCGGACCCTCATCCTGACCCATGTCGAGAATGTAGCTGTTGATACCATTCTTGTCGCCCTTTACGGTTACAGGGATGGTAACGGTTGCGCCAGCCTCAACCTCGGCTGTGCCGATGATCCACTCGCCGGGATCGTTTGTGGTTGCTTCTGTTGTTGTGGATTCTACTTCACGAACCTTGATCCAGCCGTCAGTCTGTGTCGGGATCAGACGAACCATCTCAATGTTGTAGAGGAGCAGATCCTCGAATACGAGGTCATAAACTGTGCCGGGCTCTGCGTTAGTCGGTACTGTGAAGGTTACGTTGAATACAACGGCACCGTCAGCAGCAACTACGTTTTCTGCCAAGCTGTTGTTGGTTGCGCCGAATGTCAGTGCATCCATGTTTGCAAGGAAGGAGAGTGCAGAGTATGCGTCACCTGCAGTTGCTTCGCCTGCTACAGGACCTGCATCCTGACCCATGTCGAGAATGTAGCTGTTGATACCATCCTTGTCGCCCTTTACGGTTACAGGAACGGTTACAGTCTCACCGGGATCAGCTTCTACTGTACCGATGATCCACTCTGCGTCGATGACAGAGCTTTCTTCTACGAACTCGTCGTCTTCAGCGATCTTGATCCAGCCGTTTGTCTGCTTCGGAATCAGCTGAACCATCTCGATGTTGTAGATCTCGAGATCTTCAAATGTGATGTTATAAACTGTGCCGGGTGCTGCATCCGCCGGAACATCGAATGTTACGTTGAATACAACAGAATTGTCAGCAGCAACGATATTGCTGTCAACAGAATTGTTGGTTGCGCCAAACTTCAGGTTATCGAGGTTAGCGTAGAAGCCAAGAGATGCATAAGCATCGCCTGCTGTGCCTTCCTTAGCAGTCGGACCTGCGTCCTGACCGAGGTCAGCGATATAGCTGTTGATACCGTCCTTGTCGCCCTTAACAGTTACCGGAACTGTTACGGTCTGACCGGGCTCTGCCTCAACTGTGCCGATGATCCACTCAGCGTCGATCTCGGAAGAAGAAGGAACGAACTCAGTATCATCAACAGATTCTGTTGTCTCTGTCGGAACTGCTACGTTGATCCAGCCGTTTGTCTGCTTCGGAATCAGCTGAACCATGTCAATGTTGTAGATCAGAAGATCTTCAAATGTAATGTTGTACTTGCCAGCTGCATCTGCGGGTACCTCGAAGGTGATCTCAAATACAACTGCATTGTCAGCAGCCTTTACATTTTCGTCGAGGCTGTTGTTGGTTGCGCCGAATGTCAGGTTGTCCATGTTGGACAGGAACTCCAGAGATGCATAAGCATCGCCCTTTGTTGCTGCCTGTGCTACAGGACCTGCATCCTGACCGAGGTCTGCGATGTAGCTGTTGATACCGTCAACATCGCCCTTAACAGTTACCGGAACGGTAACGGTCTCGCCGGGCTGTGCTTCAACAGTACCGATGATCCACTCAGCGTCGATCTCAGAAGAGAACGCTGTGTATACAGTCTCCTCTGTTGCCTCAGTAGCTTCAGTGGACTCAGTAGTCTCAACTGCGCCAATGGTCAGAGTACCCATTGTGAAGTTCGGGTAGATCTCTGTTTCATTGTCCTGTGCGATCAGGGTATCGTCAAACTTCAGGTTGTAAACACCCTCCGGAATGCCATCAACAAGCAGACCGTAAGTAACAACCGGTTCACCCTCAACTGCAACCTCAGGAACTGTGTCAACGCCGTTTGCAGCAGTTACGAGACCGTTCTCCTCATTGTAAGAGAACATTGTCATCTTGCTGTACGCGCCGCCCTGCTCAACAGCACCGATCACTGCGCCAGCCTCGGGCAGTGTCATCCATTCGCCGTTCATCTCGATCAGTACGTTGAATCTGTAAGCACTTGTACCGGGGTCGTTAGATACGAAGATGTCAACATAAGCAATGCCGTCTTCTGCAACTGCATCGCCGATGTCCCATGTATGATCTGTGTCAGAAACCGGTGTGGATTCTGTGGGTTCAGTAGCATCAGTGGACTCAGTGGTCTCAACATCGCCGATTGTCAGAGTACCCTGTGTGAAGTTCGGGTAGATCTCTGTCTCATTGTCCTGTGCAATCAGAGTGTCGTCAAACTTCAGATTGTAAACACCCTCCGGAATGCCATCAACAAGCAGACCGTAAGTAACAACCGGTTCACCCTCAACTGCAACCTCAGGAGTTGTGTCAACGCCGTTTGCAGCAGTTACGAGACCGTTCTCCTCATTGTAAGAGAACATTGTCATCTTCTTGTATGCTGCACCCTGCTCAACAGCACCGATGACTGCGCCAGCCTCGGGCAGTGTCATCCATTCGCCGTTCATCTCGATCAGTACGTTGAATCTGTAAGCACTTGTGCCGGGGTCGTTCATTACGAAGATGTCAACATAAGCAATGCCGTCCTCAGCAACTGCATCGCCGATGTCCCATGTGTGATCTGTGTCAGAAGCCGGTGTAGATTCTGTGGGTTCAGTAGCTTCAGTGGACTCAGTGGTCTCAACATCGCCGATTGTCAGAGTACCCTGTGTGAAGTTCGGGTAGATCTCTGTCTCATTGTCCTGTGCAATCAGGGTGTCGTCAAACTTCAGGTTGTAAACACCGTCCGGAATGCCATCAACGAGCAGACCATAGGTAACAACTGCTTCACCCTCAACTGCAACCTCAGGAGTTGTGTCAACGCCGTTTGCAGCAGTTACGAGACCGTTCTCCTCATTGTAAGAGAACATTGTCATCTTCTTGTATGCTGCGCCCTGCTCAACAGCACCGATGACTGCGCCTGCCTCGGGCAGTGTCATCCATTCGCCGTTCATCTCGATCAGTACGTTGAATCTGTAAGCACTTGTGCCGGGGTCATTCATTACGAAAATGTCAACATAAGCAATGCCGTCCTCAGCAACTGCATCGCCGATGTCCCATGTATGACCGTCTGCACCTGCATCAGGATCCTGATCATCAGTGGTGGCTGTTGTCTGCTTGATGGTGGTGCTGGAGGACTCCGATGTGCTCTCTGTCGTAACAACATCACCAATGGTCAGAGTACCCTGTGTAAAGGTGGGGTAGATCTCTGTTTCGTTATCCTGTGCAATCAGAGTGTCGTCAAACTTCAGGTTGTAAACGCCATCCGGAATGCCATCAACAAGCAGACCGTAGGAAACAACCGGCTCTCCCTCAACTGCAACCTCAGGAGTTGTGTCAACGCCGTTTGCTGCGGTAACGAGACCATTCTCCTCATTGTAGGAGAACATTGTCATCTTGCTGTACGCGCCGCCCTGCTCAACAGCACCAATGACTGCGCCAGCCTCGGGCAGTGTCATCCATTCGCCGTTCATCTCGATCAGTACGTTGAATCTGTAAGCACTTGTACCGGGGTCGTTCTCTACAAAGATGTCAACATAAGCAATGCCATCTTCTGCAACTGCATCGCCGATGTCCCATGTGTGTTCACCAGCCTGTGCTGTCGGGGTCTGCTGCACCACAGGTGTCAATGCAGATGCCGGCAGTGCGCTTGCTACCATGGACGCACCCATGCAGAACGCAGTCAACGCTGACAAGAATTTTTTCATCTTCATCGCGCATATTTCCTTTCTAAATGATTAGTTTCAGAACACCAGATTCAGGTGAGAGTGAGTTTCCCCCCTCCCACCTGAACTGTCATATTATTCTGCGTTTTGAATTAGTTGGTAGCTACCGGCAGAGCTGTTCTCAGACCGATGAGATACTTCAGGATGGTCAGAGAGTCTGTACCAGTTACCTTACCGTCATCCCAGCAGTCAGCAACTTCCATCTGGTAGTCATCGAGCTGCTGATTGTCATAGCCAGTCAGGTATCTGTTCAGCATTACGATGTCAACGAGCTCAACCTTGCCATTCTTGTTTACATCACCGTACAGGTAATCACCAGTTGTCGGAGCCGGTGTGGTCTCTGTTGTGGTGGATGTGGACTCAGAAGAAGCAATTGTGGTTGTAGTAGTTGTAGTTGTTGTTGCCTCGGACTCAGATGTAGTTGTGGTCTCAGTCGGAACAACATCACCGATTGTCAGAGTACCCATTGTGAAGTTCGGGAAGATCTCTGTCGTGTTGTCCTGTGCGATCAGGGTGTCGTCAAACTTCAGGTTGTAAACGCCATCAGCCATACCATCAACGAGCAGACCATAGGTAACAACCGGCTCACCCTCAACTGCAACCTCAGGAACTGTGTCAACGCCGTTTGCAGCAGTTACCAGACCGTTCTCCTCGTTGTAAGAGAACATGGTCATCTTCTTGTATGCGGCACCAGCCTCAACAGCACCGATTACTGCGCCAGCCTCGGGCAGTGTCATCCACTTGCCGTCCACCTCGATCAGCACGTTGAATCTGTAAGCACTTGTGCCGGGGTCGTTGGTTACAAAGATGTCAACATAAGCAATGCCATCCTCAGCAACTGCATCGCCGATGTCCCATGTATGACCGTCTGCATCAGTATCGCCGCCGTCATCAGTTGCTGTGGTCTCTGTCGGAGCCGGTGTGGACTCTGTTGTAGTTGTGGTCTCTGTCGGAGCCGGTGTGGACTCTGTTGTAGTTGTCTCCTCGCCAACAACGATTGTCAGATCCTTCAGAGTAGCCGGGATAACAGAACCGCTGCCATCGTTGAAGTATGTTGCATCAGCCAGACCCCAGTCATTGGTGTAGGTCTCTACCCACTCAATGGTGTAGGTGCCGTCAGCAATGTCGGAGCCCAGAGTTACGTTGAATGCCATCAGCGGGAAAGCATCGGACTCGCTGTCGATGAACAGAGCAGTATCTGTTGTAGCGTTCGGGTTCTTCAGGTCGCCAGCCCAGCTCCAGATCAGGTGACGGTTCTTGTCAGCATAGCCCCAAGCATCCGGCCATGTAGAGCTGTCGCCCCAGGACTGGATAGCAGCACCGCTTGTGTACTTCTTCAGCTTGTTCAGGTAACCGAAGCAGTTTACAAAGAGGTTTGTGGAGATTGTGGAGCCATCAGAGAGTGTGTACTCCTTAGCTGCATCGTAGTAAGCGGTACCCAGATCGATGTAATCAGATGCGGAAATGCCTACTGCGTTGTCACTTACAGTTACACAGCCGCCAACCTGCTGCATAGCAACCTGTGTGGGATCGCACTCGAGGTACTGACCAACAACGAATGTTGCGTTAGCAGCAGCCTCAGCGGATGCGAATGTGATGGTAGAACCATCAGCGGATACGGTGTAATCGCCAGCTGCGCCTGTGTCAACTACTCTCAGGGAGTAAGCCATGTCACTTGCAGTGTAAGCAGCGAATACGGATGCAGCTGTTGCAGCCATGCTTGCGCACAATGCGGCAGCTGTCAGTGCAGAAACAACCTTCTTCATAACAATTAATTCCTTTCTGTTTGTGTTTTGAATTTCACCATACATTTGCAGGGCTAACTGTCATTCCCCGCGCCTTTGCATTCTGTCGATTCGTGATGTCATATTTCATGTCCGGCAGGCAAATGCCGGACACGAAGCGTCTTGTTTGTCCCGTTGATTATACGGGGAAGCTGGTTACTACACCGATGGTGTACTTCAGGATGTTCAGAGCATCAGTAGCAGTGGGCTTGGCATCCTGATCCACGTCAGCGTTCAGTGCGCCCTGTGCGGACAGAGTTGCACCAGCCAGCAGGTTCTTGTTCAGTGTCAGAACGTCCAGAATGTCAACATCGCCGTCACAGTCTACGTCACCGTATGTCAGCTCACCGCCAGGTGTGCCGGCAGAAGCAACAGTTACAGAACCGTTGTTCACAGCAGCTTCATACTTGGTTACATTGTAGTCTGCGTCAACATTACCGATAGAAATCTGTGCATTTGTCACGCCGGAGCCTTCAACAGTCTCACGTTCGATCGCGCCAATTGCAAATTCACTTACAGCACCCTCTGCTGCGCCGGCATTGACTGTACCGCTGATGGTCAGCATTACACCGTCCTCAGTGATCCAGTATGCAGTGTCATCCAGACCAGTTGTGTAAGTTACATTGATCACACCAGCTGTGCTGTAGTCAGACTCAAATGCGGATGCGCCTTCAAACTGCTCTGCGCTGTCTGCGTTCTTGTTTGCGATCGCACCAACCTCTACACCGTCAATGGTCACCAGAGATGCGTCATAGGTGATTGCGAATTCACATACGGACAGACCTGCTGCGGGTACACCGCTCAGTTCCACATTCATTGTGAATGTTGATCCCGCTGCTGCGGTCACCTTATCTGCAGAGATTGTTACTGTTTCTGCTGCGAATACAGACTGTGCTGTAACCGCTGCCAGCATGGAAACAGCCGCCAGTCCGGCAACAATTTTCCTTACTTTCATCTTCTTTCCTCCTTCTTTTCATTAGTAATGCAATACAAAGCTATATAACCAGAGGGGCAGCTCTGGGTTATATCCTTATACTAACATAGTAGCACAAGGGTCATGGCATGACTCACCCTATATCTACTTACTGTTATTATAGAACAAAATATCACATAAGTCAAGAGAATTTATTTGATTTTGTACAGTATGTAGAAAACATTGTTTATGATTTAGTGAAATCACACAAAGATTTTCCTGTTTTCCCAGCGAATTACTTAACTGCCCATTTCGCACAAACCATACAAGATTCTCCATAACAACTATATTATATATCAGTCACGAAAAAAAGTAAATACTTTTTTGAAAAATCATCACTTTATACAAAGAAAGCATTCGCGATTAGATGGATTCTACAAAAGCAGGATTTTTTTAAGATTATTTTAGGATTTTTCGAGTTTTATGGGATCTTCGGCGATATTTGTACTTATTCCGAAAGGTTCCGGAATTCCTCCGGAATGTTGTTCTCAACGATGGTCCGGATCACATCCCAGCTCCAGACCTTAGCAGTTCCCCAGGGGGAATAGGGCAGTCCGTGATCCGCTACCAGCTCGTCCGTATACTGGTCATAGGGATACACGCGCAGATTGGTCAGGCTGCCGTCTTCATAATGGGTGATGACGGGCATTACCTGCACATCCTCCACTGTGACCTTTCCGTTCTCGCGCTTCAGGGAGAAATCCGCCATGCCGCCGATCATATTGAAGCTGTCGGTCTGTGCGGAGATGAAATTGCCGAGGGAGTAGAAGACAAAGCCCTGTGTGCCGTCGCTTCTGGTGATATACTCCATGGTTTCGAGCGTATGGGAATGGGTACCGATGATGACATCCGCGCCCCATTCGATCATATCCTCCGCCAGATTCTTCACGCTGTCGCTGACAGTATGGGTATCCTCCACACCCCAGTGTGCGGAAACAACGACTGCGTCGGTCATGGACTTCAGCTCCTTGATCTGTGCCTCCATCAGATCGGTATCGCCGGTCTGGGGGAGCTGCAGCGTGGTATCGGAGGGGAGGGAGTAACCGTTGAGATGCTCGGTATAGGCAAGCCAGCCGATGGTCATGCCGTTGACTTCAGTAATGCGGTAATCCGCCATATCCGCTTCATCGCGGTATGCGCCGATGACGGTGAGGGGAGTCTGTGCTTCGCTGATCTTTCTGTCCCAGTAATCGAGCGTTGCGCTCAGACCGCCGGTACCCTTATCGAGGGCGTGGTTATTGGACATGCAGATCACATCAAAGCCGAGATCCACCAGCTCATCGCCAAGCTCCGTGGGGGAGTTGAAATTGAGGTTCGCGCCGGAAATCTCATATTCATCATTGGCAATGATGGTTTCCTGGTTGATGAAAGCAAGGTCGGCGGCGGCGATCCTGTCCTCCACGTTTTTGTAGCAGTAATTGAAATTATATTCCTCGCCGTCCTCTGCGTGTTTCTGCGCTGCCTCATAGACGCGCTTCTGCACGAGGTTATCGCCGACAGCAAAGATATGCACGGAGGTATCCGCCTTGGGAAGTTCTATGCTGCCCGTACTATTCGTTTCTGCCGGTGTGCTGGTGGCAGGCGGGATGATCTCTGTCTGGACGGGCTGAACGTTCATCGGTTCCTGGCTGATCTTCTGCATATCGCATCCGCAGACGGAGATGGTCAGCAGGAAGGCAGCGAGCAGTGCCGTAATTTGTTTCTTCATATGTATTCCTTTCTGGGTTCTGGATTCTGTGTTTCTTTTTTCTCTCTTTGTATTCAGTATACCATATTCTTACGGGAAATGCAATGATTGATTGAAAAAAACATGGGAATACATTTTTGATTTGGGGGTATATGCGGGCAACAGAAGCAACTTATTACTCCAGCAATTAAATATAGATACTTTTTCGAAGGTCAGCACTCCCAGACTGCCCCCACCCCAACCCCTCCCCGAAGGGAGGGGCTATAATGGAGGGTACTGCGTACCCTCACCCGCCAAAGGCTATCGCCTTTTGAATCCATTATCGACCTTTCATTG
>JAZNKY010000052.1:0-1748 GCA_045578805.1 Oscillospiraceae bacterium
AGGAAGATGAATCAGTATCCTGCTTGAAGGAGGAATTAGTTTGAAAAAAGTTCTTGTCAGCATCAAAAACGGGCTTTTGTCCGAAGCCATTGTTCGAGCACTCAAAAACTGCGGAGAGTTTGTGCCGTATCCGATCACACCAGGATTTCAGGCAAATGATGCGGATTGCTGTGAAACGGCAGATGCGGATATCTGGCTGATGGAGGTTTCCTATCATCCCGGCACAACGATGGGAACACGCCTGGAAGAAATCCGACAGGTTCGCAGATGCAATCCCGAATGTAAAGTCGCAGTCCTTTGTGATGATAATGCCGCCCCTGACCTTGCACACAAGGTTATACAGATGAAGAGAGATCATATGATCGATACTTTTCTCTACACTTCTGTTACAGAAAACTACCTGATGTCAACGCTGGCAGCGTTATGAACTGAAAAAGAACTACCAAAATTGGAAGCCCAGTGGGCATAAACACAATACAATCATTACATAGTAAGGAGAAGATATCATGGCAAAGCATAACTGTGCGATCTGCGGAGCGGAAGTAGGTCTGCTCACCGAACAGAAACTGGCTGACGGCAATTTTATCTGCCGTAAGGTCTGCTGCAAGAAATGTCTGAAAATTTTCAACAAAGTCGATGCAACGCTCGATTCCGTCAATTCCCATATCGAACAGGTGAAATTCGGCACAAAAGCATGGGAGCAGATTTTCGTTCCGCTTCTGAAGACAAAAAACAAAGAAGAAAAGCTGAAGAGATTCGGCAGAAACGGCGAACTTTATGTCTCTCCCTCCACCGGTCTGATCGCCCTGACCGAAAACCGCTACAAGATTTTTCTCTTCGGTAAGAGTACCCTCGCGTGCGTATTCCGTATTGCCGACCTGTACGGCTACGACTATGATACCGAAAAGGTAAAGAATTCCGAAGGCAAGGAAGAAACCAAACATTACTGTGTTCTCATGTTCAACAATACGCCCGGTCTGTACGAAGTACGGCTGGAAATCCGCAGCAATATAGATTACACTGACATGGAAAAGTATTTCAATACCCTGTTCGGAATCCAGAAGACCCTCAGAAATATGAAAAACACATGGAAACAGCAGATCAATGCCGCAAAAGCGGTTACCGAAGCGATCAAGGCAGTTAAGGACGGCACGATTGATGAAGCGCAGGCGGAAGCAACGGTGGATGCGCTTGATACTATGCAGTATGGTGACAGAACCGAATGGATTGCCAAGGCGGATGCGGCTCTTGCAGCGGTACAGAAGTAATCGGACAAATAACGGAGCGATGAGATTTTATGTTCTGCCGCCCTGTACTGCAGTATGGAGAAAAGGTATATGAAAAAAATGATAATGATCGGAATCCTGATAATTCTTGCCCTTGTGTGCATACTGTCCGCTTGTACCGCAAAAACCTATGAAGTCGATTACTGCGGCGAACAACAGATGTATGACGGCGCAAAGGACTCCTATGCTCCCGGCAAGGAAGTTACTCTCCGCTATACGCTGATTGCCTCGGACACTTCCTATGCGTTCTATCTGGACGGACAGGAATTGGAGATGGAATTTGACAGCAATAAAGGCTATTTCATCCGCTTCATTATGCCGGATCACGATGTGAAGCTCGAATGTGTGACGAAAAACACCATGGCGGACGAACTTCCTACACTCGAAGCGGAACTGGAGGAAAATCTTCCGGAGAATGAACCGGAAACCGAAATTCAGCCGGAAACCGAAGTTCAAATTCAG
>JAZNKY010000053.1:0-13857 GCA_045578805.1 Oscillospiraceae bacterium
GCGGTGCGCAGCACCGCCCCTTAATCCCCCTCCCTTTAGGAGGGGGCAGGGGGTGGGGCAAATTAAAGTTATCTATTGGTATTAAGGGAATTAGTATAAGAGGCTGTTTAGTATCTGCTTGATGGATGGTAAACAGGCTCTTATATGTCCTGCATCACTTCTCCCAATGCTTTGATCAGATCCTGCGGCAGCATGTACCGTTCGGGCAGACGGCGGGCAGCGGCATCACCTGCCCGAGCGTGAAGCAGCACACCGCACCACGCCGCATCATAGAGGGGCATTCCCTGTGCGGCAAGGGAGGCAATGATCCCCGCAAGGACATCGCCGCTGCCAGCTCTTGCCATACCTGCATTGCCGTCAGTGCAGATGGTCATGTGTGTGCCGTCCGTCACGACGGTTCCTGCCCCCTTGAGTACAGCGACCGCCCCTGTTTTCTCCGCAAGGAGCCGCGCCGCCGCCGGACGATCCGCCTGCACCTGTGCCGCCGTCATACCGAGCAGTCTTGCTGCCTCGGCAGGATGGGGTGTGAGGATGGTTCGTCCCTCTGGTATGCATTCTATGCAGCCCGACACTGCATTCAGACCATCCCCGTCCAGAATGACCGGACAGGTGCTTTCTGCAAACAGGAATTTTGTCAGATTCCGGGTGTTTTCCGTCACCCCCATGCCGCAGCCGATGAGGAGCGCGTTCTTCCCGCCGAGCGCATGACGGAGCAGCGCACGGTTTTCCGCATCCAGAAAAAAGCCCTCCGCATCCGTCAGAAGCGGCAGACACATGCACTCCGGCACACGCACAGCAAGCGTCTGCAGTGCCGCTTCTGCAGAAGCAGTGGTTTCCAGCCCCGCACCGCTGCGCATGGCAGCCTCGGAGGCAAGCACGCAGGCTCCCCGCATCCGGATGCTTCCGGCAACGGTGAGCAGATGCCCTCTGCGGTTCTTATGGGTATCGGGCGCATTCACGGGCAGGCGGACATCCTCCCATGCGGCAAGCCGTGCCGGAACAGCCTGCTCTGCAAAAGTCTCCCACACTTCTGTGGGTGTGCCGATGCTGACAGTATGAATCTCTCCGCAGTATTCCCGCAGGGGGTACTGCGTCATGCCGAGCTTGACCGCCCCGAAGGTCACCGTCGCATCAGCACGGGCGGTAAGGCGGCTCACACTGCCTGTCGTGCCGTTTCCGCCGCTGGGAATATCGCAGGCAATGCGCCTTGCGCCCACCGGTACCGCCAGAAGGCAGTCCGTTCCCTCCGGCAGCTCTCCCCGGAAGCCCGTGCCGAACAATCCGTCCACAATGACATCGGCACCGTCACGGAAGTCATCCGGTGCGGACACCACCTGCACATGCGCAAGCTGCGCGGCACGTTCTGCGGCATTGCAGGAAATTTCCGTCTTAGGTGCGCCGAATGGTGCGATTACCTGCACCTCCCATCCGGCAAGTGCAAGATGGTACGCGGCAACATAGCAGTCGCCGCCGTTATTGCCGGTACCGGCAAGGAATACCGCCCTGCGTCCGTCCGGCAAAAAGCTCCGGATAAAAGCCGCCAGTCCGTAACCGGCATGTTCCATCATTTCCGCATAAGAAACACCTGCCCGATCAGTAAGCTGTTCAAGCAGCTGCATTTGTTTGGGTGTAGCAAGCAGCATCATAAACTCTCCTTTTTGCAAAATTCCCCGCCGTAAGGCGGGGAGCGGGATCAATATTGTTTCTTAACCCTCAGCACCCTCGGCAAAAACGGCACGATCGCCTCGCGCATCCGTTTGTCGGGTGTGAAGTACAGACCGCATTTTCCGTGTGTGGGGTGATCGAACTCGGCATAGTAGTTCTCCGCGTTCTCCTCATTGCCCATCATGGAAATGCCAACAGCGGAGAAGGTGGTGAGTGCATCGCCGGAGGCGCTGCATTCATCCGCCTTTCCGAAGGCAGTGAACGCCGACACCTCAATGCTCAGCATCTGCACACGCTTGGTCTGTCCAAGGATCTTGTCAATATCCAGCGTGCCGTTCGTGCAGGAATATTCATATTCCACATGCATCAGCTTAAAGGCATAAATGGCAAGATACACCACGCCGAACGGCAGCACCACGGCAATGGGTGCCACAAAAAAGGTCAGATACAGGGTGAAAAGTGTGAGCAGGACGGCGGCAATGATGATGATGCCCTTTTTCAGGTCATCCTGCGAGGTGTTGATTTTTTTGACAAGCTGTTCAGCAAACTGATCCATTCTGATTCCTCCAAATATTTTTATAATTTATGTAAATTCACCTGACCAGAATAGACTAACTAAGGCTACCCACCCCCTGCCCCCTCCCGGAGGGAGGGGGATTCGGGCGGGGGCTGCGCCCCCGCGACCCGCCAAAGGCTGTCGCCTTTTGAATCCATTTATAGAAGATGAATTTATCAACTGAAAATTACTGGACTGTTCTAACGTATTGCCGCAAGTATGCGCCGGAAGGCTTCGTAGTTGCGCAGTACGCCGTCATCCGGTCTAAGTTCCGTGCCGGCAAGCTCCGTTATATGCGTGCGGAAGGCTGTCAGCTCCTGCAGCTCCGCTTCCAGGGCGGTAAGGCGGCTGCGCATCTTAGCAGCAATGGTTTTCTTTTTGATTTTTTTAATTGCTTCCTTCTGCGCACGGATCGCCTCCTCCAGCCGGATGCCGCATTCCGCCGCATGGCGTTCAAGAAGCGAGAGCTGCCCGCCGTCCATCCGGTGCAGATACATCAGCCCCCGGCAGGCGTGCCGTCTGCCGCTGTCCGCCATCCAGTAGATGGGACGCTGATGGTAGGTACGGCAGTGCTGCGCATAAAAATGCAGTGCAAGCTCATGGGCAATGACTTCCCGCGCGTTCTCGCCGCCGCCTAACGCACCGGCAATGAAGCGTAGGTTTTCCTCCAGCGTTTCCGCACCGTACAACGCAGTCAGGAAGCGTTCTATTTCCGGAACCATTGCCTCCATCGGCAGGAAATTCTCCGCAAGCGGTGCAAATCCGGGGAGTGTATACCGCCCGAACAGGCAGCCGACCGCAAAGCTCAGCAGACTGCGGACATCTGCCTGCAGCTCTGGCGTATGCAGCGTCAGCTCCTCCGCGGCGACCTCCGGAGAAAGCTCCTCCTCCAGTCCGCAGATACGCAGGAAAATGGTATTGAGCTGCTGTTCATTCCTGCACATCCGTTCGCGGCGTTTCCAGCATTCCAGCTCCCACTGTGCAAACGCCTCGGAAAGCCGTGTGACCCCCGTCCGCACCAGCGGATGACAGCGGAAGTCCCAGCTCTGCTCGCTGCTGTCCCAGTCCTCCCTGGCAATGCGGATATTGTCCTGCACAAGCCGCCGAACCTCCTCCGTGGATCCGTCCGGCGGAAGCCATGGAAGACTGGCAATATTCTCCACCTGAAAATTCATGGTCGGGTTGTAGACGCGCAGCAGCTCCATTGCTGCCTTTGAGGAAAGAAAGCCCATGATCCATTCCATCTCCCCCGCATCCGGAAACAGGGAGGAGCCGGATACATCGAACAGGGAACCTGCCGGCTGCCAGCGCACACAGAAACGCGAGCTTTCCGTGATGAACTGCCATGTCACTGCCTGCCGGAAGTACATGCTCTCGTTCTTGATGCGTCCCCCCGAATGCTGCTTGTTCAGCTCCGCATGGAATGCCCGCATTTCTTCGCCGTTGCGGTAAAAATTCACCACATGGCTCTGGTTGCCGTACCATCGGCGCGTTCTTCCGCCCTTGTTGTAGGGGAACCAGCGTTTCCCCGATGCCGCCGCCTCGTCCGCGTCCGCACATCCGAAGGCAATGCTCCCCGGTGTGACCTCGTGCCAGTAACGAAGAAAACGGCGGTTGTCCGAGGTGGTCATGCCCTGCCGGATTGGACAGTGCGTTCCCAGCCGGGGCTTTTGCAAGAGCGTGCGCATCCTGTTGCTGATCCAGTAGCAGACGGGCATCCCGGCAATGCCCTCGAACTGTCCGGTATCGCAGACATAGCGGTTCTCCGGGTCGAAAAATGCCCGTTCCTTATCCTCCGCCTCCGTCAGCCGCAGATAGGCGGTGCGGTATGCCGGCACATGACTGCCCATGCAGACAAAGGCAGCAGTCTGGACGATAATGCCCACATCCGTCGCCGCAAATGCCCGCGCACCGAGATGCACCAGACTGCGCAGTGTATACTGCTGCATCTTCCGGCGGAGCGTTTCATAGCTCGAAAGGAACATCCACGAATGCTGCGTGATCATCGCACAGCATCCATGCGGCGCAGTCAGGGAGGTGCAGCGTTCCATGAATGCCGCGAACAGATCGGAACGGCTGTCAGGATAATGCGCCCGCAAAAACGCAGAAAGCATGGGATCCATGCTGCTGCGGCTCATATAGGGCGGATTGGTGATCACCGCGTCATACTGCCGGTTCAGCATACGGCTGAGCGTTCCCAGCCTTGCAAGCGTTCCGCTGCAGTCCTCCGGCAGTTCCGTTTTCTCCGGCTTCAGGAGTGAACCGAAGCAGGCGGCACCGGCAAACTGCGCCGCAAAGGGCTGGTATTCCGGCGAAATGTCCTCCATATCCTCCAGTCCGGCAAAATGGCAGAGCTGCGGCCGGATGTCACGGGAAAGGATGTCCGGATCATGCGCCCGCGCCTTCATCAGAAGAACGAATGCGGCGAGATGACAGGCACCCGCGTCAATATCCAGCCCGCAGAGATTCCGTTCCAGGATCTGCACCGCCGCATCCGCCGGTGCAATGCCCTCGCGCAGGTACAGCTCCATGAGCGCGTCAAATACATAGGCAAGGATATGCCCCGTCCCCATGCAGGGATCCAGCACCCGCAGCTCCGTCACGGGACGCGTCCGCTGGTCATCGGTCAGCTTCTTCAAAGTACGGCGGACATGCGGCGGCTGGGGGGCTTCCGGGATGCAGTAGTTCCAGTTTTTCGGTGGCTTCCGGAGCGCGCCGAGCGCGTTCTGCGTCATGCAGCGCACGATCCAGTCGGGCGTGAACATCTGGGTTGCCGCCGGAATCTGCTCCGGCGGAATCCGGACGCGGCTCCGCAGCATCCGGAAGGTCTGCTCACGCAGCTCGGTGTTCTGGTACTGGTACAGCCAGCCGAGAATTTCCGGAAAGCCCTGCCATGCATCGTCCTCCAGCTGCATGAGCTGCTCCATGAACGCGCCGTTCTCCGAAAGAATGGTATCCGGCAGCATGGCATCCGCAGTCTCTCCGAACAGCCCCGCAAGCGCGGGTGTTTCCGCGAGCTGCCTGCAAAGCGTAAGAACACGCGCACGGCGGGGGATATGTGCCGGAAACAGCGGCATTCCATCCGGGAGCCAGCCGTTGGCATCCAGAAAGCGCAGTGCCGTCAGGCGCATGAACCACAGCTGTGCAGAATACGCCGCCGCCTGCGGCGTTTCCGCAAGCGGAGAAAGCTCCTGCATCAGAATGGCTTTGCCGCGCACGGCAATATGCTTGAGTAGACTGCGGTTCATCGGGACACCTGCTTTCGGGAATGGTATGATGATAATTATTATAGCATATTTTGCGGGGATTTGCAAGTGTGCCAAAGCATCAAAAAAGTGCTGCCATATTCTCATACAGCAGCACTTATTTCTGATATTACATCATCACCCCGGAAAGCTCCTCCTCCGATGTGATGCCCTGTGCAATTGCCTTCGCTCTCATGCAGGCGTAAAATTCTGTCATGCCAGCCTGATAGTACGGCAGTACAAAATACACACCCAGACCGCAGGTCAGCACTCCCAGCAGGAACCAGCCAATGAAAGAAAGCTGGAACAGGAAGCATTTGCCCTTTTCGCCGTTCATGGTACGGCGGGAGATCTCAAACGCACGATCTGCGGACATGCCCGGATTTTCTGTGAGCAGATAGGGAATCAGCGTGTACTCCAGCCCCTTGATGATGCCCGGAATGATGAACAGCATCGACCAGAGGAAGGTGTAGAGCAAACGCAGGAACATGACCTTGACCATGTTCATGTAATTGCTGGAAAAGCCCTCAAACATGTGACCAAAATCCACATTGCCCAGTCTTGCCTTGCGGAAGAAGGAACACTGTCCCACAAAAATCGGATTGCCGAGAAATGCCGAGGTGGCAAAGCTGATGGCAAGCGCGAACACAAAGATCACAGCATACACCGCAATCAGCGCGCCGATCGCCAGAGCTGCCTCCGCATCACCGGAGGTGCCGCCGTCCAGCAGCATACCGATCGCGGGAGTATGGAGCATACCCGTGCTGCCGCCCACCATGCTGATGATGAGATTGCTCAGCAGACATACCAGAAATGCCGTCCAGTAATAGCCCTTCAGGGATTCCCATGCATTCTTCTTCAACAGACTGATCGTCCACATAATCAATGTTCCTCCTGTGAAATTACATATCGTAGGGATTCTGTGCGGATGTGATCTCTCCAGAGATCATGCCGCCGTTCATGCCGTTATTCATACCGCCCGTCAGCTCTTCTTCAGTGGAGATGCCCTGTGCAAGGATCTTTGCTCTCATGCAGGCATAAAATTCAGCATAGGTTGCAGTTTCATACGGTGCTACAAAAACGCTGCCCACACAGCAAGCCAGCAAACCCAGCAGGTGCCAGCCGATAAAGGAGAGCTCCAGAACAAAAAGCTTCCACTTTTCGCCGTTCATAGCCTGCTTGGAGATCGCAAAGGCACGTTCCTTCGGGAGATGCGGGTTCTCTGCGATCAGGTACGGGATGAGGTAATATTCATAGCTCTTGATGATGCCCGGAATCACGAACAGCAAAGACCACAGGAAGGTGTAGATATAACGTGCAAACATGACCTTGACAGTTGCCAGATACTTGCCGCTGCCGAAATTGTCAAACATGCGCATCATGGAAGAATCGCCTTCCCTTGCACTGATGAAGAATTTGGCTCTGCCGGCTTCAAACGGTCCGCCGAGAAAAGCATATACTGCAAAACCTAAAATAAGTGCAATGACGAACACCACAACAATGCCGATCAGGATTCCGATCAGTACCGACATTTCTTCTTCTGTCATAGTGCCGCTTTCCAGGTACTGATCCAGATTCAGTTCTTCCGAAGAAGAGGAAGAGGAGGTACTGCTGCCGCCGCCTCCGCCGGCGAACAGCCCGGTCAGCAGGCATACCAGAACACCTTTCCAGTAGTAGCCCTTTTCCTTGAGCGAATTCCATGCATTTTGTTTCAATAAGCTTCGAGTCCACATAATGTAAGTCCCCCTGATAATTTATTCTGGCAGTGTGTTCCACTGCTGATATTATTATTGTAAATCATATTTACCAAAAAGTCAATGCTTTCTATCGAGATTCCGCAGTATGCACGAAATGAATGGTCGTGAAAGCTTGTTTTTTGTATAAATTTCGTCGAAATGGAGAAAAAACACAATGCCGCAGAAAATTTTTGGAAAAGCTTGCTTTTTTTTTGCAGATTTGTTATAATAATAACGATGGGGCGAAAACCCCGAAATGAAAATTTAGGAGGACTTAATTATGTTAGTTTCCGCTAAGGACATGCTGAACAAGGCTCGCGACGGCAAGTACGCAGTAGGTCAGTTCAACATTAACAATCTCGAATGGACAAAGGCAATCCTGCTGACAGCACAGGAACTGCAGTCTCCGGTGATTCTCGGTGTATCCGAGGGTGCAGGCAAGTACATGTGCGGCTACAAGACCGTAGTTGGCATGGTAAACGGCATGATCGAGGAGCTGGGCATCACTGTTCCGGTAGCTCTCCATCTTGACCACGGCTCTTTCGAGGGCGCAAAGGCTTGCATCAACGCAGGTTTCTCTTCCGTAATGTTCGACGGTTCTCATTATCCGATCGAGGAGAACATTGCAAAGACCACAGCTCTGGTAAATGCATGTGATGTTCTGGGCATTTCTCTGGAAGCAGAGGTTGGCTCCATCGGCGGCGAAGAGGACGGCGTAGTAGGCAAGGGCGAGTGCGCAGATCCCGACGAGTGCAAGGCTGTTGCAGATCTGGGCGTAACCATGCTGGCAGCTGGTATCGGCAATATCCATGGTAAGTATCCGGAGAACTGGGAAGGTCTGTCCTTCGACACTCTGGCTGCAATCAAGGAGAAGGTAGGCGACATGCCTCTGGTACTGCACGGCGGTACAGGCATCCCGGCTGAGATGATCCAGAAGGCAATCTCTCTGGGCGTTGCAAAGATCAACGTAAATACAGAGTGCCAGCTGGCATTCCAGGAAGCTACAAGAGCATATATCGAGGCTGGCAAGGATCAGCAGGGCAAGGGCTTCGACCCCAGAAAGCTCCTGGCTCCCGGCTTCGAGGCTATCAAGGCTACTGTTAAGGAAAAGATGGAGCTGTTCGGCTCTGTTGGCAAGGCTTAAGCGGAGAGCCTCTGCGGGCGATTCGCGTTACGGGGGTATAGCCTGAAACGTGAATCCTTATTTCGCGGTATGGTTTACCGTACCGCATGATGCTTGCTTCGCAGAGCATCATAGCTATTGAAAATGAAAAAGGACGGTGCATCTGCATCGTCCTTTTTGTAAGAATCGGCAGTTATGCTGCCAATCATGAGGAAAGTGTAAATGGAGAACAAAAAATTACCTTTTTTACTGCCGATCCGCTGTGCAGTATTTCTTCTTCTATTCGTAATCGGATCCTCCGTTACCGGCAAAAGCTTTGAGGAGATCAGTCACTGGTGGTCGGTTCTGGCAAGTGCGGTCAATCTTCTGACCATCCTGCTGCTGATTCTCATTTCCCGGAAGCAGGGCGGGAGCTACTGGAAGCTCATCAATTATGAAAAGGGAAAAACGACACCGAAGCAGATCATTGCCATGATCTTTCTGATCGTCCTTGTGGGGATGGGCGGCATGTACCTTGCCGGATTTCTCTGCTACGGCGTGATCCCCTACGCCGCCCCCATGCTGATCGCGCCCATACCGCTGTGGCTGGCAGTTCTGAACATTCCGCTTCTTCCCATTACAACCGCCTTTGCTGAGGATGGCTTGTATCTGGGCTGCGGCGTGAATCAGATCAGGAACAAGTATGCGGCGATCCTGATTCCGGCGTTCTTCTTCGCCCTCCAGCACAGTTTCATTCCCACGCTGCCTGACGGCAGATACATTCTCTATCGCTTTTTATCCTTCCTGCCGCTGACGATCATTCTTTGCTGGCATTACCGCAGAAACCGGAATCCTCTGCCCATCATGATCGGTCATGCAGTGATCGACATCGCGACTGTCATGCAGATCCTCGCCACATCCGCAGTTCCTGGATTATATGAGCAGATGTGTGCGATGCAGTAATCATCCAAGCTCATCGGCGATCACGCCGATGAGCTTTCCGTTTTCCACCCCCGTGATCCTCACATTACACACCCGGTTCCGGAAGCTCCCGTCATGCGCTCCGGCAGGCACGAGAACCGTCGTGTAGTCCTTCGCATGTCCGTTGTGGAAATCCGGCGATTTTTCACGCTCAAACAGTACGGAGACCGTCCTTCCCACACGGCTTTGCAGGAACGCCTCTGCCATCCGCTTTTCCAGTGCAGAAAGCCTGTCTGCACGTTCCTTTTTTACGGATTCTGCCACCTGCTCCGGCATCCTGTCTGCAAGCGTTCCGCTTCTTCGGGAGTAGCGGAAAATGTGGATCTTCGCAAACTGCATCCGCTTTGCAAAGGCAAGCGTCTCCGCGAAATCCGCCTCCGTTTCCGACGGAAAGCCCGTCATGATGTCCGTAGTGACGGCACAGTCCGGAAACAGCGCACGGATCTTTTCTAGAAGTCCGGCATATTCCGCACAGGTGTAATGCCGGTGCATTGCCTTCAATATCCGGTCACAGCCGCTTTGCAGAGAAATATGGAACTGCGGGCAGAAGGCGGGATTTCCCGCCAGCCGTGACAGTACCTCGTCCGTCAGTCCATCCGGTTCGAGCGAACCCAGACGCACCCGCGCAAAACCGGCATCCGTGCAGGCATCCACTGCGTCCGCGATATGCAGACCATCGTCCTGCCCCCAGCAGGCAAGATTGATGCCGCACAGCACGATCTCCCGATACCCCCGCGCCGCCAGAGCTTCCGCACTTTTTCGCAGCTCCGGGAGCAGGAGCGAACGGCACCGCCCCCGCGCATAGGGGATGATGCAGTAGGAACAAAAACGGTCACAGCCGTCCTGGATTTTGAGAAATGCCCGCGTATAGTTGGTTTCCTCACTGAGAGGAAGCACCTCAAAGGCATCCTTTCTGCCGTATGCGGATACCGCACGGCAGGGTCTGCGCTTTTGCAGAAATTCCTCCAGCAGTGCGGGGATCATGCCGCGCTCCTTTGTGCCGATGAGAATATCTGCCTCAGAAAGTGCAGCAGCCTCCTCCGGAAACGCCTGCACATAACAGCCCGTCAGTACAATGACCGCATCCGGCACCGTCTGCCGGAGCCTCCGCAGTGCCGTCAGCATCCGGTGGTCGCCGGATGCCGTGACCGTGCAGGAATTGAGAATGACCGCGTCCGCCGTTTCAGGGGAGGGAACGACTGTCCATCCCGCCTGCCGCAGCAGCGCAGCAATGCCATCCGTTTCGATCGCATTGACCTTGCATCCGAAATTCTGTAAATACATCCTCATAGCAATGCTCTCCTTCATGATTCCGGCAATTCAGGTTCGATAACGGCGGCAGCCTTTGGCGGGTCGCGGGGGCGCAGCCCCCCCCCCAAATCCCCCTTCCTTTGGAAAGGGGCAGGGGGTGGGGCAGCTACAGAGTACTATACCCAAGAAAAAATCTGTATTTAGCTGCCGGTTCCATTATCGCTACAGTCGCATTTTACAATCTGTTGAAAAACTCTATTCCATAACTACAATCCCCAATTTATAGCCGTTTTGTAACGTTCTGCATCCATTTTGTAACCGCTGATGGAAAACCTGTCTAAAAAAGATAAAACGCCGTCATTCCTATTATATCAAATTGCTGAAAATTGTGCAAGCCCCTTGACATTCCGCATTTTTCGTGGTATGCTATAGTCACAGCAGAAAAAGCTGTACACAAGGAAAAAAGACAATCGGCTTAGGAGGTAATTTTATGACAACAACAACAGTTTCTTTGAGAGCGATCGACGATGTAAAGGATTTCGTCAACACAATTATGCGCTTTGAATTCGATATCGACCTCGTTTCCGGCAGATATGCGATCGATGCAAAGTCCATTATGGGTATTTTCAGCCTGGACCTGTCCAAGCCGATCGAGCTTCGCGCTTACACAGACGATGCTGAAAAGCTTCTCGAAGCAATTGATAAGTTCATCGTAAAGTAATCGACACACAACATAGCAATGAGCTGCTGCACTCCGGTGCAGCAGCTTTTGTTATAGGCATCTCTAAAAATCTTCCTCATGTAAATAAAAACCGCAGCACCTTGCGGAAAGAAAAGGAAAACCTGATCTCCGGCACCGCTTCCGATGCCAGCAGGGGAACACTGCAGAGCAGCGTGTCGCCATGGTAGAAATGCACCATGCCCACCGTCTGTCCCCGGCTGACGGGAGCCTGTACATACTCCGGCAGCACCAGCACCGTCTCCAGCTCCGAAGCACTCTGCGGCACAGCCAGCTCCGGCAGAGCTGCCGGCTCCAGCAGTACTGCCGCTTCCGTGCCGCCCTCGATCTTCAGCGGCATCAGAAATTCCTCCGCAAGTGCCGGCAGCGTGAGCTTATAGCTGGAAAAGCCCGTATTCAGCAGCCGCTTTGCAATGCGGAATCGTTCGTCCTCGTCCTCACAGCCAAGCACCACCGCCGCGCAGAGCATCCCGTCCTGCGTACGAGCCGCAATCAGGCATTGTCCTGCCGCTTCGGAATGCCCCGCCTTCAGTCCCATGCACCCGTCCATGGTGCGCGTGAGCGTGTTTTCATTCACGATCTCCACCGTCTCACCGCGGATGAACGTCCGCCATGTTGTCAGATACGGCTGCAGACGCTCCTGCGAAAGCACCGCACAGGCAAGCCGTCCCATGTCCCGCGCCGTAGAATATGCCAGCGGATCGTCATAGCCCTGCGGAGAGGTGAAATGCGTGTTCCGCATCCCCAGGTCAAACGCCGCAGCATTCATATCATTTACAAAGGTTTTCACATCGCCGGAGATCTGCACTGCAAGCACCGCCGCCGCATCGTTGGCGTTTCCTGCCAGCAGTCCCATGAGCAGTTCCGCCGCCGTGATCGTATCCCCCGGCTCCAGCCAGATGACCGCTCCCTGAATATCCGTCACCGCATCCCCGGCAGTGATCACGGTTTCCTCCGTGAGATCGCCGCGCGCCATCGCCTGTGCGGCAAGGTGTGCCGTCATGAGCTTGGCAAGCGAACCAACGGGCAGTATCACATCCGCATTTTCCTCTGAAAGCACCATGCCGGTGCGCGCCTCCACCAGCAGCACCGCATCCGCACCCTCCTCCGCATGGACAGGAAGCCCCCGGAGAAACGCACAGAGCAGCAGGATGCTGAGTATGATCGCAGTCTGTTTCATAATGCACCTCCTGTGATACCATATGATGAAGCGGAAATGAAAAGTAATATGCTTTCTGAGATGCAGCAAACTTTGTCGGAATCCACAAAAAATAGAATGAAGAATTGTTGCGTTTTCACAATGTTGCTTTTGCAGCACAGAAGATGCTTGCAAATTTTCCGATTTTATAGTATGATATAGTAAATAGACTTTCTATATCTGGAGGCGTTTGCTATGGCATTGAATTTGAACAAAAAGTATCTCAAAGAGTTTGTTGGTGAGCATGAGCTGGCAGCAATGAAGGGTCAGGTAATGGAGGCTGCAAAGACACTCCATGACAAGACCGGTCTCGGCAGTGACTTCCTTGGCTGGCTGGATCTGCCCACCAATTATGATAAGGAGGAATTTGCACGCATCAAGGCGGCTGCAAAGAAGATCCAGGGGCATTCCGATGTCCTGATTGTGATCGGCATCGGCGGTTCCTATCTGGGTGCAAGAGCTGCCATTGAGCTGCTCAAGTCCCCCTTCTACAACAACCTGAAGAAGGATACCCCCGACATCTACTATGTCGGCAACAATATCAATCCCACCTATCTCAATGAGGTACTGTCCATCTGCGAGGGCAGGGATATTTCCGTGAATGTCATCTCCAAGTCCGGTACGACCACAGAACCGGCTCTGGCATTCCGCGTATTCAAGAAGCTCGTTGAGGACAAGTACGGCAAGGAAGGCGCAAAGGATCGTATCTTCGCCACAACTGACAAGGCAAAGGGTACTCTGAAGGAGCTGTCCGATACCGAGGGCTACGAGACCTTCGTTGTGCCGGATGATGTCGGCGGCAGATTCTCCGTTCTGACAGCAGTTGGTCTGCTCCCGATCGCAGTTGCAGGCTGTGATATTGACAAGCTGATGGAAGGTGCTGCAAAGGCACAGAAGGCATACGAGGCAGACTTCGAGGAGAATGACTGCTACCAGTATGCTGCACTGCGCAACATCCTCTACAGAAAGGGCAAGTCCACCGAACTGCTCGTTTCCTATGAGCCGAGCTTCACAATGATGTCCGAGTGGTACAAGCAGCTCTTCGGCGAGAGCGAGGGCAAGGACAACAAGGGTATTTTCCCGTCTTCCGTTGTTTTCTCCACCGATCTGCACTCCATGGGTCAGTTCATTCAGGATGGTTCCAGAGTGATGTTTGAGACTGTTGTGGATATCAAGACACCCAAGCAGGATTTCTTCCTCGAGGACGATGCTGAGAATCTCGACGGCCTGAACTTCCTCACAAACCAGAATATGTCCGTTGTCAACCGCAAGGCGCTCGAGGGCACAGTTCTGGCACACACTGAGGGCGGCGTGCCCAACATCATGCTCGAGATGGATGACACCACCGAGGAGAGCCTGGGCTACCTGATCTACTTCTTTGAGA
>JAZNKY010000054.1:0-16700 GCA_045578805.1 Oscillospiraceae bacterium
TGAATGTGAGATAGGATGCCGTTCGAGCATGAATGGTATGCAGGCAATGGATATAAGCCTGTATGCCTGCGATTTTTTGCCTTGCCTGCGTAAAATTTATGCTCGAAAATCTGCATATTCATTTTATGTGAACAGGCTCTAGTCTGTCGAAAAAACTGAAATCAGACGCGGAGCGATAGCTCCGCAAAAGGGGTTCGGGGACGAAGTCCCCAAACTATAGCCCCTCCCCCGTTGGGGGAGGGGTTGGGGTGGGGGAGTTTTGGTGTGCAAACCCCAGAAAAAGACTTTTTCTACAAGCTGAAAAGAGCTGCCGTCCGGCAGCTCTTTTGCATATCAGTATATATCAGGAATCAGGCATTCAGCAGCTTCTCAGCGGCAGCCATCTTTGCACAGAGTACAAACAGATCCATTGCTGTCTGCAGCTCCTCAACGGTCGGATAGGTCGGCGCGATGCGGATGTTGCGGTCTTCAGGGTCAATGCCGTAGGGGAAAGTTGCACCTGCACCCGTCAGCACAACGCCAGCCTCCTTGCAAAGCTGCACGATGCGCTTTGCACAGCCCTGCGGTGCGTCGAAGGATACGAAATAGCCGCCCTGCGGTGTCACCCAATTGCCGATGCCCAGGGGCTTCAGCTCCTTTTCGAGTGTGTTCAGAACTACCTCGAACTTCGGCTGGATCAGCGCGCGGTGCTTTTCCATATGCGCCAGCACGTTCTCAAACTTGCCGTCAAAATATCTCACATGGCGCATCTGGTTCATCTTGTCAAAGCTGATGGTGAACATGTTCAGTGCCTTCTTCAGGTCATCGAGGTTTGCCTTGCTTGCTGCCATCACTGCCACACCGGCACCTGCAAAGGTGATCTTGGCAGTGGAAGCAAACAGATAGACCATATCTGCATTGCCAGCCTTCTTTGCTTCTGCCAGGATCGGCAGGATGGTCTTCGGGTTATCGCAGAGGTGATGCACACAGTAAGCATTGTCCCAGAATACGCGGAAATCCGGTGCTGCCGGCTTGAGGGCTGCCATGCGGCGTACAGTTTCGTCGCTGTAGCTGATGCCGGTCGGATTTGCATACTGCGGTACGCACCAGATGCCCTTCACACTGGCATCCTCGGATACCAGCTTTTCCACCAGATCCATATCAGGACCGTCCTCGGTCATCGGGATGTTGATCATCTCCGCACCGAAAAACTGTGTGATGCTGAAATGTCTGTCATAGCCCGGTACAGGACACAGGAACTTCACCTTTTCCAGCTTGTTCCAGGGGGTATTGCCCATCAGACCATGGGAATAGGCATAGCTGATGGTCAGGTACATTGCCTGCAGGCTCGCATTGCCGAAGATGAACATTTCATCCGGCTCCACACCGAGCATCGGTGCAAACAGCTTCTTTGCCTCCGGAATGCCGTCGAGCAGTCCGTAGTTGCGGTAGTCGCCTGCCTCGCCGATCAGCTCCTCGCCGGTGATCGCGTCCAGCAGACCCTCGCTCAGATCCAGCTGAGCCGGTGCGGGCTTGCCGCGGGACATATCCAGCTTCAGACCCTGTGCGCAGTAAGCGTCATATGCCGCTTTGCATTCTTCATAAAAAGCATCCAGCTGTGCCTTGTTCAGTGCAGTCAGTTCCATGTGATTGTTCCTCCCAAAAATGCGTGATCTTCAATGCTCTTATTATACCCTAAATACGTCCTTTTTGCAAGCATTTCTGCATTGTCCGCGTTGCTTTTTGTAGAATTATACGGAAATCCACGCCCTTTTTTATATCCGGATGTGGATTTTGACGTGAAAAATGTCCGCTGTCAAAATTCATGTGTATTTGGTAGATGTACAAACGCACTGTTTTCCTGCTGCATTGGAAGTATATGGAAGGGCATCGGATGCGAATTCCGGAAAAGCATAAAAAAATTCCGCTTTTCCCCTTGACAAAAGACGTAAAAAAGTTTACAATTATAATAATGTTGTATGATATTTTAGTAAACGCCCGGCAAGCATGGAAGTCGAACCGGAGTTTGCATTCAGCGGCGGTGGGATTGTCCGTCACTGGATCACGCAGCAGTAATTGCGGCTTGGAGCTGCCGAGGCAGCTTCTGACTTTATATCATTCCATTACTTTTTTTGATTCCGCAGGGAACTGCGGTGGACTATAAACGCAAAAGTATCAGGCAGCTGAAATGCTCCCGTGTCCTGTGTCCGTATCAAAACGGCACAGTCATCATAAGTTTGAAAAATGAATAAAGAAAGCGGCATTTACCGCCTGCGTAAAGTTTACTGCGATCAATATAACTTTACAAATTAAGGAGGTAATGCACAACATGGAAACAATCATCATCATCGTGCTGGCCATTCTTCTGGTGGCAGCAGTTGCGGCGATCTTCATCGTGCGCAAGATTACAAGCGACCAGGCATTCCAGAAGGGTATTGAGCATCGCCGCCAGGAGGCGGAGGCTGTACTCGGTTCCGCAGAGCAGGAGGCGCGTGCCAAGGTAGCAGAAGCAGAACGCAGGATCGAAGAAGCGCAGCGCGTGCTTGAAGATGCCGGCAAAAAGGCTGAAACCAAGAAGAAGGAAGCTCTGGTAGAAGCCAAGGATGAGATCCACAAGCTTCGTTCGGATGCGGAAAAAGAGATCCGTGACCGCCGCAGCGAGGTATCCAAGCAGGAGCGCAGGATCCATCAGAAGGAAGAAACACTCGACAAGAAGCTCGACAGCCTTGAACAGAAGGAGGAGGTACTCCAGGAAAAGATCAAGGCAGCGGACACTCTGAGAGAAGAAGCAGAAGCCCTCAAGAAGGTGCAGATGGACACTCTCGAACGCATTTCCGAGCTGACCCGCGAACAGGCAAAGGAATATATCCTTCAGACCCTCGAAGAGGATCTGGTGCATGACAAGGCTGTCAAGGTCGCAGCCTATGAGCAGCAGATCAAGGAAGACTGCGAGGAGAAGGCTCGCAGCTATGTGTCCCTTGCCATCGCAAAGTGTGCGGCAGATCAGGTATCCGAAGCCGCCGTATCCGTTGTGGCTCTGCCCAACGACGAGATGAAGGGCAGGATCATCGGCAGAGAGGGACGTAATATCCGCACCCTCGAAACTCTGACCGGTGTTGACCTCATCATTGACGATACCCCCGAAGCCATCACCCTTTCCTGCTTCGACCAGGTGCGCCGAGAGATCGCAAGGATCGCGCTGGAGCGTCTGATCGCGGACGGCAGAATCCATCCGAGCCGCATCGAGGAAATGGTCGAGAAGGCAAAGCGCGAGGTAGAACATAAGATCAAGCAGGAGGGCGAACGCGCCATTCTGGAAACCAATGTACATGGCGTAAATCCGGAGCTGATCAAGCTCCTAGGCAGACTGCGTTTCAGAACCAGCTATCGTCAGAATGTCCTGACACACTCCATCGAGGTGGCACAGCTTGCCGGCGTACTGGCGGCAGAGCTGGGCGTGGATGTGAATCTTGCCAAGCGTGCAGGTCTGCTGCATGACATCGGTAAGGCTCTGACCTCCGAGGTGGAAGGCTCCCACGTCCAGATCGGTGTGGATGTCTGCCGCAAGTGCCGTGAGAATGCCGAGGTCATCCATGCAATCGAGGCGCATCATAACGATGTAGAGCCGCGTACTGCTATTGCGTGCATCGTACAGGCTGCGGATGCCATTTCTGCCGCAAGACCTGCCGCAAGAAGCGAAAACTACGAGAGCTACATCAAGCGTCTGGAAAAGCTGGAGGAGATCTGTACTTCCTACAAGGGTGTGGATAAGTGCTATGCCATCCAGGCTGGCAGAGAGATTCGTGTCATGGTACAGCCGGAGATCATTTCCGATGAGAAGATGGTTCTGGTTGCTCGCCAGATCGCACAGCAGATCGAGAACGAGATGGATTATCCCGGTCAGATCAAGGTGCACCTCATCCGCGAAAGCCGTGCAGCGGAGTACGCAAAGTAAAACATCGGGGACGGTACATTGTACCGTCCTTTGTTTTTGAGGGGCAGTATAGTGGGGGACTCTGTCCCCCACACCCCCTGCCAAAGGGATGTGATCCCTTTGGAATCCCAAGGCGTTTTGCCATTGCACCCCTACGGGGTACAAAGGCAAAACGTTAAGATTACAAGAAACACATGTCTTGACAGGGAATGCGGTGAATATAGTTCCCGCTGTACCGTCCCTCAAGAACAAGGAGGACTACGATGCCAAAGACAATATTCAATACCACAGAAAAATCCAATTTTATCCTGAACATGAAGCTCAGCGAATACCAGGGCTATCTGCTGAAGATCCTGCTGGGGTATCTGATCCTGATGCCGCTTTTCTGCATTCCGCTGGAATTTGCGAAGGTCTACAGCGTTCCCGGCATGGCACTTTCCATTATCGGCGTGGCAGCGATGGTATTTGTATTCATCGGTTTCATGAAGAAGGTCACACCGCGCTCCCTCTGGATGCCAGCCGGACTGCTGGGCGGACTTGTCATCTGGGGGATCGTCAGCCTGATCAATTCCTATGACTACAATGTCTCGCTCATGGGCGCGGACGGCAGAAGCGAGGGACTGCTCTCCATCGTATTCTACGACTGTCTGTTCCTGCTCGGCGCACAGCTCGGCACTGCAAAGAACCGCCGGAAGCTCCTGGATGGTCTGATGATCTTCGGACTTGTGCAGTGCGCATGGGGACTTCTGCAGGCTCTGCCGCTGGGCTTTCCGGCCTATTATCAGAATCTGGAGCCGCTGCTCCTGTTCCGCACGTTCCTGCCCTCCGGTCTGACCGGAAGCCCGATCTTTCTGGCGATCCTGCTGGTGATGCTCTCCGTTCCGGCGATCCTCGGCGCAGCATATGCGGAGGATAAGAAATCCCGCGCACTTTACACCGTCAGTGCCTGTGCATTCATCCTTATGGCAGTGAAAACCCAGTGCCTGCTCGGTTTTGCAGGAAGCATCCTTGCACTGCTGGGTACGGGAGCGTACCTGCTTGTGAAGAAAGCGGACAAGTCCGCTTTCGGCAGATTTGCCGCCGTTCTTCTGGCGTTCGTTTTCGGCATGGGCTGGGTATGTGCATCACCCGCTGTCAACGGTACCTACAGCCGCGCGAACGGTGCAGAAACCGCCGTATCCGCAGGCTTCACCCTGTATGACGGTGCCGTCATGTGGGAGGACAGCTCCTACCGTCTGGCAGTCAGCGGCTACTATACCGGCGAGGGCGCAGAAAATCCCAACGGCGATTTTGAGCTTGCGGGTATCACGGACACCTACCGTTATCTCTGGGGGACTTCTCTTTCCATCATCGGACGTTTCCCCCTTGTCGGCAGCGGACCGGACAATCTGGTCTATCCGCAGCTCTACCAGCACCATGAGATCCTGGGCAATCCGAACACCTTCGACCGTGCCTACAATCATTACCTGCATATCGCCGCAACGCTCGGCATTCCGGCACTGCTGCTGTTCCTCGCTGTGATGGCAGTGACAGTATGCCGCGGTGCAAAGCACTGCAAGGACGGCAGCTGGGTATCCGCCGGCATGTTCGGTGCCGTACTGCTCTATCTCCTCATGATGCTCTTCGGAGCCTCCTCCATTACCACTGCGCCCATTTTCTGGATGCTGGCTGGTGTGTGTATCGGAGAGAGAACCATCGGCAAAACTGGAAAATAACTTTCGATTAACAGGGGGACGCTGTCCCCCTGACCCCCTGCCAAAGGGATGTGATCCCTTTGGAATCCCATGTCGTTTTGCCATTGCCCCCTGCGGGGACAAAGGGAAAACGCTAAGATTGCAAGGAAAACATTCCTGGCAGAGGTCAGAGAACAGAATCCCCCTTGTAATCGAATGATATTTCAAATTATACAGGAGGTCTTTCATCATGCCATTCATCAACATCAAGACAAACACTGCCGTACCTGCCGCAAAGGCAGAAGCCATCAAGTCCGCCATGGGTAAGGCGATCACTGCCATTCCGGGCAAGTCGGAGCAGTGGCTCATGGTAGCCATTGAGCCGGAGCAGATGCTCTGGTTCCAGGGAAGTGATGCACCTGCGGCAATGGTCGAGGTCAGCATTTTCGGCAGTGCGAATGCATCCGCATGTGACCGCATGACCGGAGAGGTCTGCGGCATCCTCAGCGATGCGCTGGGCATTGCCGGCAGCCGCATCTATGTCAAGTATGCCGAAACGGACAAGTGGGGCTGGAACGGGTCGAATTTCTGATGAAATTTTACCGCAGTGACGAAAATAATTAGCACAACCGCCGGAAAATTCTGCAAGGTCTTGCAATTTTCCGGCGGTTGTGCTATCATAAAATCGTATCAAGTATTCCGCCCGATGCCTGACATCGGGCATTTTTTCGGAGGTTCGTATGTCCCAGATCATTCTCCAGCAAGCATTCATCATGCTCATTCTCATCCTCGTCGGTGCGGGCTGTTTTAAATTCCGCCTGCTCTCCAAAGCGACCGTCAGCGAAATTTCGAGACTCGTCCTGACCGTCATCAATCCCATTGTCATCCTCCTTGCGTACCAGCGCGAGCTCAAGGCGGAGCTGGCTGCCAATCTTGGCTGGACGTTCCTGCTCTCCGCCCTGTCCTATGCCCTTGCCATGCTCATTTCCTACCTTGCCGTCCGTGACAGGGAGGGCAGGGAAACGGCGATCGAGCGTTTTTCCTGCATCTACTCCAACTGCGGCTTTATGGGCATTCCGCTTGTACAGGCAATGTTTGACTTTGAGGGCGTGTTCTATCTGACCGCCTTCGTCACGCTGTTCAACCTCCTTGCCTGGACGCACGGTGTCATGCAGATCTCCGGTCAGCGCAGTATGAAGTCCATCCTGAAGGTTCTGCGTTCCCCGGCGATCATTGCTATTGCCCTGGGCATGGTGCTGTTCTTCGGGCAGATCACACTCCCGCCCCTCCTGACGGAAACGTTCGGCATGATCGGCGAGCTGAATACGCCGCTTGCCATGTTCGTGGCAGGTGCGACCATTGCACAGACCAACCTCCCAGCCGTCCTGAAGAAACCCCGCGTGTTCTATATCAGTCTGCTGAAGCTCCTGGTCATTCCGGGGACGGTGATCCTTGCGTTTCTCTGCTTTCCGTTCAGCAGTATTATGGAAATGACCGTGCTGGCAGCCACCGCAGCCCCGTCCGCCGCAATGTGTACCATGCAGTGCCTCAACTACAAGAAGAATGCCGCCTATGCTTCGGAGCTGTTCGCTGTGACCACGTTATTATCCATTCTCACCATGCCCCTCTGCATGATGCTCTATGAATGGGCGGAAACCCTGTAATCTGCACAAAGTATGCTTTAGAATCAATTCACAGATTGTGCATATCCACAGAATTATACCCGTTCCGCAAAACGCATTGCAGTTTTATCAAAATTGTGGTATAATAAAATGTATAAACTTAATCCGTTCCATGTGGGTCAGTTTTGTATGAATGTTGTCGGAAAGCTTAAGGCAACACCGCACAAAGACCGCCTGACGGCTTTGCGCATGTCTTGCTTGCATATTTTCCGTCATCTTGCCCAAAAATCTCTTGACATACGTCAGTATGCCTGCGTGATTTTTGGACAACCTGACGAAAAATCTGACTGCGCAATACACGCACAATCTTTGTGCGGTATTGCCTTAAATTGATGGCAGTGCCATGTGGAAGAGATAGAAAAAACAGGGGAAAGAAGGGCGGCAAATGTTAAGCGGCATCAGTAAACTGGATTTGAAGCGGATCAACCGGATGCAGGTACTGCGTACAGTCTGGGAGGAGGGACCGATCTCCCGCGTGGATCTTGCGCAGAAGCTGCAGATCACGAGAGCATCCATCACGCAGATCACCAATGCCATGATCACGGAGGGTCTGCTGACAGAGATCGGCGAGGCACCCTACCAGAATACACAGCAGGACAGACTGCCGAAGGGCAGACGCAAGATCCTGCTCGACATCAATGCAAATTATAAGTTCGTGCTGGGCGCAGTCATCAGTGAGCATGAGATCACGGTGGGACTCTGCACGATGCACATGGATATTCTGGACAAGGCAAGTATGCCCTGTACCGATCACACGAGCCGCAAGGAGATCCTGCAGTTCATCATCACCTCCGCAGAGCGCATGATGAGCAACAGCTGTCTGACCTGTGAGGATGTGCTGGGGCTTGGTGTCGGCGTGATGCCGATCATGATCGGCAGAATGCGCGTATTCTACAAGGACGGTACACTGGATTTCACCGAGCTGAAGAAGGGGCTTTCCGTTCCGCAGATGCCGCCGGTATTCTGCGGCAATGCGGTCTGGCTTCTGTCACTGGCAAATTCCGATCTGCAGCGCGGCGGAACGCAGAATCAGAACCAGGTCTACCTGCACCTGGGCAATCACATCAATATTTCCGTACTTCGCCCGGAGAAGTACGAGAACGATTATCTGACCTACAGCTATCTGACAGAACGCTGTATTGTACGCCCCGGCGGCAGACAGCAGGACGGCTATCCGGCAGGCTCTGTGCGCGCACAGCTTTCCGTACAGGCAATGCAGGCGCGGATCGCGCAGGTCTACAGCCGCGAGCGCACGCCGTTTTTGTACAGTGCAACGGACGGTTATATTGAGCATGTCACGCTGGAGCAGATGTACCAGGCGGTATCCGCAGGGGACAAACGCTGTGAGGAGGTCGTGCAGGAGATCATGCAGGACTGGAGCGTTCTTCTGCATAATCTGGTCTGCAGCTTCCAGGCACAGAAGGTAGTGCTGCACCATTTCGGACTGACCGAGCGCGGATTTGCGCACTTCAAGCGTTATGTGAAGGAGTTTGCAGGCGATGACATTGCAGAGCGCATCGTCCTGAGCAGTGTCGGCGAAAAAACCGACTTCCTTGCCGGCTGCTCCCTCGTCCTCATGAAAAACTTCTACCTCACCGGCGGACACGGCAGCCGTGCAGTTGATCGCGGCGCGGAGCCCGCGCAGGCAGGCCGCATTTGAGGATTTTGCGATTGACAGTAAAAGAACGGTGCATATGCATCGTTCTTTTTAATGGGGTTCAAAGGGCGGAGTCCCAAAATGGGGTTCCAAGGGGCTTTGCCCCTTGGGCGGTGGAGGCGGCGCAGCCGCCTCCTATAAAAGCCCCTCCCCTCGGGGAGGGGTTGGGGTGGGGGAGTTTTGGAGTGCTGACCCCCAAAAAAGTATCTATGTTTAATTGCCAGAGTAATAATAAGTAATTTTTTTCCCCTACTTGCATTCCATTTGATTTTGGTGTATAATAAGTAAGGTAAAACGATCCGTCAGTCAAATGGAAAGGATGAGATGTATGTCCGCAATTGGATTTGATAACGAAAAATACCTGCACATGCAGTCCGAGCATATCCGGCAGCGTATTTCCCAGTTTGGAGGAAAGCTGTATCTGGAATTCGGCGGAAAGCTGTTTGATGATTACCACGCTTCCCGTGTGCTTCCCGGTTTTCAGCCGGACAGCAAGCTGAAAATGCTGCTCCAGCTCAAGGACCGCGTGGAGATCGTCATGGCGATCAATGCCGCGGACATCGTCAAGAATAAGCTCCGCACTGACCTGGGCATCACCTATGACCTCGATGTCATCCGCCTGATCGACTGCTTCCGCACGATCGGTCTCTATGTCAGCAGTGTGGTCATGACGCGCTTTGCCGGACAGACTGCCGCCGTTGCATTCCAGAAGCGTCTGGAATCGCTCGGCATCCGCGTTTACCGGCATTATTCCATCGAGGGCTATCCTTCCGATATTCAGAAGATCGTGAGCGACGAGGGCTATGGCAAGAATGAATATATCCCCACCACCCGTGAGCTGGTCGTTGTCACAGCTCCCGGTCCCGGCAGCGGCAAGATGGCAGTCTGCATGTCCCAGCTCTACCATGAAAACAAGCGCGGCTGCAAGGCGGGCTATGCGAAATTCGAGACTTTCCCCATCTGGAATATCCCGCTGACCCATCCGGTGAACCTTGCCTATGAAGCAGCAACCGCTGACCTCAACGATGTGAACATGATCGACCCGTTCCACCTGGAAGCCTACGGCGAGACTACGGTCAATTATAACCGTGATGTGGAAATTTTCCCCGTTGTGACCGCCATGCTGGAAAACATCCTCGGCGAATGCCCCTACAAATCCCCCACGGATATGGGCGTAAATATGGCAGGAAACTGCATCATTGATGATGCTGCTGCAAAGACAGCCTCCCGTCAGGAGATCCTGCGCCGCTATTATGCCGCTATGTGCGACCAGCGCAAGGGACTGATCGGGGAGGATGTGACCTACAAGCTCAAGCTTCTGATGAAGAAAGCAGGGATCACGGTCAATGATCGCCCCGTGACTGCGCCCGCCCTCCAGCGCGAAGCCCTCACAGGTCTTCCGGCAGCTGCCATGGAGCTTCCGGATGGTACGATCGTGACCGGCAGGACTTCCGAACTGCTCGGCGCATCGTCCGCGCTCCTGCTGAATGCGCTGAAAAAGCTTGCCGGACTGGAGGATGACCTGCACGTCATGTCCCCCTCCATCATCGAACCAATCCAGCATCTGAAGGTCGATCACCTCGGCAACCGCAACCCCTGTCTGCATACGGATGAAACTCTGATTGCCCTGTCCATCTGTGCTTCCATGGATGAAAAGGCGGAGCTTTGTATGCAGCAGCTGGATAAGCTGCGCGGCTGTGAGGTGCATTCCTCCGTCATCCTTTCCCCCGTGGATGAAAAGGTCTTCCGCCGTCTTGGTGTGAACCTGACATGTGAGCCTGTTTATAAGTAAGCAACGCCCCTCTGCGAGATGTGCAGAGGGGCGTTCGTTTAAACCTTGTATCCCTGTTCGCGCAGATCGTCGATCAGCTCGCCAAGAATTTCCGCATTGGTCGAAGACACCGAATGCAGCAGCAGGATCTCTCCGCCGTGCGCCGCATCCGACAGCTTCTGAAGGGATGCCGCCGGGTCGGGCTGCTTGTCCGTCATCCAGTCCACATACGCATAGCTCCAGAACAGTGTCTTGTAGCCCAGCGACTGCGCCGTTTTGATCGTTTCCTCCGAGTATTCACCGCAGGGGAAACGGAAATACTGCATTGTATAGCCATATTTCTCAATCACAAACTCATGCAGTGAGGAGATCTCCTCCCGCGCCGATGCATCATCCAGCGTCGGCAGTGCCGCGTGCGTCATACCATGATTGCCCAGCATGTGTCCCTCGTCGATCATCCGCTGTACCAGCTCCGTTTCCGACTTCGCATAATCGCCCGTCAGAAAGAAGATCGCCGTCGCATCCTTCTCCGCCAGTGTATCCAGAATGTCCGCCGTGTAGCCGTTTTCATAGCCCTGGTCAAATGTCAGAATGATCCTGCCTTTGTCCGGTGTTGTCGCATATGCGCCGTATTTTCCATACTGCGCGTCAAACTCCAGCGCACCCGTGGGGCAGTTGTTCCCGTCCACCTGTGTGCCCTGTCCGTAGCCGATGCCCCGCGATGCCGCCGAAACCGGCATACTGCTGAGCATACAGCAAAACAGCATTGCTGCGATCCATTTCATACCATCACCTATTTTCTGCGGCTCACCGCCGCAAGGATAGTGTGTGCACAAAAAACAGGAATATCACTGGAAAAACAAAGGACGATGCTCCTGCACCGTCCTCTTGTTCCTTTCAATTGCATGACACTCTCAAAAAACATCATGCGGTTTACGCGCTGTGCCTTAGTGGTTGAGGTAATGCTTCACCAGCACCTGCAGCAGCTCGTCACGGTCGATGTGGCGGATCAGACTGCGCGCGTTATTGTGCGTGGTTATGTATGTCGGGTCCTCCGACAAAATATAACCAACGATCTGATTGATCGGATTATACCCCTTCTGAACCAGTGCATCATAAATGATGGTCAGAGTGCGCTTCAGTTCGATCTCACGTTCCTCGTTTACTGAAAATGTCATCGTTTTATCAAACATGATGCTTCCTCCTTTGCCGTAACATGTATTTCTATTATTATAACCGATTTTGCAGTATACCACAAGGCTTTACACTATAATTTCATATACTTTCTGCGTTTTGTGGTTTTTCCATATTCTATTTTTGTGCAGATTGCTGAAAACCGCAGGGGAGTAAGTCCCCCGCGGTTCCGCTTCGGGATTATTCGCAGTTTGTGCAGCTTCTCTTCACGAAGGAATCGCACTCGGTACATTCCGGAACAGTGGGATTTGCCTCGTGTGTGCCGACCTTGATGCAGTCAAGGCTGCAATAGTCCTCAGTTGCCATGTTGTACTTGCACTGGGAAACAGTGCAGTGGATATTGGAGTTCTTCTTCATCTGGTTCATCATCATGAAACCCTCCTTCTGTAGATTCCGTCCTTTTCGGGCAATGTCAACAACTTTAGGAAAGTTGTGCAAAGATCGACCACCTCACAGGTGCCGTCCCCTCTGTCACTTCGTGCCGTCTCCCCACCCCGTGGGGAGCAGCCCCCTGCCCCCTCCCAAAGGGAGGGGGATTTGAGGCGGGTGCTGCGCCCTCGCGACCCGCTAAAGGAGCTAACGCCCCTTTGAACCCATTAAGTTATTGACATTGCCTTTTCGGGGACAGTACTATTATGCACCGTCCGGCGGGAATTATACAATGGGGCATCTCTAAAAACCTCCCTCACGGCAGAATTTCTATGACTGGCATCATCTGCTGCGTCAACAAGGCTTGACATACATACAGTATGTCTGCACCTTGTTTCCTTGCATCTGATACCAGTCATGTACGAAATTCTGCTCGTGTTCCGGTTTTTAGAGATGCCCAGCGAGCTTCACGATCAAACGAAATCTTCCAGCTTTGCCTCTGTGTCACCGGAACCGATGGCTGCTGCATAGCGCAGGATGGAAGAAGCGTCCGTGGCATCAATGGCAGTATCTGCATTCACGTCCGCAGAAGCCTCCTGCGTTTCTGTCAGACCGCTTTCACCGCCGGAGCCAATCTTTGCAGCGGCAATCAGAAGGGAAGCCGCATCGGAGGCATCCACCTTGGTGTCCTCGTTCACATCACCGATCACATAGGTATCCTCTTCAAAATTTGCAGTCAGGGTATACTTGGTCGTCCAGTAGTAATAGCTGTCGTTCTCTACCAATACATAATATGTGCCGGCTTCTGCCTCATATTCGGAAAGAGTCGTGGTGGCATTCACGCCGTCGATCGCCTTGGTCAAAAGGGAAGAGCCATTCTCGTCCATGAGTGTGACCTGCCAGTATTCATTATCATTGGAGCTGTTCGGCTCGATCACAAAGCTGAGATCCAGCTTGCCGCCCTTGTCAAGTGTGAGCTTGTAGTAATCCTTACCTGCGCTCGCATGGATCCTGCCGTTGATGGGCGTGTTGGCAGTCAGCGTATCCGCTGTGGACATGGTGTCGTTAAATTCGCCCTCCCAGTTTGTATCTTCCAGCTGCTTTGCAGTCAGTGTGTAGATTTTATTGCTGTAGTAATAATCATCCGGCTGCACACGCAGATAGAAGGTACCAGCATCATAGCCCTGGATCGTCAGATCATAATTGGTCTTGGTGCCGTCGATCGAAAAGGTGCGTATGATATTGCCGTCACCGGTACAGAGGCCAACTGTCCAGTAGGTGCGTGAAGTGGTTTCTGTTACCGGATCGGAAATAGAGAAATCCACATCTACAACGCCGAAATCCGTTAATGTAAATACATAATAATCCACATCACTGCTGTTCTGGATGGTACCGCCGAAAGCCGTATCCAGAGGCAGCTCGTCCGCAGTTTTCAGGGTGTTGTTGTTCTCACTCTCAAAGTCCGCGCCAGCAGTCACATTTGCTGTCAGTGTATAGGCAACGTTTGTCCAGTAGTAATCATCCGTTGCGATCTTGATATAGTATGTACCAGCGTTCAGACCTGCGGTATTCAGATAATAATTCAGCTTTGTACCGTAGGCAGAAAAACTCTGGATCGCTTTGCCGCTGTCATCGGCACTGTAAAGCGTGAGGTTCCAGTAATTGGAGCTTGAAGTCTCAGAGATAATGTCGCTGATGGAGAATACCAGATCCACGGCACTGTCCTCCTCCAGCGTGAACTGGAAGTAATCCGTATCATTGAGCTTGTGGGTGCATCCGCCGACGGCGGTGTTCAGAGGCAGTGTATCTGCGTTCTTGATGGTGTCATTTCCTTCGCTTTCATAAGGCGTTTCCGTATCCAGCGAGGCAGTCAGTGTATAAGTCTGGGAGCTGAGGTAATAATCATCGGGTGTGATGCCAACATAATAAGTACCTGCATTCAGACCATTACCATTCATATAATATTTGATCGCTCTGCCGTTGATCGTATAGGTACGGATGGCTGCGCCGTCAGCATTATACAGTGTGACTTCCCAGTAGGTGCGTCCGGTGGTCGTTGTCGGTGCCTCCGGAATGGCGAAGGACATGTTCAGCTTGCCGTTCTCCGTAAGTGTCAGCTTGTAGTAGTCCTTGTCCGTGGTGGAACTGGAACTGCCCTGCATGGGGGTTTCGAGGGTAATGTCATTTGCTGTACCCATCGTATTGTTGCTTTCCAGCTCCGCCGCCGGCTCTGTTTCTGTCTCCGCCGCCGATACCGGAAATACTGTCATTGTGCCAAGCATTGCAGCGGCTGTCAATGCTGCAAATAATTTCTTCAGGTTCATAATAATCCTACTCCTTTTCCCTTTGTGGTGTGCAGACAACCTCGCAGCATAGCATTGAAAAAAGCCATGCTGCGAGGTTTCCAGCTTCTTGGAGCGTGTTTTGTATCTGGAAATAGTAGGATTTTCGAGCAGATTTTTCATGTATCAAAGCACGAAATCCGCAGGAATACTACATGTATTTCAAGGATTTCGGGCAAAGATACAGGGAAAAGATGCCGAAAAGGCTGCTATTGAAAGATACGAAACAGGCTCTTACTTCTTGCCGAACAGACCGCCCAGACCGCCGAGTACATCGCCGATGTTGTCGAGCTTGATCTTTGCCTTGATGCCTTCCACAATGCCTTCGATCTGGTCATTGGGCAGGTCAACGCCGAGCAGGGATTCCACTGCGCCGATGGGATCGGACTGGAACTTTTCCTGCAGAGCCTTGTCGCTCTTGATCTTTTCAGTCAGTTCTTCGATTTTTGCTTTGATGTCCATACATATACACCTGTCTTTCTGTAATTTACGGCAGTGCCGTTGATTACAGTATAGCACAAAAATTGACAAATTGCAAGAGATTTCAAAAATATGCCGGGAAACCGGATACTTCACGCGAAAAAGAACCGTGCCGGATGTGCGGAAAGCCTCCGGATGCGGCTTTATAGCACAAAATTTTGTGCCTAAAGAATATGCCACAGATCCGGCAGTTCCTCCAGAAAGAGATCCTCAGCAAGCGTGCGGAGGGTTTCCAGACGGTTCATCAGGTCGGGATGCGCCTCTGCAACCAGTGCGGGAAGCCCTGCCAGGATCTCACGGATGGGGTCAAGCCGTTCCCCATCAATAAAGATTCCTGTCGTATCATGGAATTTCTCCCACATTTCCAGAAGCTCGTCACATTCCGCCACCGCTCCCTCTGTGTCCCCCTCGGAAATGCAGTCAATGATCTCCTGCGTCTGTGCACTGAAGCGTTCGCACTGCCTGTGAATGGTTATCAGTGAAGTCACGCAGAGTGCGGTCAGCAGCAGAAGAATGCCGATGGTGATTTTGAGCCGGTTCATGCCTGATTCCCCCTTCCGTTCCTGCGCCGCACGATATGGGTGCTGCAAGCCTTGTCCGCTGTCAGCAGAAAGACCTCCGTCAGCGAGATGGATTTCCCGCGCAGTACCGCATCCAGCCATTTTCTGTCCTGCCCGATGGCTTCCAGTGCCTTTTCGCGGAGCTGACCGTCTGCCACGATGATCTGCGGCGGGTCAAGATCCTTCTGTGCTGCATGGACATCCTTTTTGCTGGCAGGCTGTACCTGCGATTTCTGATAGACCGACACCGAGCCGTTGGTCTCCACGATGGCAAACTGTACCTCCTCGACCGTGAACACACCGCTTGTCCGGAGCGTACTCATCAGGTCATCCACGGAAAACCGCAGAGCATGAAGCATTTCCTGGTCGATCTCACCGTCGCGGATAATGATCTTCGGGCTGCCGGAGATCAGCCGCCGGAGTTTTACAGATTTGAGTGATCCCCACGAAACGATGACCTCAAAGCAGACCAGAGCCAGGATCGGCAGAATGCCCCGCAGAAGCGGGATCTCCGTATCCTCCAGCGAGAGTGTTGCAATGTTGGACACCAGAATGGTAATGACCAGCTCCGATGGCTGCAGCTCGCCGAGCTGTCGCTTACCCATCAGACGGACAGAAAAAATAACCACAATGTAGACGATCAGCGCACGGATCAAAAGTATTGCCATAACAGTCCTCCTTCCTCACTCAATATCAACAACTTCAGGAAAATGGATTCAAAAGGCGATAACCTTTGGCGGGTGGAGGGTACGCAGTACCCTCCATATATAGCCCCTCCCCTCGGGGAGGGGTTGGGGTGGGGGCAATTTTGGAGTGCTAACCCCAAAAAAGCATCTATATTTAATTGCCGAAGTAATAAGTTGCTGACATTGTTTCCTCACCGGAAGTATGACCGCTTTTCAGAAAAATATACAAAAAAGAGCCGCCGCACCATCGTGCAGCAGCTCAGTCAGCCGAAAAACAAAAATTAAACGTGGAGCGATAGCTCCGCAAAAGGGGGTTGGGGACGAAGTCCCCGAAGTATAGCCCCTCCCCTCGGGGAGGGGGCAGGGGTGGGGG
>JAZNKY010000055.1:0-17505 GCA_045578805.1 Oscillospiraceae bacterium
AAAAAAGGACGGAAAATTACCGTCCTTTTTTGTGTTCATGATTACCCATCCTCCCCACCACCATCTGCGCACACATCCCCGTAAAGAATCCCGCAATACAGCCGGAAATTAGCAGGATGGGGTAGTATGCGAGAACGGAGAGCGTCCGCATGACCAGCACTGCTGCGAGGATCTGCCCCGTGTTGTGCAGAACTGCGCCTATCACGCTGGAAAGCCAGAGATATTTCAGCGGGATGATATTCCGCAGGAGGAGCATTCCGCACAGGCAGAACGCCGCCCCCATGAGGCTGTAGAGCAGGGCGGAGGGATTGCCGCTGAACATCGAACCCAGCAGGATGCGCACCAGCACGAGCATGGCGGCTTCCCCCGCTTTGAAGCGTTGGACGGCGTACACCGTGATGATATTGGCAAGCCCCAGCTTCACGCCCGGAATCGGAACGAGATCCGGAATGCGCAGTTCTATGACGAAAATAATGAGTGCCGTCGCTGTCAGAAGTGAAAGCTGTGTCAGTCGTCTGATTGTCATATTCTCCTCCTTACCTGAACCGCACAATTACCTTATTGGGCAGACACACGATTGGCAGGCTCTCCGAATAGAGTATCCCCGTTTTCACACAGGTCTGATCGGGACAGTCGGCATGGGAAATGCAGATCTCACCGTTCTTTATCGTTATGGTGTTGGTGCTTCCCTCCGGGGAGGTGAGGGTGATCTCCTGATCCTCCGCATCCGCAAGGTCGATCGTGTACAGCACCATGCCGTCCTGTACGATCTCCGCCATGCGGCTTTCTGATGGACGAAGAACAAGCACGGTGCCGATGATGCCCAGCAGGAACAGAATCCCTGCCGCAAGCATCAGGAGCTTTACCTGCTTACTCATGGGTGATCACCTCCGCCGGCATCGTGCCGATGAGCTGGATGGATTCTGCAAGCCCCTCTGTATAGTACAGCTCCGCATCATCCGTGATGAGGATCATCTCAAAACCGCCCTCACTGCGCCAGTAGTCGATCGCTCCCTCCGTACCCAGCACGAACAGCGCGGTGGAAAGTGCGTCGCACAGAAGTCCGCATTCCCCGACGATGGTTACGGATACCAGCCCGTTGTCCGCCGGACAGCCATCATTGCTATCCAGGATATGCCAGTAGTTCTGCCCATCCTCACTGGTGAAATATCGTTCATAATTGCCGGAGGTGATGACCGCTTCATCCGCGATCTCCAGAATACAGACCTGCTCCGAGGGGGCGAAGGGATTCTGAACGCCAACCTTCCAGAAGGAACCGTCCGGCTTTGTGCCGAGTGCCTGCACATTGCCGCCGAGGTTGACAAGTGCCGATGCAACGCCGTTTTCTCTCAGGATCTCCATCACACAGTCGCCGGTGTAGCCCTTTGCCAGTGCGCCGAAATCGAGCTGCATTCCGGCGGGAAGCTGAACCGAGTTCCCCTCCAGTGTGATCTTACGGAAATCCACAAGCTCCAGTGCTTCTGCAAGCGTTTCTGCATCCGGGATATGCTGGTTCTCCTTGGTAAAGCCCCATGCGGAAAGCACGGGGTAGAGGGTCACATCCAGCGCGCCGTCCGTTTTTGTGCCGATGTCCTGCGCCGTCTGCAAAAGCGTGAGGGTATCCTCCGATACGGTCACGGGACTGCCGCCTGCATGGTTGACCGCCCAGGTATCGCTGGTTTCCGAGGTGACGGAAAAGGTCTCCTCCAACGACAAAATCCGCTCTGCGGCAATGCCAAGAGCGGTGTCGGCGGAATCGCCGTAGGCTTTGAGGAACATATAGGTGTCCATTGCGAAAATATCGCGGACGGCTTCCGTTTCCTCCGGAGAGGACTCTGCGGACGGGGTGCATCCGCAGAGCAGAAAAAGGAGAAAAGGAAATAACGCAAGCTGTCGTTTCATATGCGTTCACTTACTTTCTTGCCGTAAAACGGCACAAAATAGCGGATGCTTTAGCAGAGGTTCCGGTATTGGGCTTAGCGTCAGCACGACCTGGTATCAACCCATTCAGCACCCGTCATGCTCATTGCTGCGCCTGTATCGTTCTGACAAGCTTTTTGGGTTCCTGTTCCAGCATATGAGCGTCTTCTAACTTTAATTATACGGATTTTATGCGAAAATGTCAAGCAGATTCCTTATCGTTTTTCGCGTCATTTAAGATTCGCATCATTTGAAGTTTGCCAACCCAAATTACCTTTCCCCCGCCGCCCTTCCAAGTTTGCAAACTTTTTGCAGCGAGCATGTAGTTTTCAAAAAATTCCCATTTCCCATCCGCATAATTCCCCGATTCCGGCAGATACTATTCCTGCAATCTTGCAAAAAAGGAGTAAAATGCTATGAAAGCAACTGGAATTGTCAGGAGGATCGACGATCTCGGCAGAGTCGTGATCCCCAAGGAGATCCGCCGAACCATGCGGATCCGGGAGGGCGACCCCCTCGAAATCTACACAAGCAATGACGGTGAAGTGATCTTCAAGAAGTATTCTGCCATTGGAGAGATGAGCGAGAATGCGACGCAGGTGGCGGACATCATGCACAAGCTGGCGGGCTGTCCGGTCGTGGTGTTTGACCGTGACCATGTGGTGGCAACCTCCGGCGTCACAAAGAAGGAATTTAGTGAACGCCGCGTTTCTCCGGAGCTGGAGGAGCTGATGGAGTCCCGCAGACAGTTCTTTGCAGAGGATGCGGAGCGCAAATTCTATGCAGTTGAGGGCGTGGAACAGCCTGCACTGGCTTGTATGCCGATCCTGTCCTCCGGCGATGTGACCGGTGCGGTCACATTCCTGTCCAGCGAGAACCGCCAGACCGTATCCGAGCTGCAGAAAAGCCTTGTCAATGCGGCAGCACAGTTCCTTGGCAGACAGGTGGAATAAAAGCAGGTATGAACCAAAAATCCCGCTGTATGGCGGGATTTTTGTTTTGCTGACAGTACTGCCGATGACCGGTTTTTTTACTTCTTCCCATATTTGACATTTTCCCCGTTTTGTGCTACAATAGTATACTGAGAGCGTTCATCGGAACGCAAGAAGTATCGCGGAGGTTTTGTTATGTATCTTTCCAAGGGACATATGACCTATACGGCGGTGATGGCAGGAATGCAGCTGGTGCTGGGTCTGCCGATGACGTTCATCCTGCTGCTGATGGGTCTGACGGATTTTGAGTATTTTTCGGATGATATAGAGGAGTTTCTGCCGTTCATCATTGAGTTCGGCTTTATTACATGGCTGGGCGTGCGCAATATCCGGAATTTCCGGTACGCGACAAAGTTCAATCGTATGTTTACAGAATCGGGCTTTGGTTCCATGACCTCTGCACAGGCAGCGGGCAAGCTGAATATCAGCGAGGCGACCTGTCTGAAACGTTTTGATCTGCTCACGCGCTACGGACTTCTCAAGCACTGTCATTATGAGTGCGAGACCTGCGGCAGATTTGTACTGCACAAGAAGCAGTCGGATGACTTCCGCGGCATTTTTATCGTGGTTCTGCAGATGATTGCCTTTTTCGGCATCGGTCTGAGCGGTTTCATCCTGTTCATCATGATCTTTGGTCTGCTCAGTGAGCTGCTTTCCTATGGTCTGGAGTACATGGACGGTTATGGGATCATATTCGGCATTACGCTGTTCTTTATCGGTATGATGGCTGGCTGTCTGAAGATCCGCAATGTGATCGGACGCGCCTACCGTTTCAGCAACTACCTCAGCGGCAATGCAGGACGTGCAGTTCCGGCGGCGCAGACGGCAAGAGCGTTTGCCATTACAGAACAGGCGGCGGTCAAGGAATTCAGCAGTCTGTCACGCTGGGGACTTCTGACGGGCTGGTTATTGCAGGAGGCACCCATTGCCAAATTCCTGCCGCGCCAGTTGATGGCGCAGGAGCCTGCACGGGAGGAGTTTACACCGAAGCATGGCGAAGTTCAGCACGCGCCGGAATATGCCGCTGTGAACTGCCCGAACTGCGCCGCCTCCCTCAACCTGGAGGTCGGCAAGGTGGAACAGTGTCCGTACTGCGATTCGTGGCTGAAGGTGTAATGAATTGCGGAAAGCTTTGCCCCCTGATTTCCATCTGGAAGTCAGGGGGCGTTTTTTTGAAAAAAATTCATTTTCCCTATTGCATTTCTCTGTAAAGTGTGCTATAATATTAGTAGTGATTCACTACGAAGTAAAAATATCCCCAAAAAGCACTGCTTTATCAAGAAAGGAAAGATTTATGATTACTTATGAAAACCTGCCGCCATCGGCACAGAAAAGCTACCGACTGCTGAACAATGTCCGCAAGGTGACGCTCTTCCTGAGCTGGATCGGTGTCCCTGCGCTGATCATCCTCGGGCTGATCGTATCCATCAAGGAGGGAAGTTTCCCGGAGAAATTCACGGAGGATTTCATCCTTTCGTTCTTCCTCGGATCGGCTTTGCAGGGACTTGCGCACTCGATCTACATCGTGAAAGCCGTTCTGGAAAAGACAAGGACGCTTCTCGTGATCCTGGGTATTTTCGCCATCATCCCCTATCTGATCATTGTGATCGGCATCCCCTTTTTCACCGCAGCATATGCCGGATTGATCTTTACCATCATTGATACGATCCTGTTGCTGAAGAAGAAACCCCTGGTCTACAAGTGGGAACACCGCTTCTTCCTGCTGGAACGTCAGGCACAGGCGGAAATGGCAGTTATGGCTTATTCGGATTGTGAACAGTGCAAGTAATATGGATTTTATTAACCCGGCAATGAAAGGTCGATAATGGATTCAAAAGGCGATAGCCTTTGGCAACCACGAATACAAACAAAACAGCAGCCCCCATTCCCTTGTGTACGGGAACCGGGGGCTGCTGTTTTTAAAGCGTGAAATAGAAATATCGTCGGAATCCTTCTGCTGCGTTGCAGTTCTCCTGTCATCGGATCACCTTCTCCTCCATCATTCTGTAAAACGGAGGCGGGCGGGGCTGCCCCTAGCTTGCCATTCCTCCCCATTGTACAAAGCTCCGGCGGATCCGGATCTCCTCTGCCGGGGGAACTGGTCGGCTGTGTCTGTATTCGTCCGATATTGCTTGCTTTTTGGAAGGCGTAAGCCCTCCGGGGTAGTGCTGTCGGTTTGCATCCTGCAAAGGATCGCTCTGCGGATGCGGGTGCATTGCTGCACCATTAAGTATTGTGCAAACATGCTGCTTCGAAGCAAAAAAGCATATTGCTCACAGATTTTCAGGGCATCCAACGCCCCGGAGGTTGACACTCCGGAGCCGGATGCGAATGGGAGAAGCGGAACCGGGTCCCGCTTCAGCCCGTTATGAATTTAGATGGGAGCTTCCGGCAGAGCCGGAATCCCCTTTGCGTATTGTCAAGCGCGCGTGACGCGCCCGTTTTTAGTTGTTGTAGAGTGCAGCCAGTCTTGTCAGGTAATCGTAACGATCCTTTGCATTCTCAACAGCAGCATCGAACAGAGCCTCAGCTCTTTCCGGATTCTGGCGAGCCAGTGCGTTGTAACGTACTTCGCCCATCAGGAAGTTCTTGAACTCGTCAGTGTTCGGTGCCTTGGAATCCATTACGAACGGATTCTTGCCCTCTGCCTTCAGCTCCGGATTGTAACGGAACAGATGCCAGTAGCCAGCTTCTACAGCCTTCTTCTCCTCAGCCTGAGCAGTAGCCATACCGGTCTTGATACCGTGGTTGATACACGGAGCATATGCGATGATGATGGACGGACCGTCATAAGCCTCAGCCTCACGGATCGCCTTCAGGCACTGGTTCATGTCAGCACCCATAGCGATGTGTGCAACATATACATAGCCGTAGCTCATTGCGATACCAGCCAGATCCTTCTTCTTAACAACCTTACCAGCTGCTGCGAACTGTGCGATCGCGCCGGTAGGAGTGGACTTGGAAGCCTGACCGCCGGTGTTGGAGTAAACCTCGGTATCGAATACCATTACGTTTACATTCTTGCCGGATGCCAGAACGTGGTCCAGACCGCCGAAGCCGATGTCATATGCCCAGCCGTCGCCGCCGAAGATCCACTGGCTCTTCTTGCGCAGGTAGTCCTTTTCAGCCAGGATTGCCTTGCCAGCGTCACAGCCGCAAGCCTCCAGAGCAGCGATGAGCTTCTCAGAAGCCGGTGTGTTAGCTGCGCCGTCGTTCTTGGTAGCCAGGAATTCATCGATAGCAGCCTTTACATCAGCGCACTCTGTTGTTTCAGCCAGAGCCTCAACCTTAGCGATAACACGGTTTCTCAGTGTTTCCTGACCCAGGAACATACCGTAACCGAACTCAGCGTTGTCCTCGAACAGGGAGTTGGACCAAGCCGGACCGTAGCCCTTCTTGTTGAATGTATAAGGTGTGGACGGTGCAGAACCACCCCAGATGGAGGAGCAGCCAGTTGCGTTAGCAATGTACATTCTGTCACCGAACAGCTGTGTGATGAGCTTTGCATAAGGTGTCTCACCGCAGCCTGCACATGCGCCGGAGAATTCGAGCAGCGGCTGCTTGAACTGAGAGCCCTTAACAGTAGCTTCTGTGAACTTAGCAGTAACCTCGGGCTTGATGTCCTTGGTTGTGCCATAGTTGAAGCATTCCTGCTGATCCATCTGAGAAGCGATGGGCTTCATAACCAGAGTCTCAGCCTTCTTGTTAGCCGGGCAGACATTTGCACATGCACCGCAGCCTGTGCAGTCCAGAACGGAAACTGTCATGCCGAACTTCAGATCGCCGATTGCGGGCTTCATAGCAGCCAGCTTCATTGCGGACGGAGCAGCCTCAGCCTCAGCAGCATCCAGAGTTACCGGACGCAGAACAGCGTGCGGACATACATATGCGCACTGGTTACACTGGATACATGTATCCGGATTCCAGCACGGAACGTTGACTGCGATACCGCGCTTTTCAAATGCAGCAGAGCCCTGCGGGAAAGTACCATCAGCCATATCAACGAATGTGGATACCGGCAGAGTGTCGCCCTTCTGTGCGTTGCAGGGGATCTGGATGTTGTTGACATAGTTTTCGAGAGTCTTGTTGTCGCAGGTAACCTTGCTCATGCCCATCTGGGTATCAGCAGCGTCAGCCCATGCAGCCGGGATCTCGATCTCTACCAGACCCTGATAGCCAGCGTCGATCGCGTTCCAGTTCTTCTCAACGATGTCCTGACCCTTCTTAGCATAAGAAGCCTCAGCAGCAGCCTTCATGTAGCCCAGAGCATCCTCGAACGGGATTACATTAGCGAGCTTGAAGAATGCGGACTGCAGGATGGTGTTGATTCTTGTACCCATGCCAGTTTCCTGACCGAGCTTAACACCGTTTACAGTGTAGAACTTGATGTTGTTCTGAGCCAGGTAACGCTTTACCTGACCGGGCAGGTTAGCCTCCAGACCTTCCATATCCCAGATGGTGTTCAGCAGGAAGGTACCGCCGGGCTTGATGTCGGAAACCATATCGTACTTGTCGATATAGCTCTGGTTGTGACATGCCACGAAGTCAGCCTTGTTGATCAGGTATGTGGACTTGATCGGAGTCTTACCGAAACGCAGGTGGGAAACGGTAACACCGCCGGACTTCTTGGAGTCATAGGAGAAGTATGCCTGTGCATACATGTCGGTGTGGTCGCCGATGATCTTGATGGAGTTCTTGTTTGCACCTACAGTACCGTCAGAGCCGAGACCCCAGAACTTGCAGGAGATTGTGCCAGCCGGAGCTGTATCAGGGCTGAAAGAATCCTCCAGAGACAGGTTTGTCACGTCATCCTTGATACCGATTGTGAAACGCTTCTTCTCGGTGTTCTTGTAAACAGCGATGATCTGGTTCGGAGTGGTATCCTTGGAACCCAGACCGTAGCGGCCTGTGTAGATCTTCACGCCGTCGAACTTGGTGTCCTTCAGTGCTGCAACAACGTCGAGGTACAGCGGCTCACCCAGGGAGCCGGGCTCCTTGGTTCTGTCGAGTACAGAGATCTGCTTTACAGTATCCGGCAGAGCCTCAACGAGCTTTTCAGCAACGAACGGTCTGTACAGACGTACACGAACCATACCAACCTTTTCACCGTTTGCGTTCAGATAGTCAACAGTCTCCTCGATGGTGTCGTTGACAGAACCCATAGCGATGATTACGTGCTCAGCATCAGCTGCGCCGTAGTAGTTGAACAGCTTGTAGTTAGTACCGATCTTCTCGTTTACCTTGTCCATGTACTTCTCAACAACTGCCGGCAGTGCATCATAGTACTTGTTGCAAGCCTCGCGAGCCTGGAAGAAGATGTCAGGGTTCTGAGCAGTACCGCGGAGAACCGGATGATTCGGGTTCAGAGCCTGATCACGGAATGCCTGTGCAGCATCCTTGTTCAGCATCTCGCCGAGATCAGCATCGTCCCATACCTCGATCTTCTGGATCTCGTGGGATGTGCGGAAGCCGTCGAAGAAGTGCAGGAACGGAACTCTGCCCTCGATGGTAGCCAGATGAGCAACTGCGCCGAGGTCCATTACTTCCTGCGGGTTGGAAGAACAGAGCATTGCATAACCGGTCTGACGGCAAGCATATACGTCAGAGTGGTCGCCGAAGATGTTCAGAGCGTGGGAGGATACGCAGCGTGCAGAAACGTGGATTACGTTCGGCAGCAGCTCACCTGCGATCTTGTACATATTCGGGATCATCAGGAGCAGACCCTGAGAAGCGGTATATGTGGTTGTCAGCGCACCAGCGGACAGAGAGCCGTGTACAGTACCAGCTGCACCAGCCTCGGACTGCATCTCAACAACTGTGACCGGATCACCGAACAGGTTCTTCTGACCCTTTGCGGACCACTGGTCGGTAACTTCTGCCATTACAGAAGAGGGTGTGATCGGGTAGATCGCAGACACGTCTGTAAACGGATAGGACGCCCAAGCAGCGGCGTTGTTACCGTCCATGGTTTTCATTTTTCTTGCCATGGGAATATTCCTCCTAAAAATGTAGTTTTATGCTTGGTACCTCTGTGCAGTACCTTACATCTTATATAATAGCACAAAAAACGACGTTTGTAAATACCTTTTTTGTAAATTTTACAGCGCATTTTTTACGCAATACGCCCAAATTTCGATATATCGGGATTTATTTACTGAAAAAGAATTGTACATTGTCGCCAGAATGAACGTTTGCGATTTGTGCAGGATGAATAAATTTTTGAAATGATTTCTATTTTTTCGCATTTTTCTATTGACGAAATGAAAATTTTCATCTATAATATGGATAGTGTTAAATACGGATTTTCGTATGATTAACACTCGTTTTGTTGTCTCCTTTCTTTTGTTCTACACAAAACATGCTTTCATTTTATTTGACACGGCAGAACCGGAGTGGTTCTGCCGCTTTTTTTTGTGTGCGGCGGTTCGTCTCCCGACCCGCCGGAGGCTGCTGCCTTCCCCAAAACACATTTCCTCGATTTCCATCAAAAAAAGGTTGCAGAGAAGTGAAAAATGTGTTATAATAAAAAATAGCATACCAATCGGGAAGTTTTTCCGGAAATTATATAGAAAAGTGAAGGTGAAATTATGTCAGCAACAGAAAAATCAAGAAATCTCGGCATTGACATCCTCTGCTGCCTTGGTGCGCTGATGGTGCTGGGGGTTTGCTTCTTCGGACAGATCGGTCTGGAGGAGATCGCTGTGACGGATTATTCCGCTGCCGTTCCCATTGCTGTGCGCTGGTTCAGTATGTCCGGAGCCATGCTCCTGGCGGCATGTACGGGCTTTGTCCTGAGCGGGCGCAAATACTCTGCCTCTTATTTCAAGATCTTTGGCAGACTGTTTTATATTTACATTGTCGGCAGCCTGTGTGCCATCCTGATCCGCTGCCTGCTCATCGGTGAGGAAATGACCCTCCTGCAGATCGTGCAGTCCCTGTTCGGATTCTCTGCCGCTGCAAGCAGTCACGTTGTCGGCATGTATTTCCTTCTGCTGTTTGCCGCGCCCTTCCTGAATGCGGCATTCCACGGCATCGGCAGCCGGAAGGCGCGTTTGACTTTCCTGGTGATCACAGCTGCTTTCAGCACACTCCAGCCGATCCTGCAGTTCGGCGAGATCACGGTGATCCCGGAGTGGTGCAGGGGACTTGCGCCGATCGCAGCATATCTCGGCGGTGCCTATATCCGCCGCCACAGCAAGCGTAAATTTTCCCCGCTGCCGCTGATCTTTATGATCGTACTGCTTGCCGTGCAGACTATGATCGTATTGTTTACAAGCAAAAGCAAGGGAACGCTATGGTGTCCCTGGCTTGACAGCATGGCAAGCCTTCCGAGCCTGTGCATCGCCCTTTGTCTTGTCAGCCTGTTCCGGAGCAGACAGGGCGGCAGCGGTTCGGCACACCGCTTTTTTGCAGGTGCAGCCGGCGGCGTGCTGATGGGCATCATCATCGCAGAGCCGTTCCTGCAGTGTCTCATGCTCAACATGGTGGACAGCTTCCCGATCCCCTCCATGCGCCTTGGCGCGGGCATGGTGGTCGTGCCGCTGGTATTCATTATGTGTACTGCACTGAGTCTGATGCTCCAGATCCCGATCATCCTGATCCGCCAGGCGGGCAGTGCCGCGCAGGAGGATGATGAGGAGGACGAGGAGGAGAAACGTCCTGCAAGACCCGCCCGCAGACCCCGCAGAGCAGAAGCCCCTGTTCCGCCGGCAGCGACCGAGGAGCCGGAGATCATTCTGGAAGATGCGGAGGAGACCGTCGAGCAGCAGGAAGAGGAGCTTCCAGAGGAAGAAGACGCGGACGAAGAAGATTTAGAAGAAACTCCCGCCGCAGAGGATGACACGGACGAAGAAGACGAGCTGGACGAAGACGAAGAAGAGGAAGAAGAGGAATCCGCCGAAGAGGATGCGGATGACGAAGAAGACCAGACTGCCGCTGAGGAAGAAAACGAAGAAGAGTACGACGAGGAAGACGAGGACGAATACGAAGACGAAGAAGAGGACGAAGCCGATGACGAGGAGGATGCTGCGGATACAGCGGAGCCTGAAAAGAAGCCGTTTGTGATCCCTGAAGCACCGACCGTTTCGATCTCCCTGCCAAGGCGCACCTATGAGCCGCTGCCCCAGGCAAGAGAGAACAGCCCGCGGCATACAATTACAGTGCCGGTGTCCCAGCCTGACACGCATCTCCGTCTGACGCAGCCGCCGGCAGAACCGCCGATCGGTATCCGTGAGATACGGATGCCGGAGAGCCGTCCTGCACCGCAACCCGAGCCGCCGGCATCCAGAACACGGACGTACACACTGGATGAGATCCTGACCGAGCAGGGCATTCCGGTCAAGCATATGCCGGAAACGGTGGATGATCTGATCGCGGAGCTGACCAAATAAAGGAGAACTGCATGAAGCTGTTATTTATCGGTGATGTTGTAGGGGATGTGGGGTGCCAGTTTCTGAAGCGGAAGCTTCCTGCACTCCGGCGCGAGCTGGGGGCGGATGTGACGGTGGTCAACGGTGAAAATTCTGCCAACGGCAACGGTATCACGGCGTATTCCGCCGAGCAGCTCTTTCAGGCTGGCGCGGATCTCATTACAACGGGAAACCATGCATTTCAGCGGAAGGAAGCTCTGCATATTTATGAAAAGGACTGCATTCTGCGTCCGGCGAACTATCCGGATGCCTGCCCCGGGCGGGGTCTGGGTATCCTGGACATGGGCGCGTGCCGGATCGCAGTGATCAACCTGTCGGGTGTGCTGTTTCTGGAAAGTCTGGACAATCCGTTCACGGTGATCGACAGTCTGCTGGATGGACTGGACACAAAGAACATCTTTGTGGATTTCCACGCCGAGGCGACCTCGGAGAAAAAGGCAATGGGGCATTATCTGACCGGGCGCGTAACGGCAGTATTCGGCACGCATACACATGTGCAGACGGCGGATGCGGCGGTGCTCGGCGGTCACACGGGGTATATCACGGATGCCGGCATGACCGGCGTGGAGGATTCCGTGCTGGGCGTGAAGAAGGAGATCGCGGTGGATCGTCTCCGGCTGCATGTACCGGTACGGTTTGAGGAGGCGAAGGGTGACTGCTTCCTGAATGGCGCATTGACAGAATTTAATGAAAAAACCGGCAAATGTACCAAAATAACTCCGATTATTGTGAGATAATTCACAAAGTTTCTGAAAAGTCTTGCAATTTTCGCGATAATGTAGTATAATGGTAGTGTAAATCCGCAATATGCAAATCTACAAAAAAACAAACAACAACACACTTTAGGAGGTTCTTATGGAAATTTTGAAAGTATCTTCCCGTTCATCCCCAAATTCCGTTGCAGGCGCAGTTGCAGGAGTGATCCGTGAAAACAAGACTGTTGAGATCCAGGCAGTTGGTGCAGGTGCTGCAAATCAGGCGATCAAGTCCGTTGCCATTGCAAGAGGCTATCTTGCCCCCATCGGCATTGATCTGATCTGTATCCCGGCATTTACCAGCATCCAGATCGACGGCGAGGACCGCACAGCCATCAAGCTCATCTGCGAACCTCGCTAAGCGCGGAACCCGCGCTGGTGATCGCGTTTGGGAGGTTCCCGGTTAGGGGGAGTTTTGTTTTTCGCGATAGGATGTGCGAACCGCATGACGCTTGCTTCGCAGAGCGTCATGGCTATTGATAGTAAAAAGAAGAACCTCTGCACGGTGGTGCAGGGGTTCTGTTTTTTGATGATTGCTAAGGTTGATAATGGATTCAAAAGGCGATAGACTTTGGCGGAGGCGGTGCGCAGCACCGCCCCTAAATCCCCCTCCCTCCGGGAGGGGGCAGGGGTGGGGCAGCTTTGGAGTGCTAACCCCAGAAAAACTTTTTTACAAGCAGCGCAGCCCCTGTACTTATTTCATGGTAAAGAACCGCTGTCTGAACGTGCAACTTTCCTCCGGGCGAAGCTCCTGATAGCCGGTGAAGCCGTCCGGGAGTCCGAGGTTGGGTGCGTCGATCATGGCGGACATCGGCTCGGGGCAGAAATAGCCGTTGAAGCCGCGGTCGTTCCAAATGATCCAGAACTTGTAGTTCTCGCTGATCTCATAGCCGATCTTCTTGCCGATCTGCAGATCCTCGCAGATCATGCCGTAGAAATCCTCGCCGTCCACCATCATATGCTCTGCGAAATACATCTCATTGTCAATGACCTGCAGTACCGGGCATCTCTGACCGCTGCGGTATTCGAGGTCCTTCATGGAAAGGTCATCCAGCTCCTTGGTCGGCAGGCAGCGTTCATTCAGGATACAGCGTTTGCCGATCGGCACGGTAATGCGCTCGTCCTTCTCCTTGCCGCCGGTCACGAACGGGGAATTGATGGTGGTGTGGGTCGCCACGGAAATGGGCATCATTTTGTGGGAGAGATTGCGCAGTGTGAACTCATACTCCAGTCCGCAGGAGGACAGGGTGAAGGTAAATTCCGCGCGGAAGCGGATGGGCAGGTACTGGAAGAACGGATCCTTCTCATCATAATCATAGGCAGTCTTGACCCATGCGCAGTTGGCATCCGCCTTGTATTCCACAACAGTGTGGGTACGCTTGTGCAGGAAGCCGTGGATGTGATTGTTATACGGTGCTTTTTCGTTCACCGGCAGATGGTACACCGCATCCGAGGTGCGCAGAACACCGTCGGCGAAGCGGTTGGGCAGGTAGAGCGTGGGCAGACCCCATACCTCGGCGGACTGCAGCAGCTCCGGGAAGGTGTTGGTATCGCTGAAGCGGAAAAATTCAATGTCGTTCACGGTGTCGCGCAGGCGGATGACATTGGAGCCAAGCTCCGGCGCGATCAGTGCGGTATAGCCGCCCGCATCCATGCGGACGCAGGGCATTCCGCCCCACTGCATCATCTGGGTACTGTTGTTCATGGAAAGATCCTCCTTGTGGTGGCTTATGGAATTGCTTGCAGATTTTGCCCACTGTTTTATACAAAGTACTGGAGCCTGTTCACATTAAAATCTCATACGCATCTTTTCGGCAAAATTTCACGCAGTCTGCGTTAAAAAATCTTGATATACGTCAGTATGCCTGCGATTTTTTGCCTTGCCTGCGTAAAATTTATGCTCGAAAATCTGCATATTCATTTTATGTGAACATGCTCTATCACAGCAAAACACCTTCGGGATATTCCCCCGAAGGTGTTTCATTCGTTATGAAAGTAACACTCTCTTCAAAAACGCCAGATCAAATCCATCAATGCTGCCGTCCTCACAAAGCTCCGCATTCTCTGCCTGTACGGGCGTGAGTTCTGCTTTGCCGAGGAGGTATTTCTGGAGCAGTACAACATCGGCGACATTCACCGCACCATCTGCATTGGCATCGCCTGCAAGCGGTTCGGGCGTGATAAAGGGGATCTCGAAATAGCTGTTCATTTCGCTCGAATAGCACCAAAGACTGCCGTCCGTGCGGAGGAAATAGGCATACACCGTCTCGCCGTATCCGGCATAATCATTGTCCACAAACTGTGCCACGCCAGTAATACCCGTCCTGACACCGCGGCAGTCAATGGTCAGCACGCTGTCCAGTGACAGATGGTAGTCATGCCCGATGGACGGATCACTCATCATTTCGCCGTCCTCCGTGTACCAGACCGAGAAGTTTGCAGCATCCAGATAATGCATCACCTTTTCTTCCTCCAGCTGGATCTCGCACAGCGTCACTTCCTTGTGCGTACTCGGAAGCATTGCCCTGCCGTCCGTGGTGATGTAGAGGATGGAAGCAAGGGGGTACTCCTCGTACCTGTAAATGCCTACGCATTCCACATTTTCCGCGATCTGTGCAGCCACCGGAGCTTCATCCTTTTCACGGGTAACCTCCCATAGGATATGGTTCTTGTCCACAAAATACTGTCCCTGTGCGGAAATCACATCGGTAATGCCCATCGGGAATACCTCCCAGCGGTAGCCGCCGTCCTCCTGCGGCATATACGCCTTGAACATGACCTCGCCCTCATCGCTGAAGAAGCACTGCCCCACCTTGGAGTCATAGGAACCAAATCCCGTATAGAGATAGTCCGCATAAAATTCGCCATTGTCCTCGCGGATCTCGTAGAGGTCGCCATTGCCGGCAATGCAGCTGCCGTTCTCCGCATACACAAATTCTATATCGCTCTGCAGGGGCTTGCCATCGACCGTAATTGTCCCATCCCGATACAGCACGATGTCACGGTGGTTTGATCTTCCGGTTTCATTATAAATGTACGCATAATGGAAGAACTCCACATTCTCTGCTTCGACCTGCAATGCACCGTCATTCAGGGAATATAGGGTATTGTCCTTCAGAAGTGCCGTACCAATGCCACCGCCGTGGTGGATGGCATCGAGGATCTGCGGGGCTTCGACAGCAGTTTCATGCAGCGGAATGGATTCGGGTGTAAAGTCCTCCACGGTGATCTTGCCGGTGAATTCTTCCCTGCCGTAAATGGACAGTGTGAAGGTGGTTTCGCCGACTTCCTTGCCGTAGAAAATGCTGTTGGAGGACGGGGACTGCACCGTGCCGTAGGTGTCCAGACAGGCAATATCGGTATCTCCGATGGTCAGCATGAGGTCATTCGTGCTGAACAGCCCCTCCGGAAATACGCCGCCCTTTGCGGCAAAGCCCTTCTGCACCGTGACATCCTCCACACGCATGATGGAGAGCAGCTCGGAATCGGAAAACGGCGTGCACTCCTGCATCCGGCAGTAATTCAGCTCCATATCACGCAGGAAGTCGATGGAACTGAGCGTTACATTGTACATCTGTATGGAGTCGATCTGCGGAACCTGCAGAAGCGACTGTGCGGCGGCATCACTGAGTGTGCCCTCCTCCAGTATGAGCGAGGTGAGCGATTCCATCCCAGCCATCCAGCTCAGGTCATCAAAGCCGCACGGATTCATCCGCAGGCTCAGTACACTGCGGAACTCCTCCTCTGTGACCACGCCGTCCTCGTTGTCGTCACAGCCATAGGATTCGAGCAGCATCGCATAGACCGCCTCGTCCACATCCACAGGAACGGCAGTTTCAGCGGATACCGGAAATGCGGTCATAGTGGTAAGCAGGGCAAGTGCGGATATGATTGCGGTTATTTTCTTCATGATATTCCCCTCCGGTTTCTTTTTACTTTATTATAGCACAATGATGAAGCACTGTCAATAATAGAACGAAAAAGCAACGCCTTTGGGGGGCAATAAACAGTTCCTGCAAAGCAACGGATTCAGCCGAAAAAGCCGCGTGGTTTTCATTGACACTGTACCAAAAATATGGTATATTATAGATAAAGCGTACAAAATCCACATCAAGTCCGAGGTGATACCATGAACATCATCATTGCAATCGATTCCTTCAAAGGCAGTCTGTCCACGCTCCAAGCCGGAAATGCCGCTGCTGCGGGGCTTCGCCGTGTTTACCCGAATGCGAAGATCCATGTTTTCCCCATCGCTGACGGCGGCGAGGGGACGGTGGACGCTCTCGTTTCCGGTCTGCATGGGGCTTACCAAACTGCCACAGTTTCCGATCCGCTGGGGCGTGAAATTTCCGCAAACTATGGCATCCTGCCGAACAATACAGCCGTCATCGAAATGGCAACAGCTTCCGGACTGCCGCTGCTCTCCCCTGCCGAGCGCAATCCCCTGCACACCACGACCTACGGCTTCGGACAGCTCATCCGTGATGCGATTGAACACGGCTGCCGGAATTTCATCCTCGGCATCGGCGGCAGTGCGACCAATGACGGCGGTGTGGGATGCTTGCAGGCGTTAGGATTTGAGTTTCTGGATGAAAACGGAAAACAGGTAACTTTCGGTGCAAAGGGGCTTTCGGATATCGTCTGTATTTCGGATGAAAATGCCATACCCGAACTGAAAGAATGTACCTTTCATGTTGCCTGTGATGTGAAAAATCCGCTTTGCGGTGAGCACGGATGCAGTGCCGTGTTTGCACCGCAAAAGGGTGCGGATGCGGATATGGTTGCACGGATGGACGAGAATCTGCGGCATTTTGCGGAGCTGACGAAACGGTTCGCCCCCGATGCTGACGCTGACCATGCAGGAGCAGGGGCGGCAGGCGGTCTAGGGTTCGGGCTGATGAGTTATCTCCATGCTGCGCTGGAATCCGGAATCGACCTCATTATTCGGGAAACGGGGCTGGAGGATGCGATTCAATCCGCCGATTTTTTCATCACGGGTGAGGGCTGTCTGGATGCGCAGACGGCGATGGGGAAAGCACCTGCCGGAATTGCGAGGATCGCCAAGAAATACGGCAAGCCCGTGATCGCATTCAGCGGTGCGGTCAGGGATGGGGCAGAGCTTTGCAATGCCGCCGGAATCGACGCATTCTTCCCGATTCTGCGAAGTGTGGGGACGCTGGAAGATGCGATGGATACGGAACGGGCGGCGAAAAATCTTGCAGATACGGCGGAGCAGGTGGGACGGCTGATTCGTACATTTTGGCATTAATACTAGAGCCTGTTCACATTAAAATCTCATACGCATCTTTTCGGCAAAATTTCACGCAGTCTGCGTTAAAAAATCTTGACATACGTCAGTATGCCTGCGATTTTTTGCCTTGCCTGCGTAAAATTTATGCTCGAAAATCT
>JAZNKY010000056.1:0-37199 GCA_045578805.1 Oscillospiraceae bacterium
GGCATTGGCAAAACGGCTCGGGATTCCAAAGGGATTCCATCCCTTTGGCAGGGGGTGCGGGGGACAGCGTCCCCCGCTACAAAAGTCTGCCATCCCCACAAAGGAAATGGCAGACTGTCGCTAAAATTTCTGAATTATCAACGCAGGTTCTGCGACCTTTGCACCGAAGGTGCATTGGGAGCTAATCACCAGCGCAGGTTCTGCGCTTAAACGGGATGAACCTGATTTGCAGCGTCGCCGTGCTTGCCGTCGAGACCGAACTTTGCGTTGCGGCGTGCTTCAAAGAACTTCACAGCAACCTGACCGAACTGTGCATAACTCAGAACGTCTTCTTCCTGCTCAGTCCACTCTGCACACTCCTGACGGAGCTTCTCCAGCTCAGGCTCGATCAGATCAGCCGGACGGCAGTCGATCGGCTTCTCATCGCCGATGATCTTCTTGCGGAAGTCCGGATCGATCGGAACGGGGGTCTGACCGTATTCGCCGCGAACCAGTCCCTTGAACTCCTTGGTAACCATCTTGTAGCGTTCGCCCATGATGACATTGAACACAGCCTGTGTGCCAACGATCTGGGAGGACGGTGTTACCAGAGGCGGGAAACCGGCATCCTTACGAACTCTCGGTACTTCCTTGAGTACCTCAGTCAGCTGATCCTCCTTGCCTGCCTGCTTGAGCTGGGACAGGAGGTTGGACAGCATACCGCCCGGAACCTGATAGATCAGTGCATTTGCGTCAACTGCGAGCATCTTGGGGTCAAGCAGACCTTCCTTGATATACTTCTCGCGCAGTGTCATGAAGTAGTCACGGATCTCGGTCAGCTGCACCAGGTCAAGACCTGTGTCATACTCTGTACCCTGCAGAGCCGCTACCATGGACTCTGTCGGCGCATGGGAAGTACCCAGAGCCAGCGGGGACATTGCGGTGTCGATCACGTCAACGCCTGCTTCAATACCCTTCATCAGGCACATGGAAGCCAGACCGGATGTATAATGTGTATGCAGCTGGATCGGCACCTTAACAGCTGCCTTGAGTGCTCTTACGAGCTTCTCTGTCTCATAGGGAGTCAGCAGAGCTGCCATATCCTTGATACAGATGGAGTCTGCGCCGGCTGCTTCGATCTTCTTTGCATAGTCCACATAGTAGTCAGTTGTGAACACTTCACCCAGTGTGTAGGAGAATGCGATCTGTGTATGTGCGCCTTCCTTCTTTGCTGCCTTGATGGCAGATTCGAGGTTGCGCATATCATTAAGCGCGTCGAAAATACGGATGATGTCAATGCCGTTTGCAACGGACTTTTGTACAAAGTATTCCAGAACATCGTCTGCATAGTGACGGTAGCCCAGCATGTTCTGACCGCGGAACAGCATCTGGAGCTTGGTGTTCGGCATATTCTTCTTGATGGTGCGCAGTCTCTCCCACGGATCCTCGTTCAGGAAACGCAGACAGGAGTCAAATGTCGCACCGCCCCAGCACTCTACGGAATGGAAGCCGACCTTATCCATCAGCGGAAGGATCGGGAGCATTTCATCCATGCGCATACGGGTTGCCAGCAGGGACTGATGGGCATCACGCAGGACGGTTTCAGTAACTTTTACCTTTGCCATAATCATTATCACTTTACGTTGCCGTAAAATGTTCCTTTCTTCAGATTTTGAATCAATCAGTTATTAGCCAACAGTTGCAAGAGTATCGCCGGCGTTGACTGTTGCGCCCTTCTGTACAGTCACGCTTGTGATAGTACCATCACAGGGAGCTACGATCTCATTCTCCATCTTCATTGCCTCCAGGATCATGATGCACTGACCTCTGGAAACGCTTGCGCCGTTCTGAACCTTGACATCCAGAATGGTACCGGGCATCGGAGCAGTTACCTTCTCGCCTGCGCCTGCTGCAGCCGGTGCTGCTGCGGGAGCGGGAGCTGCTGCCGGAGCCGGTGCAGGTGCTGCTGCGGGAGCGGGAGCTGCTGCAACAGGAGCTGCGCCTGCGCCGAGTTCCTCAACTGCAACATCGTATGCCTTGCCGTTTACTGTTACACTAAATCTTTTCATAGTAAGTACCACCATTCATTATATTTTGTCCGTCCGTCACGATCAGAACGGGAGGTTATTGTGCTTTCTCGGGAGGTTGGTCACGCGCTTGCCCTCCAGCATTGCCAGCGCACTGCTCAGCACTGCTCTCAGGTCTGCTGCGTCCACGATCTCATCCACGCAGCTCTGCTGTGCAGCAGCCTCTGCGGATGCGATTGTGCTTGTGTATTCCTTTGCAAGCTCTGCGCGCTTTGCGGTGAGATCCTTTGCGCCTGCAAGCTTGTCGTGCCACAGGAACTCTACTGCAGCCTCAGGTGCCAGCGGTGCAATGTATGCGCCGTCGAGTGCATAGGTGAAGTCTGCATTGCTGTACTTGCCAGCCATTGCCACAAATACAGGACCCACTGCCTTGCCAGTAATAACTGTGAGCTTTGCGGTCGTTGCCTCTGCATAGCTGCCGGCAAGTCTGGTCAGTGCTCTTACTGCGCCTGTCAGCTCAGTGTCATTGCTGCCGTCGAAGCCGAGAGTATCCACCAGTGTGATCACCGGAATGGAGAATGCGTCGCATGTACGTACAAAGCGTGCGAGCTTTGCGCAGTCAGCCTCTGTGAGCTTGTCCTGGGTCTTGTTGGTTGCTGCAATTGCCACTGTGGAGCCTGCTACGGTTGCGAGTGCGGTATAAGCTGCGCCTGCATAATCTGCATACAGCTCTACAACGCTGCCGCCGTCTGCAATGCTGTCCACGATGGACTGCATATCCTTGCCTGCCGCTGCTGCCGGAGCATCATACTCCATGCAGGGAACACATGCCATGTTGTTCACAGGGAGCAGGTTGATCAGCTCTCTTGCCTTTTCGATCGCTGCCTTATCATCCGCAGCTGTCATTGCTGCAATGCCGTTGGCAGCTGCTGCCTTGGCACTGCCTGCGCCCTTTTCGAAGGAGGGAGTCAGGAACAGCTCTGCATCCTCTGCCATGACAACAAAGTCGGATGCACATGCCATCATTGCTGCACTGCCGGCACAAACGCCTGCAACTACAGCGATCTGCGGTACAACGCCGGAAACGGAAGCTGTCTTTGTCATGAGCAGGCTGTAGGCATTGAGAGATTCTGCGGTGCCGTCCATAAACGCACCGTTGGAATCGAAAATACCCACAACAGGGCTGCCCGTCTTTGCGGCGAGGTCATAGAGTCTTGCGATCTTGTCCGCCTGTGCACTGCCGACTGCGCCCTTTTCCACGCTCTGATCCTGTGCGAATGCATAAACGGGATTGCCGTTCACATAGCCGTAAGCGCAGACAACGCCGGCGGGTGCATTCTTCTCCATGACACAGGAACCAATTTCCTTATAGGAACCCTCATCAAACAGTGCGGTCAGGCGCACTCTTGCGGGGCTGTTCAGGTTTTTTTCCATTTGCATAGTATCGTTCCTTCCTAACATAGACTACAGGCAGCTCCATTTCCGCAGAGTTTGCCCATATACATTATAATCATACTCTTTTTTTCGACTTTTTTCAAGTGTTTCCGCGTGCTTCTTTACAACTTTTACAGTTATCCATAATTTCTGCAATATTTCCAAGCTCGTTTTGGCTATTTTTCACAAAGCGAAGCTTCTCCATCCGTTCCATCATGGCGGCATCCTGCAGGCGGAACACGCCCTTGTTCAGTCCGCGCAGCAGACCCTTGAACAACACGGAGCGCACCAGACCATCGCAGAGCATCAGATCGCCGCCGTCCTGCACGGCATGGACAGCCACAGCATCCGGCTCATAGGCATAGACGATATAGCCCGTTACCTGCTCCCCCTCCATGGCTTCTGTCAGGTAGAGAGGATAGGCACTCTGAATCGCGTCCAGCACGGCACGGTAGGGTTCATGATTCGTCTGTTCCAGAATTTTCAGCATGGCTTATTCCTTTCCGATGGCATTGCGGATGGCGCGGAGCTCCTCAGCGGTCAGATCACGATAGGTGCCGGGCTTGAGCATTCCGAGCTTGATCGGTCCGATGGAGGTTCTGCGCAGACGTGCGACCTCCAGACCAACTGCCTCGCACATGCGGCGGATCTGGCGGTTTCTGCCCTCATGGATGGTGATCTGCATCACCACTCTGCCGGGTTCCTTGTTCATGACAACAACATTGGCAGGCAGGGTCTTTCTGCCGTCGAGCATCACGCCGTCCGAGAGCTGTACGAGCTGGTCATCGGAAACATCCGGGCGGACGGTCACGCGGTAGGTCTTGGATACATGGCGGCTGGGGTGCATGATACCGTTGGCAAAATTGCCGTCATTGGTCAGGAGCAGCAAGCCCTCGGAATTACGGTCGAGCCGACCGATGGGATAGACGCGCTCCTCCACGTCCTCCAGCAGATCCATGACACAGCGGCGTTCCAGCTCATCGGACACTGTTGTCACATAGCCTCTCGGCTTGTTGAGCATGATGTAGCGCAGTACCTTTTTGCGCGGGATATTCACTCGTTCGCCGTTGACGGTGATGAGATCCTTCGGGGATGCCTTATCGCCGAGCTTGACGGGTCTGCCGTTGCGCTGCACCTTTCCTGCGGAAATGAGTGCCTCCGCCTTGCGGCGGGAGCAGTAGCCCGCATCCGCCAGTATTTTCTGAATTCTGATATTTGCCACAAATATCCTCCTTTTCTTTCATTCCTTTCCGCAAAGCTGTTTCCAGAACCGTACAAAACTGTTCTCCGGTTCCGGAGCCGGCAGGGCGGATGCAGCCTCCGCCGCACAGAGCGGTACGGAAGCGATCAGTCTGTCTTCATAATAATATTCGAGTGTGCCAAGCTCCTGTCCCTCTGCAATGGGTGCATAGGCAAAAGGAGCCTTCAGAACGCGCGTATGTACCCCGGAAGCATCCCCCTCCCACGCGCCGATCGTTACGGCTTCAGAGGGCTTCAGCAGGATCACCGGTGTTTCACTGCCGACGACCGTCTGGGTCAGATCGGCGGGAGCTTCCAGTTCCCGGCATTCCACGGATGCAAAGCCGTGATCGTACAGCTTTTTATGATCGTTCCAGTCATCGGAGGCATTCAGCGTCACGCAGAGCAGCGTCACGCCGTCACGCTCACAGGCGGATACCAGACAGCGTCCGGCATCGTCCGTAAAGCCCGTTTTCACACCGATCACGCCTTCATACATGGTGAGGAGCTTGTTGGAATTGTAAAGCGTCCTGTCGTAGGGGGGATTGCCGAAATTGACACGCGCCGAGGACTGTGAGCAGATTTCCCGGAACACCGGCTCCTGCATCGCTTCGCGGGTCAGAAGTGCCATGTCATAAGCGGATGCGCCGTGACCCTCGCCGTCCAGTCCGGAGGGCGTTGCAAAGCAGGTGCGCGTCATGCCGATCTCTGCGGCGCGTTCGTTCATCCGTTCCACGAATGCCGGTATGCTCCCCGCTACGGATACGGCGGCAGCATTGGCAGCGTCGTTGCCGGAGGGCAGGAGCATTCCATAGCAGAGATCACGTCTGGAGACCAGATCGCCCTCCTGCAGCCCCATGGATGAGCCTTCCACATGGATCGCACCGCTGTCCACGATAAATTCCGCATCCAGATCGCCGCTCTCGATGGTCAGGAGCGTGGTCATGATCTTGGTGGTGCTTGCCATGGGCAGCTTTTCATATGCCTGCTTCTCATAAAGCACCCTTCCGGTAGAAGCCTCCATCAGGATGCACGCCTTTGCGGATACTTCCGCAGCATGGACTGTTTTCACCGGCAGACCGGCAAAAAAGAGGCAGAGTGCTAAAGCTGTACCTGTAATTCGTTTCATATCCGTCCTCCATAAAACAGCAGTTTGTTACTGCCATCCTATGCGGACAAGAGGGAATTTATTCTGCCGTCACCGTTTCTGCCGGTGCGGCTTCTGCAGGGGTCTCCCCTGCTTTCTTATCCTTCTTGGACACGAGCGCAGAGATCTTGTCAATGATCTCCGGCACCATATTCAGTGCGACGTTGCCCTTATCCGCTGTCATGGAAAGCTGGATCAGGCGGACATCGCCGTTCTGGATCACCAGAAAGCCAACGGGCTTCACACTCATACCGGCACCGGCACCGCCTGCAAAGTATTCCTTGGCAGTTCGTGTGGGAAGATCGGAGCCGCCGGATGCAAAGCCGAGCGAGACCTTGGACACGGGGATAACGGTCGTGCCGTCAGCACAGTGGATGGGATCGCCGATCATGGTGTTGGCATCCACAACACTGCGGATCTTCTCCATGCTGATCCCCATAAAGCCATTGATTGCGTGTTCACTCATATAATACTCCTTCTGCGGCTGTGCCGCTTGTTATTCAGTTCAGGGAGGGCATCAGATCTGTTCGCTGATGACCGCTTTTCTCGCTTTCCGGCTGCCCGTCCAGTAATGCCAGAGGAACCAGAGAGCCGCAGCTGCGGCTGTTCCGATGCGCACCTTGATGCTTGCGCGGACATTCCAGCGGCTGTCATCCGAAGCAAAATCACATGCGATGCGGACGTTTTTCCGCTTAACATGGATATGCTTTCCCAGATTCGCCAGAAGATTCTGCAGGGCAAGCTGGATCCTGCCATACAGGACAGCAGTATCTGCGGCATCCTCGCCGCCGATGAGGAGATCCGTTTCCAGCTCCAGCGTTACCGCACGGAGCAGACGCTGCAGAGTTCCCGGCACGACTGCCAGAATATCAGAAATCAGATCCGCCTTTTCGGAGATCGTCTGCATCAGCTCCTGCATTTTCTCAGCGGGCAGGATGTGCTTTCTGACCTTGGCTTCCACTTCCTTTGCCGCCTGCTTTTCGGCTTCCTTCTGTGCTTTTTTCTCGGCATCCTTCGGTGTTTCTTCTGCCGTTTGTTCCTCCGGCTTGTTCTCCGTACCCGCTTTTTTGCGGAACGGATACACCTGAATGCCGAAATACCGGACAGCATAGCGGAATGTTCCATCCCAGTATTCCGCATAAGCCTCGACTCTCGAAAGCAGTATGACAAGCAGAAGCAGTGCCAGCACCAATAGTATTATCAGAAAGATCTTCATGCTGTCACCTCCGTCCGCTTATCAAAATCTCAGTTTTCTATATTGGTGATATCTGTAATTTCGCCTGCAAACTCCTCCGTCTGCGCCGGTTTCGGATCGGGAAGCTCCTCCAGGGAGGAAAGCCCGAATGCGCGGAGGAACAGGGGTGTTGTCTGGTAAGCGATGGGATGTCCGGGGACATCAATGCGCCCAGCTTCCTCCAGCAGTCCCTTATCCACCAGGGAATTGACCACGGAGGAGCTGTCGATCCCGCGCACACGCTCCACAAAGCCCTTGCTCACAGGCTGGTTATAGGCAACGATCGTCAGTGCCTCCATCGCAGCATTTGACAGCGGCTGCATCCGCTTGGTCTCCAGCGCGGTACGGATCAGCGGTGCAAACTCTGCACGGGTACCGAGCTGCCAGGCGTTTCCAAGGCGGAACACCTGCAGACCGCTGCCGATCTTGCGGTACTTCTCCGCAAGCTCCTCCATAAGAGCGTGCACATCCCGTTCCAGAATATTCAGCGTCAGGGCAAGCTTTTCTGTTTCCAGCGGTTCGCCTGCCGCAAAGAGGATCGCCTCGGCGGCGGCAAGATTGTTCTGTTCATCCATGGGGATCATCCGCCTTTCTTTGCTTTCATCGTCAGCATGGTATTATCTTCATTCAGCTCGATCCTGCCGAATCTTGTCAGCTCCAACACGGCAAGGAAGGTCGCGACCCTTGCAGAACGGTCGGTGATGCCGTCATACAGCGACTGCACGGAAACAGTTTTCCCGGCATAGAGCCGGCGCAGGACGAACACGACCTTAGAAATGACGGAGACCACCTTCACCTGTGTGACCGTATCCGTGATCTTTTCGGACAGGAGCTGACCGTTCATTTTCGCTTTGCCGAGATTGGCAAGCACCTCTGAGAGCTTTTCGGCTGGATGGGTCAGCTCGTAGGTCATTTTGCGTTCCAGCTTCATGGGCTTGCGGACAAAGATGTCATCGGCGATGAAGCATTCCCGCAGCTGCCCGGCAGCCGTCTGGCACATTGCATATTCGATCAGTGCACCCTCCAGCTCGCGCTTGACGCGCTCAGCTTCCTCAGGCTTGGGAAGAAGGGAGGCACTTTTGATGTACACGAGTCTTGCTGCCATTTCCAGAAATTCACCGGCAAGCTCCAGATCCTGCTGTCTTGCCTCCTCCATATAGAGAAGATACTGCTCCAGCAGCTTTGTGATCTCGATGTCATTGATATTCAGCTTATGCTTGGAGATCAGATGCAGCAACAGATCCAGAGGGCCTTCAAAGACATCCAGTTTAAATGTAATCGCGCTCATTCCTTACCTCAGCACCAGCGGGATCCAGGAGGTGATAAACTCCAGCCCGTTGAAGATCAGATTGGAAAGGAAATTCAGCGGTGTGTTCAGAAGCGGTGTGGACATCAGCAGTACCAGGGTGATAAAGAAAATGGTATAATGCTCATTGATCCATCTGTCCACCTTGTAGGGGGTAAAGTAGCTGAGGATCCTCGAACCGTCCAGGGGCGGGATCGGGATCAGGTTGAACACCGCCATGTTGATATTGATGACAACAAAGAAATACACCATCATGTAGATGTAGGACATGGTGCCGGAGATCATGGTAACGGAGACCATCACCTGCAGTGCTGCCATGCCGATGAGGGCAACGATGATATTGGACAGCGGACCTGCTGCAGCGGTGATGAGCATTCCGAGGCGGGGTTTCTTGAAGCGCAGGGGATTGACCGGAACGGGCTTTGCCCAGCCGAAGCCGAAGAAGAAGATCAGCAGCGCACCGTAAATGTCAATATGTGCAAAGGGCGAGAGCGTCAGTCTTCCGGAATATTTGGCAGTATCGTCCCCCAGCTTGTGAGCGGACCAGGCGTGTGCAAATTCGTGGATGGGTGAGATCAGAAAAATGATCATGAGCCGGACAAGGTATTCCAGCATATCTTCTGTTGCGGGCATAGAGATCCTCCTTAGAATGAAATACACTTTTAATTATACTACAGAACGGCTGTTTTTGCAAGGGATTTCATAAAGTTTTCATCCATTCCTGCAAAATCCTCTCCGGAAGCGGTCCGCATTTTCCACAAATTCAATCGTTGAATTTTTGTGAAATTCCGCAATTTCAACAGATTTTCATTTTTGGGTGTTTTTTTTGAAAAGAAACGAAAAAAAGGCTTGCTTTTTTCGAGAATATCTGCTATAATTACGTTATAAGTGTTTTCCCACATGTTAGAAGGAGGTGTATCCCAAATGGCAAAGTGTGAAATTTGCGGCAAGGGCGTAACTTTTGGCAACAAGGTTTCTCATTCCCATAGACTGACCAACAGAACATGGAAGCCCAACGTACAGCGCGTAAAGGCGATCGTTAAGGGTTCTCCCTGTCACATCAATGTATGCTCCAGATGTCTGCGTTCCGGTAAGGTAGAGCGTGCGTAAGCAGTTCTGATACCGGCGGACAAGCAATGAAAAAGGATCAGGAGAGTTCAGCAGAAGCTGAATTTGCTCCTGATTTTTTCATTTCCGGACATCCGTGCATTGCATGACAGACGGTTTTCCACAGAGTTTCTCATGATTTGTGATAAAAAAAGCTGTGGAAAACAGGAAATTTACATAGCTTATAAAAATACAGTTGACTTTATGAAAAAATTATGCTATAATGTCTATAACAGTTGTTTGCGCAGGCACTGCCTGTGACTGTAAAAGTTTTTAATGAGGTGAATATTTTGGCAGAACAGAATAACAACCAGAAGCCGATCACAAATCCTTTTCTGGTAAAGGCAATGGAAGAAATGAAGAAGGAACGCACACAGCAGAGTGAATTTGCATTTGTCAATGCACTCAAGCCTGCACGTTTTATCGTTCCCGCTGAGATCAGCACTGAGCAGAAGGCGATCGCAAATGCGGACGGTACTATGGAGCTGAAGGAACAGCCCAAGATCCGTTTCATCCTGTTCAACAATCAGGAAGGCAAGAAGTACTTCCCGCTGTTCACAGATGATGCAGAGTATGCAAAGTGGGAAAAGAGCGGCGATCACAGAAAGGCTGCGATCACTTACCAGGATCTCTGCCACATCCTCCAGAACAACAACGGCGGCGACGCTGCAGGTGCAGTGCTCAATCCGTTCAGTCACAATGTACTGGTACCGACCGAAACTCTGCTCCGCGTGAACAATACTGAAGCTATGGCTCCCGGCACACAGATCCAGATCGGCACACTGAAGGAAGAGCCGACTCCCCTGCTGGATGTACTGAGAGCATATCTGGAAACACAGGATGACATCACCAAGGCATATCTGCGCGTGATGAAGCGCGAGGATAAGGAACAGCCGAACTTCCTGCTGGTTCTTGAGCATGATCCGTCCCTGGATGAAGCTGCTGCCAAGAAGATCTACGACGGCGTTGCTGAGGCTGCAAAGCCGCAGATGCGCGGTGTAGAGCTGGCGATCACCGGTTCCCATACCAAGTTCGGTGTGGCTGCACTGAAGAATGCAGAGCCGTTCTTTGAGAAGTAAAGAAAAACCTATTGTGAAGACAAGTTCTAAAAGCTTATCCCCCGCTGTGATGGCGGGGGATATTTTTGTGGCATTACAATATTCAATAATTGGGGTCTGCTGCACAAACTGCCGCAGACCCTTTTTAATAGCTATGACGCTCAGCGTTGCTGAGCGTCATGCGGTTCAAAAAACTTTCTCGCGAAACAGGAACTCCCGATACAGGATGTACCCCCGTAACGTGTCTGCCAGCGCGGGCTCCGCGCTTAGCCTACCAAGCCGGAACGCTCGATACCTTCTGTGAAGTACTTCTGCAGGCAGACGTACATGATCAGCAGAGGTGTGACTGCCAGCAGACAGCCGGCTTCCATCCAGAGGATCTGCTCGCGGGCGGATACCTGCACGGTCGCGCTGCCGAACAGCTCGATCAGCAGGAGCTTGTCGAGGTTCTTCAGCATCAGTGCCATGGTGGAGTTCTCGGTAAAGAATGTGGAGCTTACATAGTAGTCATTCCAGTACCATACCACAGAGAACAGGAATACGGTCAGGAACGAGGAAGCTGCATTGGGGATCATAACCTTGATGAAGGTCTTGAACGGTCCGCAGCCGTCGAGATACGCTGCATCCTCCAGCTCCTTGGGAAGTCCCTTGAAGAACTGGCGGAAGATGAAGATCATCAGACCCGCACGGATGCCATTGGCGGTCATCGCGGGGAGATACATTGTCCAGGGTGTGTCGATCAGGTTGAATGCAGAGCCTGCACCATTGCCGAAGACATTCTGGATCAGCGGCTGGAGTCCGAAGAAATAACGGAATTCCATGTACTGCGGAATCGCAATGATCTGGTTCGGAACGAGGATCATCATCAGTACGATGCCGAACAGCAGATTCTTGCCCTTGAACTTGAAGCGTGCGAAGCCATAGCCCGTGATCGCACAGGTCACGACCTGCACGAGGGAACAGCCGATGTTCAGGAACAGGGTATTGCCGAGCGTATTCCAGAAGTCCATCGCTCTCATCGTCTGGTCAAGAATTTTCAGCGTGAAATGACGCGGGATCCACATAACGGTCGGGTCGTTCATATCCTCCTGCGCACGGAATGCACAGCTTACCATGTAGATCAGCGGGTAGAGGATGATGAAGCACAGACCGAACAGGATGATGAAACGGAATACCGGCCATACCTTTTCGAGAGCCGCCTTGCGCTTGAGGTAGGCGATCTCTTCCTTGTTCATATTCTGCATATGAATGCGCTGGATCTCTTTCTTAGAGAGACCATTGCCAATGACCTTCTCGCCCGCTGCTGCAGGCTGTAATTCTTTCTTTGCCATTGCTGTCCCTCCTTAGTCTACTTCATAATAAATGAAGTGGTTCATAATCACAGTGATGAGTCCGACTGCCGCCAGTACAATGAGGAAGTAGACCCATGCCATTGCGGCTGCCTGACCATATTTCCAGTCGCTCTGCATATCCAGTACACGTCCCATGACCTGGTTGTCCGGTGCGGTAAAGGAGTCAATAACGGTGAAAATCAGGTTTGCCAGGATCATCGGGCTGACATACGGAAGTGTGATCTTCCAGAAGTATTCCCATGCGGTCGCGCCCTCCATCTGTGCGGCTTCCTTTGCAGAAACCGGGATGTTCTGGAGTGCGGCGAGGAAGATCAGGATCTGGATGCCGGTGCTCCATACGATGCTGAAGATGTTATTGGATACAGTCTCTACCATCGTCTGCATATTATCGCTCAGACCGTAGATGCCAATAAACTGGAACAGCTCGCCCATGAGGTCCGTGGAGAACATGGTGGAGAACTGACCGGCACTGCTCGCACCGCTGTTGGAGATGTCGCCGTTGATGATGCTGTAAACGGGACCTGTCGCGATGATAACGGGCAGGAAGAATACAGCTCTTGCAAAGGTTCTGCCCTTGAACTTCTGGTTCAGGATTACTGCAATGAACAGCGAGAAGATCAGGATCAGAGGTGTCTGCCAGAGGGTTTCGCCCAGCACGCTGACAAGATATTTCGCATAGTGCTGGTCCTCTGTGAATACATACTTGTAGTTGTCAATGCCAACCCATGTACCGGTCATGCCGCCCGTTTCGGGTCTGACATCCATGAACGAGTAGATCAGGGAATTGGCAAGCGGATAGAGGAAGAAGATCAATGTTCCCACCATCCACAGTGCAATAAAACCGTAACCGTACAGTCCCTTGCGCTTTTCATACGGCAGATTCTTCAGGAACCCGCCCTCTTTCTTGGTTGCTTTCATCTGTACGCTCACTCCCCTTTCTCAGATGCCGTATCTGCCAGACGGTATTCCGTACCATCCACTGTGATGGTTTCTTCCGCATAATCCACCGTCACCACTGTGCCGTTTTCATATGTCGTTACGGAAACATCACCGTCTCTCTGATAATCTGTAATCAGCTGATCGCTGACACCGGAGAGTACCTTTGCAGCAAGCTGATAGCTCTCTGCTGCGGTTTCCTGCCAGAAGGCATAATGCGAATAAAAATAGGTATCCAGCTCCGTGTCCTTGAGGTCGGACGCTTCGGCATAGATCATGTCATATGCCGGATTGCAGCCCGTTGCCACGGAGGTCAGGAAGGCATTGTCACTGTCCGCGCTGCCGTTGATGGCAGTGCCGGAGTACGGGATCAGACCATGCATCACGATCTGATAGAACGGTACATCGGCATCAAACAGGTCAAAGCCGCTGGACTGGAGCGGTACATCGGAGATGCGCTCCGCATAGGGGAATGCGTAAGCTGCACAGGTATCCGCCAGTACGGAAACACCTGCATCGTTGAGTGACTGATAGGACTCCTGGAGTGCTGCCTTTGTGTCATCACGGGACATTTCCGCCTTGCCGTAGTCGCCGTACAGTGTGGAGGTCATATCGCCGAGGGATACACCGGTCAGCCCCTTCTTGCTGTAGCGTTCTGCCAGCTTCCCGTACAGTTCCGTAAAGGAAACGGGAGAAAGCAGGGATCGGGTCGTTACGGATGTATCCTGCACACCATAGGACAGATTATAGGTCATCTGTCTGGAGTAGGAACCGGAAATGCGGATGGCAGTATCGGTAAAGCTGTAGTAGCCGTTGCCGGACTTAAATTCCTTGTTGTTCACGGAGGGATAGAACGCGATCCCCTGCTCTGCCAGATAGTCGGTCAGATCATTGAATGCGCCGTTTCCGCCCAGTGTGCCGGAGGGCTTCGCCTTATTGTCAACCTTGCCGGAAATGCCTTCATTTGTCCAGTTGTTGTAGACAACGACCATATCATCCACACCCAGATCCACCAGACCGCTGACGATCTCCTGTGCTTCATCGAAGCTGGTCATGGAGGTCTTCATGGTCACGGGAATACCAAGTACGGACTTGGACTTCATCGTGCCGCCGTAGAAATCAACGAACATTTCAGTTGTATCGGGCTTTGCGGTCTTCTCAACGCCGCCGTCAGTCAGGAGATAGTCACGGTAGACCCTAGCAACGTCCACATAATCCGCATCCTTTTCTGCGATCGGATAGTAGCGGAGCCTGATGCTCTCGGTCTTGATGCCGCCCTCTTCAAATACGGTCAGGGTACCGCCGTGGTTGCCTGCCATTGTATAGGTGTCGGAGCCGCGCAGCAGGAAGGAGAAATTACAGATATTATAGCTGCTCAGGGACTGACCGCTGACTGCGGTATTCAATGTCGCATTGCCGTCGCCCTCGTCAATGATGACTGCCATGGCATTATCCTCCTTGACAATACCATAGACGGGCATGAGGATCTTCTCGGTGACTGCGGGCTTCATGGTCTGTACTGCGGTGATGTCCCTGCCATAGACCTTCTGGGCGTAGTTCTTTGCCTTTTCCTTGCCGTTATTAAACTCTACCAGTGCGCCGCAGCCGTCCGGCAGGACAAAATAGCCCTCCTCGTCAGGTGCGCCCGCACCGAAGCTGCCGAGCATGGTGAGCTGTGTGGCAACCTTGCCGGCTTCAAGCTGTGTCTCCTTGATCTTTGTACAGTCCACTGCAGCTTCCATATAGCCGTCGCAGAGCTTGTAGGTCACGGGAACGGTGATACCGGATTTTGCATAGGAATACGAGATCTCCACGCCGTCTGTGATCTCCTTGACCTTCAGCTCCGCGGCATCGCGGGAACGCTGGTTGGTGGTCGCAAAGGAAATGCTGTCGCCGTACTGCAGCACCATGGAGGACTGCAGTTCAGTGGCAAGGATCGGCGTTGCACGGGTATCGCGGTTGGCATTCAGGGGGGTGGACCACCAGATATAGCCGTTGGACTTGTTCTCCAGTGCGATCACACCGGTATACTCATCCACATGCATGATGAGATCGTCATTCTCGGCGACCTTCTTCACACATGCCCATGCCTGATCCTTTTCAGGGCTGAGCAGTGCCTGCCAGAGCTTGTCGCTGCTGCGGTAGACACACTGTTCGGAATTCTCCTCATCAAGCGTCATGGTCACATAGACCTCTTCATAATCCTGTGTGTAAAGCTCCAGTATTTCCTTGTCCTTTGTCAGGAACAGGTATTCACTATCGAGCGTGGACACGCGGAAGCGGATCTTTTCCACCTTGGTCAGATCCTCGCTGAGGAAGACAAGATACTTGCCCGCTTCACTCAGATAGATGGCATCCTCGATTTCCTCGCAGACTGCGATAACCTTGCCGGACGCGGTGTCGATCAGAGCGATCTCTGCATCCTTGAGCTGGTCGATGATCTCGTCAGCGGCATCCTCCGCTTCGTCCTCATCGGCATACTCGGAGCCGACCTTGGCAAGAAATTCTGCCTCGATCTCGTCCTTATACTCCTTGCTGCGCAGATAGACCTCGCAGCCGTCCGCCTCACCGACGGACTTCATGTACTGCTTGACCACCTCAGCGGTGATCTCTACTTCCTCCTCTTCTTCCTCCACAGTGATCGCGGCAGCGGCATCGCCATCTGTGCTGCCCTCACCCTCTGCAGGAGCCTCAGCGGAGATCTCTTCTTCGTTTTCAGAATTTACGAGCATCGTATTGACGGGCAATGCAAGCACTGCAGCCAGCATACACGCCAGAACACGTTTCATTTTTAACAACTGCATATCTTCATCGCCTCCTCTTATACCTTCAGCCGGTATGCGATCTCTGTATAAATGGAGTATACGAATACATACACCTGCTGTACCAGCGAGAGCAGGAGAACGAGCAGGAACAGAATGATCAGCATCGCGGCAATCGTCAGGGCGATCGCGCCCAATGTCTTCAGGAATGAATACTGGTGTACGGACTTAATGGCAGAGAATACGAGAACGACACTCCAGCCGAGTCCGATAATATTCACGGCTTCGATAAAGATATACTCATCACGGATGAGAAAATGGGACAGGAACACATCTAAATAGATGCTTACCACATAGGGTACAAGTGCATAGGCACTGTAAACGAAAATGTTCTTCATGGTGCCTTCGCCGTCGAGCAGCGTGCAGACAGCCCAGTTGCCGACCACCCATGTCAGGAACAGGACGATGGTCTGTACAATATAGGGGATGATGTTGAACATCTTGTCGGCTGACACATAGAACTGGAAGCCATACAGACGATTGTAGAAAATCGAGGCGACAAACCAGAGGAGAATGATGACAATGGCATACTGCACAGAGCCAGCCTTCTTCCAGCGCATATCCTCAAAGCCTTCAAAGGGATGCGTGACCGCATGTTTTACCCATTGACGGTTGTTCAGATCCATCATAGCGTTCACGCCTCCTTTCCAGCGGAGTTCTTCCGCTTCTTCAGATAGAAATACAGTACAGTTCCGCCGGCGGCAGCAACGACAACGATCACAACGATCTCTGTCAGATGCGCGCTCAGGAATTCGGTACGCCAGCCCTCAAAGGCGCGGTTGTAGCGGTACGGAGAATCCGCAAGCTTTGCATACTTCATGGAACCTTCATAGTCGCCCTCGATCAGCAGTGCAGCGGAGATACCGAGGAATGCGCGGCGGTAGTTGCCGTCATACTGGAGCACCTCATACCAGGGATCCAGTGCCTCCTCATAGTAGCCGGCATTGTAGAGGTTGGTTGCCTCGTGTACGATGCTGCCGAAGTCAGTCTCCTCAAAGATGGTCACATAGTTCTTGCGGGTGTCCACAACGAGTACCTCGCTGCCGATGGACTCGATAGCAGAAACCTCAGTGAAGCCGCCGAGCTGGTCGGAGGAGCTGCCGAAGATGAACAGAAGGTTGCCTTCCTTGTCATACTGGAAGATCCTGCCGTTGGTCAGGTCGAGGCAGTTGATGTTGCCGTCATCTGCGATCTCGATGTCGCAGATCATGGACTGGTAGTTCTTGCTGGTATTCACATCATAGATGGACTCGAAATCGCCCCATGCAGTATTCAGACCGGTGAACAGGTTCTTGCCAGCAGGATTCAGCTTCTTGACGGTATCGGTCTTCTGGGATGTGGACTGGGTACAGGTATAGATGAACCCCTCATCGTCCAGGTCAAAGCTTGTAATACCGGACGGCACGGTACGGGAGGTCTTGGAACGCATCTCGTCCGTGGAGATCATCTTCCAGAAATAGTTGGCAATGACAGCGGAGGTCTGTTCTACGGTATTCGCACCATAGTAGCCCTGGAACTCGCCCTCATTGTTGAACATGGCGGCACCGGTGGTGATATTGCCGAGTACGATATAGACATTGCCCGCCTTATCCGCCAGCACACGCTGGGGCAGGAAGGTCAGCTCCTGGGAGAACAGCTCGGAATCGGGCTTAGTGATCTCCATGGAGATATTGCCGTCGTAGTCGCAGACCAGCACACGGGAATTGTTGTAGTCCGCAATATAGACCAGATCGGTCTCCGGTGATACATAGACACCCTCCGGCTCCTTCAGTGTTGTGACTGTGCCGTCCTCATAATGAAATTCCTCCAACACGGTCACGACCTCTGTCAGGTCGCTGTTGGTGACAACAATGCGGTTGTTGCCGGTATCGACAATAAAGAACTGGTCATAGGCATCGCGGAAGATGTCGCTCGGACCGGAAAAATCACCGATGCCGAGATCAAGACCGGATACGGAACGGCTTGCGAGATAGCCCGCCTGTGACGGGATCGCTTCATTCCAGCGGTCGTAGTTGTAAACGTCATAATGCTCCTCAGCAGAAACCATCAGGTTCATGCTGCATACAGCGGTCATCACACCAGTAAGGGCAGCCGTCAGGAGCGTTTTCAGATTTCGCTTCATATGTACTCCCCTTTCTTAGTCCTTGATGCCGGAGTGCGCCATCGTTTCGATAACGTTCTTCTGGGCAAGCATGAAAATGACAATGGGCGGGATCAGCATGAACACGGCTGCTGCCATGGCAACGCCGGCTCTTGCAAGACCGGAGCTTGCTGCCTGCTGTACAACAGTGGGCAGGGTCTTGAGAGATTCCTTATAAACCAGCGTACCGCCCTGGATGTTCCAGGCTGCCTGGAAGGCAAAGATGATCATGGTCATCAGCGCGGGCTTCTGGTTTGGCATTACGATCTTCCAGCAGATGGTGAACATATTCGCACCGTCCACCTTCGCTGCTTCGATCATGGCATCCGGGATCGTTGTCATGGACTGACGCATCAGGTACAGACACATGGGGGATGCCACGGAGGGCAGGATGAGTGCCCAGTAGGTATTGATCATGCCGAGCTGTGCCATGACGATATACTGCATGATGTAGATAACGTTGGACTGGTACAGCAGGGATACAACGATCACGCTGTTGAGGAACTTGTTGCCGGGGAATTTGCACTTTGCCAGTACGAACGCTGCCATGGAGGCAAAGACGCACTGAGCCACAGTAACACATACGGTTACAAATACGCTGTTGAAGACATAACGGGAGAACGGAACCCACATATCGGAGAGGGTCGCGAACATATCCTTGAAGTTGTCCAGCGTCGGGTCGATGACATAGAGCTTTGGCGGGAACACGAACAGCTCATGCACCGGCTTGATGGACATAACACACGCCAGATAGATGGGCAGTGCCATGAAGGTGCCCAGCAGAAGCAGGAATACAAAGATCGCAACGGTTCCGCCGATCTTCTTGCCAGCCTGCTTGTTGGAGGCTTTCAGTTTTTTCGTATCAGTCATTCTGGCACCTCCTTAGTCCATGTACTTGCTCAGTACCTTGCTGATCAGCTTGTTGACAAGGAACATGGCAATGAAGAGTACCATACAGATCGCGGACGCATAACCCATCTCATAGCGCACCCAGCCGTAGTCATAGGCATGGGTCATGATGGTGTGCGCCTTGTAGTCCGTGCTGGGGAAACCGACCAGACTCTGTGCGACTGTACCGGCGGTGAAGGAGCTGACGATCTGCATTACCGCCGCAAACATCAGCTGCGGTCCCATGGACGGGATGGTAATGAAAATCAGCTCCTGCCAGCGGTTCTTGATGCCCTCGATGGCACCAGCCTCATACTGGGAACGGTCGATGTTCTGGAAGCCGGCACGCAGGGACAGGAAGCCTGCACCGAGCGACAGCCAGAGCTGTACCACGATGGTCACGCCCAGCACATACTCGCCGTCCGTCAGCCACTGGATCGGGGATGTGATGATGCCCAGATTCAGCAGGACGGAATTAAGATAACCATAGGAGTCACCGCTGAAGATCAGCTGCCATACCGTATAGACATTCGCCATGGACGGTGCATAGAAGATCAGGGTGAAGATGGTTTTCAGCTTGGGATGAAGCTCATTGATGAGCCATGCCAGCAGGAAGCAGAGCACATAGCTCAGCGGTCCTGTGAAGATGGCAAATACCAGTGTCACTCTGATGGACTGAATGAAGATACTGTCATTCAGGAACAGAGTGGTGTAGTTGGACAGACCCACGAATTTCGGGAGCTGTACCATGTCAAAATCCGTAAAGCCCATTGGCAGGGACATGATTACGGGCACGGTGGTGAAAATGAAGAAGATCACCATGAACGGAAGCATCATGAGATAGCATTCCTTATTCTGTTTCATTTGCAGCCAGATCAAACGTCTGTTTTCCGCTTTGCTGCGTTTTCCGATTGCAGCACTATCCAAATGAAACCCCTCCTTACTTTATAAGATTGCGGCTCGCTGCCGCGTTGACTCCTCCTGAAGAAACGTGTCATTCTGTTTTCAGTCCGAGATTCTCACGCTTTCTGGTGATTTCGGTGTTGATGTCGCGGTTGTACCAGAGCAGCGTGTCACGGGGATTCTCGTTGTTGTTGACCGTTTCACGGAATGCATTCATAATATTTCTGGTCACTGCATAGGATGCAGGAATGATCGGAATTTCCTTCAGCTCACTCTGCGCTTCCAGCAGGGTCGCCTGTTCATCCTTCGACCAGGAGATCTGCTGCAGGGCTTCGGTATTGGCAGGGGTATATCTGCCGAGCTGACCTAAAAGGCCCTCGATCTGCGTACCATATGCGACCTGTACCTCTGCGGAGGTAAACCACTTGATAAATTCCCATGCGCCCTCCTTGTCCTTGCACTTGTCAAAGATGACTGCGCCGGAGGAGGTGGAGTTGACTGCATGAGAGATCGTACCATCTTCACGCATTGTGCCGGGAATCTGTGTGAAGCCCCAGAGGCCCTTGATCTCAGGGGATGCAACGGTGAGCTGGTTGAAGAAGGAATAATCAGAAATCACGATCGGATACTCACCGGTACGGAAACGGCTGAAGCCGTCATAGCTCTGTTCAAAGCCGTACTTGGTATACAGGTCAGTCCACTGCTCGAATGCCTGTACGGCTTCGATGCTGTCAAAGGTGGTCTGCGTCAGGGTATCATTATAATAGTTCGTATCCTTCTGGAGCATCAGTGCTGCGAAGGTATGACCGGACTCGGTTGCCGCAGAAATGGTGGCATTTGTACCGGATACGACCGGCAGCACCAGACCGACATACATATAATTTCTCTGGAGAGCCGGCAGCATGTCGATGACATCATCCCAGGTCTCCGGAGGTCCTGTGAAGCCCATTTCGGAGAGGATGTCCTTACGATAGAACATCATTGCCCAGCTCTGCGTCAGCGGAACGCCGTATACGCCGTCCTCATAAGTATAGGGGGTTGCTGCATATTCCTGGAAGCGGGATGCGACCTTCTCATAATCTGCATACTCTGCCTTCATATCCACGAGCAGATTTCTTGCAGCGAGGTTGACGGGAAATTCACCGCCGAGGAAGAGTGCCACGTCGGGTCCCTTGCCTGCGAGGGTAGCTTCCACTACGCCGCCGACAACGAGGTTGACCGCAACATTTGCGTCATGATTCGGCGCAAACTCAGAATCTACGAGGGATTTTACTACCATTGCCTGGTCACGTCCGAGGCTGACCCAGACATTGATGGCATCCTCGCCGGCATCATCGGAGAGATTGGTGTAGTCCTCGAAGAAGGAGCTGTAGAATCTCTGCCAGCCGAAGCCCATGGTCTTGAATACATTCTCCTTGACGGAGCTGAATTCCTGATCGGCGGAAGCAACCTCGATATAGTCCACTTCCAGCGGCTGACCGCGGTAGTCATACATCCACGCGGAAAGCGCAGTGATATTGTCCTTGATCTGGGACTGGTAATCCGGGATCTTCAGCGGCTCGTCAATGCAGTTATCAAGCACCAGATACATACGCTCCAGAGCTGCTGCTTCAGAACCCTCCGAGCCTGCAAGGGTTTCAATGTCGTTCTTGATCTTCTTCAGATCATCGGACAGACGCTGAAATTCATCAAGCAGCTCCGGGATCTTTTCATGTACATAATAATCGGTGTACTTATCGGGGGAAGGTCCTGTGATCATCAGGATCTTGCGGTAGTAGGTATTGATGTCCAGTACGGCGGCATCCAGCACGCGCATGGATTCGCCGATCTCGCCGGGCATGACCTCCATGGAAATGGTATGATCCTGACCGCCTGTGAGATAGACATAAACATCTTCACCGTCCGTGTCGGTCGGAGAGATCACCTGCCACTCGGTATCGTAGTAGCACTTGATCTGGTTCAGCTCCTCGCAGAGCACCTCACCGTCCACATACATTCTGCGGTTGGAATAGAAACCGCGCATGGTGGACTGGCGCGCCTTGATGCCGATCTTGTACCAGCCATCCTCCGGCAGCTCCTCTGCGGGGATCTCCCAGGTGATGGTCTGCATTGCCTTTGTCCAGTTGCCGGCACCGATGGTATTGTATACGGTCTTTGCCGGATTGGACGGGGAAGCAAGGTAGCTGGAATTATCCGCCGTGGGGTAGAGTGTGGACGCGCTCTTGTAAGCGGCATCCTCGCCCTCGATGCGGATAAGGGTGGAAGGTGTTCCCTCCACGGTCACACTGCTGTTCACACTGCTTTTGTATTCCTCATAGGAAGGCAGTGCGTCAAAATTACAGAATTTCAGATATTCCAGTGCAAAATAGCCCTTGACAATATCCAGGGTAAGCTCATGCTCGCCCTCCTCCAGATAAAAGATCAGTGGGTCATTGAACAGACCGTCCACATCCATCAGGGGTGTGGTCTGCCACATACCGATCTGCTTCTGTGCCGGGCGCACCTGGTTGCCCTTGGAGTCCAGTTCGATCTCACCGTCATTGACATACACCTTATTCAGCGTTGCACGGGACGCTGTATCATAGGGGGATTTGCCGTCGATGAGGACGCTGAACTCAATGTTCGCCATATTGGACGGGATGGGCAGGTAGGAAAGCTCCATACAATAGATGCCGGTTTCCGGTACTGTGATCTCATAGGTCACAGAGCCGTCGGAGGCGTTCCAGATGAGAATATCATCCTTGTTCTCCTGGGAATATTCTGCGCCGCAGCTTCCCTTGGAGACATCCTCCTCCTGGTCATACTCCCATGAGGTGCAGGAGGTGCCGCGCACCATGATCTCCTGGTCGGGGCGATGCTCGCCCGCGTAGGTATCATAGTAGTCGCTGTAGGTCGCCTGCTCCACATAGAGCGCGTCTGCTTCCGCTTCGGATACCGCGTCCGCAGCATCGACCGCTGTTAAGGTCAATGCCGCAGCATCTTCGCTGTCGGGCACTTCTATGTCGGCATACGCCGTCATCGGAAATGCCTGCGACGCAAGAAATGCCGCTAACAGCACGCTGACAAGCCGCACGGACATTCGTTTGCTTTTCAATTGATCTCCGCCTTTCTCGGCTGCTGTGCAGGACAGCAGCGATAATTTCTGCCGGACCTCCCTGCGTTGCACGCAGCAGGGACGGACCGTGTATCTTCATACCATCACACAATGGTCACGGCATAATCATACATATACATTATAACAGGAAACCCGCCTTTCTGTCAAGCTTTTTTCACATAGAATATACAAAAAACATCCATAGTGTTTTGTCACTATTCACACATCCGATAAAATACTTCTTGAATATGATAATGTTAAAACAGTTAATGAAATATAAAAATGCATAAAATGACAGTTTTTCGGTGCATTTCATGTTCAGATTTTTGACATATTTGAATTTTCTCCGACAAAATAAAACTTTTTTGAGAAAAGACTTGATTTTTTCTGAAAATATGATAGAATAGAAGTACAGGATACTTCAAGTATTCTCAAATCCATATCCGGAGGTGTAAGAAGTAATGGCATATACAATTTCTGATGCTTGCATCAGCTGCGGCGCATGTGAGGCTGAGTGCCCGGTAAGCGCAATCTCTGCTGGTGATGACAAGTATGTGATCGATGCAGACGCATGTCTGGATTGCGGCGCATGTGCAGCTGCATGTCCTGTAGAAGCTCCCCAGGCTGAATAAGGCGGCGGATCGCCGCTGATGTTACGCATGGGTGAGTACGCTTGTGAAGGAGCATTCCCTACTTGCGTTGATTGTGCGGCATGAGAGATTCTATACAAACAAAACCACCGTATCTTTCGGGATACGGTGGTTTTTTTATTTACTGAGCATATGCCGGATCATTGTGCAAGAAGCTTCCGCTTGAGGACTGCAAGGTCGAAAGCGTTGACTGCGCCGTCACCGGTGAGATCACCCCTTGCAGGGGCTGTCATTGCTCCAGTATTGAGCAGATATTTCTGCATCATGACAGCATCTGTCACGCCGAGGGTGCCGTTGTCGGTGACATCGCCGGGGATTTCGTTTTTTGACCAATGGGCGTAGAGGGTGTGGTCATGATTTGTTGCTACCGGTGTGGTTGCGGTGACTTCCGTGCCGCCGTCTGCGGCTGTGAACCAGCCGAGGAAGGTGTAGCCTGCTCTTGTGAGTTCGGGGAGTGTTCCATAGCCCTTGCTCCAGGTGGCTCTGATGGATGTTGTTTCATCCGTTCCGTCATTGGGGTCGAGGGTAACAGTATAGGAATTGAGTATCCACTGTGCGTACAGTGTCTGATTTGCGGTGATCGTTACCTTGCTGTCCTTGGTGATCTGTGTACCGCCGGTTTCGGCGGTGAACCAGCCCTGGAAGAGGTGTCCTTTCCAGGTTGGCTTGGGCAGGTCGCCGTAGGTGCTGTTATAGGTGACGGATTTGCTGGTGGGGTCGCAGGTGCCGCCGGCAGGTTTGAATGTTACTGTATATTTATTGGCTGTCCACTGTGCGTATACGGTCAGGTCGGATGCTTTTTGGTAGGTATCATCCTTGAAATATGTTCCCTCGTTCAGACACGCTCCGTCTGCACCATAGATTTTTGTCCCGCCGGAAGCTGCAGTGTAATACCCTGTAAACGTATAACCAGTTCGTGAAGGTTTTGTCCATGCTAATGAATTGTGATTATGTCCCTTATAAATCAGCAAGTTCTTGGTAGTTTTCACAGTTGTCGTCACAACTGTGCCGCTTTCATTTTTGATTGAACCGCCGTTGGGGTTGATATTCAGGGTAAAAAGACCAACACTTGTGCGCCGACGCGTACTTATTTCATTTCCAGCTGCGTCATAAACATACACATCCGTGTTATACCAACCGCGTTCGTTATTGTGTTCTGTAACCTTGACTGTATAAGTCCATGTAGTATCATTGACCTTTGTTGCAAGAGCTGTATTCCACCATTCGGAGAACAGATCATCCTGACCATTGCTGTCCGTCCATGTAGGAACAGCGATCTTAGTAACCCCAACGTTATCAGAAGCAACAATCGTCACCTTGTAGCCATTTACAGTCACATCAGAAATTGTAACAGAAGTAAGGGTTGGAGCTGTTGCATCCACTGGCGCATTAGTAATGGTAACATTGCCGCCATCCAGCCAATATGCACCCTCACCGGCTGTGTCAATAACAGCAGCATTCAGATAATAAGTACCCGCTGGTACGGATACCGGAAGCGTTGCTTCAAAACCATGATTCGCACCGCAGCCGAAAGCATTATCTACGTCCACACGGCTGACATTTGCAGTTGTGCTGACTCCGGCAACTGGATTTGTCATATCGGATGGATTCCAGAGATAAACGTCAATTCTGGCTGAAGCACTCGTATCATCGGGGTCATATCCCCAGCCTCTGACATAGATGGAATCCTCACCGCCGGAGTAGTTGTCGAGACAGCCGTCAGGAGTTAAATTTCCGTTCACAGTAACATAATCATGCCATCCCCAACCGCGATATTTGCTACTCCAACTGGATAAAGCTGTCTTTTGTACCTTACCGCCAGTTGCATGTACAAACTCACCATTTCCGACATAAATCCCAATATGTCCATAGTAACTGTTTCCGCATGTTCCGCACGGACCACCGCCACAGTTTCCAAAATAGACATCCGCACCTACCGGAATGTTAGACATTGAGGTAGAATCAATATGTCCATCGCCATACTTGGATGCACAGCACGCACTGCTTCTGGTTGCTCCCATTCCAGCCCAGAAATCCGCAATATACGCTAAGCACATACCACTTGGATAACTCGCGCCAACCTGTGAATTAAGTCCAGCAACAACATCACTTGCAGATAATGTAACACTCGCCGCACTCACCCTGCTCTCCTCCGGCAGTACCACCAGCATTGTCAGACACATCACCATCATTGTGATGATACTTACAATTCGTTTACCTTTCATAATATCCTCCATTTCTGAATTTTAAACGATTCTCCTGTTAAGTTTTCAGTCAAAATACACCCATATCACATATTTATAACCTCCCATGCAAAAATACTAAAGATAACATAATGTTTTTAGTCATATCTGACTGTTATCATCTATATTATAGTCCATTCAGATTGAAAAGTCAATACTTTTTAGTCATATGTGATAAAATCTTTTTAGAAGGGAGTGTCATTTATGGCTTGGTACAAGAGGATTCGTGATTTAAGAGAGGATTCAGACAAAACACAGACGGAGATTGCAGAAATTTTAGGTACAACGGCTCAGTATTACGGAAAATACGAAAAGGGAGAACGGGAGATTCCGTTTATGAGAGCGATTCAGCTTGCGGAATACTATGGTGTGAGCCTTGATTATCTGGCTGGTCGCCATCATTGCAGAAATGAACAGTCACTAAGCGAAGATGAGCAGAATCTTCTGCATAGCTGGCACTGCCTCTCAGAACGGGATAAGGGAAAGGTCGAGTATCTCATCACAGAACTGATAGAAGCACAGGCTCAAAGAAAAGAAGCCAAATAAAACTCACCCGCAAATAAGAATAAGAGCCTGCTCACGCTTTTGTGAACAGGCTCTGTTTGTTAAGAGATCAGCATTCTGCCCAGTGCGCGGCACTGCTCCAGACCGTCGTCGTCGGGCATTTCGTTGAGCATCAGACCGGCATCGCCGACAAGGGCAATACCCTGTGCCTTTACGCGCTCCTCCCAGTTTCGCATCCACTCGCCGTCGCCCCAGCCGTAGGAGCCGAAGATGGCTACCTTCTTGCCTGCGAGCTTGGTTTCCGCGTCGGTGAAGAACGGCTCGAACTCATCCTCTTCCAGTACCTCGGCACCCATTGCCGGGCAGCCGAATGCGATCACATCGTAGTCCTCCACACTGTCGGTGAACCTGGAAACCGTGAACAGCTCCGCCTCCGCACCCTCTGCAACCGCCTTTGCCATTGCCTCTGTGTTGCCTGTTGCGCTCCAGTAAATTACTGCTGCTTTCATTGTCATGTACCTCCAATATTATGAAATTTTGAGAGCCTGGTAAAGATCCGCGCCCTCGCTTAATTTATTGCACAGAAAATTTCTGCACTTTTCGTAATTCGCAAACATCCGCCTTGCGTTCTCCGGACAGCCGTATACCTTCCAGCATCCGCAGAGCTTGAAATTTTCTCCGCGGTTCTCGATAAAGCCTATGACATCCTCAAGCGGATAGCCAAGAAAAATACCGATCTCATGCGGAAAGTCAGCCTCCTGACAGATGCGGCGGGAAAGCACTGCCAGACAGGCTTCCAGACTGCCGTCCGCAGGATAGCCGCATTCCTCCAGCATGTTCCGCACCTGCGGATCTGCAAGTCTTGCAGATAGGAGCTTTTCGCTGTAGACAAGCAGGAGCATACGGTTCCTGCATTCACAAAGCACTCTGCTCTGCAGCCCCTTTCCTGCCGCACGGCGGTTGAATGCTGCTGAATGCACATCCACATCGAACTCATTTTTATTGAGTGAAACAAGACTTGCACATTTGATGCCCAGCAGTGTGGGCGCGGTATGCTGTGCGAGCTTCTGTCCGAAATTTCTGTACTCTGCGCTGCCCATTGCACCTCTCCTTTCTTTGGTTAGTTTAGGCTAACCTCCATCCTGAAAAGTATGCGCAGTCCTGCGCATGATATGCATGGAAAATTCCGGTCAGCTGCAGTACTGCTCCAGCACGCTTTTGAGTGCGCTGACGCTGGCACTGTGAATCTTTGCAACTGGAATATCATGCTTTGCCGATCTCCGGTTCACGCTGCCCACCATTTTATGGGAGCAGGTGTTCGTAAAAACGATCATCAGGTCAGGGATTCCGAGCTTATTTTCAAAGTCGGACGGCATCTGTGTGAACACCTTTGCCTTACAGTTGAATGATTTACAGATGTCTTTATATCTGGTTGCCATGCGGTCATTGCCGCCGATTACCACTACACTCATTGATTGCTTCCTCCCGTTAGTTAGCGTTCGCTAACTAAAGTATAACATAAACTGCAGGATTTGTCAAGTGCCCGGCAGGATAATTTTTTTCTGCTTTGCCGTACTTGCTTTTTTTCAAGTTTTCGATTATAATAATAATAAGCTCGCCAGAAGGCAGTGCAATTAAAAACGAAAGGAATTATTCACAATGAAAAGAACTCTCTCCCTGACAGCTGCAGCGGCTTTGCTGGCTGTCACACTGACAGGCTGCGGCAGCGCACCTGCCAATACCGTTCACAGCGCAGATGACCTCGTGGGCAAGACCATCGGCTGCCAGCTCGGCACGACCGGCTATATCTTTGCCGGCGATGTGGAGGATGCAACCGTAGAGCCCTACAACAAGGGTGCGGATGCAGTACAGGCTCTGAAGCAGGGCAAGGTGGATGCTGTTATTATTGACAGCGAGCCTGCCAAGGTATTCGTGGAAAAGAATGACACACTCCAGATCCTCCCCGATCCGTTTGTACAGGAGGAATATGCCATTGCCTACAAGAAGGGCAACGACGAGCTGGGCGACAAAATCGACGATGCGCTGACACAGCTCAAGGAGGACGGCACGCTTGCGGAGATCACGTCCCATTGGATCGGCGACGGGGCAGACTATGTTTCCTATGTACCGGATGAAAGCGTTTCCCGTGACAACGGCACACTGACCATGGCAACCAATGCAGAATTTCCGCCCTATGAGAGCCTGGACGGCGGCGAAATCGTCGGCATTGACGTAGATATGATGCAGGCTGTCTGCGATGTACTCGGCATGGAGCTGGTAATTGAAAACATGGAATTTGATTCCATCATTGCTGCTGTAGATTCCGGCAAGGCAGATGTGGGCGTTGCAGGTCTGTCCGTAACACCCGACCGTGAAAAGAACGTCTCCTTCACACAGGGCTATGCGGTTTCCACACAGGTCATCATTGTCCGTAAGGATTAAGGAGGAGACCCGGTGAATTTTCTCGAACAATTCGGCGACAAGCTGTATTCGACCTTCATTGAGGACGACCGGTGGATGTACCTTGCAGACGGTCTGAAAACCACGCTCATTGTTACCTTTTTCGCAGTCATTGTCGGCGTGGTGCTGGGCTTTCTGATCGCCGTCATCCGTGCAACACACGATAAGACGGGAAAGCTGAAGATCCTCAATTTCCTTGCCAGGATCTACCTGACCGTCATTCGCGGCACACCGGTCGTTGTGCAGCTCCTTATCATTTACTTTGTCATTTTTGCGTCGGTCAATATTGACAAAATTTTCGTGGCAGTGCTGGCGTTCGGTCTGAATTCTGCGGCATATGTGGCAGAGATCGTGCGTTCCGGTATTATGTCCATTGACAACGGACAGTTTGAAGCCGGTGCGAGCCTTGGTCTGAACTACCCGAAAACCATGCTCTTTATCATTCTGCCCCAGGCATTGCGCAACATTCTGCCGGCACTGGCAAATGAGTTCATCGTTCTGCTGAAGGAAACCTCGGTTGCCGGCTACATCGCCCTGACCGATCTGACCAAGGGCGGCGACATCATCCGCAGTGCGACCTATGAGGCATTCCTGCCGCTGCTGGCTGTGGCACTGATTTATCTGATCATGGTCATGATACTCAGCTGGCTGGTATCGAAGCTTGAAAGGAGGCTGTCCAAGAGTGATCGAGGTTAAAGCATTACATAAGTCCTTCGGGGATCTGCACATTCTGAAGGGCATTGATACGACCATCCAGAAGGGCGAAAAGGTGGTTATCATCGGGCCTTCCGGCTCTGGCAAGAGTACCTTTCTGCGATGCCTGAACCGACTGGAGCAGCCCACCTCCGGACAGATCCTGTTCGAGGGCGAGGATCTGACGGCAATGAACGATAAGCAGCTCCATGCGGTGCGCGAAAAAATGGGCATGGTATTCCAGCACTTCCATCTTTTTCCCCATCTGACCATCCGGAAAAATATCACACTTGCACCCGTCAAGCTCAAACTCATGACGCCGGCGGAAGCGGATGCAAAGGCGGACGAGCTGCTGAAAAAAGTCGGGCTTTCCGACAAGGCGGAACAGTATCCGAACCAGCTTTCCGGCGGTCAGAAGCAGCGAATTGCCATTGCAAGATCGCTTGCCATGAATCCGGATGTGATCCTGTTTGACGAGCCGACCTCCGCACTTGACCCGGAGATGGTCGGCGAGGTACTGGAGCTGATGCGGGAGCTTGCCGCAGAGGGCATGACGATGGTGGTCGTTACTCACGAAATGGGCTTTGCGCGCGAGGTGGCATCCCGCGTGGTCTTCATGGACAACGGACAGATCATGGAGGAAAACGAGCCGCAGGAATTTTTTGCAAACCCGAAAAATCCAAGACTGCAGGAATTTTTGTCGAAGGTGCTTTAGTGGCGTGTGTGTAAACCACCCCAACCCCTCCCCGAGGGGAGGGGCTTTTAGTGGAGGCGGCTTCGCCCCTTGGAACCCCGTTTGGGTACTTCGTCCCCGAATCCCTTTTGCAGAGCTATCGCTCCGCGTTTGATTTTCACTTTTTCGACAAGCTGAACAGCCTGAGAAGTTTGGTGCTTCTCAGGCTGTTTTGTTGTATTATACTGCCGCCAGCTTCTGGAACTGTTCCTTCAGTGCCGGGTAGATTTCGCGGTAGAGCTGGTAGTACTTCTCGTATTCCGGTACATTCTCTTCCACCGGATTCTGCACATTTGCAGTATGGATGATGGCATCACATGCCTCCGGAACGCTCTGGTACATACCCGCACCAACTGCCGCCAGAATTGCCACGCCCAGCGCAGGACCTTCCTTGGAATCGACGGTCTTGACCGGACAATTATAGAGATCGGCAAGCATCTGTCTCCATACGGGGGATGATCCGCCGCCGCCGCAAGCCATCATATCGCTCACGGAAACGCCCATTTCACGGCATACCTCCACGCAGTCACGCAGGGAATAGGTCACGCCCTCCATCACGGCACGGAGCATGTCACGCTTTTCATGGATCGCAGACAGGCCGAAGAACACACCTCTTGCATTCGGGTCAAGATGCGGTGTGCGCTCGCCCATCAGATACGGCAGATACAAAAGCTTGTTCGCACCGATCGGGGATTCCAGAGCCGCCTTATCCATCAGATAATAGGGATCCACGCCCATTGCCTTTGCCGTTTCCTTTTCGGCATTGCAGAACTGATCTCTGAACCACTTCAGGGACAGACCTGCGCCCTGTGTCACGCCCATGACATGCCAGCAGTCCGGCACAGCACAGCAGAATGTATGCACTCTGCCGCCCTTGTCGATGGTAATATCGGAGGTATGCGCAAATACCACGCCGCTTGTACCGATGGTGGTGAATGCCTTGCCGTCACGGACAACACCCGTACCGACAGCGGCAGCGGCATTATCGCCTGCACCGCCGACCACGATCGTACCAGCCTTGAGTCCGCATCTTGCGGCAGCTGCAGCGGTCAGACCGCCTGTTACCTCGGGGCTTTCGTAGACTTTCGCCAGCAGGGACTTGTCAATCTCCAGCTTCTCCAGCACTTCATCCGACCACTGACGCTTCGGAATATCCAGCAGCTGCATACCGGAAGCATCGGATACTTCAGTGGCAAATTCGCCGGTCAGACAGTAGCGCACATAGTCCTTGGGCAGGAGGATGTGGCGGCATTTCTCATAATTTTCAGGTTCGTTATTGCGCACCCAGAGGATCTTGGATGCGGTGAAGCCTGTGAGGGCGGGGTTTGCGGTGATTTTGATCAGGCGTTCCTTGCCGACTCTTTCGGTGATCTCATCGCATTCCTTTGCAGTTCTCTGGTCGCACCAGATAATGGAATTGCGGATCACATTGCAGTCCTTGTCGAGCATGACAAGACCATGCATCTGACCGGAAAGACCAATGCCCTTGACTTCATCCGCAGAAACGCCGCTCTTGTCCATGACTGCCTTGATGGTTGCAAAAGCCGCCTCGCGCCAGTCTGCAGGATCCTGTTCTGCATAGCCGTTCTTCGGCTGATACATGGGATATTCGATGGTATGGGAGGCGATCACCTTTCCCATTTCATCAAAGAGGACGGTCTTTGTACCGCTTGTGCCGAGATCGACACCGATTACATATGCCATAACTTTACACTCCATTCTACTTTCCTGCACATGGGGGATGAATTTGCACGAATCATGTCCTCCTGTGCGGATGATTTGATTCTATTATACTATATTTTTCACGGTTTGGCAAGGGGGTTGTGGAAATTTCCGGTTAGTTGACATACCCCTCATATTGATCCAGGATTTCCTGACCGCCGTTTTCTGCAAAGGTTTGCTGTTCGATGGCTTTCAGATGTGCAGTGCTTTCCGCAAGCTTTTGGTGATATGCCGCATAGCTTTCCTCATCAAAAATAGAAACGGCAGTATCACGACATTTTTCGGTGAGAAATTCCCGGACCTCATTGCAGTCATGACAGGCAAACAGCACATTTCCAAATATATCCTCTGCAATGATGTACAAGCCGTACAGCTCCTCCCATTGTTTCTTTGAAAAGGCTGGGCGACCTTTAGCGGGCTTGGTAAAATAACCCGGACATCTGCCGATATATAAGAGCCTGATCTCATTGTAATTGATGATCTGAGAAAATCCCCAGCCGCTGTTGAACCAGATTTTTTTATCCAATTTCAAACAGCCTTTTTCCGCAGGAATTTGAGAGCAATACACAATAAACAGCCAGAGCCAACCCATGCCGATCAGCGTATACCATCCCTCGATGATCGCAGTAATGAGTGTGACGAATGCGATTATACTGATACCTACCCAATTCGCCCATGAATACATGGAAAACGGTCGGAATTTGTGCTTTGTCTGATTTTTATGTACGGGAACTTTCAATTTCATTTTCCCATCTCCTTCCTGTTTCCATTATACCACAAATCCTCTCCCTCCGTCAACATTTTCGCCCAAAAGAAAATAATTATCGAAAATCAATAAAAAGTGCTTGACAAATGATATTCAGCGTGTTATAATAGAAACATCATCAAACCCATGACGGAGGTAACAACTATGTGGAACAAAACCAAATCCTTACAGCTTTCCATTATTCTCGTGCGTGTGCTGTTCGTGTTCATCCCGATCCTGATGTGCTGTGTGCCGGTCATCACCGAATGGTATGACGCGGTTTACGGTGAGGGTATCGGACTGCTCGGCGGGCGCGTTGCGCTGCCGCTTTCCATCTGCCTGTATCTTGCGGCGGTCTGCGGTATGGTCTGCCTGTGGGCTCTCGGCAAGCTCTTGCAGAACATCAAAAAGGACGAAGTGTTCACCGCCCAGAACTGCAAGTGCCTGCGCATCATTTCCTGGTGCTGTCTGCTGGCGGCGATCCCGTTCGGCGTGTTCGGCATCTGGCGTTCCCTGAGCTTCGTGGTCGCTCTGGCGGCGGCGTTTTTCGGCTTGATCCTGCGGGTTCTGAAAAATGTCTTTGAGAAAGCCGTGGAACTCAAGGAAGAAAACGACTACACCATTTAAAGGAGGTTCCCCATGCCGATTATTGTAAATCTGGATGTCATGATGGCAAAGCGGAAGATCTCCTCCGGAGAGCTTGCCAAGAAGATCGACATCACACCCGCGAATCTGTCCATCCTCAAGACCGGAAAAGCCAAAGCCATCCGCTTTTCCACGCTGGAGAAAATTTGTGAAATCTTGCAGTGCCAACCGGGGGATATATTGGAATTTAAGGGGGATGAAGAATCATGACCATCAAAAGGGTATTGAAAGTCACTGCGGCTGTTCTGGGCGTATTCCTGTTTGCCTGTGCAGCGTCTTTGATCTGGGGACTGTTTACCTATGTTAATGCGGTTCCCGAAATTACTGTGAACGGTCCCATTCATGCTGCTTCCGGCAGCACACTGCATATCACGGAGCTTGCGGACATCGAAGTTGAAAAGACGATTTCCATGAGTATGTGGTTTGATTCTGACAACACCACCCCCGTCAATGCCTGTGTCACGAGTGACGGACAATCCCTGTATGTCGGTGACAGTGAGGGAACGTTGGAAGTGACAGTTTCTGCAACAGGGGAAATGTCCGAATCCAGAGAAGCGAAAGTGACCGTCATTGTAGATGCGGAGGATGCAGAATGAAGCGCGAACTCCCCTATTTTGCTGCGTTTCTTGCACTCCTCCTTGTTGAAATCTGCATCGGCAGATTTGCTTCCGGCTGGGTGCGGAGTTATGGCGGGGATGTGCTGGTGCTGCCGCTGCTGTACTGCCTGATCCGCATCTTCACAAATGCACTCCCCCGCTCCCTGCCGCTCTGGCTGTTTGGACTCGGATGCTTTATGGAGCTTTTGCAGCTGCTCCGTTTTGCCGAGCTGCTGGGATTTGCGGAGGGTTCGCTCCCCGCCGTGATCATCGGCACGCGGGCGGACTGGCGAGATGTGCTTTGTTATGCGATCGGAACATTGCTGACTATCATCGTACTGCGACTGAAAGGAGAACATCATGACTGAATCCTACAACAAGCTCTATGGTACACCGAATACACTGCCTCTGCCGGAAGCCCCTGCACCGGCAGAAAAGCCCGCTGAAGCCTATGCAAAAAAGGAACAGATTCTTGCATTTGGCACAATGCTTGCAGGCTTCCTGTTCATCCGGCTCTGCCTGTACCATGTCACAGGTCTGCTGACGACCCTGTTTTTCTGGGGTGTGTTCACACTCTGTATCGTGTATCTGCGCAAAAGCGGGAAGACCTTCCGGAAACAGCACAAAACCCTTGCGGCGGTACTCTATCTCTTTTCTGCGGTCTACACCATCACGGCGAATGTATTCCTCAAATCCCTGAATACCGTTTTCCTCCTGCTCGCGGGAAGTCTGTTCATCTATACAGTCTGCCATCCGGAAGGGAATGTGTTCCGGTTCCTCCCCTACTCCCTGCAGAAAGCATTTCTTGCAAGCCCCTTTGCCAATTTTGGCAGATGTCCCGCCGCGGCTGTATCCGCTGTCAGAAGCAGCACGGGCGGCAGAAATCTGCTCTATGTTCTCGGCGGTCTGCTCATTGCGGTTCCCGTCACTGCTACGGTTGCCGCACTTCTGTGTAGTGCAGATGACAATATGAACCGGATGATCGAAAGCCTGTTCTTTGAGCCGGATGAAGAGCTGATGGTGCTGATCCCCCATCTCGCCTTCGGTGCACTGGCTGGCTTCTGGCTGTTCAGTCTGCTGTACAGCAATGTGACCGGAAAGAATCTGCCCTTGTTTGAACAGGCGGACTGTGAACGCAGTATTCTTGGTCTGCGCTTTCTCCCGAATCCCATGGTCTATGCGGCTGTGACCCCCATCTGCATCCTCTATGTGATGTTCTTTGTATCACAGTTCCAGTATTTTCTTGGCGGCTTTACAGGCGAGCTTGCGGAGGGCTTCACCTATGCGGAATACGCCCGCGAGGGCTTCTTCGAGCTGTGCTGGGTGTGCTGCATCAATGCCGCTGTGATCGGCGCGATGAGCTTCTGTGCAAAACTCTGCGGTGCGGTCAAACCCGTAATGCTGAAAATTTACACGCTCTTTCTCTCCGTTTCCTCCCTCATTCTGGCAGGTACGGCACTGGCAAAAATGTTCCTGTATATCGCCAATTACGGCATGACACAGCTTCGCGTGTACACCACCTGGTTCATGCTCCTGCTGGTGATCCTGTTCGTGCTGGTCATCATCCGCCAGTTCAAGATGAATCTCCCCGTCTGCAAAATCGGATTTGCCGTATTTACAGTGATGTTCGGTCTGCTCTGCTTCTCTCGTCCGGATGCGTGGATGACACGGTATAACGCCGAAATGTGCCTTGCAGGACACCTGGAGGAACTTGACACGAATATGATCTACTGGTATATGTCCGCGGATGCTGCCGCTGTTCTTTCTACTTATCAGAACGGTGAGCTGGCAGAATGCAGGGTCGGGAAAAATGCATCAGTTGATGCCGTCATCAACAAGCACCTTGCGGAATGTGCGGAAGATCCATATCGGAATCTCAACCTCTCCGCATGGATATTACAGGTAAACGGGGTGACGGAAGAATGAACCCATTCCCCTATTCCAATGACAACAAACGCTACCACACACTGTACTATTATAATAAGGAAAATTTCGGCGGCAGAATTTACAAAGCCGTCCTGAACGGCGGCTTTACTTGCCCGAATCTGGATGGTACAAAAGGTCGGGGCGGCTGTGCATTCTGCGACGGCGGCAGCGGTGCATTCACCCATCCTGCACCGCTTTCCGATCAGCTCCGGCTGGAAATGGAGCGCATTCGCCGCCGTGATTCGGATGCAAAGGCGATCGCCTATTTTCAGGTGCATACAAACACCTATGCGCCCCTCCCACGACTGCGTGAACTCTATGAGGAAGCTCTGACACATCCGGGCATCTGCGGATTGTCCATCGGCACACGCCCCGACTGCCTGCCGGAGGATGTGCTTTCCTATCTTGCCGACCTGAACCGCCGGACCTATCTCACCGTGGAGCTTGGTATCCAGACAGTGCATGACCGGACGGCGGCGGATTTCGGGCGTGGGTACTGCTTTGCAGAATTTCTGGAAAGCTACGGGAAACTCCAGTCCCTCGGCATCCGCATCTGCCTGCATATCATCAACGGACTGCCGGGAGAAAGCATGGAGGATATGATCGAAACCGCCCGTATTCTAGGAAAATTACGTCCGCAGGCGATGAAGATCCAGCTTCTGCATATCCTGAAAGGCACACAGTATGCAGAACGTTTTGAGCGTGGGGAAATTCTTCCCATGACGCAGGAGGATTACATCGAAACCGTCGTGAAACAGCTGGAATACCTGCCTCCGGAAACGGTGATCGAACGGGTGACGGGCGACGGTGAAAAGGCGAAACTCCTCGCGCCCCTGTGGAGCATGGACAAGATCCGGACGCTCGGCGGTATTGACAAGCTGCAGAAAGAAATGGATTCGTGGCAGGGGAAACGCTTCCTGTAAGGAGGGACATCATGCGCAAATGGTATCTGATCATCGCAGGAATCGCCCTGATCGCTGGCATTCTGTTTCTTGCCTCGCATCCGACGGATTACCATTATAACGACTGGTGGGTCATCGGTCGGCATATGGAGGAAATCGAAGAACGGTACGGGACATTCGACCTCGGTGCATACCAAAGCGGCTGTACAGGGCGTGTGGGGTACTATATTTACACGGATCACGGCAGTCTCTTCCGGATTGATCCGGATCACCTCAAACATTATTACTACATTGAATATGACGAAACCGGGACGGTGACACGAGTCTATGACAGCGGTCAGCCCGGAGGATAACCAATCCGCCCTCTTACATGGGGGCGGATTCTCTGTTTTCTACAAATTCCAGGTGCAAAATCTGTGCAGGATCACAAAAGTGATAAATTTGTCACTTTGCGATTTTCAAATAGGAATAGTATAAAAATTAAAAAAAGCCTTGACAATTCCGGCGGGGTATGGTATAATTATTTTGTTGGGTAATCCCCCGCCGGATCGTCCGGCAGTATAATTGCATAGTTGCTTGTGTGGCTCAGTCGGTAGAGCAGTTCATTCGTAATGAACGGGTCGTGGGTTGTCAGTAAAGCGACATCACGGCGGACCGCTAAGCCTTGCAAAATCAAAACTGAATATCAATGCTTGTGTGGCTCAGTCGGTAGAG
>JAZNKY010000057.1:0-69251 GCA_045578805.1 Oscillospiraceae bacterium
ACTATTCTTCTTTCAATGTGTCGCTTTTTCGCCATGGTTCGAGGTTTTTACCGCTTTCGCGTCTCTCGCCTGACGACTTATTTATTATATCACACTTTCGACGGTTTGTCAACACCTTTGCGTGTAGAAGGATATAGAAAAATCTTGCATCGTTTTGTGCATGATGTCCATATAAACAAACGCATATCTTTTATGGATGCTTTTACTCGCTTTATCGTATTACCACAGCATTCTAAGCCCTCCTGTTTATATAATGTATAAAGCATGATTTTTCAAAAACGAGGAAAAATTTTTCATTTACCCCTTTTCAAACAACTGATTTTGTGGTATAATATAAAGGACTGTTTGAGAAACACTTTCTCTTACTGCACATCATTGCTGTGTACCCATTCGCAGCAGGTCATTTTTTAGGAGGTAACATTATGTCTGTTATGAAATTGTATGACATCTGGTATGCAAATGCCGTGGATGATGCAGATCTGCAGGACGAACTGGGCAAAATTCAGGGCGATGAGCAGGCAATCCGTGAGCGTTTTTACCGTGATCTGGAGTTCGGCACCGGCGGTCTGCGCGGTGTACTTGGTGCAGGTACCAACCGCATGAATATCTACACGGTTCGCCGTGCAACACAGGGTCTGGCAAACTATGTAAAGAAGTCCTTTGCTGCACCGAGTGTTGCGATCTCCTTTGACAGCCGTATTAAGTCCGATGTATTTGCAAAGGCTGCTGCAACCGTTCTGGCTGCAAACGGCATCAAGGTTCATATTTATTCTGAGCTGATGCCCACACCTGCACTTTCCTTTGCTGTCCGTGCGCTGAAGTGCAGTGCCGGTATCATGGTGACAGCAAGCCACAACCCCGCAAAGTACAACGGCTACAAAGCATATGGTTCTGATGGCTGTCAGATCACACTGGAGGTTGCAGAGGCTGTGATCTCTGAGATCAATGCACTTGATATGTTCAAGGATGTCAAGTACTGTGATTTCGAAGAAGCAGTTGCGGATGGCATGATCTCTTATATTGAGGAATCTGTGATCGAGGATTATTATCAGAATGTTCTGGCACAGGGCATCAACACAGCACTGTGTGCGGACAGCGGTCTGAAGATCGTATATACGCCCCTGAACGGCACGGGCAACAAGCCGGTACGAGAGATCCTGAACCGCATCGGCATCAAGGATGTGACGGTGGTAAAGGAGCAGGAACTGCCGGATGGCAATTTCCCGACCTGCCCGTATCCGAATCCGGAGATCCGCGAAGCTCTGGAGCTTGGTCTGAAGTACTGTGACGAAGCAAAGCCCGATCTGCTGCTGGCAACTGACCCTGACGCTGACCGCGTGGGTATCGCAGTGCCGGATGGTGATGATTACGCGCTGTTCTCCGGTAATGAAGTTGGCGCGATGCTTCTGGAATACATCTGCAGCGAGCGTACCAAGAACGGTACAATGCCTGAGAATCCGATCACTGTCAAGACCATCGTAACAACCGACCTTGTGGAAGAGATCGCCAAGGAATATGGTCTGGAGATGATCGAAGTACTGACTGGCTTCAAGTTCATTGGTGAGCAGATCGGCTTCCTGGAGGACAAGGGTGAAGAAAACCGCTATGTCTTCGGCTTTGAGGAGAGCTATGGTTATCTGGCAGGCACTTATGTGCGTGACAAGGACGCTGTGGTTGCTTCCATGCTCATCTGTGAGATGGCAGCTTATTACAGAACCAAGGGCATTTCCATGATCCAGGCGCGTGACAATATGTACAAGAAGTACGGTGTATTCCGTCACAGCCTCCAGAGCTTCACATTTGAGGGTGAAAGCGGTATGCATCAGATGAAGGCTCTGATGCAGCAGCTGCGTGATGATCGCCCGGAGGAGATCGGCGGTCTGAAGGTGCTGGCTGTATCCGACTACGCTGCCAGCCTGACGACCAATACTCTGACTGGCGAACAGACGGAGATCACACTGCCCAAGTCCGATGTGCTTGTATTTGCACTGGAAAATCATGCAAAGGTCGTGATCCGTCCCTCCGGTACGGAGCCGAAGATCAAGAGCTACTACACCACGGTTGGTGCGACCATGGAGGATGCTGCGGCATTGGAACAGAAGCTGCAGGCAGATTTCTCCCAGCTTTTTGCGTAAACTATCATACCCCGACGACATGTGTGAAGTAGCCATATAGAACTATAAAGCCACTTTTGATGAAATGTCAGAAGTGGCTTTCTGCTGATTCAACTACTGATTGTTTTTATGGCAATTCTCCTTTCTATTGAATTTTGTGAGTGGGTGTGGTACAATAAAATTGAGGTGATAACATATGAAAATTATAAAAATCGGTAAGATCTTTTTTAGAATATTCCTGATAATTACTGCGCTCATTGTTCTGGTGCTTTTGATTTCAAGCATTACATATCACATAAAGCTGAATAATGCTGTCAATACATTAAAGGAAAAGGGATATTACAATCCTGTTTCGGTAGGTGATTATTCACTTAATGTATATTCATGCGGAAACGAGGGTGGAAAGCATGCAATCGTTGCACTTGCGGGTCTTTTTGACGGTGAAATGAATATCGGCTGGCGCAAAATGACCGCAGAGCTGGAAAAGGAAAATTTGCTGGTGTTTGTTGACCGTGCAGGCTACGGCTTAAGCGATGACACAACGCAGGAAATGACCGTTGAGTATATTGTTGAGGATTATCGCAAAGCTTTGCAGAACGCAGGTATTGAAGCACCATACATACTTATGCCCCATTCAATCGGCGGTTTATATGCAACCTACTGGGAAAGCAAATATCCCGAAGAAATCGAGGCAGTTGCATTTCTTGACGGTTCTATATGCGAGCCGCTTGAACCTGAAATGCAGGTTGCGGATGACCCGATCATGAAGGTTATGTCTGCTGCGGAAAAACTTGGTCTTGCTGAATCGTATATATGGTCTGAATATGGTTCATATATGGATTTTCTTACAGAGGAAGAGCAGACGCTTGCTCTTGCAATGATGTCGAAAACGATTGGAAGCACTGCGCTTTGCAGTGAAGCAAATCTTAATTACCGCAATGTAAATGCTTCGTGGGACGCTATTGTTACAAATGATATTCCTAAGCTTTATATCAGTGCAACCTTCGGATATCAAACGACAGAAGATTTGAGCGGTGAGGATCTGTCAGAGTTTTGCTATTTTTTAGGAATAAATCGTAATGAATACGAAAACGATGAACAGTTGAAAGACGCATTGCTTGAGAGTATTGCGCAGCTCAGGGAAGAAATAGAAATGCCGTATATCGAAAAAATGGGGAATTGCAAGTACATCTGTCTTCCTGGTGATCATGTTATTTTTATGGACAGACCTGAAGAATGCGGTAAGCTGATTAAAAATTTTATTGACGAGTTAGAGTAATAAATATAATATTATTCATTCACCCTAACCTCGCCTGCGTTACTTTCTGCGAAAGTAACGAAAAGATCCTTTTGACAGCGCAGCCATCATAAGTCTTTGCACTCTCCGAGAGGCAGAAACGTGATTATCACAAAAATTCAACACCACCGTATCTTGTTTGATACGGCGGTGTTTTTCTTACCCACTGTAATTTTTTCAAAGGTGCCGAAAGGCTACTGTGGCATCTTTTCTTATTGTCCGCTGCGCCAGTATTCGCTCCAGTTTTCCATACTGCAGAGAAAGAGTACCTGTGTAAATTCCGCGGGATCGGCAAGGCGTTCTGCGGTGTTGGCAGAATCCTCCAGGTCCACAATGCAGATCTCACTGTAGTGCTGCACCAGGAACGGGATCATGCAGTCTGCAAAATCGTCCTTGTACACAAGAAGCCGGCGGTCGTTCTCCAGATTTGTCCGTATATGCAGCATTGCGCAGGGCTTGCCGAGATAAAATTCGTACATATCCTCCGACTGCAGACGGGATGTATCATACAGCTGTGTGCCGCGGTCCTCGGTGCTGCCGTCCGCATAATAGGCGGTGATCTGCGCGATCTGTGCGCCGCTCTCGTAGGTATAGCAGTCGAGAACATCTGGCTTGACATCCTCATAGAGAGTCTTGCGGTACAGGTCGCCGCGAAATTCCGTGCTCATGTGAGAAATGACATAGCGGCTGTAGGGAACAGCAGTCAGACCCATCTTGCGGATCGCGGACTGATAGACACTGTACGCGCCGTAGCTTGTCAGGCGCGTATCCGTCCGGTAATAGATATATTCATCCTTCAGAGCGGAAAGTACATTAAAGACATCAATGCAGCGGATTCCTGTCTTTGTGCCGGCATAGGTCTGCTGGATCAGACTCTCCTGCTCTCCGCGGACGGCATTTGCCGGGAGACTGCTCTCGTAGATAGCGGACGCTGAGGGAATAAGGAGGAAATAGCACGGGACACGGTATCTCTCGTAGAATGCATTCAGGACGGATGCGGATCCTGTAATCTCCTCCGTCTGTACGTCCGGGAGCTTTTCAAGCATCATGTCGTCCGTGATGTAAACATTGCGGATGACCTTCTCACCGATGAGCAGGTCGGTCTGGGTCTTGAGCCGGAACAGACTGTCATGGAAGCCGAGCTGCTCGCCAAGGAAGATTTCGGTCTGTGCCGCCCATGTGCCGTCCAGAACTGTCCGGAACGTGGGCTTCGGAAAGTCCTGAAAGGCGGTATTGACGATCACAGCAATATAGACCAGCAGCACCATCAGCACTGTCCGATAATGGTATTGTTTATGCAAGCTTCTTCCTCCTTACTACAGGCAGAGCCAGGGTACTGCGGATGCATCGGTATAGAGCATATAAGCGAGACAGAAGATCAGCAGCAGACTGCTCAGCAGCGGGATGTACGAGGCGATACGCTGTCCCACTGCGGTGGCTGCAATGCGCTCCGTGATGTTGCGGAACAGGTCTGTGGCAATGTACAGGCAGATCAGCAGAAATACGATGTAGGCGGTCAGGAAATACACACCGTACTGGTCGATCAGCCCGGTACCGAAGCCGAGCATTGCCTTCCAGAACACAAGAACCTCCGACAGACTGCCGCAAAAAAAGAGTACCCATGAAAACTGGAGCGCAAAGCCGGTATAGATCAGACCGAAGGCATAATGCTGTTCCGGGATCCGCTTGAAGAAAAGCTGCTCCAGTGCCAGAATGCCGCCGATGAAGAATCCCCAGAGCAGGAAGGTGAGACTGTTCCGGTACCAGATGCCGATGAGCATCCACATCAGGATCAGGCTGACGTAACGCACCCAGCGATACTTGTTGTTCGGGAACAGAAAATGCCGGAAATTCGTCTGAAACCAGAGGATATGCGTGATACTCCACTGCTCCATGAACTGTGTCAGGCTGGAGGAAAAGAAGGGCTGTCCGAATTGCTTCGGAAGCCGGATGCCGAAGCAGCCTGCAAGTCCGCGCGCCATGTCCGCAAAGCCGAGCAGCTCAAAATACAGATAGAGCGAAAAGCTCACCACTGTCAGCCATGCGGTCAGCATACTGATGCCGGCGGGATCGGTCTGGCGCAGCTCGCGAAAGACATAGCCGAGGGTATCTGCCAGTATGACCTTTTCTGCAAGACCTCGTACAAACAGTCCAAGCCCCTTGCCGAGACTGCGGATATGGTACTGCGGCTTTCCGAGCTGCTCGCGAAATTCAGGATAGGAAAGCAGAGGACCCGCATACTGGATCGGGAAAAAGGTCAGGTAGAGGGCAAGGTGCAGGAAATTTTTCTCCGCAGGATGCTTGTTCCGGAATATGCCGATGAGGTAGCCGAGTCCCAGCAGTGTGATGACTGCCATGCCGACCGGGCGGATGGGGTTGGTACTGTCCGCATAAGAATGCCGCATCAGCGTAAGTCCGGCAGCCTGCAGGATGGCAAACACCGCAAGGAGCGCACCGCATAGCCGGCGATGTGTCTGCAGCTTCTGGAGGAGCAGTCCGGCACCATAGTCACAGCAGACCAGTACGGACGGCACCAGAAGCCATGCCGGACAGCTCCAGCCGATGACTGCAAGATTGGCACATAGAAGGAACACATGCTTCCCCTTGCGCGGCACGCAGTAAAACAGCAAAAGCAGCACCGGCAAGAGCAGGATGGTAAAGGTCAGGGAGGAAGGATACATGCTATGCCTCCTCCGTTTCCGGTGCATCCGTCAGCTCCAGAAAACGGCTGCGGGTCATCATGGAATTGAGGACCTCCAGCAGGGCAGTCGCTGAAAGCATGGACGGCAGACCAAGCTTCTCCTGAAACTCCCGTCTGCGCTCCGCGCTGTTCGGGGTGCCGCTGAGTCCGGCAAGATAAAGATCGGTCTTGGTGATCGGCTCGCCTGCCGGTGCATCCTCCGAGAGAACGCCTGCCTTTGCAAAGGCTTCGCGCAGCACATCGGCATCCATGCCCTCCACGCCGAGCTTGCCCTCGGCTGAGGGCTTTTCCTTGCGCTTCTCCTTGCCGAATACATCGGGGATATAGATATTCCGGATCGAACCGTTCGGGATCGCACCCTTGAGGTAGCTCCGGATGCGGAAGCCCGCCCTGTCGGAATCCGTCAGAATGAGGATCCCATCCGTTTCCGCATAATGGCGGATCAGTGACAGCATTTCCGCATCCTTGAAAATGCGGAAGCCGTGGGTCGGAATGATGACCGCCCTGACAATGGAGGACAGCTTGATCTTGTCATACTTGCCCTCCACGATGATCGCTTGTCTGATCTGCAGCATGGCTGCCTCCTCTCCGCTGTCAGCGCAGCATTTCTACAATTGTCTGTTCAAATAGTACACGTTCATTAACCGCCTGAGAATGGAGTCTTTGCTCCGCGTCACACAGGAGCTTCAGGCAATGGTTGATATATGCCACAGATTCCCTGCCGCAGTCGCGGAAGGCATTTTCCACGACAAAGCCGAAGCGATAGGAAAAATCCGCTGTTACCTCCTGGACGGTGCGGCGGCTCTGCCGTGCGGCAGCTGCCCTCTGCAGGTCGATAAAGCTGGAGGAAACGGCTGCCATCAGGTAGGGCATTTCCACGCGCATGGAAAGCAGTTCATCCACAGCGCGCATGGCATCCGCGGGCTTGCGCTGGATGACTGCCTTTGTCAGGGCGTACACCGTCGTTTCCAGCTGGGGGCGCACCATATCGCGTATCATCTGCACGGTGATCTCGCCGCCGTCAGCAAAAGCGCAGAGCTTGCCGATCTCCTGCCGGAGCAGGAGCGTCTGACAGCCGCATTCCTCCGCGAGCATATGCGCCACCTCGCGTTCGATGGTGCAGCCGCGCTTCCGGACGGAAACTGCAATATCCCCTGCCATCGCCGCAGGTGTTTTCGGCTCCAGAACACAGACGGTTCCGGCTTTGGCGATATAGTCAATGATGGTTTTGTTCTTCGGGGTGGGCTTTTTGTTTTTACCGGTCTTACCGCCGTAAATGTCAAAGCCCGTCACATAGAAAGCAAGGATCGTATTTTCAGCAACCTGCTCCAGAATGCCGCGCAGTGTCTTGCGTGCATCCTCGCGCATGGTCTCCATATTACAGTCATGGATGAGAATGCAGTTATAGTCCGCAAACATCGGGCAAAGCTCAGCTTCATCTGCGAGCTGGCTCAGGTCAAGGGATGCGCCGTCGAGCTTTGTCACTGCATCCGCATCGCCGGCAGCTGCCTGGATAAGCCGCTTTGCACACTGCTCCACCTGAAGCACATCGCTGCCATAGAAATAATACAGGTTTGAAAATGTTCCGTTTTTCAGCTGCGCCTGCAGCCCCTTTGCATCAAGAATCGGCATACAAACTCCTCACACTGCATTGTCCGTCATCGGCAATGGTCAGTTCCAGATTATTTTTTCCTACATAGGTATAGGGATCAGCGGTGTAGCAGCTCCTGCTGTCCAGCACCATCAACAGACCGCTTTCCGGCAGGACGTTCCGGCTCGTGCCATAGATCGTCAAGGCACTGCACACCGGGATATTGGCGGTTTTCTCCTTCGCACAGACATAGGTGAAATCTGCTGTCTGCGCCCGGACATGCTCCTCCGTAATGGTAAGTACCGTGCCATGGAACAGCAGCTCGCGCAGCTGGGCATGATCGGGGGTATACTGTACAGAGGAAAGTGTGTTCTCCTCCCCCGGCAGCTGCATGACTGTCAACTGCTCCGGCGGTACAAAGCGAAGTGCTTCTTCATAACGGGTCAGATTTTTCTGATTCGGCGCACACAGGAACAATGCCTCAATGCTCCGGATCCCGGTGGACTGGAGATAGGCACTGACATAGGCAGGTGCGCTGGAATCCCCGCTCATATCCACGATCACAGCATCCGATCCGAGGCTGAACACCAGAGCGCAGTCGCGGCTTTCTCCCAGCACGGCAATGCGCAGATTCTGGCTGCGGTACATGCGTTCCGTACCGGCGGCAATGCAGACGGATACAAGCGAAACGGCAATGGCGGCGCACATCAATCTGCGGCTCTTCCAGAGCAGACAGCAGAGCGTGATCAGCAGTGCGGACGCGGCGATCAGAGGAAGGACGACCGCGCTGTCCGTTCCCGCGTGCGTCCATGGCAGATCGGCAATATATGCCGAGATCCGCAGTACAAGTCCTGCAAGCCGATCCGCCGTCCACAGCAGGCAGTCCGCCAGCGCGCCCTCCGCACCCGTCAGAAGCGCGAGAGCCTCCAGCAGAAGAACGCCCATGCACAGCGGAACGAGCAGAAGATTGGCAAGGGGCGAGATCAGGGAGACCTCCCGAAAATAGAGCATACTTGCCGGAAGCACGGCAAGGAATACACAGCCCGCCCGCGCAGAAGCCCGAAGCTCCCGCTGAAACAGCGTATCCGCCGGCATGGGCTTTGTCAGATAGGGGGCAAATACGCCGATGCCGAAGGTACCGCTGAAAGACAGCCAGAATGCGGCACTGTGGACAACGAGGGGATTTTCCAGTGAAAGCAGGAGCATGGCGATGCTGATGGTGTTGAGCATATCCCCCCGGCGGTAAAAGAGTCCTGCACTCTGAGAGATCAGGATCATGATGCAGGCGCGTTTGACAGAAACCGTCTCACCGACACAGATCACAAAGAGCAGTGCCAGCACTGCCAGTATGCTGAAGGATATGCGCCTGTCCGCCTTGCACAGGCGGAGCAGCCGGAGAACGCACAATGCCAGAAAATCCAGATGCAGACCGGAAACCGCCAGCACATGCCCGATGCCCGTCCGGTAAAGGGAGAGCTTGGTGCTGTCGGACATGGCAGACTTGTCGCCGAACAGCATTCCGGTCATTAAGGCACCATGTTCCTCCGTTCTGTCCTTCTGGATGCGTTCCGTCATCTCCTGCCGCCAGGCGTGGAGCATACTCCGGAACGTGGTGCGGGTGCGCGGGGTATGCTGTACCTCGCTTTCCATCGGCATGGACAGAAAAATGCCCTGCGAACGGTAATACTCCTCTGCGGAAAAGAGGTAGGTACTCTCTACCGCCTCCGGGATACCGGTCAATGTGAGCGTATCACCGAATGCATAGCCGGGTTCATTGCAGAAATATTTGACCTTTGCAGGTGTTTCTCCATTGAGCGTGCCTGCAAGCAGATAGGACGCATAGCCGCTGTCGTGTATGGTGAGTGCTGTGATCTCACCGGAAAAGACGGTATTCTCCGCCCCTACATAGGCAAGCTGCTTCTGCACTGAGAGCGCGTCATGGCACCAATAGACACAGCACGCCGTCAGGAGGGACAGCGTGCTGGTAAGTACATATTTCCAGACAGATCTGCGGTATCCGATCAGCACGGCAGCAATCAGCAAAGCTGCGCCGAGCACCCAGAACCACAGCTGGCAGTGTACAACGGACGCTATCAGCAGACCTGCTGTATAGGGGAATCCTATGTACAAGGCTGTTCGTTTCATACTGTATCAGTGAAAAAACAGCGGAAGCTCTTCTAAGAACAGGAGATCGTCACGCTTGGCAGCATCGCCCTCTGCAAGAACGGCGGCTCTGCCTGCGATCCCGCCGCCTGCAGCGGCAGTGAGCTTTTCAAGGGCGATCAGGGATTCGCCGGTGCTGATGACATCATCCACGAGCAGCACGCGCTTTCCGCGCAGGAGTGCCGCTTTTTCACCGTCAAGATGGAGCATCTGCACATCGGCGGTGGTGATGGATTTCACATCCACGGATACCACATCCTGCATATAGAGCTTGACGGACTTTCTCGCTACCACATAGGGCTTGCCGCTCTGTCTTGCCATTTCATAGGCAAGCGGAATGCCCTTGCATTCTGCGGTCAGGATCACATCAAATTCCGATGCTTTGGCAAGGAGTGCCTTTGCGCTTTCCACTGTTACCTCCACATCGGAGAACATGATGAATGCCGCAATATCAAGCTTTTCATTGATGGGGCAGAGCCGGAGCGAACGCTCCAGACCTGCGATCTTCATCTTGTAATATTCAGCCATGATGTCTCTCCTTAACCGAGGGACTGCTCGCCCCAGCCCATCTTCACACCTGCTACCATGTGGAAATGCAGATGCATGACGGTCTGACCAGCATCCTCACCGCAGTTGTTGATGATGCGGTAGCTCTCAATGCCTTCCTGTGCGGCAATCTTTGCAGCGGCTTCAAAAATCTTTGCAACGACTGCGGAATTATCCGCAGTGATCTCTGTTGCCTTTGCAATGTGCTGCTTCGGCACGATCAGCACATGGAACGGTGCGATCGGGCTGATGTCCTTGAATGCATAAACATATTCATCTTCATATACCTTGCCGGACGGGATCTCACCGGCGATAATTTTGCAGAACAGGCAATCCATACTGGTTCCTCCTTTAGTGTGCCATCACATCGCTGACGATGCTTTCCAGACCGAGCAGGGCTTCGTCCACCATGTAGGTCTTGCCGATACCAGCCATTGCGTTGTCCGGTCTGCCGCCGCCCTTGCCGCCGGTGATGGCTGCAATACGCTGTACGATCTTGCCGGCATGTGCACCCTTCTCCACTGCGCCCTTTGTGCATACGCAGTAGAAGGTACCCTTCTCGCCGTCGATGCCTGCAAATACAGCAACAACGTTCTTGTCCATGCTCTTGACCTGATCGCCGAGCTTGCGGAGCATATCTGCGCCCGCGCCGTTGAGCAGGATGGAAACGACCTGTGTGCCGTTCACGTCCTTGGCATTGTCAAACAGGGTATCCACTACGCTGCCTGCCATCTTCTGACGGAGCTGCTCTACCTGCTTCTCGGCATCCTTCAGCTGTGCTGTCATTGTATAGCAGCGTGCTGGAAGCTCAGCAGGATTATTCAGCTTGAATGCCTTTGCGCTCTCAAGCACAGTATTCTTGTAGCTGTCGAGCAGTGCCAGCACGCCTGCGCCGGTCACAGCCTCGATACGGCGAACGCCGGAGGCTACGGAGCTTTCGGAAACGATCTTGAACAGACCGATATTGGCTGTATTAGATACATGGGTACCGCCGCAGAATTCAATGGAATTGTCGCCAGCCTTGACAACTCTTACCACATCGCCGTACTTCTCGCCGAACAGAGCCATTGCACCGAGCTTCTTTGCCTCCTCGATGGGCATTTCGTTCACATCGACTGCAATTGCTTCGAGGATCCAGCGGTTGACGATGTTCTCTGTCTTTTCGATCTCCTCAGCAGTCATTGCGCTGAAGTGGGAGAAGTCGAAACGGCAAGCCTTGTCATTAACAAGCTGACCTGCCTGGTGTACATGATCGCCCAGAACCTCGCGGAGTGCTGCCTGGAGCAGATGCGCTGCGGTGTGGTTTCTCATGGTTGCCTGACGTGTGCAGGTGCAGATCTCTGCCTTTGCGGTATCGCCTGTGCGCATACTGCCGGATTCGACAGTACCGAAGTGCAGGTAGTGACCGTCCTCGTCCTTGGTCACAGCGGTTACCTTAAATTCGCCCTCATTGGTAGTAATGCTGCCGAGGTCGCTCACCTGACCGCCGCTTTCTGCATAGAACGGTGTGCGGTCGAGTACGAGTGCAGCGGCATCATCGGCAACGATGCTCTCTGTCACTGCCTGATCCTTGACGATGGCAAGGATCTTTGCCTCAGCGGTGTATTCCTTGTAACCGACAAATGCAGTTGCAGCTGCTTCGATCTTGACGCTGTTGTCAGCCCAGGAGGAGCTTGCCTTTGCCAGATGGTCAGCCTTTGCGGTCTCGCGCTGCTTCTTCACGAGTGCTCTGTAGCCGTCCTCATCCACTGCAAAGCCGCGCTCTGCTGCGATCTCCACAGTCAGGTCAAAGGGGAAGCCGTAGGTATCGCTAAGCTTGAAGATGTCCTCGCCTGCGAGAGTCTTGCAGTTTTCTTCCTCTGCCTTGTCCATCACCTGGCACAGCAGCTCCATGCCCTTGTCGATGGTCTTGGCGAATGCTTCTTCCTCGACCTTGATGATCTTCTTGATATAAGCGCGCTTTTCTTCCAGTTCCGGATATGCGTTCTTGTTTTCATTGATTACGGTATCACATACCTCATGCAGGAAGGTACCCTCGATGCCGATCATTCTGCCGTGTCTTGCAGCACGTCTGAGCAGACGGCGGAGAACGTAGCCCCTGCCCTCGTTGGACGGAAGAACGCCGTCGCCGACCATGAAGGTAGTGCTTCTGATATGGTCGGTGATGACACGGAGAGAAACGTCAGTATTCTCGTTGCCCTCCTTGTAGGTCACGCCGGAGAGCTTCTGGATGTGCTTCATGATGTTCTGCACGGTGTCAACCTCGAACAGGTTGTCCACGCCCTGCATGACACAGGCAAGACGCTCCAGACCCATGCCGGTGTCGATGTTCTTATGTTCCATCTCGGTGTAGGTACCGTTGCCATCGCTGTCGAACTGGCTGAATACGAGGTTCCATACTTCGACAAAACGGTCACATTCGCAGCCTACCTTACAATCAGGGGAGCCGCAGCCGTGTTCTGCGCCGCGGTCGAAATAGATCTCAGAGCAGGGTCCGCACGGACCGGAGCCATGCTCCCAGAAATTATCCTCTCTGCCGAGTCTTACCATATGTTCATGGGCAACACCGATCTCCTGTGTCCAGATGTCGTATGCCTCGTCATCATCGGTGAACACGGAAACATAGAGCAGCTCCTCGGGCATTTCGAGCACCTTGGTGAAAAATTCCCAAGCCCATGCGATGGCTTCGTGCTTGAAGTAATCGCCGAAGGAGAAGTTGCCAAGCATTTCAAAATAAGTACCATGTCTTGCGGTCTTGCCCACGTTCTCAATGTCGGGAGTGCGGATACACTTCTGACAGGTGGTGACGCGCTTGTTCGGCGGTACAGCTTGCCCCAGGAAGAACTTCTTCAGCGGTGCCATACCGGAGTTGATCAGCAGAAGGCTCTTGTCGCCCTGGGGTACGAGGGAGGCACTTGCCATTCTTGTGTGATTCTTGCTTTCAAAAAAGGACAGATACTGCTCACGCAGGTCATTGAGTCCACGCCATTCCATAAAAATTCACTCCAAAATTCAAAATTCTACAGGACATGAAAAAGCCCTGACACGGTCAGGGCATACTCCGGTCCTGTTGTGATACAAATACAGTATACCAGATTTTCGGCAAAAAGTCAATTGTTTTGCAAAATTTTTTCGATTTCCGCAAAGGTGGCATGGCTTACGGCGAGCAGACGCATACTTCCGCCCCTTGCTCATCCAGAGAATAAGAACCGGAATAGACTATCAGATCGCTTTTTCTGCCGGATTCCAGCAGTTCGACATGCTCTGCGTGATATTCTACAAGATTTGCTTCTGTATCAATATTGTACTGCAGGGTAAAATCCGTCACATTCCACCAATTGAACTGGTAGGAATAGAAAGTGAACTTGGTATCCGGAAGCTCTTCCACAGAAAAGCTGTAATGGTACGGACCGTATTTATTTCCCTTGGTGGAAAGCTGGAATCCGTTACCCGTTACGGTTACGCGGCTTTTGTAAGCGGAATAGATGCTGTCCTCCGCGATCTGTGCAGGCTGTCCGTCGATGGTGACGGTCACTTCACCATTGATGCGGTTGCCGGGATACAAACGATAATATATCTTCGGCATACAAAGCCGCAAAAAAGCTGCACCTGCGAGAAGAACCGCAATGCCGATGGCGATCACTTTCAGGGGGCTGCGCTTCTGTATTTCGTTCGCTGTTTCGGGTGTATTGGCTGTTGTCTGTGCGTCCATGGGATAACCTCCGTGTTTTTTCTATATTATAGCACAAAAAACGAGGGGTGTCAACATAAAACATCACAGTCACATGCAAATCAATTTTTCTTTATCAGGCTCTGCCTAAACTGCCCACCCCATGTGATTTCACTATTGCCAAAGACTGCCATCCTTTGAAATTGATTTGTGTGTTACGGTCACCGCCTGCATTCCACCGCGATCCTGTCTGCGATCTCGCGGAAGATGGGGGCGGCGGCATCATTGCCGAAGCCGCCGTCCTCGACCAGAACGGTAACCGCATATTGCGGTTCTTCGATCGGAAAATAGCCCGTGATCCATGCGTGGCAGTATTCCACACCGTCCTCGTCATACCGTCCGGTCTGCGCGGTGGAGGTCTTGGCGGCGGCGAACAACAGCTCGGGCACGGCATTCGATTCCTCGTTTTCATTGATTGCCGAGATCATCAGGCTTTGCAGATGGTAGGCAGTGTTTCGCGGGAGTGCCTTGGCATACATGGGGGGCTTTTCATTTTCCACCGTTTCACCGTCCAGTGAATAGCCCGCGATCAGGCGCGCTATGGGCATTTCCCCATCATTGGCAATGCCGCAGGTCATCTGGCAGATCTGCAAAGGGGTTGCCGTCAGGAGTCCCTGTCCGAAGCAGAAATTCGCCTTTTCTGCCGGAAGCCCCAGCTCTGCTTCCGTTGGCAGATTACCGGCAGCGGAGACCATGCTGCTGGTCAGATGGATCTGCGTGCCGAAGCCGAGGTTCTGGGCGGTCGTGCGCAGGATCTCCGGCTGGAGGTACTGGCTCAGCTGGACGAAATAGGTGTTGCAGGAATGGATCATCGCCTGGCACATATCCACCATGCCGTGTCCGCGCCAGTCGTGACAGCGGAAGAGCTGACCTGAAATTTCGGTTTTGCCGGTGCATTCCTCCGCATAGCGCGTGAGTCCCTGCGTATAGGTCGAGGCAGCGGTCACGAGCTTGAAGATCGAGCCGACGCTGTAGGTGTACAGGCAGCGGTTGATGAAGGGGCTGTTTTCATCCTCCAGTGCATCCGCGAGGCGTTCGGGGGAATAGGTTGGAAAGCTTGCCATTGCGAGAATGTCGCCGTTCTTCGTATCCATGACGAGAATCGCGCCTTTTGCAATGTCCGCTCCGACTTCCTCACAGATCCGCTGAATACGGGCATCCAGAGTGGTCACCACACTGGCGTTGCGGTTCTGAATGGGGGATGTCTCCGGAGCAATGCCGCGCAGGACGTTTCCCACTGCATCCACGGTGTATGTGACCTCTGCGGCATCGCGTTCAGCACGAAGGATGCTGTCATAATCCGACTCCAGCCCTGTTACGCCCTTCCCTTCCAGGGTGTAGCCGATCACATGCTGTGCAAGCTGGCTGCTGCTCCGGCGGAGGGGGGCATCCACTACGATGATCTCCTCCGATGCAAATGCATCCGTATCCACACGGCAGACAAAGGGTTCTCCGCTTTGCAGACCGGCGATGAGATCCTGTGCGGAAGCCATATGGGGCAGAAGCTCCGCCACAGATTCCGGCGTTGGCAGGACAACGGCGTAGTGTGCCGTTTCTGCATTGACCAACGGTACAAAATTGCGGTCGTAGATCGTTCCCTCCGCGCTGGCGGCGGTGATGGTATACCGGCTCTGACGGAGGGATGCCTGTGCATAGCCGCCGTTCTTCATGTGGACGGCAATGACAGCAACAAGGAGCGTATAACCCATGACGAGGGCGGCGGCGATGAATGTCATTCTGCGGTACATAGAAAACCTCCCGGACTCTTTTTATGGAGAGTTTGGGAGGGTTTTGGGGGATTATTCATTCAAAAATTGTTTATTGTATAGGAGCAGATCCTCACTTTCCGGGCGGTTGGCATGGTATGCATCAATGATGTGCTTGTGTCTGCTGTGCAGCAATGTCAGTGTAGAATCCCAGCCTACGATCTGAACCTCTGCCAGCGGATGCTCCATCGTGAGCGGGGTTTTCCAGAAATTCGGATTTCCATCCGCATATGGCAAGGGATATTCCAGCACTTTTTCAAGGGGAATATCTTTCTGAAATCCAGAAAGCACACCCCAGATCAGCTGAAATTCATAACGATCTGCAAGCTTTGTCAGATCTGATCCGCTTATCCATGTATATTCCTGCAAACCAAGCTGCTGCACTTCATCAAGAATATGATAAGTGACGCAATCCGTAATCAACCAGTTATATTCATTCTGCACATTCCCGATCGCCGGAAACACATCACACAAATAAGTAAAACGTTCTCCCTTATCCAGAATTGCGCCATAGATCATGCTCACCCCTCCAGAATGACCGTAAACGGTCCGTCATTGCACAGGCTCACCTGCATCATCGCCCCGAAGATGCCGTGTTCCACGTTCTTCACCTGCGGACGCAGGCAGTCCATGAAGTATTCATAAAGATGCTCCGCAAGATCGGGCTTTCCGGCATGGCAGAAGCTGGGGCGGTTCTTTTTGCAGTCGGCATAGAGGGTGAACTGGGAGATCACCAGCACTTCGCCCTCCACATCATTGATGGAGAGATTGGTCTTGTCATTTTCATCGGAAAAGATGCGAAGCTTTACGAGCTTGTCTGCAAGCTGTTTTGCGGTCACTTCGGTGTCATTCTCGCCCACGCCGAGCAGAACGAGGTAGCCCTTACCGATTTTGCCGACGGTTTCGTTTTCAACTGTGACGGATGCTTCTGTTACACGCTGTACGACTAATTTCATGGTATTCCTCCGGTTTGCGTTTTCTTCTATTGTAGCATATTTTCGGGCGGATGGCAAGCATTTCCGGAAAATTCCCTTGCGGACGAACGCAAAACATCCTTGCATTTTCTCCTGAAATATGGTATCATAGATACAGCATATTTTTTGAAAGGATGGTTCATATGGGACTGATTTTAGCATCGGCTTCTCCGAGACGGCAGGAGCTTCTGAAACGGATTACGGAGGATTTCACGGTGCATCCGGTGGATGCGGATGAAACACTGCCGGCGGGTATTCCGGTGGAGATCGCGGCGGTATACTTAGCGGACATCAAGGCAAAGGCGGCGGCAGAGGCATTTCCGGAGGATGTTGTGATCGGCTGTGACACGATTGTCGTACTCGAAAATGAGATCATGGGCAAGCCCGAAAACCGTGAGGATGCGTTCCGAATGCTCCGGAAGCTCTCCGGTCAGACGCACAAGGTCATGACTGGCACGGCACTGTACTGCGGCAAGAAAAGCACGGTATTCACCACGGAAACGAACGTCACATTCTATGAGCTGACGGATGCGGAAATTGAGCAGTATCTGGATACGGGCGAGCCGTTCGACAAGGCGGGGGCTTATGGGATCCAGGGCTTCGGCTGTCTGCTGGTACGCGGCATTGAGGGCGATTACAACAATGTGGTCGGTCTGCCGGTGGCGGCTCTTTCGCGCGCGCTCTCGCAGTTCCAGCGGGCTGTGGCACATCCGAAGATCCAGCTGAGGAAGCAGTGATGAAACAGGTACTGGTCAAATCCGTATTCGATGCGTTCGAGTATGTGATGGGGCATTATTACTGCCACGGCATGGAGGAGCTTGCAGAATTGCAGGACAGCTATGCGGTCATTTCGATACAGGATGCCATCCCGGGCGGCTTCGGGATACAGTTTCAGGAAACGAAATTCTGCAGAGGTGTGCTGACGCTGTATTTTGACGATATTGTGCAGGAAACAGAGGACGCAGTGCTGTTCAGCAAGGAACACGCGGCGCAGATCCTCGATTTCATCGAGGCGCACAGGGATGTGGACACACTGCTGGTACACTGCTATGCGGGGCAGTCGCGTTCCATGGCGGTGGGGGCGTTCGCGGTGAAGCTGCTCGGCGGGGATAACCGGAGCTATTTTCTGAAAACCGCGCTGAACCAGCATATTTATAAGACGCTGGACAGGGTTTGGTTTTTGAGGAGGATGGGGAAATAAAATATGAATGAACAGCAAAGGCAGTTTTTTCAAATGCTCAAAGGTTTGCAGGAAGAAAGTGTTCTGAACACCTTGCAGGATTTCAGGCAGAAACCAACAGAGGACATGCTATATCATGCCACCTTTGAGATGATGAGTAGACTTCTTACCTATTTGGATGGGTACTGCACTGACAGCAGTTTTCATCTTGTGCACCGTGAAACGGGGATACCGCTGAAATGCGCTCCATTTCTGGAGCTTCATGATACCATGAGCGAATATTTAAAATTTCAAAAGACTCCTGACATGCTGGACGGCGCAGAGATTCTGGAATATTCCGCAATTGGTAATTACGGACACTGTGACGGAACGGACATTTGTTATCTTGCCATCTGCCGCTATGTCGGTGATGCGAAATATTACCTCTTTTACTGTAATGCAGATTGGGCAGTCATGCAGGATGACTGCTGGGATTCTGCGGAGGAATGTCGGAATATTGCAGAGCAGTATGGTGTGACACAGTGGTACAGATGAATATGAGAAAACCAAATTAAACGCGGAGCTATTGCTCCGCAAAAGGGGTTCGGGGACGAAGTCCCCGAAATAAATCCCCTCCCCCTCTGGGGGAGGGGAAGGGGTGGGGGCAGATTTGGGGTGCTAACCCCAGAAAAAGACTCTTTTAACAAATTGACCTGCTGATGCGGAGATTTGCATCAGCAGGTTTTTGTTATCTCAGTACAAACATAAAGATCAGACCGACTGCGCAGATCAGGATCTGCAGCAGAGTGAAGCGGATGACAACCTGTGTATCGCTCCAGCCCTTGTTCTTTCTGGCGTGGTCATGGATGGGGGTGCGGAGATTTTTCATGAAGTTCTTCGCCTTGAAAACGCGGATGACCGTGAGCTTCACAAGTCCCAGACCGCCGTCAATGATGAGCAGGATGGTCATGGGGATCCAGAATACCGGTGTGCCTGCCACCATGAATGCCATTGCAAGCAGAAGTCCGAGGGAACGTGAACCGGCATCGCCCATCAGCACACTGCTCGGAGAGCAGTTCAGCCAGAGGTAAACCAGCATAACGCCGAGCATGATCAGCACAATGTTCATCACGCCGTTCTGTTCGTCCGCCATGTAGAGCAGCAGCACGGATGCGGACAGTGTGACCATTGCCAGGGAGCAGCACAGACCGTCCACGCCGTCGGTGCAGTTGGTCACGTTGATGCTTGCCCAGATCAGGATCGTGCCGAGGATGACATAGAGCACCGCCGGAACTGTGAAGTATGTGTCGAACAGCGGCAGCCAGATCGTTCCGCCGTGGAAATAGTAGACGGTGATGGAAACGCCGACAGCAACCACCAGATCAATGATGCCTTTTTTCAGCTCGCCCCAGGGCTTTTCGGATGCATCGTCGAGGTATCCGCTCATCATTTCTATGAACAGAGCCGCGAGATAGATGATGTATTCCAGCTTCAGCGGAACTGTGATCACACTGGCAATCACAAGCGCGACGATCATGACAATACCGACACCGCGTGTTTTTCCGACAGATAATGCACCGTTGACCGCAAATTCCCTGCCCTGATCCTTGGGCAGATATTTTCCGAAATACTTGATGCCGAGGGCTGTCAGCACCATGCCAAGCACAAAGCCGACCAGCTGTGCTGTACCCATCGGTAATGATTCAATTAAATGTAGCATAATTCCTCCTGTTTCGTGACGGCATTATACGCCTGCCTTTGCGGCAAAGATCAGAATACCTGCGGCATCCGCAGCATCAATGTCTCCGTCCTCATCATAATCAGCACGAAGCGTCCATTCCTCATCCGGTACCTCCGGTGTCTCGCCGGAACCAACAGCAGCTGCATAAATCAGTACCTGCGCGGCATCTGCGGCAGTTACGGCACCATTATTGTCCGTGTCACCGCGCAGAACGGCGGGCTGTTCGCTGCCGAAGCGGATCACATATTCCGTGTCCAGGCAATTTTCCCTGGATACCATCAGCGTCAGTGTACTGCCTGTCACAGCAACCTCCGTCTTTTCTCCGGAAGGCAGTGCGGTTTCGCCGCATACCACCGTACCGGCAGTAACAGGATAGAGCTGGAGGCTCTCCGGAGGCGCAGTCATATCGGACAGCTGGGCTTCATAAGCACCATCCGCTGTCTGTGTAAATGCCAGCTGCTTCCATGCGCTGCCGTCGCTGTAATTCAGATAGCTCAGCTTGGCATAGCGCGAGGTATAGGACTGTGTATATTCTGTGCCGATGCCGTCCACATATGCAGTGATCGTCATATCACCGTCAAAAACGATCGGCTTTTCATATGCTATGTAATTTTCCCCGCCGTCCGTGCTGTAATAGATCGTGCCGCCGCCGGGGCTTGTCAGGGAGATCTCCGTTCCCTGGGGAAGTGTCTTGTCATAGGTCGAGAAGATGACTGCGCCGACAGGGCTTGCCAGTGCCTTGACACAGACATTGCCGAGCATGGTCGTGGATTCCACATTGACGGTATTGCCGTTCTCGTCCTCGTAGCTGTGGACATCCTCTACGACCTCGTCGTACATATCATGCCACACTCTGCCGTTGGGGCTGTAGAAGCTCTCGTTTTCATTGAAATCACGGCGAAGCATCTCCATGGTCATCAGGTAGCCGTCATAGATTTCCACTGTTCCGTCCTCAAAAGTGGAAGTACTGCGGTAAGCAGCTTCGCTGGTGATATGCTGCCCCGCTTCGCCGGAAAGGCGCACTACAACGGAAAACCGATCACCCGCATTTACCTTAACGGGTTCCGCAAGTGTGATGGTCTGGTAGCCCATGGCGGACAGCGTACCGGAAGTGACCGCAGACGCAGTGCCGGAGATGGGTGAGGAAGCAAGCCGAAGATCAGTATAGATCGTGACCTCGTACTGCTCCTCCGGAAGTGCGGTGCAGACCATGACATCTGTTACATAGGTATCCTCTTCTGCAGTGAAGATGTTCGCCATATAGGCGGTGGTATCCTCCGTTTCCACGGAAAGTGCCACACCGCATCCATAGTCATCATACTGGTAATTTCTGAGATCCTGCTGCACCGGTTCCGCCTTCAGATAGTAGGCTTCATAGACTGTCGGTTCAGCATAGGAAAGCCAGAAATAGCCGCAGTCGCCCCAATCCTCGCCCCAGCTGTTCTTGCACAGCCATGCACCGTCCGTGCCGGGAGAAGTCGTGAAGTTATCTGCCGGGTAGGCATCATCCCAGCCGATCACACTGATGGCATGGTATTCGCCGCCGCTTTCCTCCTCTATCAGATCGCCGCTGAAATAATAGGCATTTGATGTCTTATTGAAGTAGCTGCCATGCTCAAAAAAGCTCATGGAAACGGCATGACCATCATGGATCGCCTGCTTGATCTCGTTCAGCTGTGCCGCATCCGCGGGAGAAGCATAGGCGAATTTGACCGCGTCCGTTACATGGTAATCCGCCTGGGCGCGTACCTCGTCCAGTGTGATCTCAGCATTGAGGACATCCCAGTCATCGTAGGGGCAGTCTGCTTCCTCCACCGGTCCGAGCCAGCCAGCGAGCATGGACGAAACGATAGTGAAATTGCCGCCGTTGTTGAACCAGTTGAGGTTGTCGTTGCGCTGATAGCCGAATGCGTCGGCATAGCTGTAGTATGCCAGATGCCATTCCGAAAGATCGATCTCCGGCGCATCCGCTGCAAGCGCGCTTTCTATGGATGCCATTGCGGCAAAGCTCCAGCAGGTGCCGTAAAGCTCCTGATCTCTGGCAGCGGTCGCATGTCCTGTTTTGCGCATGTCATATGCCGCCGGAAGTTCCTCCGCCGCTGCAGCTGCTTCGGAAACGATGGGGGCTTTGACAGTCTGGGTCAGACATGCCTTTTCGTATTGCTCATATGTATCAAAATGTCCGATATGCAGGGAGGATTCCCCTGCATCCTCCGCAAATGTCGTAAGGCTGCCCGCAGGCAGGGCAAGTGCGGCACACAGCAGACCCGCTGTGATTCGTTTCGTTTTCATCTTAAATCTCCTATTATCTTCTTCTGCATCCGCCGCGGCGCGATCTTCTGCGTACCGGCAGTATCTGCTGCGGTTCTGTGGTGGTCATGCAGGACTGTGCAAATGCAAATTCTGCCCTCCGCTTTCCTGCACAGGCATCCGCGGACTGTTTGTCCGGGAAAATGCCAAATACTGCAGTTCCGCTGCCCGTCATGACAGCGCAGAGCGCGCCGTCCTCCAGCAATGCCTGTTTTGCACGAACAACATCGGGGAGGCGTGTGACATCCTCAAAGGTGTTGCCGCAGTGCTTGGCTAACAGGACAATATCCTGTGTTTCCACTGCCCTGCGCATCTGCATGGTGTCCGGATGGAAGGGGGCTTCGAGTGCGTCGATCGCCGCATATGCCTTCGGGGTGGACATGCCCTGTCTGCCCTTGAGAATAACAAGCGGCAGCTCCGGCAGAGGCTTTAAGGGGGTCAGGATCTCACCGATCCCCTCAGCAAGGGCAGTCCCGCCCATGAGCAGGAACGGCACATCCGCGCCGAGCGTGATGCCAATCTCACGAAGCTTTTCGTTGGAGTAGCCGCAGTCCATCAGCCTGTTAAGGGCAAACAGCACACCTGCTGCATCGGCACTGCCGCCGCCCATGCCGGCACCGGATGGGATATGCTTGCGCATATCAATTGAGATCTTGTATTCCTTACCGGATGCCTTCAGCATCTCCTGCGCGGCGCGATAGGCAAGGTTCCGTTCATCGCACGGAAGACCGGGCGCACTGCACCGCAGCGTGATGCCGCTGCCGGGTCGGACGGATACGGTTAATATATCATATACAGTCACTGACTGAAAAATGCTTTCCAGTGTATGGTAGCCATCCTCACGCTTTCCTGTCACATCGAGGGAAAGGTTGATCTTGGCATTGCAGCGGAGTCTGATTCTTTGTTCCATATCGCCCTCACTGCTGCAGTTCGCGGATGAACTTCTCAATACGAGTCACAGCCTCCATCAGGTGCTTGAGGGAGTAGGCATAGGACACACGCACGAAGCCCTCGCCGCTTTCGCCGAAGGCGTTGCCAGGTACGACTGCTACCTTTTCCTTTTCAAGCAGCTGACCGCAGAATTCCTCGCTGGAAAGTCCCGTACTCCGGATGCAGGGGAACACATAGAACGCCCCCTCCGGCTCGAAGCAGGTCAGACCGATGCGGTTGAATGCCTCCACCAGGTAACGACGGCGGACATTGTATTCCTTGACCATGTGCTGTACTTCCTCATCGCAGTGTTCGAGTGCCTCAATGGCAGCGAACTGGCTGACGGTGGGAGAACTCATGATGGCGTACTGGTGGATCTTCACCAGCTGTGTGATCACAGGCTCCGGCGCACAGAGATAACCGAGTCTCCAGCCGGTCATGGCAAATGCCTTGGAGAAGCCGTTTACGAGCAGTGTGCGCTCGCGCATTCCCTCCAGCTCGGCGATGGAGCAGTGCTTGCCGCCGTAGGTCAGCTCGGAATAGATCTCGTCGGACAGCACCATGATGTCCGTGCCGCGCAGTACCTCTGCAATCTCCTCCAGATCCTCACGGGTCATGATGCCGCCGGTGGGGTTGTTCGGGTAGGGCAGGATCAGGAGCTTTGTCTTATCCGTGATCTTCTCACGCAGCTCCTGTGCTGTGAGCTTGAATTTATTTTCTTCCTTTGTGGGGATCGGAACGGGTACGCCGCAGGTCAGCTCCACAATGGGGGCATAGCAGACAAAGCTCGGCTCTACGATCAGCACTTCATCACCGGGGTTCACCACGCCGCGGATCGCCATGTCGATCGCCTCGGAGCCGCCGACGGTCACAATGATTTCATGTGCGCCATCGTAATCAAGATTATTTTTACGCTTCAGGTAGCGGGAAATGGACTGGCGCAGCTCCATCAGACCGGAATTTGCAGTATAGATAATGCGCTTGCGTTCCAGCACGTTGATGGCAGTTTTGCGGATGCTCCACGGTGTCTGGAAATCCGGCTCGCCGACACCCAGACTGATGACATCATCCATCTGTGCAGCAAGGTCAAAGAATTTCCGGATGCCGGAAGGCTTCATGTCCTGTACACGGCGGGAAAGGATATTCTCATAATTCATCACGGACAGATCAGACCCCTTTCATCCTGCTCTTCTTCGGCAATGAAGATGCCCTTTTCCTTGTAACGCTTGAGTACAAAGGAAGTCGCGGTGGAAACAACGCCCTCCAGTGCGGAAAGACGCTGGGATACGAAAAGTGCAACCTCCTTGAGCGTTCTGCCCCTTACACAGATAGAAAGGTCATAGGAACCGGACATCAGGGAAATGCTCTCCACCTCATCGTACATCATAATGGTTCTGGCGATCTCATCAAAACCGCAGTCGCGCTTAGGAGTCACACGCAGTTCAATAATCGCTTCTACTTCACTCGTTCTGGCAAGCTCATCATTAATGATGGCACTGTAGCCCTTGATGATGCCCTTTACCTCCAGAAGATGGATCTCTGCGGCAATTTCCTCCTCGGTTCTGCCGAGCATATCCGCAAGCTGGGCGTTTGTCAGACGGGCATTCTGCCGGAGCAGATCCAATAATTCATTTGTCATATTGATTTCCTCCTAAACAATCAGAGTTCTATATAATGCGGCTCATGCCGCAGGAAATAGCATACTTTATCAAAACCGCAGGCTTTCGCAAGGGCTGCGCCCTGTGAAATGCCGCCGCCGACATCCTCCGGACAATGTGCGTCCGAACCGAGGGACAGAATGGTGCCGCCAAGATCCTTGTACAGCTCCAGATATTCCCGATCGGGGAAGGGTCTGCCGTAGCTTTGGCGGTACCCGGAGGTGTTGATCTCGATGCCCCTGCCGTTCCGGATGACGGCTTTCAGGCATTCTGCAGCAGGCTCGCGCCATTTTGTCATATCCACAGAAATTCCGGCATCCGCAAGGTAGCGCAGAGGGTATGTCAGATGTCCGAGAACATCGAATTTTCCCCACTGGCAGATCTTCAGAAGCTCTGCAAAATAGGCATCCAGGAGCACCTCCGTGTCTTCCTGTGCATAATCCAGAAAGAAGAAATCCAGCTTGTCCGGCAGCTCATGCAGGGAGGCGATCACGAAATCCAGCCGCTTGTCCTGAAGGAGACTTTCTGCAAGGGCAAAATCCGCATTTGGTTCGCCCATCTCAATGCCGCTGATGAGCTGCATCTTCCCCTTGTACAGATCCTTTGCAAGCTGATTCTGCTGCATGGACTGTTCATAGCGGGCGGCATAGTCGAAGAAATCCTCCTCATTCCGCGCCGGCACCGCATAGAAGCCCTGCGGAAAGAAACGGCACAGCTCAATATGATCGGTCAGCGCATATGCCTGAAGTCCCAGTGCTTCCGCACGGGCGATCATAGGTCCTGCCGGTGCATCACTGTCCGGCGAACAGCAGGTATGCGTGTGACAATCCATTGGCAGCATCGGTATTCCTCCTGAAAAATTTCTGTTTCCTTATATTATACCATATCTCCGCTGTTTTTTCTATAGGATTTTGTAATTTTTTTCATTTTTCACATCTTTATGGATTTTGCATAAAATGCAGTATATGAAAACTGTCAAAATTGGAGTGATTCTATGGACGCATTGTTACTGACGGGGATCCTGCTGCTGGCGGGAATCGGAGGCTTTCTGCTGTACAGTCTGCTGCTCCCCCATTCCGCCAGCGGTGTGCAGCGGCTTGTTCCCTTTTCCGTCCTGCCTGTGCAGGAGGCTTCGCCTTCGGTCAGGGCACATCTGGAGCTGCTTGCCGGGCAGATCGCATGGATGGACAGCGCGGTGATGCAGAGCATGGTACTGGTGTACCCGGACGGCAATGCCGAAGCGGCAGAGCTATGCCGGGAGATGGCGCGGCAGTATGCCTTTTTTTCCTGCATGTCCCTGACGGAGACACAGCAGCTGCTGACGGCAAGAATGCAGGCAGCACAGGTGCCTGAAAAAAACTTTGCAGATGGTTGCAATTTCAAAAGAAATGTAGTATAATAAGTAGGAATATACAATTCCGCAGAACCGGAGGTGAGGGAAATGGCGGAGGCTCTGCATATTGAAGGCACAGTGGAAAATATCCTGTTCCGCAACGAGGCGAACGGCTATATCGTTCTTGACCTGGACGCGGGCGGCGAACCGATCACGGTTGTGGGAGAGCTGGGAGATATTGATGAGGCCGAATGCCTTTCGCTGTACGGCGAATATATCACGCATCCGCGCTTCGGCCCGCAGTTCCAGGCAGAGTCCTGTGAACGGAAGCTGCCGAATACCGTGGACAGCATCCGCCGCTATCTTTCTTCCGGTGTCATCAAGGGGATCGGCAAGGTGCTGGCAGGGAAGATCGTGGACGCATTCGGTGCACGGACGCTGGAGATCATGGAGAATGAACCCATGCGCCTGATGGAAGTCCGAGGCATGTCACGCGCCAAGTGCGAGGAGGTCGCCAATGAGGCAAAGCATATCTTTGCGCTGCGCGGCGTGATCTCTTATTTTGAAAATTACGGCATCAAATCCCGTTATGCCATGCGGGCTTTCCGCGTCTGGGGGGAGAAATGCCGGGACGTGATCGAACAGAATCCCTACCTGATGTGCAATGAAGAGATCGGAATGCAGTTCCAGGCGGTGGAGAGCTATGCGCATGATCTGCGCGTTCCCCATGATTCCGTGTTCCGTATCGGTGCGGGGATGATCCACATTCTCCGGCATAATGCCGGTGCGGGGCATACCTGTATTCCGCTGGACAGACTCTCGCAAAAGGTTTGCGAATTTTTGGAGGTCAACGAGTCCGACTTCTATGCCGCCTACCAGGAGGAGCTGAAGGCGGAAACACTGGTCGAGTACATCAAGGGCGAACGGGAATTTGTTTACTTAAAGGAATACCATCGGGCTGAACGCTACATTACGGACCGCATTGAAGTCATGCGGGAGTTCGGTGCGCGGAGTGAGCATGATTACAGTACCATGATCCGGGAGGCGGAGGAAAGCCGCGGTATTGAATATGCCGCCTTGCAGAAGGATGCCATCCAGTCGGCATTATCGCGGGGTCTGCTCATCCTGACAGGCGGCCCCGGAACGGGCAAAACGACCACGCTCAACGCCATTATCTCCCTGTATGAAAAGCAGGGCTTCCGGGTCATGATCGCCGCACCGACCGGACGCGCGGCAAAGCGTATTTCCGATCTGACGGGCTATGACGCGAAGACCATCCACCGTCTGCTGGAGGTACAGTTTGATCCGGCGGGCGGGCAGAAATTTGTCCACAATGAGGAAAATCCGCTGGAATGCGATGTGCTTGTGGTGGACGAGATGTCAATGGTGGACGTACTGCTGTTTGCAAGTCTGCTTCGTGCGCTGACGCTCGGCTGCAAGGTCATTCTTGTGGGCGACAGCGACCAGCTTCCCTCTGTGGGGGCGGGTAATCTCCTGCGCCATCTGATCGACAGCAAATGTATGCCGATCGTAGAGCTGAAGGAGATCTTCCGGCAGGCGCAGCAGAGCTGCATCGTCACGAATGCCCACAGGATCGTGCATGGGGAGATGCCGGATCTGACGAAAAAGGACAATGACTTCTTCTTTTTCCACCGGCAGGAGTTTCAGCAGGTTGCTGACCTGATGCTTGATCTTGTCAGCAGGCGGCTGCCGAATGCCTATCAGTACTCCCCCACCCATGATATTCAGGTCATCTGTCCGTCACGGCGCGGGACGCTCGGCACGGTCGAGCTGAACAAAGCCCTCCAGTCCCAGCTCAATCCTCCGATGGCGGAAAAAACAGAGGTCAAATCCGTCCTCTATCAGTTCCGCGAGGGGGACAAGGTGATGCAGACGAAGAATAATTACGACATCACCTGGACAAAGGACGGCGAGAACGGCACGGGCATTTTCAACGGCGACATCGGGCATATCCGCACGATCAACCGGCGTAGGGGCGAGGCGGTCATTGACTTTGACGGGCGCATCACGGTCTATCCGCTGATGCTGCTTGAACAGCTGGAGCTTGCCTATGCGATCACAGTGCATAAGAGCCAGGGCAGTGAGTTTGAAGCGGTGATCATTCCGCTGTTGGGCAATTTTGAAAAGCTCAGCTACCGGAATCTGCTGTACACGGCAGTGACGCGGGCGAAAAAGCTGCTGATCCTCATCGGTTCCCCCATCAAGGTGGAACAGATGGTCAGCAACAACCGCAGAACCAACCGCTATTCCTGTCTGCGGCATATGCTGGAGCAGAGCATGGAGAAGGGGGACGGCAATGAGATGGATGAAATCTTTGCTTAATTTCTTCTACCCCAACCGATGCCCTGCCTGCAGTACGGTCATCGGGGCGCATGAGCTGGTCTGTGAGTCCTGCGGAGAAACGCTCCTGCTGGAACAGGACGGCTACTGCCACCGATGCGGAAAGGTCGAATGCCGGTGCAAGCACACCATACCGGCATATGACAGGGCTGTGGTATGCTCGGCATACCGTGACGGCGCAGTATCCGCTGTCATTCAGCTCAAAACATCATCCAATACAAATTTTGCGCACTATGCTGCACAGATCCTTGCAAGCCGGCTGCAATTCGGCGAGCCGTACTACGGAAGGATCGACTGCGTGATGGCAGTACCCATGCACCGCAGCAAGCAGCGGCTGCGCGGATATAATCAGGCGGCACTCATCGGCAGAGAGACTGCGCGCCTGCTGGACATCCCCTACCGGGAGGATGTCCTCACAAAGCAGCGTTCTTCAGTTGAGCAGCACAAGCTCTCTGCAGAGGAACGTGCCAGAAATGTCGGAAGCTTCGGGGTCAGGGAGTGCGATCTTCACGGAATGCGTATTCTGCTCTGTGATGACGTTCTCACGACCGGCAGCACGATGAACCGATGCGCGGAGCTTCTGAAGGAATGCGGTGCGGCGGCTGTGATCGCAGCGGCGGCAGCCACTTCCATCAGAAAAGAGAAAGAAAAGCCGCCCGGCAATGAGGCGGTCACAGATCAGGAGGCAACAGCATGACAAATACACCGGATATCGGCATTGACCTTGGCACTGCCAATATTGTAATGACACTTGGCAAAAAGGGAGTGGTTCTGACGGAACCCTCCGTGATCGCCTATAACACATGCACGGAACGCATTCTTGCTGTCGGGCAGGAGGCATACCGCATGATCGGCAAAACGCCGCCCTATATTGATGTGGTGCATCCGCTTACGGAGGGCGTGATCTCGGATGATCTGCTGACGCAGTGCATGATCCGTGAATTTCTCATCAAGGTCAGCGGACATCAGCTCATCAAGCCGCGTATCATCATCTGTGTGCCGGCATTCATCACAGAACTTGAAAAGCGTGCTGTTGGTGATGCGGTGATGAGTGCGGGCTGCCGGAAGGCATACCTCATTGACGCACCCATTGCAGCAATGCTCGGCGCAGGAGTCAACATCGGCAAGGCACGCGGTCATATGGTCGTGGACATCGGAGGCGGTACAACGGATATTGCCATTGTTTCCATGAACGGCATCGTTACCTCGCATTCCATTAAAATCGCCGGCAACCGCATTGACCAGGCGATCGCCAAATACATGCTGAACCGCTACAAGCTGCTCATCGGTGAACAAACTGCGGAGCAGATCAAAATGCGCCTGACCAACCTCTATGACCCGCGAGATGATGTGACCATGACCGTAAAGGGTCGCAGTGTGATGCGCGGACTGCCGGATTCCGTGGAGATCAATGAGATGGAACTGTTCGACGCGATGGAGGACGAGATCTTCGCCATTATGGAGGCGATCAAGAAAGTGCTTGAAGAAACACCTCCGGAGCTGGTGGGTGATATTTACGAAAACGGCATCCTGCTGACGGGCGGCGGTTCCCTGCTCGGCGGTCTGCGTGAGCTGATCCACCGCACGCTGAATGTGAACTGTGTGCTTGCAAAGGATGCGGTCAACTGCGTTGCCAAGGGTACGGGACTTGCCTTCCAGAAGATCAATCACCTGCTCGATGGCTTCGAGGGTGTGACCGTCTATAAATACCGCTGATGCGCCGCATCGGAAAACCGCTTGCTTTCGCGCTGTATGCCGCTTTTGCGGCTGGGCTCTGCATTTTGCAGTATCTGCATTTCCGGGGTGCTTTTTCGGAGACGGTTCCGCATGAGCACAGTATTGCGCTGTCCGAGCCGGACGAGCCGCTGTATTTCGATCTGAACGACGCATCCGCCGCAGAGCTTGCCAGGCTGCCCGGTGTCAGCCGTCCGCTGGCGGAGGAGATCACTGCACACCGCGAGAGGATCGGCGGTTTTACGGGGTTTCAGGAGCTGCTGGAGGTGAAGGGAATGCCGGAACAGCTCTACCTTGCACTGGGTGAATATCTGTACCTGACACCTGTGGAAACGCAGCCGTCTACGACAACGACTTCCGCTGCTTCCACAAAAGCCAGCACTGCGGAATCCGTCCAAACCACAACAGAGACGACAACAGCTGTGCAGTTTCCGCTTGATCTGAATGCTGCCACGCTGGAGGAGCTTTGCCAGCTGCCGGGGATCGGTGAAGTCACAGCATCGGCGATCATTGCCCATCGGGATGCCTGCGGTGGATTTTACAACCGGATGCAGCTTCTGGAGGTCAGCGGGATCGGAGAGATCACACTGGAAAAGATCCTTCCCTATCTCTATCTCCCCAATGAACAGCCAATGCCGGAAGAACCGCCGCCTGCGGAGCCGGAACCGGAGCCTGTCGTGATCGAAACAGAACCGGAGACCACGGTCACAGAAACCGTTCCGCCAACAGAACCGTTTTTTGTGGATCTCAACACCGCTTCTGCGGAGGAGCTGCTGCGGCTTCCGGGATGTGATGAAGGAATGGCAGAGAACATTCTGCGCCTTCGGGAAATGCTGCACGGCTTCCGGAATACGCTGGAGCTGCTGTATGCGGACGGTATGACGAACGCGCTTTATCTTGCATGGGAACCCTATCTTGCAGTGGACGCGGAAGGAAATCAGCAGCTGCCGGAAGAAGAAACACAAACAGAACAACCCGCTTCGGAATGAAGCGGGTTTTCTTAAAGCGTGTTTAGTATCTGTAGATAGCTGAATTTTTGAGCAGATTTGTGCCGTGTCACAGCACGAAAGCCGCAGCAATACTGTATGTATTGCAAGGATTTCGGGCAAAGACACGGTGCAAAGATGCCAAAAAGATGGCTATTGGAAGATACTAAACAGGCTCTTATGCAAAAAGACTGCTGCACCGAAGTGCAGCAGTCCGTGGATTCAATTTACTGAATTACTCATTAAACCGGGAAGCTCTTAACTACACCGATTGTGTACTTCAGGATGTTCAGAGCGTCAGTAGCATCGGGCTTGCCGTTGAGGTCAACGTCAGCATTGATTGCGCCCTGAGCAGACAGCGGAGAACCTGCCAACAGATTCTTGTTCAGTGTCAGAACGTCAAGAACGTCAACGTCGCCGTCGCAGTCAACGTCACCGAGGTTAGCCTCTGTAGTGTCGCCGCCGTCGGAACCGTCAGAGAATGTATCCGGCAGAATGTCAGGATACAGCTGAGCCATGGTACCCATAGCCATCAGGATGTCGCCAGCGTGCCAGAATCTGTGGTACTGCAGCTCAACTGCGCCAACGTTTGTGAAGTCAGCCAGCTCAGCCTTACCAGCAGCAGAAGAAGCAGAGTTTGCACCGCTCCAGTTTGCACCAGCAGCTACGTCCTTCTCATAAGCAGCCTTCAGCTCAGCTACGAGATCAATAGCCTCCTGAGTGGTCTTAACACCTGTGCAGTTGGACTGGCTCTCGTACATAGAACGCAGGCTCAGGAAGGTTGCGCCGCTTGCGATGGAATCGCCGTTCGGCATCTGACCTGTGTAAGAAGACGGAACGTGTACAGGCTGAGAGAAGAATCTTGCCAGAGAACCATTGTGATCAGTTCTGGTCAGACCGATGTCATCACGACCGATTTCCCACTGACGATCCAGCAGGTTTACAGCCAGGTACAGAGCAGTGTTGCCCAGATCAGCGTCATCAGCACTGATGGAGTTGCCGCTGCCGTTTGTAACGCCGTCAACGATACCGGACTTAGCCTCGGAACCGATAGCGTCTACCTTTGCATTTGCCAGAGCGGACTCAGCAGTTACGCCCTTAGCCTTTGCATAGTAGATCAGAGTGTTAGCCAGAGAGGAAACACAACCGAAGTCAGTGTTGCCGTAACCGGTAACTGTGCATGTCAGACCGGAGTTGCCAGGTGCAGAACCGCTCCACTCCTCAGGCTGACCGCTCCAATCGAGGTTGGACGGAATGTAGAAGTCGCCGTCTTCAGTCAGAACGGAGTTGTTTACGAACCAAGCTACCCACTTGTCGAGCATCTGCTCCAGAGCAGCTTCCAGAGTTACGCCGCCGGGCTTAACGCCTGTGGTGTCGCCCTGTTCGCCAGCTGTGATCCAGTAGTACAGCTCTGCCAGACGCTGAGTGGACCATACCTGGTTACCGATCCAGTGGTTGGAACCCGGGTCAGCATATACAGGATGCTCAGTGTAAACCATGCCGTAGAATGTGGATGCGCCGGACGGATAAGCCTCATAACGACCCTTATAGGAGTTGGTAGCACCGCCTGCGAACGGACCGTTAGCAGACTGCAGCCACTGATAGAACTCGATCTGTCTTTCGAGAGATGTTGTATAGTCCTGAACGGCATTCTGTGCCTTCATGCCGGACTTCAGGTCGGAATCCTGGATCAGAGCGTAAGCTGCCAGCGGGTTCTGATAGAACTGATGAGCGTGAGAGCAGCCGATCTGCCATACCCAGTTCTGACCGGAGGATGCCAGAGCACCGCCCCAGGATGTGTACCAGTTCATCAGGTAGTGTGCACTTGCATATGTGCCTGTGCCGCCTGCCTCACTGCCGCCTGTTGCACTGCCGTTTGTCCAGGAAGTGTTCTTGCCGATTGCCTGATAGTACTTATCGAACATGTTGTTACGCAGTTCGTCACCCATCATAGCTGCCTTAGTAGTTACGCTGGAATCGCCTACGCCCCAACGGTTAGCATCATAAACAGCCTGAATTGCACGGTCCTCAGCGTCAGGTGCATTGGTGTATGCATACTGATTTGTAACCTGCTCATCTCTGTTGAAGATACCCTTCATACCTCTGTTAGAGTTACCAGCCTTCTTCTCTTCAATACACGGATGCGGAACAGTTTCCCAGCAGGATTCCTGCTCGCCGCGCTGGAAGGTATTGATGAATGTGAAATCTGTGCCGGAGCCGAAGCCGTACCAGTTCTCAACGTCTGCCAGCCAGTGCATCAGGTACAGACCCTTCTGACCGGAGTATGCAGATGTGAAGTAGCTGTGGATCGGGTTGGAAGCGGTCTTGTTGGGTTCAGATGCCCACTCGTCAGGACACTGATCGGGAGTATCATACTCACCGCAGTACTGCGCACTTACAGAGCCGCCCCAGAAGTTGTCCTGTACAGTCGGGATCATGTACTCCATGGTTGCCCATGCCTTAGCCAGATCGTTTGTGTTCTGTACGGAACCAGTGGAAACCTGATCTGCATGGTTCTGTGCAATGTTATCTCTCATTGCAGCTACCCATACCAGGTAGGACATAGCCTCGGAAGTTGTCTCATGACCATAGTCAGGAGCCTCGATGATTACTTCCTCTACTGCGTGGAACGGAATACCAAATGCGTTGCCGGAAGCACCGTTCTGGCTCAGGTAACCATTCTCAACACCGTTTGTTACAACATCATCATACAGGGACAGAAAACGCGCTGCATATGTGTCGTCACCGAAAGCTTCTGCCTTCGTTCTTGTGCCTGCTGCGGATGCAACAGTTGCTACCATTGCGTTTGTAGCCATCGCTGCGGACAGTACAGCTGCAACAACAGCCTTGCTCTTCTTAAAAAGCATTGAAATTTCCCCTCTCGTAAAATATTTGGGCTTGCGCCCGACTTGGATTTTGGGATTTCTCCCCCTTTTTTCAAAACGATGGCGACCGGCAGTTGGTCACAGCACCGCGTTGAACAAATGCACGAATAGCCGTATGGATATACGACTGCCCAACATTTTCATATTTATTATATCTGATAACATTTTTTTTGTCAAGGCTTTACAGAAAATCTCGGCTTCCTTTTTCCTTTTTTCGTCATTTGATACATACTCACATATCGCTTTTTGGTAATTCTGACGAAGAAATTATTTACATTTCACCATAATCCTTTCCGTTTTTCAACAAATCTACTGTAAATACTCACACTTTTCTCACAGTTCTCGTGTATCATGTCAATGGTTTACAAGAATATTCTGTGTCAGCGATATGTACCGTTGGTGAAATGCAACAATTTCCATTCTGACTGTGCCGGCGGATGAAAATTGAATATTTCTATTTTCCGCAGTAAGATCTGCGCATCTGTTTTTTCGCCGTCCATCCGTTGTTTTTGGATATTTTGCACATCTTTTAACTGTATATACATAATTTAGACATACCGTGTTCATCGTTTTATGTCATAATTATAATGTGTGTCCATGCATTGGATACATGGATTTCTGGAAAGGAGATTTGATATGGTTGAAATCAAAAATCTGACAAAGTATTATGGTAGCAATCCCGCTGTGCGCGGCATAGATTTTGAGATCCGTGATAATGAGATACTTGGTTTTCTCGGTCCGAACGGTGCCGGAAAATCCACCACAATGAATATCATTGCGGGCTATCTTCCCTCCACGGGCGGCACGGTTACTGTAAACGGCTTTGACATCACGGAGCAGGCAGCGGATGCGAAGAAGTGCATCGGCTATCTGCCGGAGATCCCGCCTGTGTATCCGGATATGCGGGTGGAGGAGTATCTGAAATTCGTTGCCGGTCTGAAGGGCGTGAAGCGTTCGGAACGCAAGGCGCAGGTGGAATCTGCAATGGAGCGTCTGCGCATTACGGATATGCGGCGCAGGCTGATCCGTAATCTGTCCAAGGGCTACAAGCAGCGTGTGGGCTTTGCACAGGCTCTGCTGGGCAATCCGAAGATCCTGATCCTGGACGAGCCGACTGTAGGTCTTGACCCGTCGCAGGTGATCGAGGTGCGGAATCTGATCCTGGATCTGAAAAAGGATCATTCCATTATTTTCAGCTCCCACATTCTGGCGGAGGTCAGTGCAGTCTGTGAGCGCGTGGTTATCATCAACAAGGGTGAGATCATGGCAATCGACACGATCGAGAATCTGGAAAAGAGCATGACTGCAAGCACCATCCTCAACCTGAAAGCCGAGGGGGACAAGGACAAGGTCGTCCGCCTGCTCAAGGATGTACGCGGCGTGACGGGCATTACGGACATTACCTATGTCAGCAGCGGTCTCTATACATATAAAGTGGAGATCAAGGACGAAAGCGTGCGCAAGGATATTCTCTCCGTTCTGCTCAACAATGACTGCAATGTCGTGGAGATCACGATGGCGAAGCTCAGTCTGGAGCAGGTATTCCTGAAGCTGACAGAGCAGGGACAGAAGCGGACAAGCCTGATGGATCTGCTGAGTGAGGACACTGCTGCTGCACCGGCATCCGACAATCCCTATGACAACGAGGAGGCGTAACCATGTTTGCACTTTATAAAAAGGAACTTCAGTCGTTTTTCTTTTCGCCGTTTGCCTATGTGCTGGCTGCGCTGTTTATGCTGATCTTCTCGCTTGGATTTGTCACCTCCATTGCATCCATGGACAGCTCCACACTGAAGTTTTCCTTCTCCAACATTTTTTACAACGATTTCTTTTATTTCATCTTCCTGATCCCGATCCTGACCATGCGTTCCTTTGCGGATGAACGCCGCGGCGGCACGGAGGTGCTGCTGCTCTCGAGTCCGCTGAGTGTGTTCAAGATCGTGATGGCAAAATTCCTGGCGATCGCTACGGTTTTTGTATTCATGATGGTATGTACGCTGTTCTTTGCGGTCGTTACAGCGATCAAGGGTGAGGTCATGTGGTCCTCCCTGATCTGTACCTATATCGGCTTCTTCCTGTGGGGTCTGGCATGTATCGCTCTGGGTATGCTGTTCTCCGCAGTGAGCGAGAATGCGATCATTGCCGCTGTACTTGGTGAGATCGTTATGGAGGGGCTGCTGTTCCTGGATTCGTTCGCGGCTACTGCGCTGGTGGAATCCTATCCGAAGCTCAACAGTGTTGTGACCTGGTTCTCCATGCAGCGCAGATTCGTATTCTTCTCGCAGGGTATGTTCCGCCTGGAGGATCTGATCTTCTTCCTTTCTGCGATCGCGGTCGTACTGGCATGGATCACCATTGCGATTGAAAAACGCCGCTGGACCAGAAGCTGATGCTGCAAAATGACTGAGAGGGGCTAACTTATGGAAAATAATGTGAAACAAAGCAAAAAGCGCAAGACCAGGAAGTTTACTGCCTATGCTACATTGCTGACGGTTCTGGTGCTTGCAGCGGCGATCCCGCTGAATCTGCTGGCGAGCCGCCTGGATGTGATCTGGGACATGACACCTGCCAATCTGTACAAGCTGTCCAAGACCACGACCGATTATCTTGATGAGCTGGAGGCATCCGGCGAGCAGGTGGATTTCTACTTCCTGATGGATATGGATTATCTTTCCACCGATGATGACAGCATGGCTCTGTACTATTCACTGGATCAGTATCGTTCCTATGACTGCATCAATTTTGTCGATTTCGATCCGAACAGCGAGCCGGCGATCATCGAGGAGATCAATCCCACCGGAGAGCTTGCACTGACAACGGGTGATATGGTCATCCGTAAGGGGGAAAATGTTAAGCATATCCCCGGCAAGAGCATGTTCAAGTATGAGGTTGAGACCAATGAGGATGGCGAGAGCGTGGTGCAGGCTGCGTACTTCACCGGCGAGAACTATATTACCGGTGCGATTGACGCAGTTGTCAGCGGACGTAATTCCAGCGTGTACTTCCTGACGGGTCACGGTGAGAAATCCCTGTATGATGACTACACCAAATTCCGCACCAATCTGATCAAGAGAAACTATACACCGCAGGAGCTGAACCTGAACTCCTCCCCTTCTGTGCCGGAGGATGCTTCCCTTATTATCATCGCAGCTCCGCAGATCGACCTGAGCAATGACGAAGCGCGCAAGCTGAATGAATACCTCGACAACGGCGGCAATGTGGCATTCCTGATGTCTCCGAACGAGGATGATGTGGTGTACAAGAACATCGAATCCATCCTGGAGGATTTCGGCATCGGCATGGACTATGATATTGTGGCTGAGACCGATCCTGATCTCTATGTCGGTGATCCCTATCTGTACCAGGTAAGCGTTGTGGCTTCCGATACGGAATACAGTACGCATCTGACGGATGAGCTGATCGAGATGACGCATGACAATATCGTTCCCTTTATGCAGAACAGCCGCAGCTTCTACAAGTACATGGGCAGTGAGGACCAGACGCTGCAGATCGAATCTCTGCTCCAGACGGTTTCCTCCATGGATGAGCTTGGAAACGAGACTTCCACTGCCATCGGCGAACCCTGCGGCGGCGGAGAGACAGAGGAGATCTCCGGTATTCCGCTGGATCTGGCGATGTACTCCATGAGTCCTGCCAGAAATGATGCGAAGATCCTGGTATTCGGCAATGCAGAGTTCATTGATGACGTGCATGTACTGGAGGACTTCATGATCATTCCGGTTGACACGATGCTTGCCACCATCACCTGGATGCATAACAGCAATCTGGATATGGATATGGGCATTGATGAAAAGGCAAAGGACTATGACTACATGAATCTCAATTCTGAAAGCGAAGCGATCGGAACGAGCGTACTCTTTATTGTGGTGCCGTTCGTGGTTGCACTGATCGGTGCAGGCGTATGGCTGGGAAGGAGATATTCATGAGTTCCAAGCAGATGAAACGTATGGTCGTGATCCTGGTGGTGCTGCTGCTGTTTGCAGCAGCGGGCTATCTGATCACGGATGCCGTACTGACCAAAAAGGAACAGGAAGCTGCCGAGGAAGAAGCTTCGATGCATCTGTTCAGCTTCGATCCCAATTCGATCGACACAGTGACACTGGACACCAAGGAGGGTTTCTTCCGGATGGAGATGGTGGACAGTGCATGGGCGATGACAGAAATGGATTATCCCTATGATTTTGTACTGAATACGGCGTATGTATCCGTTGTCTGCTCCTATCTTTCCGAGCTGACTGCACTGACCAAATTTGAGAGCGAGGATGCAGCACTTGCAGACTATGGTCTGGAGGATCCCGTTGTACTGACCTGCAGTGCAGGGGATACGGACTATGTTCTCCATGTCGGCAATGCGACACCGACGCAGGAATACTTCTATGTGATGGTACCTGGCAATGATACGGTATACGGCGTGGATTTCCAGTATGGCAGTCTGTTCTACGGTGATACCACCTATCTGAAAAGCCCGTACATGCTGAACTACCTTGATGTGGACATTGCAGAGCTGAAGCTGGAGCGTGAGGGCGAAGTCGTGTATGACCTTGTGCAGGACGACAGCGGCTGGCGCATGGAGGCTCCGCTGAAGGACGGCAACATCAATGCGGCACAGGTCAACTCCCTGGTAACGGCTCTTGTGCGTATGGAAGTGGAGAGCTTTGTCGGACTGACCGCTGAGGGCTATGATCCGGCGGATTACGGTCTGGAGGATCCTTTTGCAACACTTACCGTCAAAGCGTATGACGGCAGAGAAACCATCATTGACTTTGCGGAATACAATATCAATAATGGTATCATTCATATGTTCTACCGCAACGAGCAGGAAATTGCTTCCATGGCAACAACTACAGCAAACTTCGTCAATACGGAGCTTTCTGAGCTGCTGATGGAATATGTGATGAAAGTGTCCTATGATGATACGGCATCCCTTGAAGTTACGGTGGACGATGTGAGCTTCCGTATGGATATGGATGTGACAACGGGAATGCAGAGCTTTGACGGTGTGGATATTGCCGCACTCGGCGGAGACTGCAGCTCGACCTTCCGGGCATTGTTCGATTCGGTTTCCAATCTGCGTTTTGAGGCAGTAGAACTGGATGCCGAGGTGGATCCCTCCGCAGAGCCTGCAGCGGTCTTCCGCTATACACTGCATGACGGTACTGTCCGTGAGCTTGCGCTGCTTCCGGCAGACGACAACATCTATTATACATTGGTGGACGGCACCTACTCCGGTATGACCGTCAGAAGACGCTCTCTCAGCGGCAGCACCGGTGTTCTTGACTTCCAGGAACGTATGGTGGATGCGATCGCAGAGGCGCAGGAAAGTGCATCATAACGCATAAACAGAAGCAGCCCCGCCGGATGGCGGGGCTGTTGTTCCATTTATTTCGTTTACTTGCCAAGAACCTTCTTAACTGTTGCCACGATATTGTCCGCACACAGACCAAATTCCTTGAGCAGCTCCACTGCCGGACCGGAATAGCCGTATACATCATTCACGCCGATCTTGGTGACCGGAACAGGATAGTTCCCGGATACGCAGTCAGCTACTGCACTGCCCAGACCGCCGATCACGCTGTGTTCTTCCACAGTCACGATTCTGCCGGTCTCCTTTGCAGCCTTCAGGATCAGTTCCTCATCCAGCGGCTTGATGGTGTGAATGTTCAGCACTCTTGCATCAATGCCCTCTGCTGCGAGCTTTTCAGCGGCTTCTGCGGCTTCGCCGACCATCAGACCGGTTGCCACGATGGTGATATCCTTACCGTCACGGACAGTGATGCCCTTGCCCAGCTCGAACTTGTAGGTTTCCGGATCGTTGAGGATCGGAGCTGCCAGTCTGCCGAAACGCATGTAGACCGGACCATTGTGCAGGATGGCTGCTTCTACAGCTGCCTTTGCCTCCACATCATCACTCGGAACGATCACAGTCATGCCCGGAATGGTGCGCATCAGGGCAATGTCCTCGTTGCACTGATGGGTCGCGCCGTCCTCACCAACGGAGATGCCTGCGTGAGTTGCGCCGATCTTTACATTCAGACCGGGATAACCGATGGAGTTGCGGACGATCTCATAGGCTCTGCCTGCTGCAAACATTGCGAAGGTGCTTGCAAAGGGAACCATGCCGGATGCTGCCAGACCTGCTGCCACGCCCATCATGTTCGCTTCTGCAATGCCGCAGTCAAAGAATCTCTCCGGATATGCCTTCTTGAAAATGCCGGTCTTGGTTGCGGCTGCAAGGTCTGCATCCAGAACCACGAGGTTTTCGTATTTCTCTGCCAGAGCTGTCAGGGCTTCGCCGTAGCTCTCTCTGGTCGCCTTCTTCTTTACATCAGCCATTGTTACGCCTCCAATTCTGCCAGCTGCTGGCGGAGTTCTGCCATAGCCTGCTCGTACTGTTCCGCATTCGGTGCGGCACCGTGCCAGCTTACCTGGTTTTCCATGAAGGAAACGCCCTTGCCCTTCACACTCTTCTGGATGATGGCAACGGGCTTGCCGGTGATGGTTTCTGCCTCGTTGAAGGCACGCTCAATGTCATCGAAATCATGCGCATCCATCAGGATCACATGCCAGCCGAAGGCGCGGAACTTCTCGTCGATCGGCTCAGGAGAGCAGACCTCAGTGATCTTGCCGTCGATCTGGAGACCGTTGTTGTCCACGATGGCTGTCAGATTGTCCAGCTTGTTGTGTGCTGCAAACATCGCTGCTTCCCAAACCTGACCCTCCTGGATCTCACCGTCACCGAGGATGGTGTATACACGATAGGGAGCGGACTTCAGCTTGCCGGCAAGTGCCATACCGCAAGCAACGGAAATGCCCTGTCCGAGAGAACCACTGGACATGTCCACGCCGGGGATGTGGATGCAGGGATGACCCTGGAGCATTGCACCGATATGGCGCAGATGCGTCAGCTCTTCCTTATCGAAGAAGCCGCGCTCTGCAAGTGCAGAATACAGTGCGGGGGCAGTGTGTCCCTTGGAGAGCACGAGTCTGTCGCGGTCGTCCATATCGGGATTCTTGGGGTCCACATGCATTTTTGCAAAATACAGATAGGTCAGCAGGTCGGAAATCGAGAGAGAACCGCCCGGATGACCGGATTTTGCATGGAATGTTCCAGTGAGAACGCCCATGCGGATGCTGCAGGCTGTTTTCTGCAGATCCTTCTTGATCATTTCGTCCATGAGTATTACCTCCATTATTCTAAACGGCTCACCGTCATGCGGTCAGTCCGTTTTTTTACTGTTGTTGGCTGCCAGAAGCGCATCGATCAGCTCTTCGACCGCGCCCTCCTCGCAGGTTCTGGTGAGGATATGCTGTGCGGCATTCTTTGCCGCATCCACGGCATTGGCAGGTACTGCGCTGATGTCCGCCTGGCGGAGCATTTCCACATCATTATCAAAATCGCCGATTGCCAGAAAGGCTGCCTGTTCCATACCGGGAAGCTTCCGGTATTCGTTCAATGCACTGCCCTTGGTAACATGCTTCGGGAGCATTTCATAAAAGATCGGTGCGGACTGGATGAAATCCACATTGGTATAGCCCATCTGCGCGACCGCTTCGATGAAAGCCGGAATCTCCTCCGGGGACATGGCAAAGAGCACCTTGAGCCAGCCGTCCGGCGGGATCTCCTCCGGCGTGCAGTAGACGGGTTCCACGCCGCAGAGGGCAATGTGACGCTTTTCCCACTCCGTATTGCGCACAACATAGGCATTGTTGGCACGAAGCACCTCCACGCCGACCTCCGGGAATGCTGCCATGATTTCTTTTGTCATGGTGATGGCGTTTTGGGGGAGTGATTCGGAAAAGAGTACCCTATCATGCACAGAATCATAGATCGCTGCGCCGTTGTAGACGATCATGGGGTTGGTCAGACCGAGCATTTCCTGGTAGCGGATCGCTGCCTGAATGGTGCGTCCGGTCGCGATGGCAAATCTTCCTCCCGCCGCCTCAAAACGGCGGATAGCGGCAAGATCACGCTCCAGCGGGATCTTATCCGGCGGGAGCAGCGTGCCATCCAGATCGGAGACGATCACAAGCTGTTCGATTGGGATCTGCATTTACATTTTCTCCAGTTTCTCAATTATTTTCTGAAAATAGGGCGGAAGCTCACTGGTGAACTCCATATATTCCTCCGTTGCCGGATGGATGAAGCCGATCTTCCGCGCGTGAAGACACTGCCCCTGTACGCCCTTTATCATTCTGCCGTACACATTGTCGCCGTAGATCGGATGTCCGATATGGGACATATGCACACGGATCTGATGCGTTCTTCCGGTTTCGAGACGCAGGCGCAGATGGGCATAGCCGCCGTACTGCTTCAGTACCTCATAATGTGTTACGGCTTCCTTGGAATTTTTGTCGGTGACACACATCTTCATGCGTTCCGTTGGATGCCGCCCGATGGGGGCATTCACAGTGCCGCTTGGTTCCTTGAATGCGCCGACTGCAATTGCTTCATATTCTCTGGTGAAGCTATGCTCTTTGATCTGCTCCGCCAGGTGCTTATGCGCCTTGTCATTCTTGGCAACGATCAGCAGACCGCTGGTATTTTTATCAATGCGGTGGACAATGCCAGGGCGTATCTTTCCGTTGATGCCGGAAAGCGTTCCCCTGCAGTGGAACATGAGGGCATTGACAAGGGTCTCGTCATAATTGCCCGGTGCCGGATGCACTACCATGCCCTTTGGCTTGTTGACAACGAGCAGGTCATCATCCTCATATACCACATCCAGCGGAATATCCTGCGGCACAACGTCGATCTCCTCCGCGGGCGGAACAGCTACCTCGATGCGCTGTCCGGTTTTCGGGCGGTAGTTCTTGGGGATGGGCTTTCCTTCCACCAGCACATTGCCGCTGGCGATCAGCCCCTGCACGGCACAGCGCGTCAGTCCGATGCCAAGCGTGGCGATCCATTTATCCAGTCGGGAGCCGGCGGCAGCTTCCGGGAAGATCAGGTCATGCTTCAGCATCCTGTGCCTCCTTTCCGCCGCGCTTCGGTTCCTTATCCATGAAGAACAAGATATATACAAAAAGCATTGCGGTACCGATGCAGACGCAGCAGTCGGCAAAGTTGAAGATCGCAAAGTCAAACAGCTGTACATCCAGATAATCTACCACCGCACCGCCGCGGAATATGCGGTCGTACATGTTGCCCAATGCGCCGCCGATGACGAGCACCAGACTCCAGAACAGGAACGGTTTCTTCTGCGCATGGCGGATCAGGATATAGATACATACACCTGCCCCGAGAATGGTCACAGCCAGCAGGAGCCAACGCTGTCCTGCAAGGCTGCCGAATGCGGAGCCGGTGTTTTCAAGGTAGGTCAGATCCATGATGTCGAAATCTCCGATATGGAGGAAGTCCATCGTTCCGACAGGCTTCAGCTCCTTCACTGCCCAGAGCTTGATTGCCTGGTCGATTCCGACCAGAAGTGCAATGACGATTGCTGCTATGATCAGCAAGGCATTCCCTCCTTATTTATCGCTTTTCCCAATGATCCCGACAAACACCAGAAAACGGTCCGCCGCCCTCTACGGACAGCAGACCGCTTCAGGATCGGGCATTTGTCACAGATACACAGAACCGTTTTTAGAGCGTGTTCAGTATCTGGAAATAGCAGGGCTTTTGAGCAGATTTCTCATGTATCAAAGCGCGAAATCCGCAGTGATACAGGCTCATATCCAATACCTGTATACCACTCATGTTCATACAGCATCCTGACTCACATTCAGGCATACTTGATGTATTACGAGGATTTCGGGCAAAGATACAGGGAAAAGATGCCGAAAAGACTACTATTGAAAGATGCTGAACAGGCTCTCAGGCTTCTGTTGTTTCCTTGGATCCCTGGCTGTTCTTGTCGCCGAACTGCAGATCGCTGAAACGGGACTCATATGCACCGCGGATCACTCTTGTGGAAAACTGGGAGGTTGCAAACGGATCGGGCTTTGCTTCCTCAGCGGATGCTGCCTCAGTCTGCGCAGCTGCAGGCTCTGCCGGTGCAGGAACTGCTGCTTCTTCCTCGCTGTCGTCCGTTTCGGGCATTGCGGAGATCATCTCCAGGTGGTTCTTGTACATGTCGAACAGGCTGCGCTTGAAATCCGCAACCATCTTGCGAGCCTGTACAAGTGCTTCCTTTTCCTTTGCGATCTCGGCACGGTTCTTTTCCATGGCGATCTCATGCTGGCGTGTTGCTTCGTCCAGGAGAACAGCCGCTTCTTCCTTTGCCTTGTCCAGGATCTGGGCAGCCTTTTCGTTTGCTTCTGCAATTACCTGATGACCCTGCTTCTGGGCACCGAGCAGCGCATCCTTGAGGGCTTCCTCGTCCTTCATGTACTCGCGAACCTTGTCGGCAAGGATCTGGATCTTGTGATTGCTGTCCTCACGCTCAATTTCAATTTCCTTGAATGCTGCCTCAAGCTGTCCGAGAAATTCATCAATATCCTCCGGACGATAACCCCAGGCTGCCTTTTCAAATCGTTTGTCTCTGATGTCCTGTGCAGTCATCATAGTGCTTCACCTCGTAAATTATTATAGATATTTCTCAATGGTTATATGCAAACGTCCCTTTTTAGTGGGACCGCTTAGCTCGCTGACCCGGAATTTGCCGTACCCGCGGACGGAAAACACATCGCCCTCTGCCAGCTGACAGGATACCTCCTGCACCTGCATATAATTCAGTGTGACCAATCCTCCGCGGATCAGATCCGCGCAGGCGTTTCTGCCCGTATTCAGTGCTGTCCGCAGAACAGCATCCAGTCGGGGCGCAGCCACGGTGCCGGTGATCTCCTTGGTCTCCTGCTGATATTCGCAGGAAAACGGAAGGGTGTCAGTGATCTGTACGCCCACTCTGCCGATCTTTTCCATCTGCATACAGACGGCAGCGGCGGCGGGGGTGACAAAGCACTGGATCCTGCCGGGCGTTACCACGATGTCTCCCACAGTATCACGCTGCACCTGCTGTGCCATGATGCTGCCGAGAACATCCCGATGGGTAAGCTTGTCTGCCAGGCGATGGGTGATCGTCAGGCAAACGATGGGAAACTCCGCATCCTCCGGCGGAAGATCGGGCGGATGGACGCAGAGAATGCCGCGCTCCGCCTGCGGAAAGCCGCCGAAAAAACGGTAGGTTCCAGCCTGAAGCTGGCGGGAAGCCAGAGTGTACTGGCGCATGTCCAGAAAGGCAGTAAAGCTCCGGTAGGCACCGCGCCTTGCCATATCGCTGACATGTGCCAGCAGGATCCTGTCCACCGACTCCTGCTTTTTATCCGACAGCATGGGATCAGATGATTACGCCGTTGTTCTCCAGCTCTGCTGCCAGGTCATCACCGATGAATCCTACATTGTAGGGTGTGATGATATAGGTCAGGTTGGCAACGGGCTTGAGGCTGCCGCTGATGGCATAGGATACGCCCACGAGGAAGTCGATGATTCTTCTTCTGTTCTCAGGGGATGCAGTCTCCAGATTCAGAACAACAGTCTTGCGGCTGATCAGATGGTCAGCAATTGCCTTGGCATCAGTAAATACCTCGGGCTTTACCAGAACGACCTGCAGCTGTGCAGTTGCCTGGATGTTTACGATATTGGAACCGGGAGTTCTTTCGATCGGAATATCCTCAAAGCCGGGAGTGTTCGGTACGCCGGGATTGGATACGGGAATCTCACTGCCGGGAACCGGATCGGGCATATCGGACGGGAAAAAGAATTCCTTCATGTTGTCAAAAATCTTCATAACAAGCTCCATTCTCCGCGCGTTTGGGTTTATTGCGATGCGCACGGTCATCAAAAAATTAGATATATTTTCTTGTGCCGAACAATGCAGAACCGATTCTCACAAGGTTGGATCCGCAAGCAATGGCGGCTTCAAAATCCCCGGACATTCCCATGGACAGAATCCGCATCTCTGTATTCGGTACATGCTTTGCCTTACAGTCCTCGAAAAGCCTCTGCATGGCTTCGAGATACACCGTCTCCTGTGTGGGCGGCGGTATGGTCATCAGACCACAGATATGTATGTGCGGCAGCTCCGCGATCTCGCACAGCAGCTCCGGCAGCTCCGGCGGACTGATGCCGCTTTTGCTCTCCTCGCCGCCGATATTGACCTCCAGCAGGATTTCCTGCCGCAGACCGTGCTTTTCTGCACAGCGGCTGATCTCCTTTGCCAGGGACAGCCGGTCAACGGAGTGGATCATGGATACATTTCCCACAAGATATTTCACCTTGTTTGCCTGCAGATGACCGATGAAATGCACCTCCGCCTCCGGGCGGTACTGCTCGCGTTTGGACTGGTATTCCTGCACACGGTTCTCACCGAGCAGGCGGATGCCGCAGTCCACGGCACAGTTGACCAGCTCCGGCGGGACGGTCTTTGTCACCGCCATGAGGCTGATGGTATCGGGATCCCTGCCGCTTTTGACAGCTGCTGTCCGGACAGCCTCCTGGATCCGTGCGCAGCATTCGCGCACCTCTGTCAGCTTATTGTCCATCTGCGTCGATCCCTCCTGTTATAATTGAATCATACAGAAGCAGATAACCGCTTCCTGCGTTCTGCGAGGAAATCACATAGTCCGTACCCTCATAGATCACGTCCAGCTTCCGAAATTCGGGCTGTTCGCCATTGAGCACATACACGCCGCGATAGCTCACGGACTGCGGTACGTTCTCGCCTGTAAGGGGGTCTGTCACTTCCTCGGTAAATGTCTGAAAATGGATCGCACCGCGGGGAACCATAATTCCCTGGTATTCGCCGCGGATCAGCTCCACGCTTTCTGTGCGGTGCTGCACCAGATCATAGGTCAGCGTTTCACAGCTGATGGCAATGATGGTCTGCTCTTCGCCCTCTTCATTGTTCAGCATCACGATCTCTCCGGTCACAGTGTCCGAAGTGGATGCGAATTTCAGGGTAACTTTATCCTCTACCTCGTAGAGCTTGTCACTGTTGTCCACGACCGCTGCCAGGATCCAGTCATAACCGTCGATCAGCTTGCCGACTGTTTTGCCGTCATTCTGAACACTGTCCGTAATACTTTCCAGCTGCGAAACTGTCAGCTCCTCGATGGAATCCAGTCGGAGGGTCTCCTCCAGGCCGTCCGCATAACTGACGAAGTACGCAGTCCTGTCCGCGCGGATAGTATCCAGCGGTGCCTCCCGTGCCAGTGTCAGTGCGCTGATCTCAGAACGGATGGTCTCCATTCTTTCCTCATAGCCGGAATCCTTTCCGGTCACAAGACGGTAGGTACTCAGCAGAACTGCCATTTCCTCGCGTTCGGATGCAATATCTGAAAGATGATCCTGCTCCCTGCTGTACAGAAAACGCTTGTAGGTTTCTGTGAGCAGATTGGAGATATTGGTCGGCTGGGCAGTCTGGGTCGTGCCGGGGTTGGAGATGCGCTCCAGCAGTGCGTAGGTATTCTCCAGACTCTCGATCCGCTGTTTGATCTGGATCTGATTATCGGAGGAATACACATTGGCGATCACCGATCCGATGCCAAGTCTGCCGCCGTCGGGGACTTCATAGCTGATGACTCCCTCACCGCTGTAGTTGATGACCTCCTCGTTGCGGATGAACACACCCTTGACAAGCTCGGAGTCGCTGCCTACGGAAAGCAGTGCGGTTTCTGTAGAATAATCCTGATGCATCTTTTTGTAAAAGATATTGATGGTCGTCACGATCGCACAAATAGCGACAAGACTTAACACCAGCTTCAGCATTGCGGAATTCATGGCATCACCAGCTTATTCAGATTTTTCTTCAGCATCCAGAATAGAGATCGGTCTTGAGGGGGCAATGGTGGAGATCGCGTGCTTGTACACAAGCTGCTGCTTGCCGTCACAGTCGAGGATCACGATATAGTTATCAAAACCCTTGACGATGCCCTTGAACTGGAAGCCGTTCACCAGGTAAATGGTCACAACATTGCGCTCCTTGCGCGCAAGATTCAGGAAGGTATCCTGAAGATTGATGGTTTTGTTCATTTGTTACTGCTCCTTTCCCGTTGCGGGAGGTTCGTTTCCGGCTTCTGCCGAAAATGCTTTATTATTTAATTATACCACAAATTCTCTCTTTTGGCTATGATTTTTTCTGCTTTTTCTGAAATTTCTTCTACTTCATCATTTTCACTTAAAATCAACCATGAAATTTGATGATTTCGACGAAACCAAGTGAGCTGCCGCTTAGCATAGCGGCGTGTTTCCTGCTTGATGAGTGCGATACAGTCCGCAAGCTCTGCCCGTTTTTCAAAATAGGGGATCAGTTCCTTATAGCCGATGGCGTTGCCTGCGGTGCACAGACCGCCCGCTTCATAGACGGCGCGCGCCTCCTCCAGCAAGCCCTGTGCGAGCATGATGTCCACCCGCCGGTCGATGCGGTCATAGAGTACGGCACGGTCGGCATAGTCAAGACCGATGATGACTGCGTCATAGGGGGATGGCTGGGCGGCATTCTCTGCCTTCAGCTCGGAAAATGTCCTGCCGCTGGAAATGCATACCTCCAGTGCGCGGACAACGCGAACCACGTTATTCGGATGGATCGAAGCTGCTGCAGCCGCATCCAGTGCGGCAAGCTGCGCATGGAGTGCCTCCTTCCCTTCCGTTTCCGCTCTCGCATACAGCTCCTCACGGAGCTTCGGGTCATTGCCCTCCGCTGAGAACTGCATTCCGCTGAGAAGGGAATCCACATACAGCCCCGTACCGCCGACGAGAATGGGGAGCTTTCCCCTTGCGGCAATTTCCTCGGTCTTCTCCTTTGCAAGCGCGACATATTCTGCCGCAGAAAACGGCTGGCTGCGCGGGAGAATGCCGATCAGGTGATGGGGAATCTCCTGCATCTCCTCCGCTGTGGGCTTGGCGGTCGCAATGTCCATTCCCTCATAGATCTGCATGGAATCAGCAGAGACGATCTCACCGCCGTATTTCCGGGCAAGTGCAATGCCGAGTGCGGTCTTTCCCGATGCAGTAGGTCCGACCACTGCGATAATTCGTTGTTTTTCCATATTTCACCTACACTCTGCGCCGGAACTGCTTTTCCAGGTTGTACTTGGACATCGTGAACATCACCGGTCTGCCGTGCGGGCAGTGGCGGATGTTTTCATCACGGCATACCTGCTCCGTCAGTGCCTGCAGCTCCCGGATGGAGTTTTTGTCATTGGCACGGATGGCGGATTTGCAGGCAAGCTCATGGAGCATATCATCGAGCAGATGGGTCTGCGGATTGACCTTCCCTAAAAAAAGGTTATGCGCCAGCTCCTGCACGATCTCATCAAGGTTCAGCCCGTCAAAAAACACAGGTGCGGCAGTCGTCACCGCATAGGGCTTATGTGAGAAATCAAAGGCAAAGCCCAGCCTGTCGAGAAGCTCCGTATTTTCCTCCATCACGGAAAATTCATCCATCGTCAGCAGGACGCGGCATGGCTCTAAGAGCATCTGCTGGTACTGCCTGCAGTTGTCGCGGCGGAGCTTTTCGAAGATCACGCGCTCATGGGCAGCGTGCTTGTCGATGATGATCATGGTATCGCCCGACTGTGCGAGGATGTAGTTGGCAAACAGCTCACCGATCACCTTAACATCCGGGAACGGCTCAGTTTCGATCTCCGCAACTGCAGGAGGCTCCGGCATTTCCGGAGCTGTTGTCAGGGGTTCCGGCGTATGTACCGTCTGCACTGCCGGTTCGGCAGCTTTGCGGAGATCGCCGGAAACGATGGGAGTTTTCGGCGGTGTCTTTTCCGCAAACAGGCTCGTTTTTTCCGGTTCGCGCACAGGTTCTGCCGGCTTCGGCATGACTGGCGCAGGGAACGGCATGGAGGCTGGTGCAAGCGGCTGGGGCTTTGCAGCTTCCTGCCGCACCGGGGGCGCGGGCGGTGCGGGCTTCGGCGGCTCCGCAATAAGGGGCTGCTGTGTATATTCCGGTTCGGGCTTCCGGTACCAATCCTGTTCCGGTTTCTTCGCCTGAAATTCGTAGATCAGCCCCGCCTTCATCAGCGCGTTTTTCACAGCAAAATAAATGGCGTTGATCACGGTTTTTTCCTCTGAAAAGCGCACCTCCGCCTTGGCAGGATGAATATTGACATCCAGCGTGTCCGGCGGCATTTCCAGCATGAGGACACAGGCGGGAAATTTTCCCGTCATGATGAGATTTTCATAGGCACTCTCCAGCGCGATCATGCATGTACGCGAACGGACATAGCGCGTGTTGACAAAGAAATTCTGGAAGCTGCGGTTGTTCTTGGCATAGAGGGGCTTGATGACAAATCCCTTTACAGAAATACCGTCCTGCATATGATCCACGGGAAGCAGATCCCTTGCAAAATCCCTGCCATAGACCGCATGGATCGCTGCAAGAAGCGTGCCGCTGCCGTCGGAGTGAAATTCCATCTTGTTGTCACGGATGAAACGGAATGCGATCTCCGGATGGGAAATGGCGATTTTCTGGATGATCTGCGCCACAGCGTTGCCCTCTGCCGCATCGCGCTTCATGAATTTCCGGCGTGCCGGAACATTGAAGAACAGATCCTTGATAAGGAGCGTTGTGCCGTTCGGGCAGCCGCATTCCTCCGGCGTACCGGCATCCGCGCCGGCGATCTCATATTTCGTGCCGTATTCGTCCTGTTCGCGTTTCGTCAGCACAGTGACCCTTGCCACTGCAGCAATGGACGCGAGAGCTTCACCGCGGAAGCCGAGCGTATGGATGGTATCCAGATCGGCTTTTTCCGTGATCTTGCTCGTGGCATGACGAAGGAAAGCCGTGGGGACATCCTCCGCTGCCATGCCGCATCCGTCGTCCACGATGCGCATGAAGGTCGTGCCGCCGTTTTTGATCTCAACGGTGATATGCGATGCGCCCGCGTCAATGGAATTTTCCACCAGCTCCTTGATAACGGAGGAGGGGCGTTCGATCACTTCTCCGGCTGCGATCAGCTCGGAGACGGTTTTGTCAAGTACGGTGATAACTGCCATTCGGCTCTCCTTTCTTTGCGAAATTTGCGGAATGCTGCGTTTTTATCTGTCCAGCATTCCTGTGAGTTCTTCGAGAAGCTCGCGGCATTCAGCATCCGTCAGCTCTGCGACGTTTGTGCGGCGCAGGCGGTCGGGAATTTCGGATTCCTGCATACTGCCGAAGCTGATCTGTCCGTCGTGGGGCTTCTCTTGTACTGCTTTTGCCGCTGAAGCCTGTGCCTCCAGCTCGGCAAGGAGCTGATTGGCGCGGGTGAGCACCTGGCTTGGAAGTCCGGCAAGCTTTGCGACATCAATGCCGTAGCTGTCATCCGTGCCGCCTGCGACGATCTTGCGCAGGAATCGGATGCCGTCCCTGCCCTTCTTCACGGCAACACTGTAATTCTTCACGCCCTCCATCAGACCTTCGAGGGCAATCAGCTCATGGTAATGCGTGGCAAACAGCGTTTTGCAGCCAAGGCGACGCGAAGAGCAGATATGCTCCGCAACGGCTCTGGCAATGCTGATACCGTCAAAGGTGGAAGTACCTCTGCCGACTTCGTCGAGGATCACAAGGCTGTCCTTGGTGGCATGGCGGAGGATCTCAGCGACCTCGCGCATTTCGACCATGAAGGTACTCTGTCCGGCAGCAAGGTCATCGGACGCGCCGACTCTTGTAAAGATCCTGTCCGCAACGGAGATCTTGGCATAGGATGCCGGCACGAAGCTGCCGATCTGCGCCATCAGCACAATGAGAGCAGTCTGGCGCATATAGGTCGATTTACCGGACATATTCGGTCCTGTGATAATGGACAGGCGGTTGGCTCCGGTATCGAGATAGGTATCATTCGGGACAAAGACCTCTTCCTCCAGCATCTGCTCAACTACGGGGTGTCTGCCGTCACGGATGAAGAGCGTACCGTCAATGGCGATCTCCGGCTTGCAGTAATTGTTCTTTGCCGCTGTTTCCGCAAAGGCTGCCAGCACATCCACTGCGGCAACAGCGGCGGCAGTTTCCTGCACACTCACAAGTGCCTGCGCCAGATAATCGCGCACCTGCGCATAGAGGTCCTGCTCCAGCTGGAGTGCCTTGTCCTTTGCGCCGAGGACGGTATTTTCCGCGTCCTTCAGCTCCTGTGTGATGAAGCGTTCACAGTTGGCAAGCGTCTGCTTGCGGATGTAATGCTCTGGTACCAGTTCATAATAGGAACGTGTAACCTCCAGATAATAGCCGAATACGCGGTTGAAGCCGACCTTCAGATTGCGGATGCCGGTGCGCTCGCGCTCCTGGTCGCAGATCTCCTCGATCAGACTGCTGCCGCCGTTCTGGATGCGGCGCAGCTCGTCCAGATCCCGGTCAAAGCCGTCACGGATGACACCGCCGTCCTTAATGACTGCCGGCGGCTCCTCCACGATCGCGCGTTCCACGAGATCTGCAATGCTGTGCAGATCGGAGATCTGTGCATTGAGCTTCTGCAGAAGTGCGGATGCCTGCAACGAGCCGAGCAGTTCCTTCAGGCGCGGCAGCTCCTGCGCGGTTGCTGCCAGTGCGCGAAGATCGCGGGGCATCGCCTTTTTGTAGACGATTCTTGTCATCAGGCGTTCGAGGTCATAGACGCGTTCCAGACAGTCCTGCAGCTCCATCAGCTCCATGCTGTGCTGCATGAGCTGTTCGACTGCATCGAGTCTTGCCATGATCTTTGCAGGACTTCTCAACGGACGTTCCAGCCATGCCTTCAGCATACGCTTGCCCATGGAGGTGCGGGTACATTCCAGCACCCAGAGGAGGGAGCCTTTCTTTTCGCCCGTGCGCATCGTGCGGACAAGCTCCAGGTTGCGCATGGCTGTATGATCGAGTGCCATGTAGGCGGAAGTATCGCTCAGTTCAAGGCTGACGAATCTGCCGACCGGCACCTTCTGTGTGGTCTGGATGTAGTCGAACATGCCGCAGACTGCCGCAGTCTCACAGCCGGATTCCTTGAGTCCAAGCTGTGCAAGGTTTTCCGCTGAAAACTGTGCGCAGACAATGGCGGCGGACTGCTCCGGTGAAAAGCATTTCTCATCTCTGAGAGCAGCGGCGCATTTCAGGCGGATCTTGAGGAAATCCCCCACCTCACGCAGGGAGAGGAAAGCCGCATTGAAAATGATCTCCGCCGGGGTATAGCGGGACAGGAGGGTGATGATCTCATCCTCCGCATGTTTTGGCGGGATGGGATAGAGGGATGCTTCACCCGTGGAGAGATCGGCAAAGCAGAGCGCGGTGCCGTCCAGTCCGCAGTAGGCGCAGCAGAGATAGTTATTGGAGGAATCATCGAGCATATTATTCTCGATGACCGTACCGGGCGTGACGATGCGGATGACCTCGCGTTCCACAAGTCCCTTGCTCTGCGCAGGATCCGTCATCTGCTCACAGATGGCGACACGGTAGCCGAGGTCGATCAGCCGCTTGATGTACAGCTCGCTGCTGTGATAGGGTACGCCGCACATGGGGGCGCGCTCGTCCAGACCGCAGTCTCTGCCGGTCAGCGTCAGCTCCAGGTCACGGGAAACACGGAGGGCATCGTCAAAGAACATCTCATAGAAATCTCCCAGTCTGTAGAACAGCACACAGTCCGGATACTGTGCCTTCGTATCCGCATACTGCTGCATCATGGGGGATAATTTTGCTCTGTCGATTTCTTTGAGTTCCATGCTTATGCCTGCCTTCCGTGTTTTTTTAATACTGTTTTCTTAAGCGGGTAATGTCAACAACTCAAGTATTCTAATGATCGCTCTGCAAAACTGCCCCACCCCCTGCCCCCTCCCAAAGGGAGGGGGATTTTGGGCGGGGGCTGCGCCCCCGCGACCCGCCAAAGGGGTGACTCCCCACGGAGTGGGGAGATGCTGAACGAAGCGAGGCAGAGGGGACGGGAGCCTGTTAGGCTGCTGCCCCTTTGAACCTGTTAAGTTGTTGAGATTGCTTAAGCGGGGTAACCTGCCAAAAGCCGCCTTTTGAAAGCAATTTCGTTACAAATTCTGAATATTTAATGGATTTAGTGACATCCGCTGCAGCTGCTGCAGTTGCCGCCGCAGGAGATCTCGCCGGTGCCGCAGGTCTCCGGATCTTCGCCGTTGGCTGCCATGGTGATGATGTGGTTCACCTGATTCAGCAGGCTGTCCATGCCTTCCTTGGCAGCAGTAAATACCATCATTTTCGGGTTTTCCATGATCTGCTTGTAGAGGGACTTGATGACGCTGTCAAGCTCTGCCACCTTATCCTGATCCTTGTCGGGCTTGCCCATCTCCATATTCAGCTCCATGCGCTTGAGATTGAATGCGCCGATGAGGTTCTGGAGCTGTTCGTCCTCGTCGTTTGCCTGCTTTGCGAGGTTGTAAGCGATGTAGCGGTCATCTGCCTGAATGGCTTTGCCGAGTTCTCTTGTCATCTGAATAATATCCATGGTGGGTTCTCCTTTTCTTTTGGATGATTGATTTGTTTTTCTTGGAGGGATTCAGGGGCGTTTCTAAAAACCGCCGCAGCTTGCAGAAAAAATCTTTTTTCTGGGGTTAGCACACCAAAATTGCCCCCACCCCAACCCCTCCCCGAGGGGAGGGGCTTTCATCGGAGGCGGGTGCGCCGCCTCCACCGCCCAAGGGGCTGCCGCCCCTTGGAACCCCGCTTTGGGGACTTCGTCCCCTTTCCCCCTTTAAGTTGTTGACATTGCCTTAAAGAGGCTTTTTGCAATGAATTTACACAAGTTCCCCCGTCACCAGTCCATTGTGGGTTTCTGTGATTTTCACATTCACAAATGTGCCGATCAGCTCCGGATCACCTGCAAATTCTACGAGCATGTTTTCCGAGCTTCTGCCCGTGAGCAGCTCCGGACGCTTGCGGCTCTGTCCGTCCGCGAGTACACGGATGGTTCTGCCAAGAAAGCGGCGGTTGTTCTCTACGGAAATTTCACGCTGGAGCGCAAGCAGACGCTGCATTCTCTCGCTTTTTTCGGCATCGGGGGTGCTGTCCGGCATGACTGCCGCCTTTGTTCCGGTGCGCTTGGAATAGATAAAGGAATACACATTATCATAGCGTACCCGGCGCATCACAGCAAGCGTCCCCCCGAAATCCTCTGCGGTTTCATCGGGAAAGCCTACAATGAGGTCGGTGGTCAGGGAAAATTCCGGATCACGGCTGCGAATATAGTCCACCTTTTCCAGATACTGTGCCACCGTATAGCGGCGGTTCATGCGCTGCAGCACATCGTCACTGCCCGACTGCACCGGCAGATGCAGGTGCTTGGCAAGGTGGCGGCATTCCAGAATGGCATCCATCATTTCCGGGGTCGCGTCCTTCGGATGGGAGGACATGAAGCGGATCCAGAATTCACCCTCGATCTGATCGAGTTCGCGCAGAAGCGCGGGGAAATCCATACCGTTCTCCAGATCCTTGCCATAGGAATTGACATTCTGCCCAAGGAGCACGATCTCCTTGTAGCCCTGTTCCACGAGTTCCCGTACTTCTGCAAGGATATGCTCCGGTCTTCTGCTGCGCTCCCGGCCGCGGACATAGGGGACAATGCAGTAGGTACAGAAGTTGTTGCATCCGAACATGATCGGCACGGATGCCTTGAAGCGGCTCTCGCGGACGGATTCCAGACCTTCGGGAATATCCGTATAGATCTCAATATCCTGCGCATATTTCATTCCATGCATATGTGCATAGAGCATCTGCGCCAGACGGCTGACAGCGGATGTGCCGAGAACAATATCCACATGGCGGTAGGACTCGCGTATCTTATCCGCGATCTGCGGCTGTGCGGTCATGCAGCCTGTCACGCAGATAATGAGCGCGGGGTTGTCGCGCTTCAGCTTCTTGATGCTGCCAAGGGTACCGAACACGCGGTCCTCCGCGTTTTCACGCACAGCGCAGGTATGGTATAAAATCAGGGAAGCCTTCGCAATATCCTGCGTCAGACCATAGCCCATCTGCTTCAGGATGCCGCTGAGCTTCTCGCCGTCTGCCACATTGAGCTGACAGCCGAAGCTATGCACATAGGCAAGCGGTGTTTCCGGCATGGCTTCCGTCCAGGCGCGGACTGCCTGCACACATTGTTCCGGTGCCGGCAGATCATTCCTATCCAGTGTTTCAGGCAAAGTGTTCCCTCCTTCATTCATAGTTTTACAGTTTATTATAACACACAAGCAGAAAAAATGCAAGTTTTTTCGTAAAAAAACTGCAATCCCCGAATCATGCGGGAATTGCAGCTTCTGCTATTTGTCCATGACAAACCGCCACGGCATGTTTTTCCAGTAATCGCCTGCATAGTCGATCCCCACGCGCACATCCGTATGATGGGTGCAGGGTCTGCCGTCGTCCTCGATCCACAGCTCCTGTGAAGTCAGGAAGCTGCCGCCATTGAAGCTGCGGTCGATCTGCAGGGATTTTGTCAGCTTTGCGGGACCGTCATACTGTTCGCCGGCACGGAACAATACGCCCTGGGGCTGTTCCTTTTCGCCTGTGATGACATTCATCAGATTGTGCATTCCATAGCAGAGATAAACATAGATCAGACCGCTTTCCCGGTAGAGGATCTCCGTGCGGGGCGTTCTTCCCTTTGACGCATGGCAGGCAAGATCCTCCGTGCCGCGGTACGCCTCCGTTTCCGCGATGCGCTCACGCAGCTCCGTGCCGTCCGGCAGACGGCGGACAAGGATCTTTCCGACGAGATCGGGAGCGACCTCCAGACAGTCGCGGTGAAAAAAGGCTTCGTCCAGTCGTTTCATGCGGTGTGCCTCCGTTATACTTTCTGTGCGAGCTTCTCGCAGAGCTGTGCATCGGGCTTGACGTACAGGGTCTGCTGGTTCGTAAAGATGACCATGCCGGGTTTTGCACCATTGGGCTTCTTGACAAATTTCACGCGGGTAAAATCCACAGGCACCTGCGCGGAATCCCGCGCCTTGCTGTGATATGCGGCAAGCACTGCCGCTTGGCGGATCGCGGTTTCACTCGGCTCTGCGCCGTCCGTCACAAGGATGACATGGGAACCGGGGATGTTCTGGGTATGCAGCCAGATGTCCTGCTTTGCCGCCTGCTTGGTCGTCAGGAGGTCGTTCTGCCGGTTGTTGCGTCCGACAAGGATCATGAAGCCATCCTCGCTGCGGTAGACCATCGGGGGCTGCTGCTTTGTGGGCTTCTGTCTGCCGCTGCGCTTTTTGAGATACCCCTGTTCACAAAGCTCCTCGCGCAGAAGCAGGAGGTCGGCTTCGGATTCTGCACGGCTCAGGACATCGAACACACTTTCCAGATAGACCAGCTCCTGCTCGCCCTGTGCGATCTGCTCAGTGAGCTTTTCCTTTGCGGTTGCTGCCTTGCGGTAGAATGTATAGTACCGCTGGGCATTCTGTGCCGGGGTCAGATTCACCTGCAGGGGAATGCTGATCTGCGGGCAGTCCTCCTCATAGAAATTCTCCAGAACTGCCGCTGTATCACCCTTTTGCAGGCGGTAGAGATTGGCGGAGAGAAGATCGCCGTACAGCTTGTTGCGTTCCATCTTATCGGTTTCCGCAAGCTCCGTGCGCTGGTTTTCGAGCTTCCGGCTCACACGCTCCAGGCGCGTCATGACAAGGCGGAACAGATCATTGGCCCTCTGTTTCATTCTTGCGTGGAGATCGCGTTCGGTGTAGAAGGCATCCAGTGCCGCGCTTGCACTCGGCATCGGTCGGACGACCAGCAATGCGCCGTACTGTTCCGGGCGCAGGAAGCAGTAATCCTTGAGCTGTCCCTCCGGTATCTGCAGGAGGCTGAACTGACAGCTGCCCGTCCGGAGCATTTCTGCTGTCCGGCGGAGTGTGAACAGCAGGCGGTCGCGGTGATCCTGCGTCATATCGTGGGTGCGCAGCGTGCTGCCCTTGCTGACATAATATGCCCACTCCCTGGCAAGCAGGGGGGATACGCCCTCAAACAGCTGTACCAGTGCCTTGTCCAGCGGTGCATCGGGCGCGAGCAGAAGCGCGGAGATCACCGTTTCATCATCCGTATCCATAAAATTCAGTCTGCGGCTCCGATGGGGCATCTCATAGGGAAAGCCCGGCAGGATCACACGGTCGCGCGTGACATCCGCATTGCGCTTCAGGCTGTCGATGATCTTTCCGTCCTGGTCATAGAGGGTGCAGTTGGAATATCTGCCCATGACCTCACATGCCAGTGTCAGCTGTACGCGGTCACCCAGCTCGTTGATGCACTCAAAATCCAGAAAAAGAACGCGCTCCAGACCATCCTGCCGTGCCGCAAGAAGCTTGCCGCCGCCGAGATGCTTGCGGAGCAGCATACAGAACATGGGCGGAACTGCCGGATTTTCGATCACTGCCTCCGTCAGATGCAGTCTTGCGCTGTCGCCGGCGGTGCTGATGAGAAGCTTCTGCATTCCCTCGCGTCCGCGCAGATGAATGACGATCTCATCACGGGAGGGCTGGTGGATCTTGTCCGCCCTCGCACCGGTCATTGCTTCGATCTCCTGTTTTACTGCATATAAATATGCGCCGTCAAATGCCATGGTATTCCTCCTGCAGGTGTGCTATTGTTTGCGATAGATCAGAATTTCAAACGAGGTCTGTGTTGTCAGGCTTTGCAGTGCTGCAAGGCGTTCGCGCTCTGCCGCCCCTGTCCGGTAGGCATAAGGGGTCATGCTGAACAGGTCAGCAATCTCCTGCGGATCATTGAGCGTGATCTCCCTTTCCGCCGTGCGCTTCTCTATGAAGCGGAAGCCTTCCAGCGCGTAATCCTTTACCGCATTCTCATAGGGCTGCGCATACACGGCTGCTTTCAGCTCCCAGAGGTGCTTTGCCGCCGGAATGACCATCACCAGACAGCCGTCCGGTCGGAGGACGCGCTGAAATTCCTCTCCGCAGTAGGGCGCAAAGATGCTCATGACAAGGTCACAACTCTCTGTCCGTACCGGGAGATGGAACACGCTTGCCACTGCATAATCCGTCCCCTTATCCGCGCGGGCGGCAAGGTCAGCGGCGGTCTTGGAGATGTCAGCACCATATACGGCGGCTCCATGTCCGGACTGTTCCAGGGCTTCACGCACTGCCTTGGTGTAATAGCCCTCTCCGCAGCCGGCATCCAGCAGAACGCCCTGTGCCGGCAGATGCTCCGTCACCGCTGTGCAAAGTGTTTCCATCAGGTGGGCATAATATCCCCTGCCGAGAAAATTCCGCCGTGCGCGTACCATCTCCGGATTGTCACCGGGGAGCTTTGCATTCTGGCGGCTCGACGGCAGCAGATGCACATAGCCGCTTCTGCCGCGGTCAAAGCTGTGGCGTTTCTCACATTTCAGACTTTTGCCGTCCTGCTGCAGCGGCAGACTGCAGACAGGACAGCACCAGATACTATCAGACATATTTGATCAGCTCTCCGCCGTCCCATTCTGTGATTTCCAGAGCGGGCAGCTTTTCTTTCAGCATTTTTGCGAGATAGGGTACTGCCATTGCCTCCGTCTGGAAGTGACCGCAGTCAATCAGGGAAATGAAATTATCCCGCGCTGTACCCCAGCGGTCGTGCTTGACATCGCCCGTCAGCAGTGCGCCCGCGCCCAGTGCATCCGCCTTTTCAAGGAGCGATGCCCCGGAGCCGCCGCAGATGGCAAGCTTCGACACCTTTTCATCATTCACGCCTGCGTCCAGATAGCGGACAGTATTGCACTTGAGGACTTCCTTGGCGATCTTCGCAATATCCTCAACGCTCTTGGCTTCCGCAAGGGTCACGATCCTGCCGAGACCGGATTCCTCCAGCGGGAAAACCTCATCGGTCAGACCAAGCTTTTCGCGGAGCATGTCCACGAGCAGGTCATTGATGCCGCCGTCTACAATATCCAGCGGTGTATGGCAGCAGATGGCTGTCATGTTGTTGGATGCGAGCTGGTACACAGGATGCTCCGCCGATACGGACTTCAGGGGCGAGAAGATCACGGGATGATGTGAAACGATCATTTCGCAGCCGAGGGATGCTGCCTTGTCGATCACCGGCATGGTGATGTCAAGGGCAACCATCACATGCTTGACCTCCTGCCAGCCGGAGCCGACCAGCAATCCGGAATTATCCCATCCCTCCTGCATTTCAAAGGGTGCAATGGCATTGACTGCCGCAAGAATTTCCTGTACTTTCATTTGGTTTCCTCCAATCTGCGTCGAATCTCCTCTGCTGCCGCATCGAAGGGCGCGGGAGAATGCCCTGCTGAAATACGGCCGTCGCGGGAAAGGCAGAGCATTTCATACTGCCGCTGTGCATAGGCGCGGCAGTCCGGATCCGCAAGATCCATTTTGCCAATGCGCGTCAGGGCATAGCCGGGCGTTTCTTTGATACCGGTGTATTCTGCGCGGATGACGGCATACAGGAACTGTGCATCCCGGATACAGGTCTCCTGCACAATGGCGAAACCATTGGTATAGAGCCAGTGACGGAGTACATCCGCCTTGGTCATGGGCTGCAGGACCAGTCCGATCTGTTCCAGCGAAAACGGACAGGTTTCCAGAATATGTACCATCGTTTCACCGCCCATACCGGCAATGACGACCTCGGTCAGCCCCTCCGGCGGCACCTGTGCCAGACCGTCGGAAAGGATCGTGCGGATCTCGCCGGAAAGCCCGTGCTTTTCAATGGTTCTTCTTGCCGCCGCAAGCGGTCCCTCTCCAATGTCCGAAGCGATCACGCGCTTTGCAGCTCCGGTTTCGATCAGGTGTACAGCAAGCTGTGCATGGTCGGTACCCACGTCGCAGACAACGCCGCCGCTGCGTATCAATGCCGCACATGCCTGTAATCTTGGATTCAGCATAATTTCTCCTAAAAGCGATCAGGGGCTGCGGCGGCTGCCGCAGTCCCCTTTTTATAATACAATATTTTACTTATTTGCAAAATGTGCCTGCAGCTTTGCTACCAGCTCATCCGCATCCACACCATGCACGGCACATGCCTGTGCAACGGATTCGCCTCTTGCAGAGGGGCAGCCGAGGCAGTGCATACCCATTTCCAGGAAATAGGGTGCAACATTGAAATCTGCGTCCAGAATATCGCCGATCACGGTATCCTTTGTTACTTCAAAAGCCATAATAAACCTCCATGTTCATAGATTCATGCAGAAAGCACAGCGCGGTGCTGTGCTTTTCTGTCATAGATTTCCGGAAAGAAACTTATTCCTCTCTCATCTTTGCGAAGCACTCGCTGCAATATACAGCACGACCCTCGCTGGGCTGGAACGGCACTCTTGCTTCGCCGCCGCAGCCTGCACATGTTGCGGTGAACATCTCTCTTGCAGCCTTCGGCGCGCCCTTTCTTGCGCTGCGGCAGCTTCTGCATCTCTGGGGCTCATGCTCAAAGCCCTTTTCTGCATAAAATTCCTGTTCGCCGGCAGAGAATACAAACTCCGCACCGCATTCCTTGCAAGTCAATGTCTTGTCTTCGTACATGATCGTTTACCTCACTTAATAAATTGTTTCGGACTACGGACGGGGTGAAACCGACACCTTTGATGAATCAACGCTCTCGTTAAGCTACAAGCCCTTATATCGCACCTGCCGGGGGCAGGGGTCGAACATTATTGAAAGTACTCCGTACTTTTGACGGCGCGCATCTTTCTGCGCACACGCTGCATGGCATTGTCAACGGATTTCTGGTTGATCCCCAGATGCTCCGCTGTCTGTGCGTAGGATAGCCCCGCCATGATACACTGCAGGATCTCCCATTCCCTGTCGGAAAGCAGTGCCATGACCTGCATCCGGCATTGGGCATAATTTTCTTTCTCCACCAGAATGCTCTCCGGCGTTTCTGCGTCTGCAATGACCGACTGCGCCTCCATCAGCTGTGTGATGTCAGCAACCGGCTCTTCACAGCCTGCGCGCCGTACAAGCGAACGCATCCGGTTGACGATGCAGACCTGTGCATAGGTCGAAAACTTTGCACCTGCATCGGGGCGGAATCGTGAGATCACATACAAAAGGGTAATCAGACCCTCCTGCGCGAGATCATCCGCATCCGTTTCGGTTGCTGCATACTGTGCAGCATGATACCGCACAAGCTTCAGATACCGTTTCAGGAGCAGTGCCTCAGCCTCGACTGAGTCTTTTGCAAGTACTGCAAGCTCCTCGTCGGACGCATGTTCCAGCTTCTCCTCAGACATAGCCGGCATCCGTCTATTCTGCTGCAAATGCCGCTCTGCCCTCTGAGAACAGATCGCCGCCCTTTGCATCGTTGCAGACAACCAGAGGAAAATCCTCAATATAGAGCCGTTTTACAGACTCACAGCCAAGATCCTCGAATGCGATCACCTGCATTTCCTTGATGCATCTTGCCGCCAGCGCACCCGCGCCGCCAACGGCGCAGAGGTATACTGCCTGGTTTCTGGCAACCGCATCGCGGACAGCTTCGGAACGCTCACCCTTGCCGATCATTGCGGCAAGTCCGAGATCGAGAAGTCTGGGTGCATAGGGATCCATTCTGCCGGAGGTCGTCGGACCGCAGGAGCCGATCGGCTTGCCGGGCGGTGCAGGCGTGGGACCTGCATAATAGATGACTGCACCCTCCAGCGGAAACGGCAGCTCACCGCCTGCATCAAGCAAGGCAGCAATACGCTTATGTGCCGCATCACGCGCTGTATAGACATAGCCCGACAGCAGAATCTTATCGCCAACACGGAGTTCCTTTGCACATTCCTTTAGCTCCTGTGCACTAATTCGCCGAATTTCCGGCATTTTCAAACCACCTCGGATGTATTACTCGCTTACGGATGCTTCTGCATCCTTGATCAGCTCACTCATATCAAAAGAGAAATTCTTCTTTTTATTCTCAGCCTTCGGTGCGGGCTTTTCCTCAGCCGCCGGCTGTGCCTTGGCTTCAAACATCGCAGATGCATCATCATCAGAAGGCTTTGTCATTTCCTCGAACATGGCAGCAGCGTCCTGTGCAGGAACTTCTGCATTCATGATCTTTTCCTCAGCATCTGCCGCAGACTTTGTGGTCTCCTCAACACTCTCGCGTGCATCGGAGATCAGGGTGTTTGCTTCTGCGATCTTCTCATCAACGACCTTTGCTGCATTGGACATCATCTCGCTTGCCTCGCGGAAGCTCTTCTCGATGCCGTCGATTTCAATTGTCAGCATGGATCTGATGGTTGCAGTCAGCTGCTTTACGCGCTCCTGCTGTTCAATTGCATCCTTCTTGATCTGCGCAGCCTCAGCCTCAGCCTTTTCTGTTGCAGTACCCAGAATGCGGTCTGCCTCGGCATTTGCAGTGGATGCTCTCTCGTTTGCATCGTTCACAATGCGCTCTGCTTCTGCATTGGCATCGGAAACAGTCTTTTCAGCCTGTGCGTTTGCATCGGAGATCGTAGTTTCTGCCTGTGTATCTGCCTCAGAGATGCGCTTTTCTGCGTATGCATCCGCATCCGCAATGGTCTTGTCAGCCTGCTCGTTGGCAGCGGCAATCTTCTTGTCTGCCTCTTCCTTCGCAGCAGCTTCCAGCTGGAGTGCGCTCTGCTGTGCCTGTGCGAAGATCGCACTCATATCAAAGCTCGGTGCGAAGCCCGTGGTCTGGGAAGCCTTCTTCTCCAGTTCAGCGACCTTCTCATTGAGCTTGGTGATCTCATCATCCTTAGCGGAGAGCTGTGTCTTCACCTCATCCAGTTCCTTTGCAGAAGCCTCTGCATCTGCCTTTGCAGATTCCAGCTTGGCATTCATCTGGTCCATTTCAGCAGTCAGCTCACTGGAAACATCCGCACTGGACTTGAGAGAGCTGTTCTCGGACTTCAGGCTGGTTACTTCATCGTTCAGCTGGCTGATCTCGCCCTTGAGCGCAACGATCTCCTGCTGATACTCGCGCACCTTACCCTCATCTACACTGTTCTTTGCCTGTTCGAGCAGCTTCTTCATCTTCTGCTCATCCGCAGCTCTTGCCTGCTTTTCGGCATTCAGTGCATTTGCAAGCTGACTTGCCTTTTCCTTGTAGGAAGCACCTTCACCTGCCTGCTTTTCATATGCAGCCGCCTTCTTTTCAGCCTCAGCAGCTTTCTTTTCTGCTTCAGCAGCCTTTTTGTTAGCAGCATCCGCATCACGCTTGTAGGACTGCACCAGCTCGGATGATGCCGGGTCGATTTCCTCGTCGCGCTTCTTCAGCTCTGTTTCCAGATCATAGATTCTGGAATGAACTTCGTCCAGATAAGCCATAACGGAGTCTTTTTCGAGACCGCCGGGGCGCATAGTCGTTTTCAGTACACCAGATGGGATTTCCATTGTTCAAGCTCTCCTTTGCACACAGGGACGGGAAACCATCGGCTTACACCGCTCCTGTTTTCAGTATTGATTTAATTATACCATATTTTTTTCCATCTTGCAATAGATTTTATGTACAATTCATCCTATGTTTTTCGTGCATTCTGACTAAAGTTTTTCACGAAGTCAAAAATTCCGGCTGGTGCACTCGGACTCTATCACATACATCCGAACGCATCAGCCGGAATATTCATTCCATGTTTTTACAATTACTTACCGCCGAGGATCTCAAAAATATCGTCCAGATCATCCATGTTCATTGTGGACTTGGGTGCGGAACGATTGAAAGGAACATCATCCAGCATGGGATTGTCGATCGGGATCACATGCTCCTCCTCCGGAGCAGCTGCTTCTTCCTTCTTTACGTCATCCTCAAAATCTGCTGCAATGACAGTGATCGTCATCTCATCCTGCATCTCTTCCTTGAAGGCAGCACCGAAAATGAACTGTACATCGGGAGCTGCTGCTTCTGTGATCATCTTGGATGCGGTATCTACATCGGAAGCCAGGGTATCCTCGGACATCGCAATGTTGATGAGCAGTCTTCTTGCGCCTGCGATGGAGGTTTCCAGCAGCGGGCTGCTGATAACAGCCTTAGCTGCCTCAGTTGCCTTGTCCTTGCCTGCGCCGTGACCGATCGCCATATGCGCATAGCCTGCACCCTTCATGGTGGTGGATACGTCTGCAAAGTCGAGGTTGATGTAGCCTTCCTCAACGATCAGATCTGCGATGCTCTTGACACCGGTCTTGAGGATGTCATCGGAGAGTGCGAAGGATTCCTTCATGGTCAGGGGCTTTTCCAGACCAACAAGCAGTCTTTCGTTCGGGATCACGATCAGGGAGTCCACATATTTCTTCAGTTCAGCAATGCCGTTCTCAGCCTGTGCCATCTTCTGCTCACGCTCGAAAGCAAAGGGCTTGGTCACAACAGCAACTGTCAGAATGCCCATTTCCTGTGCAGCCTTTGCTACAACGGGAGCTGCGCCTGTACCTGTGCCGCCGCCCATACCAGCGGTGATGAATACCATGTCAGCACCCTTGAGAGCTGTGCTGATCTCCTCAATATTCTCCTCTGCGCTGTGCTTGCCGACCTCGGGCTTGTTGCCTGCGCCTCTGCCCTTTGTCAGCTTTGCGCCGATCTGGATACGGGTTGCAGCCTTGGAATTATTCAGAGCCTTTGCATCAGTATTGATCGTTACATACTCAATATCACTTACACCGGAGTCAACCATGCAGTTGAGCGCGTTGCCGCCGCCGCCGCCGACACCAATTACCTTAATATTAACCTCCGGGTCAAATGCTTCCTCATAGATGAAGTCCGTCATTATAGTTCCTCCTACCAGCTTTTATTTCCATGTAAAAACATAAATATCTCATTCAGATACCAATATACAATATTATTTTATCACATTCGCGCGGAATTTGCAATAGATTTTTGACAAAATTTCTTTTTTTCCTAATCACACAACTCACAGTGACGAATTTAATGCAATTTTAACAAAAATGCACATAAACATTTATTCGATTTGTAAAGCAGCAGCATCCGTCAGGGCTTCGGTGGCTTCTTCCGCCTGTTTTCTGCCTTCCTCCACATCCGCCTTATTGCGGAAGGAACACTGGTTCGTGCCGATCATCGTCAGGTAGCCCTCCTTATCCGCCGGCTGCTTGCTGATGATGTGCTGGGCAAAGTTGATCTTGTATTCGATCTCATCCCAGTTTCCCATGTCAAATTCGATACGGTCGTCGAAATTCACAAGAATATTGTGCGCTTCCGTCATATCCACAGAAACAATGGGGGCTTGCAGTGTGCTGTTGTTGATGATCTCCATGAAGGCATTGAGGATCCTGTCGTCCCGTTCCTTCTCGGCGGTGATCCATGTACCCGCTGTCGGTTCCAGCGGTGTGTAGCCCTTGATGGTCACAAGTCCGTCCTGCGGATCCATGCCGTCTTCCAGTATCTTGCCGTACTTGCTGACGATCAGTGTGCCGAAGCCGTATTCGATATTATAGGTCGGCTCGCACTTCTGCACATGGATCACAAGCGTATCGGGGAACTGCCGGGTAATGGAAATATCCTCGACATAAATCAGGCTTGCAAGAGCGCGCGCTTCAGCTGCCTCCAGATCCAGCCGCACCATATTGTCACCGGTGGCTATGCCGGTCGCGGCGGCGATCTCTTCCGCCGAGTACATCTTGGCATCGCCCACAACCTGGATCTGCTGGATATTGAACATCACAGTCATCGAAAGCGTGATGGTCACACCCACTGCCAGTATCACGACCACAAGGGCATACATGGCAAAGCCGCGCCGCCTTCGCCGGATCCGGCGGTAATTCGTTTCATGTGTCATTGACGTTTTTTCTACATCTCTCATACATGCTCCCCTTTTCTACACTCTTATGATCTCCGCGCCGACGCTCCGCAGCACCTGTTCGGGGCTGTCATAGCCCCTGTCAATATGCTGCAGCTCCGTGATCACGGTCTCGCCTGCTGCACACAGTCCTGCAACAAGCATTGCCGCACCGCCGCGCAGATCGGTCGCCTCCACCGCGGCCCCATGCAGACTGCGCACACCGTTGATGACTGCAGTGCGTCCGGAAATACGGATGTCTGCCCCCATCTTCATGAGTGCGTCCACATGGCGGAATCGATTTTCAAAAATGGTCTCCTCCATGACAGTCGTGCCCGCTGCACAGCAGAGTGCTGCCATCAGGATCGCCTGTGCATCGGTCGGAAAGCCGGGATACGGCATTGTCCTGAGCATCCGCACAGCCCGCAGCGGTGCGCCGGCATGGAAGCAGATGCTGTCCCCTGCCGCGCTCATCCGGCAGTTCATCTCCTCGAAAACATCCAGGATGCTTTCCATATCTGCCGCGCTGACATGGCGCAGGCACAGCTCGCCGCCCGCTGCCGCCGCCGCCGCAAGCCAGGTAGCGGCTACGATACGGTCGGGCATGATCCGGTATGTACAGCCATGGAGCTGCTTCACACCTTCGACGGCAATGGTGCTTGTGCCTTCACCTGTGATCCTTGCACCGCACGCACGGAGGAATCTTGCCAGATCCACGATCTCCGGCTCACGCGCGGCATTGGTGATCGTCGTTTCACCTCTGGCGGTCACTGCGGCAAGAAGGATATTTTCTGTTGCGCCCACAGACGGAAACTGCAGATGGATCCTTGCACCATGCAGACCGTTGGGTGTGGTGCAGTACAGTGTGCCGTTGTCCTCATGGATCTTTACACCCATGCGCCGCAGTGCCTGCAGATGCAGGTTAATGGGGCGAGGCCCCAGCTCGCAGCCTCCCGGATAGCCGAGGGTGCAGGTTCCCATCCTGCCAAGTACGGCACCGAGAAAAATGATGGACGAGCGCATTTCGCGCATGAACTGCTCAGGTATTTCAGAATCGTGCATTCCGTGTGCATCCACCGTCACGGTATGCTCCTGCATACTGCACCGGCAGCCGAGGTGGGTCAGGATCCGACAGGCGGCATAGACATCCGACAGCCGGGGACAGTTCTCCAGCCAGATCTCACCGTCACAGAGCAGCGCAGCCGCCGCAATGGGCAATGCGCTGTTTTTCGCACCCTGTACGGCGATCTCACCCTCCAGATGCCTGCCGCCCTGTATCACTAATTTCTGCATATACGCCACTCCTTTCTATCATTATTCTATGACAGAAACAGGAATGGGTGAGAAAATCATACTATTTCCATTTAAAAATCTTAATTCATTAAGATTTTTATAGCCGCCGCAGGCGGCTTTCTTCAAATCGCTCAATAAGCGATTTGAAGAAAAAGAGTATCAGTTCTTTTTCAGAAGGCCTTCCACTACGCCCCAGATGCGTTCCTCCGTATCGGCAACAGCAAGCGAGGCAGCATTCTGCGCCATGCTCTGGAGCTGTGCCCTGTCATTGTACAGCTTTTCAATGCGGGAGATCACATCCTCAGCGGTGACATCCTTCTGCTCGATGACAATGGCAGCACCTGCCTTGCCGAGAACATTGGCATTGTGGAACTGGTGGTTGCCGGTCACGATCGGAGATGGGATGAGGATGGAGGGCTTGCCGAGTGCCTCCAGCTCTGCTAAAACGGATGCGCCGGAACGGCATACAACAAGATCCGCTGCTGCCATGCAGGTATCCATATCATTGATGTACTCGCTCACGCGGATGCGGGGGTTCTTCATGGGAACGCCGTACTCCTGCATCTTCTGCGGGAAAGTGTCCTTGCCCATGCCTCCGTAGCCGTGGATGTGGTTGATGGAAAGTCCCTTGGAGGTATGCCATTTCAGCACCTCCGCCATGGTGTCATTGATGCAGCCCGCACCGAGGCTTCCGCCGAAGGAAAGGAGGCAGAAGCTGTCGTCAAATCCAAGCTCCGCCCTTGCCTGCGCACGGGATTTCTGCTTCAGCTCCGCGCGCACCGGCAGTCCGGTCACGGTGTATTTCAGATCCTTGTCAAAATACTGAAGTGCCTCCTTCACCGTCAGCATCACATGATCGACCTCCTTGGCAAGGAGCTTGTTGGTCACGCCGGGGAAGGCGTTCTGTTCATGGATGGCGGTGGGGATCCCCATTCTTGCTGCCATACGGATGATGGGACCTGCTACATAGCCGCCCGTGCCGATGGCAATGTCGGGCTGAAACTCATTGATGATCTGTCTGGCGCGTCTGCCGGAATTGGCAAGATACCAGACAGCCTTGGCATTGCGCCCGATGTTCTCTAATGAGAGTCTGCGCTGGAAGCCGGCAACCTTGATATGTGCAAGCTTATAGCCAGCCTGCGGCACGAGCTTTGCCTCCATGCCGTTGGGAGTTCCTGCGAAAAGAAATTCCGCATCGGGACAGTGCGCCTTGATGATACCGGCAATGGCAAGTGCGGGATTGATATGCCCGCCCGTGCCGCCGCCTGCGAGAAGTACTTTCATATGATCACCTTTCTTTAGAAACATCGTCTGTTCAGAAAGATACCAAACAGACTTTCAGTTTACAGAAAAAGTCTTTTTCCGGGGTCAGCATTCCAAAGTCTGCCCC
>JAZNKY010000058.1:0-1991 GCA_045578805.1 Oscillospiraceae bacterium
AGAAGCTTCACCATCTCCTGGGGCAGCAGATTCTCCGGGGCATCCAGACTGTCAGAAAGCAATTCCCAGATGCAGGTGTCCTTGCTGAACCGCAGCTCCAGTTCCCGGTACTCGATGTCTCGCCCAGTGCAGATCAGCTTCGCCGCATTCTGCCTGCGCTCGTCTTTGTCCAAAACAAAAATCGCATCCACCGCACCGCTGATGCCGGTGGTGCCCGAGAGCTTTTTGACGGGATCCCGGTCACTCTGCTTTCGCAGATGATGTAGCAGAAGGATGGATATGCGCTGGGCATCCGCAATACGCTTGAGCTTTTGCAGTTCCTCATAGTCGCCGCCGTAGGACGGCTCTCCGCTGCTGCGCACCATCTGGAAGGTGTCAATGACCACCAGCACCGTGTCGGGATGCTCCCGGACGAATTTCAGAATCTGCCCTTCCAGATCGTCCGCCAGAGAGCCGGCGGCATTTGCGAAGAACAAATTCGCCGGTGCCTCATCGGTGATGCATCCCAGCCGCTGTTGGACACGGAAGTAAGGATCCTCCAAGCAGAGATACAGCGCAGTACCTTTCGCAGTTTCCAGATTCCAGATCGCTTCGCCCTTGGCCACCCGCACACACAGATCCATCACCATCCAGGACTTACCAATCTTCGGCGCACCACCGAGAATGCTCAAGCCCTGGGGAAGCAAACTCTTCACACAAAACTTCGGCGGGGATAGGTTCATGTCCAGTAAGGTTTCGCCGTCGATGACGATTAAGTTGTTATCCGTTGTTTTATCCTCCTGTTGAAATATTTGAATCGATTCTGGAAAAAGCTTAGCACGGCCATTGCAATTTGTAAATAGTTGCAGTACACTATTAGCGTATTCACTATTGGAGGGAAGCACATGGGAGTCTTGGGAAAGGATTATCTGGATCTTTTTCGTCCGCTGACCCACACGAAGGTTCAGTTTGGCGAGAGCAGATATTGGGTTGAGCACAACAAACAGGAGTTTCCTTACGGTACGATCCTGACTGCGATTTTGAATTACGATGCGCAGCCCTATCTGGAAGCGGTTCAGCGGCTGAAGGATGCCGTTGAAGCACGGAATGATAACGAGGTACTATCTGCACTGGAGGAAGCCCGGGATATGTTCCTGCAACTGCCCCTCTACAACGCATATCTGGGCGGCATGGGAATGCTGGATGTTTATCTGGGAATGCCCCAGTTCATCGATGATATCTACAATGAGCTGCAATTTCTGGAACCTCTCTACCTCGCCGCCGAGGACATCCCCGCCATCCAGAATCGCTACACCTGGTTCCTGTCCCAAGCACTGGATGACGGTGGTCAGCGCAGAAAAAAGGGCCAGCGGAAAATTCCGCTGGCTGATCGGATTCGGATGAACTGGATGGACGCATACGTCAGCGGCGTCAGTCTGGGTGCAGACCGCAGAGTAGATGCACCCAATGTGCAGATGCAGTACGCCGTTCTGGAAACTGATAATGGTGCCGAGATCGTGGAGAAGCTTTACTTCGACCGGCTCAGTGATTTCGTTTACATCGAACTGATGAAGGGACTTCAGAAAGGATTCCATCCCAAGTGCTGTCCCAACTGCGGCAAGTGGTTCGTCCAGGAGCCGGGACTGGACTTCAGCTACTGCGCCAATCCCTCTCCGCAGGATCCCGCAAAACTCTGCCGTGACATCGGCTCCCGCAGCAGCTTCCGGGAGAAAGTCCAGAACAATGAAATCTGGACCATCCACCAGCGGGCCTACAGAAAATACTATGCCCGTCTCATGAAGAAGCAGATGACCCGTCAGGAGTTCTTCACCTGGGCGGAAGCAGCCAGCAACCTCCGTGCTGAGCTGATCCCGAAGTACGATGCAGCGGAGCTTGAAGAACGGGCGAAGATTGCGGCGGCATTTCGAGCAGAGATTAATCAGAAGTGAAATTACAGATCGACTATTCCTCCGCAAAATGAATTGACACATCACCCTCTGCACAGATGCCGT
>JAZNKY010000059.1:0-3074 GCA_045578805.1 Oscillospiraceae bacterium
GCCGAATTCCATATATACGGTTATAGTTTCGCCGTTTGTAAGCGGATAAGTGTAGATAACTGTTGCGGGGATGGTATCGGGGGTCAGAATACCATTTTCGTCCAGCGTACCGCCGGAAAAGTTTGCCGCATCCAGTCCGTAAGCGGAGAGGTCGAGGGTTTCGCTTGTTACAGCAATGGTGTTTTCAGCATCAAAATCCAGATCACCGCTGTAATCCTCCGGAAGGTCAAGTTTCCAGAGCGGGGGGGATTCGCAGCCCAGATATTCCAGTGCCGCATTCTTGCTCACATCAAGACTCGTCAGCTGGTTATCGTAGCAATACAGATATTCCAGTGCATCATTCTTGCTTACATCAAGGCTTGTGAGCTGGTTTTCGTGGCAGTCCAGATCGGTCAGTGAAGTACAGCCGCTCACGTCAAGGCTGGTGAGCTGATTACAGGAGCAGTCCAAAAAGGTCAGTGCCGTATTCTCGCTCACATCAAGGTTGGTCAGCGGGTTGCTGTGGCAGAACAGAGTGCGCAGTCCAGTACAGCCGCTCATATCAAGGCTGGTCAGCCGGTTGTAGGAGCAGTCCAAAAAGGTCAGTGCCGTATTCTTGCTTACATCAAGACTCTTCAACTGGTTTTCGTAGCAATCCAGATATTCCAATGCCGTGAAATATTCCACGCCCGTCAGGTCGGAAACATCGGTGATATTTGCTGAAAAGAGATCAATTTTCGTCACCGCAGCGATCTCCTCCGCAGTCAGAATACCATCATTCGTCGTGTCCAAGTTTGTATCCGCATATTCTCTGAATGCATCATCCGGGAAGTTCTCCTCGCTGATAACAACATTCCCCTCTGCCGCACGAACAGGAAGACGGATCTCAAACGTTCCGCTCGGGAAATACAGCAGCGTCATGCCGCACATTGCAAGCGACGCTGTGAACGCCAAAACCCTTTTGAATTTACTTCTCATATGAGTACCTCCTTATTACAAAATAACGAACAGACTCTTACGGAATATAGACTCTCTCAATTGCCGTGATCACATCGTTGTCGGTTTTCACAATGGTATTGGATTTGATAAATCTAGCAAGACCATGATCCAGTGCGAAAAACTCCTCCGCCGTATATGTGGTGGGGTTATCAAGATCGGAGCTGTCTGTCAGCACGAAATTTTCAGCAAGCGTATATGTGTTTTCGCCGATCTCATAGTAGGATTTCACATCATTCATGCCTGATTCAAAGTACACTGCACCATCATCCGTCTTGAAGTAACGCCCGCCGTTTTCGATACCGCCGTTGATTATGACTGTGCCGTCCGCTCTTGTTTCGATCGTGTCAACCACGACCTCATGTCCGAGGCACCAGATCACATCGCCCTTTTTCAGTGCCGTAATGTCATCGCCACTGAACAACTCATAGCGGTAGATCATCACGGTCAGTGAGAAAGTACCGTCATCCTGCTTTACAAGATCTTCCTCAGTAAAGGAAGCTGCAAAGGCTGCGTTGCCGAATTCATCGGGGCTCTGATGCCGTCCCAACGGTCCGTTCAGCGCGAACACTTCGTTCTGTTCTGCCGCAGCGGATGTCTCCGCTGTTGTTTCAGCAGTTCCCTTAGTCACCTCCGCAGTTTCTGCTTCTGTGGATTTTTCGGTTTCCGCTTCTGTTGGCTTCTCAGTTTCTGCTTCTGTGGCATTTTCTGTTTCAGTCGTTTTCTCAGCTTCTGCTTCAGTGGCTTTCTCTGTTTCTGCTTCGGCGGATTGTTCAGATACTTCTGCCTGTGTACCGGCATTGCTGCCGGAATTGGTTAGGGTTTCCTCTGCTATGCCGGCACAACCTGTCAGTGCTGCGGAAAGCATTGCTGCAAAAATGATAGCTGTTTTTTTCATAAACTGACTCCTCAATCTAGAGCCTGTTCACATAAAATGAATATGTAGATTTTCGAGCATAAATTTTACGCAGGCAAGGCAAAAAATCGCAGGCATACTGATGTATGTCAAGATTTTTTAACGCAGACTGCGTGAAATTTTGCCGAAAAGATGCGTATGAGATTTTAATGTGAATAGGCTCTAATCAATGGGTTTCTTTGCTTTTGTTTTTTGTGATTTTTCAATCATTTTTTGTCTTGTTGTCTCCACCGCCTGCCAGTTGACAGCGGTGATATAATCCTTGAAGTCCAAGAGGATCTTTCTCCCCAGACTTCTGTAGTCCATAGCAATGATCTTTTCGATCTTCTGATTGCGCAGTTCCTCCGGTACATTGTAGAGCCGCAGGATGGCATCCAGTCCGCTTGCCACCCGCAGATCGAGCGAAACACCGGAATTTCCCAGCGAGGAGAACATGCCGTATTCGATACCTGAGTACAGATTCTCCATGATCTCAAACTGCTCGTCCGTCCAGTCGGGACAAAATTCCGCAAAGATCTGCTGTGTCTTCTTCGTGTCGTTCTCCCGGATGACTGCAAGCGGCATGGGATAGCGGTAGGCGGAAAGGTAAATATCCCGAATCGCTTCGTTTTCCTCTGCGGCTGCACACATTGTTGCAAATTCAATGCACAGTGCAAGCAGGGGCGATTTGTCCTCATGCTGAAAAATTTCGATCATCCGCCTTTGAAAATCGCACAGCTCCTTGACAAATTCCGTGAGAATGTGTTCTCTCAGGGGATAGTGGAATGTGAGATTGCCGGGACTGATCTGCAGCGTTTCTGCGATCACCTTGTTTTCCGTTGCACTGAAGCCTTGTTCAAGATACAGTTTCGATGCTAACTGTAAGATCATTTCCTTCGTCGGACGGGTTCTTGCTCCTCTAGCGATAAATAACACCTCTTTCAAATTTATTTTAGGTCATGCTGAGACTAAGCAACAATTGCAAATCTTTCCTTTATTATACACTAAAATGCAATAGTTGTCAATAGTTTCGTTACTATTTTGCAGTTGCCCTAATCCAGCAACTAGAGCCTGTTCACATAAAATGAATATGCAGATTTTCGAGCATAAATTTTACGCAGGCAAGGCAAAAAATCGCAGGCATACTGACGTATGTCAAGATTTTTTAACGCAGACTGTGTGAAATTTTGCCGAAAAGATGCGT
>JAZNKY010000060.1:0-22693 GCA_045578805.1 Oscillospiraceae bacterium
ACTTTTTTTAAAAAGTTTTTTCTTCGCTTTAGATGACTAAACCGTTCGCAGTGTTCGATTCTCGTTCGCTTTTGTCTGCTACTAAGATTCTCAGCCCTCTTCTAGCTCCCTTTCCCTCTTTACTATTCTTCTTTCAATGTGTCGCTTTTTCGCCATGGTTCGAGGTTTTTACCGCTTTCGCGTCTCTCGCCTGACGACTTATTTATTATATCACACTTTCGACGGTTTGTCAACACCTTTTTTCAATCTTTTTCGACTTTGGCGGAACTGTTACTTTTCCATCAAGTCTGCAATGTTTTTTATCCAATATGCGCAGTGCTGTTGCATTTTAATAAGCCCCTTACCCTTATCAGCTTTTAATTGCCGGAGTAATAGTATTACCAATATAAATCTGATGTGTTTTCAAAAAGGACGGCGCAAAGAATTACGCCGTCCTCAGCTTGTAGAAAAAGTCTTTTTTTCTTAGGAATAGGTATCCTGCAACTGCCCCCACCCCAACCCCTCCCCGAGGGGAGGGGCTATATTTGGAGGGTACTGCGTACCCTCCACCCGCCAAAGGGCAAAGCCCTTTGAACCTATTGAGGTTTTTCGACAGACTGAAGACGGCGCAAGGAATTACGCCGTCCTTCAATACTATTAAATGCATTGCCCATACAGGTGCAGTTTTACTCCTGTCCCATGAGCTTGACCAGAACAGCCTTCTGTGCGTGCAGGCGGTTCTCGGCTTCGTCAAAGATGGTATCTGCATGTGCTTCAAATACCTTGGCTGTGATCTCTTCCTCGCGGTGTGCGGGCAGGCAGTGCATTACAATCGCGTCAGAATGCGCAGCAGCCATGACATCATCATTCACCTGGTAGCCCTTGAATGCGATCTTGCGTTTTTCAATCTCTGCTTCCATGCCCATGGAGGACCATACATCAGTAATGATGACATCTGCATTGGCAGCAGCCTCCAGCGGCTTGTCAGTGATGGAGAAGCAGTCGTAAGTATTGGCAAAATCCATAACCTGCTTGTCGGGACGATAGCCCTCAGGGCAAGCTACAGATACAGCCATGCCGACCTTGAGGAAGCCGACGATCAGGGAGTTTGCCATGTTGTTGCCGTCACCGATGTAGCACATCTTCAAACCGTCAAAGCTTGCTTTCTTCTCACGGACGGTGAGCAGGTCTGCAAGCACCTGACAGGGATGCGCAAAGTCAGTCAGACCGTTGATGATCGGAATGCTGCCATATTCTGCAAGATCCTCCACCTCTTTCTGTGCAAAGGTACGGATCATGATGCCATCCAGATAGCGGGACAGTACGCGGGCGGTATCCTGCACGGGTTCGCCTCTGCCGATCTGGAGGTCATTTGCGGACAGGAACAGCGGATAGCCGCCGAGCTGGTACATGCCGGTCTCAAAGGATACACGGGTTCTGGTGGATGCCTTCTGGAAGATCATACCCAGCGTCTTTCCCTCCAGGATCGGATGGGGAATGTTGTGCTTGGTCTGATACTTGAGCTGGTCAGCCAGATCCAGAATCTCAAAAATCTCCTGCTGGCTCAGATCCAGCATCTTCAGTAAATGTTTCATGTATAGACTCCTCCTCGTATCAAATCATTACTTATTCAGGCTGCTGAAGCACTTATCAGCACACACTGCAAACAATGGAATATAGTCATCAAATGCCTTGTTGTCAATTTCAATATAATACTTCTGCTCCCCGTTGGTCTGCTTTTCTGTGAGCATTTTGCCAACACTGACACCATTCTTGAAGATCTCAAAATTCATACGATCCTGGCTCTTGATGACGTATTTCATGCCGCGTCCTTCGCATTCCAGGGACGGATCGAGATAAACGGACTTGCAGTTGATCTTCATGAAGGATTCTTCGTTGAAATCAATGCGGAAGCTCGGCTTCATGCCCGTTGTGATCTGCGTCAGGCTGTACAGCGCATAGCCGCTGGCATCATGCAGAATCAGCTGCTTGCTGAAACGCTTTTTGTCAATAGAATAGATCTTTCTGTCCTTCTTATCGGAAATCAGATACTTTTCATTTCCCTTGGGTACTACATACAGTTCCATCTTTATCCCTCCAGTACTTTACACAGAATATCCATGCCCTGCTGAAGATCATCCATGGTGATGGTCAGCGGGGGCAGAAGACGTACACGATCCTTGGCAGTCAGCACAAGCAAGCCGTTTTTCAGGCATTCCTGCAATACATCCGGTGCTTTTTTGTTTTTCAGGGCAATGCCGATCATCATACCCTTGCCGCTGAGCTCCGCCACTTCCTCCAGTGCGCTGAGCTTCTGGCGGATGTATTCGCTCTTTTCGGTGATGCTGTCCATCATGCCGTCCTGTGCCATCTTTTCGAGTACCTTGACGGCACCTGCACAGGCAACGGGATTGCCGCCGAAGGTGGAGCCGTGGCTGCCCTTATCCAGCACATCTGCGCATTTTGCATTTGCCAGACACGCGCCGATCGGAAGACCGCCGGCAAGTCCTTTCGCAAGCGTGGTCACATCTGCCATGCAGCCGAAATGCTCGCCTGCCAACAGCTTTCCGGTTCTGCCGATGCCGGTCTGTACCTCGTCCGCGATCATCAGGATGTCCTTTTCATCGCAGATCTTCCGGATCTCTGCCACAAATTCCGCGTCGAGCATCTTTACGCCGCCCTCGCCCTGGATGTATTCGAGCATGATGGCGCAGACGGTTTCGTCGAGATTGGCATGGAGATCGGCAATGTCATTTGCCTTTACATAGCGGAAGCCCTCCACAAAGGGGAAGAAATAATTATGGAACACATCCTGTCCGGTCGCAGAAAGCGTTGCAAGCGTTCTGCCGTGGAAGGAATTGACCAGCGTGATGATGGTATGTCTGCCCTTGCCGTACTTGTCAAAGCTGTACTTTCTGGCAAGCTTGATGGCACATTCATTGGCTTCTGCGCCGCTGTTGCCGTAGAATACCTTGCTGTAGCCGGTCATGGCACAGAGCTTTTCTGCAAGCTCCGCCTGCGGTGCATGATAGAAGAGATTGGAGGTATGCTGCAGTGCGCGCACCTGTGCGCATACTGCATCCGCCCAGTCCGCATCGCAATAGCCGAGTGAGGTCGTGCCGATACCGCTGCCGAAGTCAATATAGCGTTTCTGTTCCTGATCCTCGCAGACCGCACCGCTGCCCTTTGTAAGCACAACCGCACTGCGTCCGTAGGTGGACATGATATGTTCCTGCGTTTGTTCAATGATATTCATGCTGTACCAGCTCCTCTTGTTAATAATATTGCAGCAGCAGAGCTGCATATGCCAGCAGTGTGCCGGCACCTGTCACCAGAAGCAGACTGCTGTACCATATATTGCCCTGATTCCGGCAGATCCGGAACAGAGTCTGGTTTTCCTTATCGTAGCAGATACTGATCTGCTCGCCGGTGCGGTAGGTATACTGCCACTCCGGCACGTAGTTCCGGCAGGTCGCAGTAACCTCGCCCGTTTCCGTCCGGTAGCGGACGACCGGCGCGCTCTGCTCCACGATGGCGTGGTGGCGATAGCCCGTCTGGGTGACTCTGGAAACAACGACTGCCTGGGTATATACGGGATGACGGATACCGCCCCTGCGCACCAGTATGCCTGCAATGAAGCAGCCGAGCGCAAACAGAACGGGCAGCATCCGGATCAGTGTGATCATGCCTTGAACTGTGTGCCGATCCCTTCGCTGGAAAGAATTTCGATCAGGATGGAATGCGGCACTCTGCCGTCAATGATGACTGCCTTATGCACACCGCGGCGAATCGCCTCCACGCAGCATTCGATCTTGGGGATCATGCCGCCGGAGATGATGCCCTGACGCTTGAGCGCGGGTACCTCGCTGACATTGACCTCAGGGATCAGTGTGGACGGGTCGTCCTTATCACGCAGAAGTCCTGCAATATCCGTCAGAAGCAGCAGATTCTCCGCCTTCAGCTCGGCTGCAATTCTTGCAGCCGCAGTATCGGCATTGACATTATATGCCTGTCCGTCCTTGTCACATGCCACGGTGGCAATAACCGGAATGACACCATTATCGAGTGCATCCAGGATGGGCTTGGTGTTGACATCGGTCACACTGCCCACAAAGCCCAGATCCTCGCCGCCGGCTCCGAGAGTCTTTTCTGCAATGAGCATATGCTCATCCATGCCGCAAAGACCGATGGCATTGCCGTTGTTCTGGCAGAGCAGGGAAACCAGTTCCTTGTTGACCTTGCCGGCAAGCACCATTTTCACCACATCAATGGTGGATTCGTCGGTATAACGCAGACCGCTGATGAATTTGCTCTTGATATTCAGACGGCGGAGCATCTCGTTGATCTCCGGACCGCCGCCGTGTACGAGTACGACCTTGATGCCCACCAGATGGAGCAGCACAATGTCGCTCATAACAGCCTGCTTGAGGGTCTCGTTGGTCATGGCATTGCCACCGTACTTGACCACAACGACCTTATTATTATATTTCTGAATATAGGGCAGTGCATCGTTGAGCACCTGTGCCCTGATTTCATTGGAAATCATGTTCAGCATCTCCTTGCATCCTTAAATAAATCATAAAAGGCAACCATTGATAAAATCACCGAGGTGAAAAGGTGGATTTTTCAGTGCTGCGCCCCGTACCCGCCTCTCTGAAAACTTGTTTTCAGAGATTCACAAAATGATAATCAGCTTCTGTAATCGCCGTTGATCCTTACATAATCATAGGTCAGGTCACAGCCCCATGCGATGGCAGAGCCGCCGCCGTCACCGATGGAAATGAGGATCCGGATCTCCTCTTCGGAGAGGATCTCCTTTGCCTGTTCCTCGGAGAAGTCCAGACCTGCGCCGTTCTTGCAGACATCAATCGTTCCCTTGTCGGAACCGAGTGTAACATCCACTTTATGGATGTCGAAATCCGCCGGTGCATAGCCGACTGCACAGAGGATTCTGCCCCAGTTGGCATCCTCGCCGAAGATCGCTGCCTTGAACAGGCTGGAGGTGATGACGGATTTTGCCACGATCTCTGCGGTTCTGTCATCCTCCGCACCGGTGCAGAGGCATTCCATGAGCTTGGTTGCACCCTCGCCGTCGCGTGCCATCATTCTGGCAAGATTCATCAGGACTGCATAGAGCGCGTCCTTGAACATTTCATAGTCAGCATTTTCAGCTGTGATCGCCGGGCATCCGGAAACGCCGTTTGCCATCACGCATACCATGTCATTGGTGGAGGTATCGCCATCCACGCTGACACGGTTCAGGGTCAGGTTTACGACCTCGCGCAGAGCCTCCTGCAGGAGTGCCGCATCAATGGCACAGTCGGTCGTCAGGAATGTGAGAGTTGTTGCCATATTCGGGTGGATCATGCCGCTGCCCTTGAGCATACCGCCCAATGTGCAGGTCTCGCCGCCCACAGTAAACTGCACAGCCACTTCCTTCGGCTGTGTATCAGTTGTCATAATCGCTTCCACAGCGGCAGTGTTGCCGTCGTAGGACAGACCCTCTGCCAATGCCGGAACGCCCACAATGATCGGCTCGATCGGGAGGGGCTGACCGATGACACCGGTGGATGCCACGATAATATCGGACTTATCCAGACCGAGTGCTTCTGCTGCAAGTGCGCACATCTTTTCCGCCTTTTCCACGCCGTCTGCATTGCAGGTATTGGCATTGACGGAATTGACGATCACTGCCTGTGCGATGCCGTTTTTCAGATTCTCTCTGGTTACGGCAATCGGTGCGCCCTGTACCTTATTCGTTGTGTACATTGCCGCGGCTGTGCAGGGCTTGTCGGAAACGATCATGGCAAGGTCGTTCTTCTTCTTGACGGGAGCCGCTTCCGCACCTTCCTTTTCCACCAGTGCCTTGCGGGAAATGCCGCAGTGTACGCCATTCGCCTTGAAGCCCTTTGCTGCGCAAACGCCGCCTTCCACGAATGTCATATTCTTAAATTCCTTGATATTCATAGGAGAATCCCTCCATTATAATTTTTATAAGAGACCCGTAGTCTCGTCAATGCCCATCATGATATTCAGGCACTGTACTGCCGCACCGGATGCGCCCTTGCCGAGGTTGTCGAGTCTTGCACAGAGCAGGATCTGTTCGTCATTGCCGAAAGTAAAGATCTCCAGCTTGTTCTGACCGCTGAGGGTATTGGAGGCAAGGAAGAAGGACTTCTGCTCCTCCCCCATCAGGGGCTGCACCTGCACGAGCTTTGCATCTGCATAATGCTCTGCAAACATGGCATTGACCTGTGCGGGTGTGATCTTCTTGTCCAGCATTCTTGTCTGGATCGGCACAGAAACTACCATACCGCTGTGATAGTCACAGATGATCGGGTTGAACATGGGGGTATGGGTCAGACCGGAAAACTTCTGCATTTCGGGCAGATGCTTGTGCTGCTGGGAAAGTGCATACTGTCTGGGGCTGCCAAATTCAAAGGGCTTGTCCTCGGATTCATACTGTGCAATGGCATTCTTGCCTGCACCGCTGTAGCCGGAAGTCGCATAGGCGAATACCGGGAAATCTGCCGGAAGCAGACCATTTGCTACCATCGGATAGAGCAGGGAGATGAAGCCGCTTGCATAGCAGCCGGGAACTGCCGTCTTATCGGAATTTGCCAGCTTTTCGCGAAATTCTGCGGAAAGCTCCGGAAATCCATATGCCCATGCAGGATTGGTTCTGTGGGCGGTGGAGGCATCCAGAATGCGGGTGCTGTCACCGGCAAGCTGCACTGCCTCTCTTGCGGCATCATCGGGCAGACAGAGGAATGTGAAATCGGCTTCGTGCATCATTTCTGCACGCTTTTCTGCATTATGTCTGTCCTCCTCTGCGATTTTCAGCAGGGTAATATCCTCGCGGTTTTCCAGGCGGCTTACGATCTTCAGACCGGTGGTGCCTGCCTGACCATCAATATACACTTTTACGGACATGGGATGTCCTCCTTATCTGTTACTTTTCTTCCCCATCGTTTCCGCCGATGTCCCAGGGACATTTCCACACGCTGTATGCCAGACATGCTGCAAGGCAGAATACCGCCCAGATGACGGAAACGGTGTAGCTGTTCACAAACCAGCCGATGAGGAACTCACCCGTTCCCCACACGATCACAGTGAGCGTGGTCAGGGCAAGGATGAATTTGAGTGCGCGTTTATTCATATCATGCGTCCTGCTTCAGGCGTTCACGCAGCTGTGTGAGCTGTACGGCAACTGCCTTCGGAGAAGGACCGCCCTCGGAGGATCGCTCCTTCACGCAGGTATCCAGGCTGATCGCCTCGTAGACATCCTCTGTGAACAGAGCAGTCATTTCCTGATACTGTTCCAGCGGAAGCGTTTCAAGCGTCAGCTCCTGCTCGATGCACTTTGCAACGAGTGTGCCGGTGATCTTATAGGCATCACGGAAAGGCATTCCCTTCTTGACCAGATAATCCGCACAGTCGGTTGCATTGATGAAGCCCTTTGCTGCTGCCTTTCTCATATTTTCCTTGAGAACGCGCATGGTCGCGAGCATGGGAATGAATGTCTTCACACAGAGCTTTACATTGTCGATCGCATCAAAGATGGCTTCCTTGTCCTCCTGCATGTCCTTGTTATAGGCAAGGGGCAGACCCTTGAGCATGGAGAGGAGTGTCATCAGATCGCCGACAACTCTGCCGGTCTTGCCGCGGATCAGCTCCGTGACATCGGGGTTCTTCTTCTGCGGCATGATGGAGGAGCCTGTTGCATAGGCATCATCCAGCTCGATGAACTTAAATTCCCAGGAACACCAGAGAATGATCTCCTCAGAGAAACGGGACAGATGCGTCATCAGCAGTGAGAGTGCACATGCCAGCTCCACGCAGAAATCACGGTCAGATACACCGTCGAGGCTGTTTGCTACAGGACGGTCAAAACCGAGCAGCTCCGCCGTCATCCGGCGGTTGATCGGATAGGTCGTACCTGCCAGCGCACCGCTGCCGAGGGGGCATTCGTTCATGCGCTTTGCGGTATCATCCAGGCGTTCCAAATCCCTTGCCAGCATCTGCGCATACGCGAGCAGATGGTGTGCAAAAGTGATGGGCTGCGCTCTCTGGAGATGGGTATAGCCGGGCATAATGGTTTCTGTATGCTTCTCAGCCATATTGCAGAGTGTTTCCGCAAGCTCCAGTACCAATGCCTTGATCTCTGCAATTTCGTCACGCAGATACAGGCGGATATCGAGTGCCACCTGATCGTTGCGGGAACGAGCTGTATGCAGACGCTTGCCGGTACTGCCGAGGCGGTTTGTCAGCTCTGCCTCCACGAACATGTGGATGTCCTCCGCATTCGGATCAAACATGAGTCTGCCCTCCTGGATGTCTGCCAGGATCTCACGCAGTCCTCTGATGATCGTTTCGCTTTCGGACTTTTCGATCACGCCGCATTCGCCGAGCATTGTTGCATGTGCAATGCTGCCGCGGATGTCCTGCTCGTACATACGAGCATCAAATGCGATCGAAGAATTAAAAGCGTTGACGGTCTCGTCCACTTCCTTTGAAAATCTTCCAGCCCAAAGTGCCATTTGCGTTTCCTCCGGTTCATGATATAGGTAAATAGATACAAGACCGCCGAGCGGTCCTGTATATTCCTGCCGGAAACGCAGGGGACGGAAGTCCCCTGCAGCTTCGGCGGCAGTGTCTTATTTTTGCTGATGATTTTTTACTGATGGATCTCCTTATATGCTGCCAGCAGCTCTTCTACAGGGATACCATCAATGCGCGCCCCCTCCATATCGCAGCTCTTGAACTCTGCATTCTCAAAGGAGCAACTCTTGAATGTCGCATCATCGAAGCAGATATGATGGAAGGAAGCAGCGAACATGTTGGAATGCTTGATCGCTACCTCACGCAGGTTGGCATTGGCAAACGCCGCCTGCTGGAGATCCACATCCTGGAAGGATGCCTGCTTCATGGCAAGATTGCGGCACTGCAGCTTGCGCATACTGCTGTCCTCAAAGCGGCTTTCGTCAAGGTTAGCCTCTACAATTGCCGCACAGAACATATCTGTCTGGTTGAACACCGCACATTCGAGGTTTACCTCCTCAAATACTGCGCTCTTCAGGGACATCTGACTGAATACCTTCTTTTCGTCCATTACGCACCTGCTCAGTTCTTTTCTGCACGCTTCTTGTCCAGCTGTGCCTTTACCTTGATCGGCAGACCGAACAGATTGATGAAGCCTGCGCTGTCCTTCTGGTCGTATACTTCGTCAGCATCGAAGGTAGCAACCTCTTCATCATACAGAGTGTACGGAGAAGTGACACCGGCATTGATGATGTTGCCCTTGTAGAGCTTCAGACGAACGTCACCGGTAACAGTCTTCTGTGTCTCGGTCACGAATGCGCTCAGTGCTTCACGCAGAGGTGTGTACCACTGACCGTTGTATACGATGTCAGCAAACTTGATGCCGATGTGCTGCTTCATACGAGCCGTTTCCTTGTCGATGGTAATGGTCTCCAGAACCTCGTGTGCGTGGTACAGGATCGCACCGCCGGGAGTTTCATAAACGCCTCTGGACTTCATGCCGACCAGACGGTTTTCAACCAGATCAGCCAGACCGATGCCGTTTTCGCCGCCGAGCTTGTTGAGAGTCTCAACCAGCTCTACTGCGCCCATTTCCTTGCCGTCGATGGCAGTCGGAACACCCTGCTCAAAGTGAATGGTTACATAAGTGGGCTTGTCCGGTGCCTGCAGCGGGGAAACGCCCATTTCCAGGAAGCCTTCCTTCTCATACTGCGGCTCGTTTGCCGGATCCTCCAGATCCAGGCCCTCATGGGACAGATGCCAGATGTTCTTATCCTTGGAGTAGTTTGTCTCACGGTTGATCTTCAGCGGGATGTTGTGAGCCTCTGCATAGTCGATCTCCTCGTCTCTGGACTTGATGTCCCAGATTCTCCAGGGAGCAATGATCTGCATTTCCGGAGCGAATGCCTTGATTGCCAGCTCGAAACGAACCTGGTCGTTGCCCTTACCGGTGCAGCCGTGGCAGATAGCATCTGCGCCCTCAGCCAGTGCGATCTCAGCAATTCTCTTAGCGATGATCGGACGTGCGAAGGATGTACCCAGCATGTAGCGGTTCTCATAGATCGCGCCAGCCTGTACAGTCGGGAATACATAATCAGTGATGAATTCCTCAGTCAGGTGTTCAATGTACAGCTTGGATGCGCCGGTCTTGATTGCCTTTTCTTCCAGACCATCCAGCTCTGTACCCTGACCTACGTCACCGGAAACAGCGATAACCTCGCAGTTGTTATAGTTTTCCTTCAGCCACGGAATGATGATGGATGTATCCAGACCGCCGGAATATGCAAGGACTACCTTCTTGATTTCTTTTGCCATGGGAAATTCCTCCTAAAATATAAATATGAAAACACTATTATTATACACCATCCGGCATGGAATTGTCAAGGGCTTTTGCATAAATATACAGTATTCTTTTCATTATTTCTGGAAAATATGCATTTTTTCTGTGAATATCATGAATATTATGCATATCATACAGAGCATTCCTGCATATCTCTCACAAGCCGCCCTCCGGTTTTCGTCAGGAACAATGAAAAAAGATAAGGAACACAGATTTTTTCCCATTGCATTCTGTCAGGAATTATGATAACATAGTATTTGTAGAGCAAAGGAGGCAGCCTGACATGAAAGAGATAAAGAAAATTCTGATCGGCGATGATTCTGCAGATTACGGCATCACAACAGCGAGCGCGTTACGGAGCTATGGACTCTATGCCATCACCAGACGCAAGGACGGCAATGTGCTGCTGAATGCGATTCTGACAGAGGCACCGGATGTTGTCATCATTGACAGTGCAATGCCGCATATGGATGCCATTGAGCTGATCAAACGCACCAAGGCGGAGGCATCGGTGTTCCCGGCATTTATTGTAACTTCCAGCTATGACAACCCTTTTGTGGAGCGTCAGATCATGGAACTGGGGGCGGCATATTTCATGCTGAAGCCCTTCGAAACTGCTGCACTTGCACAGCGCATCCTCTCACTGGCAGAACAGCAGAAGACAAGCAGCAGTGCGCAGGATCTGGAGGTAACGGTGACGGATGTGATCCACCAGCTCGGTGTACCGGCACATATCAAGGGCTATCACTATCTGCGCGCCGCAATTCTGGCATCCATTGACAATCCGGAGCTGCTGGAGAGTATTACGAAGCTTTTATATCCCACAGTAGCCCAGAAATTCAATACTACCTCCTCCCGTGTGGAGCGTGCCATCCGTCATGCAATTGAAATTGCATGGGACAGGGGGGATCTGGATATTCTGAATGCGTTTTTCGGATATACGGTGAACACCTGCAAGGGCAAGCCGACCAACTCGGAATTTATTGCGCTTGTTACGGACAAGCTCCGTCTGCAGCAGCGTTCTCCGCTGATCCGCTTAAAGTAGCCCCCCTTAAAATAAAAGAATGCCCCTTGCGGAGCATTCTGCGATCATATGCCGTTCGGTACTTTATCATACAGCTCCGCCTGCTTGGAATCGTTGAGCTTGGCAGCGTCGTTGACCAGATAATCCGTCGCACGGTAAGCGCGGAACACAAAGGGCGGATCGTAGGTGATATTGACAAAATCCCCATCCACCTCCAGGATCATTTCCAGATCATCCGGCAGAACAATGCCGTACTTTTTCTTGGTATAAAAAATATATGCTTCGATTTCCTCGCGGGATAATGTACCGCCTCTGACTGTGACTTTAAACATTGCACGGCTCCTTTCTGAACAGATATTGCGATGTATCCTCTTTGTATTATTATACCATATTTCTGCTGTAAAATCAAGCTTTTTTCTACGATTCCATAAATTGTTTTTTGTGCTGGTTTTATGGTATACTATATAATATATGCGCCTGTCGAAAAAGTCTTTTTTAGGGGAAGTTTGCTTGATAGTACCAGCTTCGTAGGCAATGTTGTCAACTTAGGCTTTCTAACGATGCAAATGCAAAACTGCCCCACCCCCTGCCCCCTCTCGGAGGGAGGGGGATTAGAGCGGGGGCTGCGCCCCCGCACCCCGCTTCCGCCTGCGGCGGTTTCTCGACAGTCCATATATAGCAGATATGGATGAAAAACAAAGGAGTATGATTTATGATTACAGTATCCAATGTGAGCCTGTCCTTTGGCAGTGACACATTATTCAAAAACGTTGATCTGAAATTCACCGGCGGCAACTGCTACGGTGTGATTGGTGCGAACGGTGCGGGCAAATCCACATTCCTCAAGATCCTCTGCGGTGATCTCGAACCGACCACGGGCGAAGTTACCATCGACAAGGGAATGCGCATGAGTATCCTCAAGCAGGATCACTTTGCTTATGACCAGTACACCGTCCTCGATACGATCCTGATGGGCAATGCAAGACTCTATGAGATCATGCAGCAGAAGGATGCACTCTATGCAAAGGAAGATTTCACCGAAGAAGACGGCGTGCTTGCGTCCGAGCTGGAGGGCGAATTTGCGGAGCTGAACGGCTGGGAGGCGGAATCCGATGCATCCAAGCTGATGCAGGGTCTGGGTCTGCCGGAGGATCTTCTGTACATGCAGATGGATTCCCTTTCCGGTAATGAAAAGGTAAAGATCCTCCTCGCACAGGCACTGTTCGGCAATCCGGATATTATCCTGCTCGACGAGCCGACGAACCATCTGGATATTGATGCGATCCGCTGGCTGGAGGATTTTCTTGCGGAATATTTCGGTACAGTGATCGTGGTATCCCATGACCGTCACTTCCTGAACAATGTCTGCACGCATATCGTGGATATTGACTATACAAAGATCAAGATGTATGTTGGCAACTATGCGTTCTGGTACGAATCCAGCCAGCTGATGCAGAGACTCATCAAGCAGCAGAATAAGAAGGCGGAGGAGAAGATCAAGGAACTGAAATCCTTTATTGAGCGATTCTCTGCGAACAAGTCCAAATCCGGTCAGGCGACCGCAAGACGCAAGCTGATCGAGAAGCTGACAGTGGAAGAAATGCCGGCATCCAGCCGTCGTTATCCGTTCATCGGCTTCGAGGCAGATCGTGAGATCGGCAAGGATGTCCTGCAGGTGAGCGGCATTTCCAAGACCGTGGACGGCGTGAAGCTTCTCAATGATGTGTCCTTTACCATCGGCAGAACGGACAAGGTGGCATTTGTGGGCGAAAGTGAACAGGCGATCACCATGCTCATGAAGATCCTCATGGAAGAGGAACAGCCGGACGAGGGTGCATTCAAGTGGGGTGTGTCCACCTCGGTTTCCTACTTCCCTGTTGACCATTCCCGTTTCTTCGATGACTGCCCTCTGAATCTGATCGAATGGATGCGCCAGTATTCCGTCAAGGACGAAACCGAAACCTACCTGCGCGGATTCCTCGGCAGAATGCTTTTCTCCGGCGATGATGTGTACAAATCCGTACAGGTTCTCTCCGGCGGCGAAAAGGTGCGCTGCATGTTCTCCCGTATGATGCTGTTCGGCTCGAATGTCCTGCTTCTGGACAGACCGACCAACCACCTCGATCTGGAAAGCATCACCGCAGTCAACAATGGTCTGACTTCGTTCAAGGGCGTTGTCCTGTTCTCCTCCCACGACCATGAAATGCTGGAAACTGTGGCGAACAGAATTATTGAAATTACGCCCGACGGCTGTATTGACCGTGCAGGCTCTTATGAAGAATACCTCGAATGGAAATCTTCCCAGAATAAGTAAAAATCATGCCCTCCCTGTTGTTCGCAGGGAGGGCGGTTTGTTTATCCGAAGAGATTGGCAAGATCAGAAGCAAGTGCATCCGTGCAGCCGTCGGTGTAAACGGTAGTCATATCCGCTTCGGGGGGGATGAGTCCCCTGTAGGTAGTGTAAAGCCGTGTCTGCATAATGGCAGAACCTTGTCCGTCCTTTGCAAACAGGACTGCATCATGATAGAGCATCCGCTTTTCTTCATCGTAGCGCAGGGTAAGAATGCAGTTGTCAACAAGATAGCCTTTCTGATAGAAAGTGGTCAGACTTGCTTTCAGCTGTTCATGATATGCAGCATCAAAACGTTCCAGAATGCCGGGCATAGCGTAGTCGATCTGTTCCTCTGTCAGTGGTGTTTCGCCCGTCATTAACAATTCCTCAAACCAGCCGCGCGGTACAAGCTCATGCTCATCAACATAATTCAAAGCCTTTTCAAAATCCAGGTGTTCTTCCGATTCTCCAGTTTCCATACAATAACCACTGTACAAGCCGTCTTCACGTTTATGAAAATCTATTATCAGGTGTTCGCCGTTTTCATAAGCGATCACTGCGCGCGTATAAACAACACTGGATGCATCCGATGCCATGCTTGCATATTCTGAACTGACTTTTATGCTCTCCACACAGGTATCTCCGAATGCCTTTTCATACGCCTGTTTCAGATTCTCCATATCGTGTTTATGAATGATCAAATAATCCTGAAAGGTAAAATTAACGGCATCAATTTCTCCGCAGTCTCCCCACGAGCATTTCGTCATATATCCCTCAATATCACCCTCTGCAAGCTTTTTTACAAGCTGGCGGACTTCGATAGACTGCCATACAGTTTCAAAGCTCTGCATTCCATAATCCTGCTTCACGATCTGCCCCACCGTCAGATACCCCACCGGAAGCACCACCGCTGCCAATGCCACGGACAGAATCACATTCCGCAGACGGCTTTTCTTCATCTTCTTCCGGACTTTCCGGAAAGGCTTGCTTTCGTCCGGCATGGGGGAAGCCGGTACGGCATCCGCCGGAAACTGCATCAGAAGCTGGCGGCAGCTTTCGCAGGTTTCTGTGTGTTCCTCCACGATCTGCCGGCTCATATCACTGCAAAGTCCCTCACTGTACAGAGGGATCAGATCGCGGATCATTTCACAATTCGTATTTACCATTTCACTTCTCATAAGTATCCTCCTCATTCTGCATCATGTCGATGATTTTGGTTTTTGCCCTGAAAAATGTTACCCTTGCCCAATTTTCGGATTTGCCGAACAGAGAGCCGATGTCGCTGAATTTCAGTTCCGCAAAGACATGCAGTGTAAAAATTTCCTTGTACGGCTCCTCCAGCTGGTGGAGAATCCGGTGGATTTCCATTGCCTGCATCCTGTCGAGAATGGAGTATTCCGGCGATTCCTCCCGTGCTGCATGGACAGCCTCATCCAGCGGCAGATTACGATTGTCCGACCGTTTCTGGTAGTTCAGAAATTCATTCCGTGCGATGGTGCAGAGATAGGTTTTCATCGAGCATTTGCCTTTGAATTTGTCGATGGATGTGATGGCTTTGAGCATGGTGTCCTGCAGAATGTCCATGGCAATGGCTTCATTGCGGCAGAGCTTGAGCAGAAAGCGGTACACATCCTCCGCATATAGGCGGTAAATTTCTTCAAATTCCTGCTTCATCGGGTCACCTCCTGTTCGTCTTTGTTTATTAGACAACTGATGGGGATACTTCGTTACATGAAAAAACGATTTTTTTCAAAAAAAATGCTCCGCCATTGCTGACGGAGCATTCTAAGAAACCTATTTCTTTTCTTCCGCTTTTTTCTTTTCCTCTTCCTCTTTCTTTTTCTTTTCAGCCTGCTTTTTGCTGTAGTACAGACCAAACACGATGCCGCAGATGCCGCCGATGATATGGGTCAGCTGGGATACATTATCCACACTGGTCATACCGGAAAACAGCTCCTTGCCGATATAGATCACTACCACCAGCACCATGGTCAGCGGAATTTTTCCAGCCTCCACCTTGGTGCAGGAACAGAGGATGATCAGCAGAAAGGCGATGCCGCTTGCGCCGCGCAGTCCTGCCGGGCTGATCAGGATATTGACAAGACCGCCGGCAAGAGCCGTAACAGCCATCATAAAGAACAGGGTCTTGCTGCCATACTTTTCTTCAAGCATGGGACCGATGAGGATGATCAGGAAGAAATTGCCGGTATAATGCGATACACTGGAATGACCGAATACATAGGACACCATGCGGAAGTACATCATCAGGTCGGAGGTACTTGTGCGGAAGCAGGTGAAATATGTATCCGTTGTCTGATGCTCCGTGGCATAGCCGAGCAGCAGCACGGCAAAGGAAATGATCGTATACCAGACTATGACCGGCGAGTTAAATTCGATTTTGGGAAATTTCAGCTTCATGAAACAACTCAGATCTTGGAGTAACCGAAGCTATTGACAATGGCATCGACCTTCTTGCCGCTCTTGCAGAGTGCGCACTCAGCCGGAGCTGCAGAAATGTACTCAGGCATGTCCTTGGAAGTGAATGCAGCGTTCACCTTGATGTCGCCATAGGTATCGATCGCACTGAAAATTGCGGAGATGCCCACCAGATTGCCGCTGTAGTACTGCAGGCAGTCGATGGAACGGTTGATGGTCTTGCCGGTGGATACGGATGCCATCAGCAGCAGAATCTCCTTGTTGTAGATCTTCTTCTGGATATTGTCACGGAAGATCATCTGATTGTTCATGTTGGTTTCGGGGGTGATGACAGCAATATCTCTGCCGCCGTTCATGCCGCTGCCATGCTCGCAGAGATCTCTTGCGAGGAATGCACCGATCATTTCAGTACCCTCAAGGCAGATAATAGCGTCGATCTGGTTGCTGTGTGCATACGCCTTAGCCAGTTCTCTTGCAGTTTCTCTTGCGGCACGGTACTGGGTCTTGATGGTGGTCATATCTACAAAGTAGTTGACGTGGGAGTGGTTGGTGGCAAAATGTCCGGGGATGAGACCGAGCTTGACATTCTTATTGGACTTGGCAGTCACTTCAATCTTTCTGTTTTCCATATAGCGTTCCTGTGAAGCGAACCCCACAGGCAACCTCCTTTCGTTTCCGTCTTGCGGATTTTCATTCTTTATTATAGCAAATTATCAAATAAATGTCAATGGTTTTAGGCAAATTTGTCTTGATTTGCAGGATTGCATTGACTAATTTTCAGCATTATGCTGTATTTTTGCAGTAACAATTGGAAAAGCCCTTGCCGGTGCGGAATACCGGCTCAATCTCCCCCTCTGGGAGGGGGCAGGGGGAGAGCAAGCATCATGAACAATCCCAATAAAACCACGCATTTTCATAATGTCCTGCGAGCAGGTCGGCGCGGGTGATCAGGAAATGTCCAACGCCGTCATCTCCCCAGAGTACCTTTGTCCACTCTTCGCATTTGTTGACATGATCATACGAATACTCACTGTCGAGCTGGAACAGGAGCATCGGGGCATCGTCGGCATTCAGATCGACCGGATGTGCGGGATCATACCTGTCTCCCCGCCAGAACTGCGTGGAATAGCGGTAACCGCCGACCTTGTGACCGCTGCCGAGATCTTCATCACACAGACAGTCATATCCGGTATCTACAATATCCTTTTGCACGGAATCCCAGGGACTTGTGATCCTCTCGCCGGACAGCTCTGAGTAATATTGTGTATAGAGTGCCATCTGCCGGGGGTCGCAGCCGCTCATGCTTTCTTCATCTGGTATGAATTTCATTCGGCAGGCGATGCCCAGCGGTGAGCAGAATGCCTCATCCGTACGCTGCGGACAGCGTGTTCTCACCTCATCCTCGGTCACACTCCAGTCGATCTCCCGATGATAGGTCACTTTCGCTTCCTCCCACTGGTCGCAGAGCCAGAACTGCAGAATGCCCTCATGGGGATAATCCGGCAGGGCACAGAGATCCTCGCAGTTGATCTGTGCGAGGAAATGCATGGGCTGACCGGCTTCATCCGTCGGAAATGCAGCTCCGCGCGGCAGATAGGGCAGACCTCCGGTATGGGACGCAAACAGGGAGAACGGCTTCTCCAGAAGCGCGATGTGCAGCATCGGGATGCGTGTTGTCTGAATCACACGTTCTGCGGCAGCTTCTGCCCATCGTTCCGCATCCTCCTCTGAAATGACGGGCGGCTGTGATGGATTTGCTTCAGGTTTGGACAACTGTCCGGCTGCTGCTGACTCCGGTGCAGCGGGCGGATCCAAGATTTTTTGCAGGAAATCTAAAATTCCCATGGTGTTCCTCCATTCTGTCAGGTATTGTTATTATTATAACCTATATGGGAAAGAATGTCAATCGTGCGGCAAACGATTCCAAGACTTATTTTCAAATTCTGTCAGAACGCTTGCATTTTCTTTGCATTCCTGCTATAATGACAGTGATGAAAGCGAGGTGTTTCCATGATTCTCTGGACATTCCAGCCGGAAGAAGTTTATCAGCAGATCATGCAAACCGGCGTGTATATCTGCGATCCGGCAAAAATGAACATGCCGGAATTTACCGAAATGTATGACTGGCTCACCGGTCATATGCAAAGAAAGATCGGTCCGCCGCCGTCCGGTGTGGTCTATCCGGTATGGGCATGGTATAAGCAGAACGGCAGGCATTATAAGCCCGATCTGCGGGGGGAACGCTGGTGTTACGGAGCAAACGGACAGCCGTTTGTCTGCATTGAGCTTGAAATTCCCGATACACAGGTATTGCTCTCCGATTTTGACACATGGAATCTGGTTCTGTGTAATGGGCTGATCTCTGATACTGAAGAAGAGGACAAAGCTCTGGAAGCTGTGTATGAATCCCTCACACCGGAAGAACAGAAAAAAATGAAATACAAAAACTGGGAGCGTGTATTTGATATTACGCCGTTTGAAAATGAATGGGGCTGCCGCGGGAAATGGGTACAGGCGAATTTCTGGGTGCTGACAAAGGATATGATCCGCAAGGTGCGGCATTTTAGAACGGCTTCAACCCATAAACCCGAAAAATCGGATTGATACTTGACATTTCCCCCTATTTATAGTATAATGTTAGCAGTGCCGGTTTACGGCAGGAATATGTTCAGAAAGAAGGAAAATTAGTATGCTGAATACAGAAAAGAGCATGGAAAAAATCGTTGACCTTTGCAAATCCAGAGGTTTTGTGTATGCAGGCTCTGAAATTTACGGCGGTCTTGCCAATACATGGGACTACGGCCCTCTCGGCGTGGAGCTGAAGGACAACATCAAGAAGGCATGGCGCAAGAAGTTCATCCAGGAATGCCCCTACAACGTAGGTCTGGATTCTGCCATCCTCATGAATCCCGAAACATGGGTAGCATCCGGTCATCTGGGCGGCTTTTCCGACCCGCTGATGGACTGCAAGTCCTGTAAGACCCGTCACAGAGCTGACAACCTCATCGAAGCATTCGACGGCACAAATCCTGCCGGCTGGAGCAATGAGGAAATGATGAACTATATCCGTGAAAAGGGCATCTGCTGCCCGAACTGTGAGGCAAAGGATTTCACAGACATCCGCCAGTTCAACCTGATGTTCAAAACATTCCAGGGTGTTACGGAGGATTCCAAGTCCGAGCTGTATCTGCGTCCGGAGACTGCACAGGGTATCTTCGTAAACTTCGCAAACATCCAGAGAACCACCAGAAAGAAGGTTCCGTTCGGCGTGGCACAGGTGGGCAAGTCCTTCCGTAACGAGATCACACCCGGCAACTTCATTTTCCGTGTGCGTGAGTTCGAGCAGATGGAACTCGAATTCTTCTGCAAGCCCGGCACTGACCTCGAATGGTTCCAGTACTGGCGTGCATACTGCCGTGACTTCCTGCTGAATCTGGGCATCAAGGAGGAGAATCTCCGTCTGCGTGACCATGATCCGGAGGAGCTGTGCTTCTATTCCAAGGCAACCACTGACTTCGAGTACCTGTTCCCGTTCGGCTGGGGCGAGCTTTGGGGCATTGCGGACAGAACCGACTATGACCTGACACAGCACCAGAACCACAGCGGCAAGTCCCTCGAATACTTCGATCCGGAGGACAACACCAAATACATTCCGTATGTTATTGAGCCGTCCCTGGGCGTTGAGCGTCTGTTCCTGACGATCGTGACTGAAGCATATGACGAAGAAGTGATCGACGCAGAAAAGAATGATGTGCGTACCGTAATGCACCTGCATCCGGCACTTGCACCTTTCAAGGCTGCTGTTCTGCCGCTGTCCAAGAAGCTGTCCCCCGAGGCAATGGAGATCTTCACAGCACTTTCCAAGAAGTGGAATGTGGACTTCGATGATGCCGGTTCCATCGGCAAGCGTTACCGCCGTCAGGATGAGATCGGTACACCGTTCTGCATCACCTATGACTTCGATACCAAGGAATCCGACCAGTGCGTAACGGTTCGTGACCGTGACACGATGGAGCAGGTAAGAATGCCCATCACTGAGCTGGAGGCTTGGCTGGAAGCAAAGCTGGCTTATTGATTTGACAATACAAAATACTGCTCCCTGTCTGTTTTGATGGGGGGCAGTTTGCAAAATGGACAATAAATTGAAATTTACAGAAGGAGACTTGACATGAAAAAAGCATTAAAAATCACAGGTAGAATTGTTCTTGTTCTGCTGATCGTCATAGCATTGGCATTGCTCGCTTGCTTTCTCTATCAAAAATCAGCACAGAAAAAAGACAGAGAACTGCTTGAAAAGGACGGCTTTTCCAACCTTGTTTCCGCAGGCGATTATGATATGAACATCAATATCTACGGTGACGGCAAGTATCCGGTCATCGCCATGCCGGGCAGCGGTGACGCACAGTTCACCGCCGGTATGAAGCTGTTTTCGGAGCATCTTGACGATGATATCAGCCTTGTGGTCGTTTCACGTCCGGGATACGGTCTGAGCGGAGAGACCGATCAGGAGGTCACGACGGAGTACATCGTGGAAAGCACCCGCACCGCACTGCAAAATGCAGGTATCGAAGCACCATATATCCTGATGCCGCATTCCATGAGCGGTATTTATACGACTTATTGGGAAAGCACCTATCCGGATGAGGTTTCCGGTGTCATATGGATCGATACGATCAATGAAGCAGATATGGAATTACTTGATGCGGGCGGGTTAGAACCGCCTGCCGCCCTGACATTCCTCTGCAAAGCGGGAGTATTCAGAACACTGGGAGATCTGTTTGGCTTGAATCAAGTAAGCGGTTATGGAAAATACGATCAGGATGCCGCCGCACTTTACAATGTGAATCCGACCGCCTTTTCAAAATCGGGTATCAGCGAAATGCGGAATATCTATGCCAATATGAAAACTGCCTGGGGCTCTATCAAATCGAATGATATTCCCAAAGTGTATATTTCAACACATTTCACCTCTGTTGATGATGCGAAAGAATATCTTATGTTCGCTTATGGTGAAGCTGATGAGGAGGAAGCAAAGCAGAGATTTGAGTATTACCAATCTGATGAACAGATCGAATATCGCAGAAAACGAAGCGAGTATATAGAAAAGCTCGGTAACTGTCAAGAAATCAATATCCCCGGAAGCCACTTTATCTATGAACAGAAGCCGGAGGAATGTGCAAAGATCATTGAGGACTTTATTGAAAATTTGAATGGTTAAATTTTGATTTATCCGCTCCACCGGAACCCATCTGACAAAACCCAAAAAGAACGGAGGAACCCCCATGCCCCACATCCGCCCCGCCATCCCCGCCGATGCCTCACGCATTGCGGAGATCATCATCACAAACTACCGAACCAACTTCTACCCCTTTTTCTGCAACGATGCCTACTATTTCGGCGAGCTGAATGTCATGGACATGGCGGCGGAATATGCCGAGGGCACGGATGCCCTGCAAAACACCTATGTCTATGATGACGGCGTAGTGAAGGGCATCATCCGCATTTCCGGCGATGAAATCAAAAAGCTGTTCATTGAACCGACGTTCCAGAGTCAGGGCATCGGCGCAAAGCTGCTGCATTTCGCCGTTTCTAAAAAGAATGCGTCATGGCTCTGGGTGCTCGAATACAACAAGCGCGGCATTGCATTCTACGAAAGACATGGATTCCGGCTCAGCGGCGAGAAGATCATGGAGGATGAATGGGTGCCGCTGTTGAAGATGGAACATACACTGCAATCCGCAAGAAATACCATCCGGCGGATCTTTCTGGAACTTGGTGCGGAATGTGCGGACATGGATGGCAGAACGTTTTTCATTCACCATGGTGAATATTTCCGGCTGGATGAAATGGCATTCCACGGCAAGCCGTTCTTCGTGATTGAATGCGGCACGGAGGAAGATTTCCGTCTGCATCGCATGGAGGATGCCGACCCGTTCCCCTACGATCTGCCGGAGGAGGAAATGCGGAAGGAGATAAAACTGATCCTGGAAATAAATTCATAAGGAGGCACTCACATGTTTGAACAAGACCCCATCATGCGGCAGATCCACGATATTGTCAAGGCGGCTGCGAAAATGATGCATATGAATGTAGACATTGCATCGGAGCATCTGGTGCAGATCGAGAATATGAAGCTGCAGGAAACCGCCAATGCACTGCTGGTACAGATCGGCGATGGCAATATCAACGAAGCGGAAAACAGGCTCTATGAAATGCTGGAGCATCCGACAATGGATGTGTTCCATGCAGGGATTGCATTCTATGCGCATCTGGATGAAATGGAGGATGATTTCCTGCTTGCACATGATTTCAGCCGTGAGGAGGTCGAGGAAGGCAAGGCACATCTGCTCGCCGTGCATGGGCTTACGGACATTGGTGAGACGTTTTTTGAGGCATAATAAAACAGGGACACGGTGCAAAATCGTGTCCCTGTCAGCTTGTAGAAAAAGTCCTTTTTCTTAGGAATAGGCATCCTGTAACTGCCCCCACCCCAACCCCTCCCCGAGGGGAGGGGCTATATTTGGAGGGTACTGCGTACCCT
>JAZNKY010000061.1:0-4964 GCA_045578805.1 Oscillospiraceae bacterium
GCAGAACTTCATCCCAACGCCGATCTCTGCGCCGCATTCGGTGCAGAAGCGTTTCTTTGCTTCCACCTTTTCCGGAAGCCTCGTGCCGCAGTCACCGCAGAATTTTGTGCCCTCGGGGTTTACCGTGCCGCAGTTCGGGCATGTACGCAGGGCTTCCTCGGCTTCTCTTGCCGCACGTTCCTCGGCGGCGATCCGCTCACGCTCCGCCTTTTCCTCCTGCAACCGCTTGATGCGTGCTTCGACTTCCACGCGGCTTGCGGCAAGTGCGTCCAGCTGAACCGCTTCATTCGGGTATGCTTCCTTGCCGCTTTCTTCATAGAGTCTGCGCCCAAGCGCGGCAAAAATCGCTTCTTCCTTTTCTTTCAGTTCCTTCAGTTCATTCTGTGCGTTGTACATTTTCACTTCGGGATCATCCTGGGGAGCCAGGCTTGCCAGTCCCTTTACCAGTCCGTCTAAAATTCCTGCCATGGTATATGTCCTCCTGTAATACGGTTATGTTCGTAGTGATAAAAAGTGCAGGCGTGCGGCGGACGCTGCTCCGCCTGCTTTGACGGGTATTCGATAGAACGGGGAATGCCTTATTTGATGATGCGAATCTTACCGATGATGGGCAGATCCTTCGCTGTGCCTTTCCATGCGTTGATGATGCCGATGATACCGAGCACCGCAACTATGATACTGCCGACGGGAAGAATGATAAACCAGCCGAGGATCGGGATGATGCTTCCTACAATGCTCACGGCGATTGCTGCCAGGCACACCAGCAGTCCCTGATTGGTGTGATATTTTGCATAAGGGGATTCTTTTGCCGCAAGCAGCGGGATCAGGAACAGGATGTACGCAAGTACCGCCATGATTTTGTTTGCTTCGATGTCTGCCGGAGCAAACTGTGCGGTATAATCCGCGCCGCCCTTGGCGTTCGGTGCAGGCTGTGCCTGTACTGGCTGCTGGTACTGTACCTGGGGCTGAGGTTGCTGAGGAGCCTGCTGCTGTGGCTGAGGTTGCTGCTGAGGTGCTTTTGCCTCCATAACCGTACCGCATTCGGGACAGAATTTCTTTCCGTCTTCTACTTTCGTTCCGCAATTTCCGCAAAATGCCATGACAATATCTCCTTTTTAATCGTTATTTATTTTACCCGAACATCCCGGAGAGATCTGGCAGTTCCGTTGTATGGTCTACGGTGACGGTACCATCGACAAAGGATATACTCAGATACCACTTGCCATTGGTGCCCCACCATGCGTTCATAGATTTCATATCGGCTTCGCTCATGCCCATCTGATAGAAATCCTGAAATTTATAGCCTTTATTCTTGAGGGTTTCTATGTAGCTCCACATGGTATCGGCGGAAGTACCGGTAATTTCCGTCCGGTAATTATCCACCTCATTCATGCTTCCGTCGGGATATTTCGGCAGATCGGAGGGCCATCCGCTTGCGTTTTTCGATGCTTCCTCGTTGATATCGTCTACTTCGCCAAGCAGTCCCGAAAGATCGCCGCCGAGCAGTCCGCCGAAGATGCCGGACAGAAAATCTTCCGTACCGGTATCCGAGGAATTACCCGAGCCGGAGGAATCGCCTGTCAATCCCGCAAAAAGTCCTGCAAGACCACCAGCATCTTCTTCTGTGCCGGTCGATTCGCCGATCTGGTCTTTTACCGTATCAATGGCAGAGTCCACCAGTCCTTTGAGGGCAAAGCCGAGAATCAGGCTGATCACCAGGGAAACTGCCATAAAGATCAGCATCGCGCGGCAGAGATTCCGTTTCTGATACTTCCGGCATCCGCCGCATGCCCAGACGATCATGAGGATAAAGCCGATGATCGGAATACAGAGCAGCAGCATGATCCCGATAAATCCCCAGGTGGAGATCAGTCCGTAACGGCTGTCGGGACCGGGAGCAGGTTCCTGCCCCGGCTGTACATAGACGGGGGCAGGCTGTGCGTAGGCAGGCTGCTGATACACCGGCTGTGGCTGTGCATACGCCGGTTGTGGCTGTGCATACGGTTGTTGAGGTGCCGCATTCTGCGGCGGGACGTAAGTCTGCTGTTGCTGCTGAGGTTGGGGCGGTATCTGCTGCGGCTGAGCATTTTGCTGTTCTGTTTTCTGCGGCTGCTGTGGCTGTGTCTCGGAAGCAGGCGCAGTTTCTGCCTTTCCTTCCGGAACAGCCGCACCGCATTCGGTACAGAACTTAATGCCGTCCTTCAGCTGTGCGCCGCATTCGGTGCAGTTTGCCATGTCGCGTCCTCCTTTTATATGATGTGTTGTTCTTTGTTGCTGTAAAACCCCTGCTGGGGAGTCTGTTCATCGAATGGGTATTACGCCATCCTTACAAGATACTGACAGTAGGCATACACATTCTGAATCTTTTTCGCTTCAACACCGTCATCTGCATGAATGATCGGCTGCGTTTCCGAGGGAGTAACATACAGTTTGAAAACGATCGCACTCTGTCCGGGGCGCATATTCCGGATTTTTTTGTACGTGATGTTTTTGTCCTTAATACCTATGTAATCAAATATGATGGATTCTATATCAGGATTGGAAAAGCATTTCAAAATGTCTGAAGGATCGTGAATGCTGATAATATGTCCTGCCTCTTCAAAAGAGATGTTGTAGCATTTGAAATCTCCTTCATTGATGACGGAAAGCATACTGCTGTTATCAAGCAATAAAACCGGTAAATTCTGCGCATTATTCATAACAAAATCTCCTTTAATCTAATCTCGTTCCGCATTCCGAGCAGAACTTTCTGTTTTCATCGTTTTCTGTTCCGCATCCGGGACAAATCGGTTTGGCTTTTGCCGCTGTGGGTGATCCGCAATGGGGACAGAATTTCACCCCGTCAGGTAATTCGCCGCCGCACTCAACGCAGTGCGGCTTTGATTCTGTGCGTTCGGGCATCCTTGCGCCGCATCCGCCGCAGAATTTCGTACCGATGTCATTTTGCTTGCCGCAATTCGGGCATACGTTTTCTTCGGCGGCTGTCTGCTCGGGGAGCTTTTCACCGCAATTCGGACAGTAGGTTTTATCCTTGGGTGCCGCCTGTCCGCAGGCAGAACAGATCTTCATATTCTTTGCCGCTTCATTGGCAACGGTCATCACCGCACCCTGCAGTCCGGCGAATGCTGCACCGAGCGAATTTGCGGCTTGGGAATTGCTCTGTGCGCCATACTGCCCGTTGATCGCATCCGCTGCCTGATTGACACGGGGAGTAACCGTTTTGTCAACCACCTTCTGTGCCGCCGGAGCAACCGCTTGCTGCACGGCACCGCTGATCGCATTTGAGATACCGCGGCGGATTCCACGTTTCAGTCCCTGCTTCAGTTCCCATTCCAGTGACATATCACGTTCCCCCCTTTACGACAACTTCGCACCGCATCCGCCGCAGAATTTGGTGCCGGGTGCATTCTTTGCACCGCACTCACCGCAGAAGATCGGTTTTGCCGCAGGATTCTGCTGTCCCTGATTCACGGGACGCTGTGCATACTGCGGATTTTGTGCGGTCTGCTGATACTGCATATTCGGATTCATCCCGGGAGCAGCTCCTGCCGCCGCACCGGCATATGCCATCTGCGGCTCCTCCGCCTTGCCCTTTTCAAACAGCTCCTTGAAACTGCCGGACATCTGACAGAGCTTGCCGTAGAGGTCGAAGGTAATTGTGGTGTTCGGTGCTGCCTGCATATAGGTCGCCATCATCTGGCACATGATGTAGCTGTCCACGAATGCGAACTTCACCACCCATGCGATGAGACAGGCGAGAACGAATGCGATCAGCGCATTCCATTTGAACAGACGGAACAGAAGCCCGATGGGGACGAATACGGCAATTACCATGAGGATCAGCCCCACAACCACCTTAACCATGGTCAGCGCCGCATTTTTCAGCAGTGCCTTCCAGTTCTGCGCATAGATCACAACGCCGTCTGCCGCGCTCTTGAATGCTCCCTGTTCCTTATTATAAAACGTCCAGCCGAGACAGCACTCGTCCACGTAGCCGAGAGAGATTTCCACGAAGAATTTGAGCAGTCCGGAGATCGCATCCATGCCGGGAATAAAGTCCAGCTTGCCTGCAACCTTTTCAATACCGCGCTGGATCTGCTTGACAGCACCGGAGATGAGCTTATCGACTGCAAAGTAGATGTTGGATGTGGCAAAGCGTTCCTTGACCATTTTTTTGCCGTAATCTACCTGATTTGCCGGGAACTGTCCGGTTCTGCAGGCTTCCGCGATGACAGCGATGTGTCCGGCTTTTACAAGATAACCAACGTAGTGCATCAGCGCAAAGCGCACCGCCGGAATCACCGCAAGCCAGATGCAGAAGCAGATGACCATGCCATTCTCGCCAAACAGCCAACCGATGCCCATGAGGATTGCCAAAAGAATGCCGTCGATGAGAAGCGTCGCCGCGCCAAGCCCCAATTTCGCCATGCAGAAGGGCATGGATTTTTTGAATAACTGTTTCGATGTCATGATATGTACCTCCTACGGTTCTGTATATTACGGATTACTCAACCTTTGCGCCGCATTCGGAGCAGAACTTTCGCCCCTCGGGGATCTCCGCGCCGCATCCGCTGCAGTGCTTCGGTCCGGCAGACACGGCGGGGATTTCGATCTTCGTTCCGCATTCACCGCAGAACTTCTTGCCTTCGGCGATCACTGCACCGCAGGTCGGGCAGACATTGTCGGCAGGAGCCGCTTCCGGTTCGGGAATGACCACCTTTGCGCCGCACTCGGAGCAGAACTTGCGTCCTTCGGGAATTTCCGCACCGCATTCGGTACAAGTAAGTCCGCCTGTCTGCTGATTGTCTGCTGCTTCGGCGACCGGTATCGCTGATGCAGCTTCCGCCGCTGCTTTTACCTCAGCCGCTGCCTGTGCTTCGGCTTCGTTCTCGGCCTTGATGCGTTCGATCTCTGCTTTCGCTTCCTCAGCAGCATTCAGATGTGATTTTGCGGCTTCACAGAAC
>JAZNKY010000062.1:0-3402 GCA_045578805.1 Oscillospiraceae bacterium
GGGAGTGATTTGTGGGCCCTTCCCCTCCACCCCCGCCAAAGGGATGTGATCCCTTTGGAATCCCAAGGCGTTTTGCCATTGCTCCCCTGCGGGGTACAAAGGCAAAACGTTAAGATTGCAAGAATCTCATTCTTGGCAGAATATGGGGCAGCGTCCCACACATGCTCCCCCTTCCAGTATATTCCCGAACAGAAAGGACGGCACATATCAGAAGTGCCGTCCTCGTTGATTATGCTTTCTTTTCAGCCTGAATATCAGCAAGCTTCTTGTTTCTGACTGCTGCAACCAGCACCCTGTTGTTCTTTCTGTCATAGCGATAGAACAGAACGAGCATACCGATGCCGAGAATAAACAGTATCACGCCGGCAGTGAATCCGGGCGGTGTGTAGGAGAACGACACGGTATGTGTACCCGGTGTCAGCTCTACGCCGATCATTGCCTTCATCACTTCAAGATGCTCAACCTTCTTGCCGTCCACCTTGACCGTCCAGCCGTCCTGGTACGGGATGGAGGTGAAGAGGATCTCGCCCTCGGAAGCAGTGACGGTACCCTTGATGTAAGTGTCGCTGTGCTTTGTTACCTCAAGCTGTGCATCCTTCAGTGTGTTGATGTCTGCCTGGAATACATCAGGATTGTAGTAATAGAAGTAAGGCTCCTTGATAATGGTTGCGTTCTGGTCGTTGGCGATTGTCAGACGCATGGAGAGCTTTGTGCCTACCGGATGTGTGCCGAGGCTGACGATGCAGTAGTTCTTGGTTTCAAAGTAAGTACCGTAGCCCTTGAAGGAATAATCGCCGGAGGCATCATCCCATGTACCCAGCCAGAGATTGACCTTCTGCTCGTTCTCTGTCTTGAGGAACATGAAGATCTCCTTCTCCTGCTCCACTGTGAAGCGGTAGTCCACAGTCGGGTCACCGCTGTCCATCTTGGTGTAGGTCGGCTGGTTGTTGTAGCTGGAAACAGTTACCGCACCCAGAACCGGCTCGCCGGTGTCGATGCGTGTATAGTACTCGTTCACGCCGGCGATCTGACCTGCTTCATCAAAAACGGTGTTGCCTGTCAGTGTGCTGAGCAGTACGCTCTGGCTGTTGAACGGGTTGTCGTTGCCCAGGTGGTCAATGCGCAGGATGTCATCATCTGCCATGTAGCCGATGGACAGCGCATTCGGATTCTCATAGATGGAAATGGTCTTTGCCTTGGGGTTGCCGCTGCTGTCCTTGTCATCCTTATCCTCGTAATTGTACTCGTCCACCTTCACATAGCTGCTGTGGAGCAGGGGACGATCCGGCGTGTCGCCTCTGTCGAGGACATACTTGATGCCCAGCAGGGAGTCTGCCAGCTCTGTGGAGCCTTCATAACGGGAATAATAGCTTCTGGTGCAGTAGCCCAGTGTTTCAATGAAGTCCAGCGTCTTTGCATTCATCACAGAGGAAGAATGGGTGATACCCTTCAGACCGAATGCCAGGTTATCGTTGACGCAGCGTGTGTAGGTCTTTTCAGAACGGTACAGACCATCATCCAGCTCCTCCATGAGGTCGGTGGCTGCACGTCCGGACTGTACGAACATTTCATAGGAAGCTCTTGTAGAGTAAGCAACCTCCTTGTCCACATCCTTCATGGTATGTACATTGTTATAGACCAGCTCACCGGAGATCGCACACATCAGCACGATCGGGATCACGGTTCTGCAAGCCTTGGATGCCTGGGGCTTGACAGCGTATACATAGAGAATGATCAGGTAAACTGCTGCCAGACCGATACTCAGCCAGATGGAGGTCATCATATCCAGATGCTCATAGCCCTGGCTGCCGATGTACAGCAGCAGTGCCAGCACACCGAAGAAGGTGCCGCCGATATGACCGGGCTTTACACCGTCCATATTCTTGAATGCGGATGCTGCCATGGAGAGCAGGATGAAGGAGATGATGAAGGAATAACGGAAGGGCAGCCAGTTCGGCACCTGTCCGCCGTGCCACATCATGTCCACGGGCTTGATGTACATGCTGAAGAACATCACTGCCAGCAGGAAGCCGTAGCCGACCTTCTTGCGCACGTCGATCTTGCTGTTCAGGAAGAAGAGCGGGAGCAGTACCAATGTCAGGATACCGCAGTAGATCTCAGGGCTGCCCTGTACGTTGACAGAGTCATACTGACAGATCAGCAGCTGACCGATGATGTCCAGCGGTTCAAACTGGGTCTTGAAGCTATAGTCGGGGTTGGTGAAGTCAAACTTACCAAGCTGCAGTGCATTGTACACCGGCAGGATCATGTATGCGGAAAGCATCAGGGAAACCAGTGTGCTGATTGCAAAATTGCAGCAGACATAGACATATTCGCCGATCTTTCTGCGCTTCTCCTCACTGCCGAAGAACAGATAGTACACAAAATAGCAGGCAGTGAAGATGCCGATCATGTAGCCGATGTAGAAGTTTGCCACGAACATCATGGCAATGGGAATGATGTAGTTCAGCTTTCTGCCGTCATCCACAAGATATTCCACGCCGAGTGCGATCAGCGGCAGGAATACCACGCCGTCCAGCCACATCGGGTCGATGGTCTGGATGACCATGTATGCCATGAGCGCATACAGGATGGAGAAGATGGTTGCCTGCAGCGGTTCCATTTTCTTGGATTTCTGCAGGAAATAGCTGAAGGTGACGCTCGCTGCGCCGATCTTGCACAGGATCATGATCAGAAGACTGGTCAGGATCCACTTGCGGGGCAGGAGCATGACGATGAGCGTGAACGGGCTTGCCAGATAATAGCCGATAATGCCCATGTACTCGCCGGAAAGGTTACGGGACCAGTTGTAGAACGCACTGCCGTCTCCCCAGAACGCCTCATGCAGTGCCTCGAAGTAGTAGACATACTGCGCATTCAGGTCCAGTGCAAGCACGGACTCCTCACCGAACGGATACAATCCGAAGATCGCGTAGGAAATATACATCAGGATCACGGGAATAAAGAACGCGATGATATAGAAACGGTTCTTGATCGCCCAGTTCTGTACTGCCTTGAGTATCCCCTGCGCAGAGATGCTGCGGCGTTCCTTGACAGCCTTCTCGGACTGTGCAGGTGCCGCTGTGTTGTTTGCCATAGTATTCCTCCTCTTTCTTGTGAATTTTCAGTGTAATCACAGATATTTCTATTATACCATGCCTTTCTGTATTTTGCAAGCTATTTTTTACTTTTTTCACGGTGTACTGTACCTTTCCATTCCCATCGTTTTCAAATTCGTGATTATGCACAAATATTTCGTTCCAAGCTGTGCAAAGTGTGGACATTCCCGCGGTGTACTGGACAAATTTGTAAAAACGTGATACAATTGAATATAAAATATATTATAGGAAAGTTATGCAAAACTTGCCCACCCACTGCCCCCTCCCAGAGGGAGGGGGATTT
>JAZNKY010000063.1:0-19248 GCA_045578805.1 Oscillospiraceae bacterium
ATGTGAGATAGGATGCCGTTCGAGCATGAATGGTATGCAGGCAATGGATATAAGCCTGTATGCCTGCGATTTTTTGCCTTGCCTGCGTAAAATTTATGCTCGAAAATCTGCATATTCATTTTATGTGAACAGGCTCTAATCCCCCAAACTATAATAGACAAAATCGGTTTCAAAAGGCGATAGCCTTTGGCGGGTCGCGGGGGCGCAGCCCCCGCCCTAATCCCCCCTCCCTCTGGGAGGGGGCAGGGGGCTGCTCCCCACGGGGTGGGGAGACGGCACGAAGTGTCAGAGGGGACGGCACCGGTGAGGTGGGGCAAACTTAAACTGTCTATTGGTGTTAAGGGGATTAGAATGAGGTGTCGGGGGAATGGATAAATTGGAATTTGCAGGAGCAGACAATGAAAATAATAGCGATCGGAGCCGTGACAGCAGGCGGCAAAACAACAGTCGTAAATGCAATAAAAGACAGGCTGCCAAGAACAGCATCACTTCATTTTGATGCATACGCATTTGAGGGAGAAGTCGAAGATTTTAACGAATGGGTATCGGAAGGTGCAGACTATAATGTATGGGACTTATCTCCATTAACAGCAGATGTTGAAAGGATAATCAACAGCGGCAAATATGACTATCTTCTGCTGGATTATCCATTTGCATATCAGAATCAAATGATGAAGGATTACTTGGATTGCTGTATCTTTATTGATACGCCTTTAGACATTGCAATGGCTCGAAGAGTGATCAGAGATATGAAAGAGGCTTCTGCGGATGATATTCGTAATGAAATGGATGTATATTTGAAATATGCAAGAATCGCTTATGTTCAAATGCTGACAGATATTTTACCGACTTCTGATTATGTGATTGACGGAGCAAAGGAACTTGAGGATATCATCAATGAAGCGATGGAAATAATTTTAAGGAGCTAAATTTTGACTTATACCAATGATTTCACTTGACAGGGTGTTTCATTCTACAGTATAATGTAAGAAGAAAACCACGCCAACATTTTGGAGCGAAGTAACAAGGAGGGAAAACATGGCATTTGATTTCAAAAAGGAATACAAGGAATTTTATATGCCGAAAAACAAGCCGCAGATCGTGAATATCCCGAATATGAACTACATCGCCGTCCGCGGCAAGGGCAACCCCAATGAGGAGGGCGGCGAGTATCAGCAGGCGATCAGTGTACTGTATGCGGTGGCATACACGCTGAAGATGAGTTACAAGACGGATCATAAGATCGAAGGCTTTTTTGAATATGTCGTGCCGCCGCTGGAGGGGTTCTGGTGGATGCCGGATATGGTCGGCGTTGATTATGCGGATAAGGGTAACTTCAACTGGATTTCCGTCATCCGTCTGCCGGATTTTGTGACACAGAAGGATTTTGCATGGGCGGTGGAAACGGCTGCAAAGAAGAAAAAGCTGGACTGCTCTAAAGCAGAGTTTCTGACCATTGAGGAAGGCTTGTGCGTGCAGATCATGCACCACGGCAGCTACGATACCGAGCCGGAAACAGTCGCTCTCATGGATGCGTATCTTGCGGAAAACGGTTATGTGAATGACTTGAATGCGGAGCGTCTGCATCATGAAATCTACCTGTCCGACCCGAGAAAGGCTGCGCCGGAGAAATGGAAGACGGTGATCCGGCATCCGGTCAGAAGGGTATAATACCAATTCTCAATCCAACTCCCCCAATAGTTTGATTGAGAGCGTGCTTTGACGCATATGCCGTCTCATGCATTCCCATTTGAAAATCATAAAATTCTTTCATGATTTTCAAATGGGAAGAGTATAGGAAACCTGGAACAACACACAGAAAGGACAAGCCTATGAAACTACTGATCATCCGTCACGGCGATCCGGATTATACCATTGACTCGCTGACCGAAAAGGGACGCAGGGAGGCGGCACTTCTTGCGGAGCGCATTGCCCCAATGGACATTGCGGCATATTATGTATCCCCCCTCGGCAGGGCGCAGAAAACGGCGGAATACACGCTGAAAAAATGCGGACGTACTGCCGAAACACATCAATGGATGCGGGAATTTGACTGCAATATTCTCTCACCCGAAACCGGAGAACGCCGGATTGCATGGGATATGCTGCCCCAGAACTGGACGAAGATTCCGGAGTACTATGACAAGGACAAATGGTTCGATGTGCCGGTGATGGCGGAGGCGGATATGCGTTCGGGGATCGCAGAAGTACACAGCGGACTGGATGCACTGCTTGCAAAGCATGGCTATATCCGTGAGGGGAATTATTACCGTGCCGTCCGTCCGAATCAGGATACGATTGCGCTGTTCTGCCATTTCGGGGTGGAGTGCGTGATGCTCGGGCATCTGCTGGGGATCTCGCCGATGGTGCTGTGGCATGGCTTCATGGCTGCGCCCACATCGGTGACGACCATCTGCACGGAGGAACGCCGTGAGGGGATCGCAGCTTTTCGTGTGAGCGCATTCGGGGATATTTCGCATCTGTATGTGCAGAACGAGCCGCCGGCATTTGCGGGGCGGTTCTGTGAGATGTTCAGTAATGCGGAGCAGAGACATGACTGAACATGATGCGGGAGGTACAGAATGAAGATCATAAACCAGAACATTGACAGCGGAAAAGCATTTGACTGGGGCAGGATCTCGGAGGATTATGCGAAATTCCGCGATATTTACCCGCAGATATTCTATGACAGAATCATAGAACGCGGACTTTGTATGAAAGGACAGTCCGTCCTTGATCTGGGGACAGGTACAGGCGTTTTGCCAAGAAATATGTACCGCTATGGTGCAAGGTGGACGGGAACGGATATTTCTGAAAATCAGATCACACAGGCAAAGCTGCTTTCAGAGGGAATGGAGATTGCGTATTATGCAAAATCGGCGGAACAGCTTGCATTTCCGGATGAATCCTTTGATGTCATCACTGCCTGTCAGTGCTTCTGGTATTTTGACCATGAAAAGATCATGCCGGAGCTGTACCGGATGCTGAAAGAAAATGGCAGCATTCTGGTGCTGTATATGGCGTGGCTGCCCTATGAGGATGCAATTGCTGGAGCAAGTGAACAGCTTGTTCTTAAATACAGCCCGAACTGGAGCGGTGCTGGTGAAACGGTACATCCCATCCACATTCCTGACTGTTACCGTGAGAATTTCGAGCTTGTGCATCATGAGGAATATCCGCTGTACGTTCCATTCACCCGTGAGAGCTGGAACGGCAGAATGAAAGCCTGCCGCGGTGTGGGAGCTTCGCTCACAGAAAAAGAAATTGCAGCCTGGGAACAGGAACATCTGAAACTCCTTCAGGACATTGCACCGGAACGATTTGAGATCAGACACTATGCGGCGATCGCGGAACTGAAAAAGAAATATTGTAAAGAGTAAGATATGCCTTTAATGACAGCATTATCTCAAAAACTTGGGAGAAATTATTATGAAACATATGATTCACAAAATCACAGCCATTATGGTTGCTATGGAATCATTCATCGCTCAGAAGGAGGATTTGCAATGAAATACAGCAGAATATTATCAGGACTTTTTGCAGCGGCAATGCTGTTTGTACAGGCTGCGCCGGCATATGCGGCTGAAAGCACTGTGCTTCTTTACACGGGGGAAGCATCCGCGGAGGCGTGGACATGTCCTCTTACGCTCCCTGTGCCGGATCGGAGCATTTATACGGAGGGAAACACCATTGCTGTGCAGTGCGATACGGATGCGGCACCGTATTTTGTTCTGACCTCGAACAGCGGCGGTGAGAACTGGGCACAGGTTCTGCCGGATGGTGCGGAGGAGAACTGGTACTACTATTCCTATGAGGCAATGGCGGCATCCTTCGGGACGGATTTTTCACAGCTGGACTACATATCCGTCATGGCGGCGGATGCGCCAGTGACGGTGTATACGATTGAAATGCAGATCGGCGGCACAGCGGATGCACCGGAACAGGATGCCGTACAGCATGATTCCCGCGTGGTGGGCTATCTCCCCGACTGGTCGTACCAGGCATACGGCACACTGGATTTTTCAGCACTCACGCACCTGAACATTGCGTTCTGCAATCCGGACACGGAGGGAAAGCTCTCTTGCTGGATACCGGACTATGAAATGCAGAATATCGTGAACAAAGCCCATGCTTCCGATGTTAAGGTAATGGCAGCACTGGGCGGAGGCGGAGGCTGTGACGGCTATCTGCCGCTGCTTGATACACCGGCGGAAATGGCAGCGTTCAATGAGAATATCATGACCTACTGCGAGACCTACGATCTTGACGGCATCGACCTTGACATTGAGCTGGGTTCGAGCCATGAGATCTGGAATTACTATGCGGACTGGGTGGCTTCGCTGCGCGTACTGTGCGATGAACGAGGATATGAATTATCCACCGCAACGGCGCAGTGGGTGGCAGTGAATGTGACTGCTGAAACCTTTGACCTTTTTGATTTTGTCAATGTGATGGCATACGATAATGATGCGGATGAAAGCTCCCATGCGGATATGGAATTTGCACAGACTTCCCTGCAGTATTTCAATGTGCAGAAGAAGATCCCGAAGGACAGGCTCGTGCTGGGCGTTCCCTTCTATGGCAGGGGCTATACCGCTGACGGCGCACTGGACTGGGGTTCCTATGTTGCCTTCTCGGAGCTGATCGCATCGGATCCGGCGAATTATGATGCTGACCTGTACAATGGCATCGCCTATAACGGCGCATCCACCATGCGTGAGAAATGCGCGCTGGCAAGGGAGTACGGCGGCATTATGATCTGGGAGCTGTCGCAGGATGCGGCGGGAGAATACTCCCTGCTCTCGGTCATCAAGGAAGAATTAACAGCTCCGGCGGGAATTGCCGGGGATGTGAATGCGGATGGGACATTTACGGTTCTTGATGCGGTGATGCTCCAGAAATGGCTGCTCTGCACAGGAGAGATCACTGACTGGCAGGCGGGGGATCTTTGTGAGGATGGACGGATCGACGCATTTGATCTGGGGATCATGAAGCGGGAACTATTGGGCATCACTTAAAACCTCCCTCACGGCAGAATTTCTATGACCAGCATCATCTGCTGCGTCAACAAGTCTTGACATACATACAGTATGTCTGCAACTTGTTTCCTTGCATCTGATACCAGTCATGTACGAAATTCTGCTCGTGTTCCGGTTTTTAGTAATGCCCTATTGAAATAATGGAGGAATCACTATGGAATTTATCAAATCAGCTGAAATCAAGATACTTGCCAATCCCGGTGTAGTATCACGGCAGCTGCTGAATCCGGACAATTCGGAAAGCTCAAGGGTAACGATCACGGAGGTGCATCTGGAAGTCGGCGCATGTCAGCCACGGCATACACATGACGCATCGGAGCAGATCTGGTATGCCACAAAAGGAAGCGGAACGCTGCTGCTTGCAGAGGAGAAGGAAATGCCGTTCCATGCAGGTGATGTTGTCCGGTTTGCAGACAAGGACGTGCATGGTCTGCGCAATGACGGCGGAGAGGAATTTGTCTACCTCTCCGTCACAGCCCCGCCGATCCATTTCGGGTATGCATATCAGGAAAAGAAATAGAGCCATTCTGTCATTTTGAAACCAATTCGGTTCAGGATGACAGAATTTTTTTAAGCATTCCTCACACCAATTTCTCAAAACCACTGGAAATCTCCTTTCAGATATGGTATAATATAAAATAGGTAATTATGAGTTTAAGGAGGCATTTATGCGCTTACTTGTCATAGACGGAAACAGCATCGTCAATCGTGCCTATTACGGCGTGCGTGCGCTTTCCAACAAGAATGGTGTGTTTACCAACGCACTATTCGGCTTTATCAATATGTATCTGAAAGAAACCGGTGAGATCAAGCCCGATGCCGTGGCGGTGGCATTCGATCTGAAAAGCCCGACATTCCGTCATAAAGAGGTAGCCGCCTATAAGGCGAACCGCAAGGGGATGCCGGAGGAGCTTGCGATGCAGATGCCGTACCTCAAGCAGATCCTCTCTGCAATGGGCATTGCCTGCCTGTCCTGTGAGGGCTTTGAGGCGGATGATATTCTGGGGACGCTTTCCAAGGCTTGTCAGGCACAGGGGCATGACTGTGTAGTGATGACCGGCGACCGTGACAGCCTGCAGCTGATCGACAGCAGCATCATGGTGCATCTGATCGGGACGAAAGAGAATATTGCCTATACAGAGGAGAAATTCCGCGAGAATTACGGGTTTGATCCGATCCATCTGATCGACCTCAAGGCTCTCATGGGCGACCCCTCCGATAATATCTCCGGTATCAAGGGCATCGGCGAAAAAACGGCGACCGGACTGATCCAGGCGTGGAGCAGTATTGAGAATATGTATGACCATATTGAGGAAGTGCAGGCAACACCCCGCATCAAGCAAAAACTGCTGGATGGCAGGGCGGATGCGGAGCAGAGCAAGTGGCTGGCGACCATCCGGACGGATGTGCCGGTGTCCACGGATTTAAGCGATTATCTGCCGAAGCCGCAGAAAACGGACGAGCTGCGCCGAATCCTCACGGAGCTGGAAATGTACAAGATTCTTGACCGTTTCGGCTTGCAGCCTTTGGGCAGCGGCGAACCGTCCGCGACGATCGCGGAGGAGCCGATGGAAGCACCGAAGCTGACGGAGATCTCCTATTCTGCACAGGTGATCGCAGAACTCCCCGAACCCATCGCCTATGTTCTTCGTGATGGTGTACTGACGGTCTGCGGAGAGAACAAGCTCCTTCGGACGGAGAAGGATGCTGAAATTCTGGCATTTCTGTCATCGGATAAGACCAAGGCAACGGATGATGCCAAGGCGCATTATCATTTTGCATATGAACGCGGTGCAAAGCTCCGCGGCATTGTATTTGATGCGGCGGTGTGCGGGTATCTGCTCAATCCTTCGGCATCCGATTACAGCACAGCGGCTCTCTGTGCGGTTCTGAATGTTCCCTATTATACGGAGCTTTCTGAAAATGCCGATGTACAGGCACTGCCGCGCCTTGCAGAAAAAGGCATCGAAACGCTCACAGAGGACGGCATGTTCCCCCTCTGGACGGAGATCGAACTGCCGCTGACAAGGGTGCTTGCTTCCATGGAACACGCTGGTGTGCTGGTGGACAAGGACGGCATCAGGGCATTCGGCGAAGGGCTTTCTGAGAAGATCGCAGAGCTGGAAGAGCAGATCTATGAGTATGCCGGGGAGAAATTTAATATTGCATCCCCGAAGCAGCTGGGCGTGATCCTGTTTGAAACGCTGGGACTTCCGGCGAAGAAAAAGACAAAGAGCGGTTATTCCACGAATGCGGAGGTTCTGGAAGAGCTTCTTCCGAAACACCCGATCATCGGGGCGATCCTGGAATATCGCCAGTATACGAAGCTTCTCTCCACCTATGTCGATGGTCTGCTGAAAACGGTGGCAGAGGACGGACGCATCCACACGAAGTACAAGCAGACGGAAACGAGAACGGGACGCATTTCGTCCATTGAGCCGAATCTGCAGAATATTCCGGTTCGCACAGAATTGGGGCGCAACATGCGGAAATTCTTTAAAGCCTCCGAGGGCTGTGTTCTGCTCGATGCCGACTACAGCCAGATCGAACTGCGGCTGATGGCGCATTTAAGCGGTGACAAGGCGATGCAGGAGGCGTTCCTGAACGGTACAGACATCCACACGGCAACGGCGGCAAAGGTGTTTGACATGCCGGAGCTGTTTGTCACAGCGGAAATGCGAAGCGCGGCAAAAGCTGTGAATTTCGGCATTCTCTACGGCATGGGGGCGTTCTCGCTGTCGAAGGATATTCATGTGACCAAGGCGCAGGCGCAGAAATATATTGACGATTACCTCGGATCGTATCCGAAGGTTTCCGCATTTCTTGATTCCGTTGTGGAAAACGGCACGGAAAAAGGCTATGTCTGCACGATGCACGGCAGGCGCAGATATGTGCCGGAGCTGAAGGCAAAAAATAAGATGGTACAGGCAGCCGGCAAGCGCATTGCGATGAATACACCCGTACAGGGTACGGCGGCGGACATCATCAAGCTGGCAATGGTGCATGTGCATGACCGGCTGGAACGCGAAGTACCGTCCGCAAAGCTGCTTCTGCAGGTGCATGACGAACTGATCGTGGAAGTGCCGCTGGCGGACGCGGATGCAGCGGCGAAAATCCTGCATGAGGAGATGCAGCAGGTATGTACGCTTGCTGTACCGCTGATCGCGGAAGTCAACAGGGGGGAAACATGGTATGATGCAAAAGGTTAAACGCATTACAGCGGAGGATACCGCGCTGCTCGAACAGATCACGGAACTGGAACGGCTCTGCATTCCGAATCCGTGGAGCTTTGAGATGTTCGAGCTGGAAGCTGGCAGAACGGGCGGCATCGTGCTTGCGGCTTTGGATGAAAGCGGCGATGTCATGGGATTTCTGACGGCGCAGAGAGTTGTGGATGCGGCGGATATCAACAATGTTGCCGTACATCCGGACAAGCGGCGGCTGTCCGTGGGCAGCGCGCTTCTGGCGGCATTTCTGGAACAGAATGCGGACTGTGCGCAGATTTTCCTTGAAGTCCGGGCATCCAATGCGCCGGCGATCGGGCTGTATCAAAAGCATGGATTCGTTTCCGTCGGAATGCGGAAGCGTTACTATACCAATCCTGTGGAGGATGCAATTTTAATGCAATATGGAGGAAATCAATGTTAATACTGGGAATTGAAAGCTCCTGCGATGAAACCGCCGCAAGTGTGGTGGAGGACTGCACTGCCCTGCGGTCTTCCGTGATCGCATCGCAGGCGATGGAACACAGACAATACGGCGGTGTCGTGCCGGAACTTGCATCCAGACGGCACTGTGAAAATATCTATGCAGTCGTACAGCAGGCACTGGACGAGGCAAACGTCACGATCGACCAGCTTGACGGCATTGCGGTGACGCATACGCCCGGTCTGATCGGTGCGCTGCTGGTAGGCGTAAATTTTGCAAAGGGGCTTGCCTTTGCGGCAGGAAAGCCCCTGATCCCGGTGCATCACATCACGGGACATATTGCGGCAAATTACTTAGCACATCCCGATTTAAAGCCTCCCTACCTCTGTCTGGTGGTCAGCGGCGGGCATACGATGCTGTGCGAAGTGAAGTCCTATACGGAATTTGCGATCCTCGGCACGACCCGTGACGACGCTGCCGGCGAGTGCTTTGATAAATGCGCCAGAGTGCTGGGCTATCCGTATCCGGGCGGCGTGCAGATCGACAAGGCGGCACAGCAGGGCGACAGCACAAAGTATCCCCTCCCTCGTCCGCGGGTTGCCGGGAGTGAGCTGGACTGCAGCTTCTCCGGTCTGAAAACGGCGGTCATCAATATGGTGCATCATGCGGAGCAGAAGAATGAGCCGATTGACGCGCCCTCCATGGCGGCAAGCTTACAGCGGACAGTTGCGGAGATTCTCACGGAAAAGACCCTGCTTGCGGCAAAGCAGACGGGCTACACGACCATTGCAATGGCGGGCGGTGTTTCGGCAAATTCCGGCTTGCGTCAGAGCATGGAGAGGATGTGCAAAAAGCACGGCTATTCACTCTACATGCCGCCGCTCTCCCTCTGCGGGGACAATGCGGCAATGATCGCATGTCAGGGTTCGTATAATTTCCTTGCCGGCATCCGTGCGGATGAGAGCCTGAATGCGTATGCATCGGGGACGGCGATCGGGGAAATGGTGGCGACCTGCTGATACTAATCCCCTTAACACCAATAGATAACTTTAATTTGCCCCACCCCCTGCCCCCTCCCGGAGGGAGGGGGATTTAGGGGCGGTGCTGCGCACCGCCGCCGCCAAAGGTTATCGCCTTTTGAAACCGATTTTGTCTATTATGGTTTGGGAGATTATTATGAAATTGCAACATGAAACATCCCCCTCTGCCCGAAAGCAGAGGGGGATCTGTGTTATGCCTCCATATCATGCCCAGCCAGCACACACTGGGTAAAAAGATCGTTATACCGCAGATTTTTCGTCGGGATGACGACAAAGCCTGCACGCATGGATACGGGGAAAGTATGCTTGCCGGAGGTCACAGTTCCGCCGTTGTGGGAGAGGATCTTCCGTGCGATGGCTTCGGCATCCTCTTTCTGGTCAAATTCCGTGATGAGGACAAACTCGTCACCGCCAATGCGAATGGGGAGCATGGTTTCATCCGATTCCATATCGATCCTGCGCAGGCACTCCGCAATGCCGATGTCCCCTGCTGCGCTGCCGTAGGTGTCATTCACCTCCATCAGGCGCACCATATCAAAGCAGACCACATACTTTCCGGCATGTTCCTTGATAAAATCATAGAGATGCGATACATCAAATTTTTTCTTGCTGTACATCATAACATTCCCTTCCCTGTCCATGATCTGCACGGCTTCACCAAACTTCGGGAAAATCTCCGCAAACCGTCTGCTCTTTCGGTATTCGGACGGCGAAACACCCCACAGCCGCCGGAATGCACGGGTAAAGACCTCATGCGACTGGTAGCCATATTTCAGCGCGGTGTCCAGTACGGTGGCATTGCTTTCCAGAAGCTCTCTTGCAGCCGCGCTCAGCTTCCGGCGTGCAATATAATCCCCCACCCCGATGTGAAAAACACAGCGGAATAGTTTCTGGAGATTCGACAAAGAATAGCCGCATTTCTGCGCACACAGCTCCGGGGTCACATTCTGGGTCAGATTTTCCTCGATATATTCCAGTACCACGGACAGAATTGTAAATTTGTTCATAAGCTCACCATTTCCGGATAACGTTATCGTAATTCCATTATAGCACAGAATGAGAGGGAATGCTTGATGATTTGAGGAAAGTTTGGGTTCTATAGCAGTTTGCAGAAAAAATTTTTTCTGGGGTTCGCACACCAAAACTGCCTCCACCCCCTCCCCGAGAGGAGGGGCTTTTAGGTGGCGGTGCTACGCACCGCCGCCACCAAAGGCTATCACCTTTTGAATCCATTATCGCCCTTCAATTGCCAGAGTAATAAGTTTCTTCAACAGACTGTATTCTATATTACACCTTTCTGGAGCATCACATTTGCGTAGATTGCCTTTTCACTGGTGGCAATGATGCAGTAGACCTGCTTTGCCTCCTCATAGAATGCGAAGCGTTCGATCGTGCCGACCGTCTCCGCACCACGCGCGTCATGCCTTGCAATGATCTCCTTGTAGGTGTCCCAGATGGGCGTTTCTGCCGGATCACCGGGCATGACCTCCATGAGCTGGACTGGCTTTTCCACATAGGTATCCAGCGGGAACACGGTGAGGATGGCATCGAGCAGCTCCGGTACACCGTGACCGTCACAGCGGATGACGATGGCATTTCTGCCCATGCTCTCCGCAGGGAAATTGCCGTCTGCAATGACAAGGCGGTCGCTGTGTCCCATTTCGCAGAGGACTTTCAGCAGTTCAGGGGATAGGATCGGGGGGATGTTTTTTAACATGATTCTGACTCCTTTAAAATAGATTTGTGTTGTTCTTCGGTTTGGCTTTTGCATCTCATACTATTCCCATTTCAACATCATGAAAGAATTTCATGATGTTGATAGCCGCCGCGGGCGGCGTATGGGAATGCACCCGCCTCAAATCAAACTGTTTCAATAGTTTGATTTGAGATTAGTATCAATTATAACACATTCAGGACAATAATGCAAGCATATGCCGCATTTTTGCAGAAAAAGTACATCGTCCCCGCTGTAAAGAAGCGGGGACGGTGTATTGAAAAAATTTTTTCATAGGTACAGATCATCAGTCGGTGCGGTCATGCTGCCCTATGACCGGCGCGGTTTTCGTTTGCGCGTATGCCCGTGCTGTGCTGCGGAATTGTACTGCGGATGCATCTGACCAGCAAACCGCAGGGGGGACGGTACAACAGTCATGCCATTTGAAACATTAATTTGCAAGGCTGCTGCGCGGAACATGTGCTTTGTTTGCATTACCATGTCGATAATTCTATTGTACCTGATTTCACTGTAAAATGCAATGATAAAATGTATGAATTTTATTGCATTTTGTGCAAAGCTTCAAGTACCGCTGCCATCCTGCCGCCTGCCGAGCTGCCAGAATGCCACGGCACTGGCGGCGGCAACATTCAGAGAATCCACACCATGGGACATGGGGATGCATACTGTATAATCGCTGTCCGCGATCGTTTGTGCATGAAGCCCCTCCCCTTCCGTGCCGAGGATGACGGCAAGACGTTCCTCCGCCATGAGCTGCGGGTCGTCGATATTCACGGAATCTCCGCAAAGTGCCATTGACGCTGTCCGGAAGCCCATTTTCTGCAAGCGCGAGACCGGCACTGCACTGCTGTCAAAATATGTCCACGGCACCTGAAAGACCGTCCCCATGCTCACCCTCGCCGCACGGCGGTACAGCGGATCGCTGCAGGGTGATGTCAGCAGGACTGCATCCATATGGAGTGCCGCCGCACTGCGGAAGATCGCACCGACATTGGTCGGATTCACGACATTTTCCAGCACGGCAATGCGCCTTGCACCGGCGCAGATCTCCTCCGGAGAAGGCAAAACCTGCCTGCGCATCACGCACAGCGCACCGCGTGTGAGCTGGTAGCCGGTCAGCTTTGTCAGCACCTCCGGCTGTGATACATAGACCGGGATGTCCCCGCATCCTGCGAGGAGTTCCCTTGCTTCACCGGCGACATGCTTTTCCTCCATCAGCATGGAAACGGGTTCATAACCCGCATTCAGCGCACGTTCGATGACCTTGGGGCTTTCGGCAACGAACAGTCCGGTATCCGGTTCATAGAACCTGCGCAGATGCACCTCGGAGAGCTTGTAGGCATCCAGCTCCGGGGCGGAAAAGTCCGTGATTTCAATCAAATTTGGCATAGTTACTCCTTTGTCAGATGGGCAAGCAGAGCCTTGCAGCCTTCATAGATGTCCTGATAGGCAATATCAAAGCGGTCACTGTACCAGGGATCGGCAACATCATCCGTTCTGCCAGCGTATGCAAGGAGCTTATGCAGCTTATCCTGCGGGTCGGAGCCGAAGATCCTGCCAATATTGCGAAGATTATTGCTGTCCATCACGAGGAAGAGGTCGTATTTGTCATAATCGCTTTTCTGCACCTGCACGGCATGTTTTCCGTCGCAGGAAATGCCGTGCTTCTGCAGTTCCCGCCTTGCCGGAGGATAGACGGGGTTGCCCCGTCCGTTCCAGATTTCCTCAGTGCTGGTGGCACTTGACGCGATGAGAAATTCTTTCTCAAGACCTGCGTCCTTGACGAGCTTTTTCATGATAAATTCTGCCATGGGGGAACGGCAGATATTGCCGTGGCAGACGAACATTATCTTTATCATACTCATTTTCCTTTCTGATTTGCCTTGTTTTGCCCTGTTTTGCAAGGCTTATCGGGGTGATTTTTTCTTACTGCCAATTTGGCAGGATGGGGTGAAAACTACAAAACGGGACAATATTTTGCAAATTGCGGACATTGTTAGTAGTAAAATAGGAGTAGGAATCGGGGGGGACTACTAAGAATTTTGAACTTTTCATCGAAGAGTTACTGTGGTGAATCAGAATTTAGCTGTCTAGTCCGTCAACAAACGACTTTATGATCTCACCGCATTCATCGGGCTTCTGCTCATAGATCAGATGATCTCCGCCAAGAAGAACAACCTCACAGTTGCCCATTTTTTCGGCATAGGGGTAGATCACAGTTTCACGTCCCTCTGCGAGTTCATCGATCTGCTGCTGAAGCCTTTCATCATTCTTGATGGTATCCCCGAATGTATTCCGATCCATATGATTCTTTTCCATCAATGCACCGAACCACTCCAGAAAATCTCTTAATTCTTCTTTTGTCTGGAACCCCCAGCTTGCGCAGATATAGAGCTTTGGAACATCATTTGTAATGATACTGTTCCATGCTGCCTGACCGTTCTGCGCAAGCAGACAGCTTTCTGATTCAATCGCAATGGAATCCATTGTCATCAGTTGAAGCGCATCACATAGACGCTGTTCTTCCTCGGAGTAGTTGTCTGGCTTAAGATACGCATATTGCCGGATCACGTATCTGCTGAAACCGAGCTTCGCGAGAAATGCCAGCGCATGATCGTCCAGCCCGATGGTTTCAACCGGCTCATCATCAAACGCATCTTCACTAAGCTGACTGCCGTCCACAAATACGACCGCTTCGATCTCATCGGGATACTTGCTCGACCAGTAATTTGCATAAGCTCCGCCAATCGAATGGGGCATGAGGATATACGGTGCCTCAATCCCTGCGTTTTGCAGTGCTTTGCGATAATCCTCTACGATGTATTCAAGTGTCATCTCATGATCGGTGTCATCGCTGAAACCGTAACCTGCACGATCAATAAACACGACCATGTTATCCTGCTCCAAAGCTTCCGTCATCTGCCGTTCGGCAACGGAATAATCTCCCATGCCAAGCCCCGCAAGTGACACGATCGTATGATCACCATTTTCATTGCCGAATTTAGCGACATTCAGCGAATAGTCTCCGACTGATACTGGATTATAATAGCCTTTCTCCTTGAGCAGTGCTGTCTCCTGATTTGTCTTGACTCGATGCATGATGTATGTGACAAGAGTGAACAGCAGAAGAAGTATCAGTAATATCAGCAATATCTGCCCTGTGATCTTTAATGTTTTTTTCATATGATCTTGTTCCTTTCAATGCGATAAATTCTGATTTTTCTTTTTGTACCATACCATTATACCATATAACCGCCCTTTCTTCAAGACAAAACAGACAAAAAATAAAGGCTCACCGCAGTGAGCAGTAAGTATCATATTGCATTGACAGAAAGCAGCCTCGGTGCAATATTATTATACCACAACCGAGGCTTCTTTTCAATCACTTTTTCACTTCAATTCTGCTGGACTGTTCTTTCAAAAAGAAAACCCGAAAGGTGGAGTGCCTTTCAGGTTTTACATATCAGGAAATATTACTTTTCAATCAGCTTGCGCTTCATGATACTCAGATCAAATGCGTCAAGTACGCCATCCTCGCAGAAATCAGCGTTTCTGCTGTTGACGATCTTTGTACCGTCCGTCAGGATCCATCTCTGGAATGTTACAGCATCGGTGACAGTGAATGTGCCATCGTTGTTGAGGTCACCTTCCACGCCCGGCTTGCTCTTGGCAATGAGCTTTTCATAAGTGCCGTCCTCGTCAGTATCCACGGAAACGCCGATGGTGTACTCGTCGATCTCATGCAGGAGTACGGTGTCATACTTCGTTGTAAAGCTTGCATCAATGGAAACGCCGGAATTGTATCCGGTCACTGTAATATCCGTCATGTTATCGCAGGTAAGCAGATAGCCGTCCTCGGTCGCTTCCAGCACTGCCTTATCCGCGCTGCCGCCCTTTACGGTCATACCGAACCAGTCAGTCACGGTATAGCCTTCATCAAATACGATATCCAGCTCGAAATCCGTGTCCTTGCCTTCAAGCGCAATTCTGCCCTCAGGAGAGAAGGTCACAGCAGAGCCATTGCCTGCCTTGGCGGTAAGGAGGGAGTTTTCGTATTTGAGATACATGTCGATGGATTCGGGAGACTTGGTTTTCAGGATGTAACTGGAGGTTGCATCCTTCATCGCATAGGAGAGCGTGTCCTGTTTCAGTGTATCGCCGGAAAAAGAAGAAAATCTCTTGATGCTGTCATCGTTCGCACTGCCAGCAACCCACATGTCATTTTTCTTGACTGCCTTTGTCAGCTGATAACCATCTGCCAATGCTGCCGAATGGAATGTTGCAATATAATCGCCAACTGCAACATTGGAAGTACCATTCAGATAGCCATGATAATTGATGTAATCAAGGTCATCTGTAATCAAACCCAGAACACTTTCCTCTGTAGAATCAAGCTGGTAATAGGGAATGCACCATGTCCAGTCGGTTGTACTGAAATACAGACAGCATTCGTCATTGTAATCTACAGCATTATTGTCATATATAAAGATCTTACCATCATATTTTTTGCCGTTCCATGTGTAGTCGCCATATTCTACATCATACGCTACAACTGCATGGCCACTCCAAATACGGAAAATACCAGCAGGAAAATAGCCATGGTAACCAAGTAATGTGGGAGATCTATCTTCAACACATTCAATCAAGGTGTGCAGCTTTTCTTCCTCATCAAGATAGAAAGTGTTTTCTACTTTCTGCTGAATCGGATCTGTATACTGCAATGCCCAATAATAATTGATCAGGGATTCGACCTCATCACTCGGCGGTGCTGTGATCTCGTACAGAGAGCCAGCATTTGCCTGATATGCCTGCGGATCGAGGATGTCGTGATAGCCCAGAATTGAGGTTGCCGCCAGACCGTAGCATGAGCCGCCCCAGTCATAATAGTTAAGGCAATAATCAATTACTTCTCTTTCAGTATTGGAAAGTCCATCCATCAGCGCATTGTAGTACTTCTGGTTCATATAATAGGTATCCCCAAAATTCTCAGGGAAATTACCGATGCTCCAGTTATCCTTTCCGTCAACAAACCCCTCCGGAAGTTCCGGGAAATCTGCGTACTGCATTGCCATCGCCTGCAGGTAGTTCGGTGTGCGTGTACCGCTGACGAAATCGTAATACAGTTTGCTGTCTGCTGCATTGAGAACCGCATCGAAGTTCATATCGTTCTGGATCGTATACATAAATGTATCCGGATTCACACCGATGAACTGGATATACTGGGACATATTGTCCATCTGCTGGATCTTGATCTTGTCAGTCCAGCCCTTAATGGTCTGTTCCGGTGAAAGTCCCTCACCGGCAAGTACTTTCTGCAGGGGTGTCAGATAGGCAGTGCCCTTGATGTAATCAGAAAGAAGCTTTCTGTCGGATACCATGATTTTGCCATCCATGTCGATGTCGCCAAGATAGTACTGTTCACCGGCGGAGAACAGCGGAAGGAGATCCTTCTCTACCTTGTCATACCAGCCAAGAGTGTATGCAGTCAGTGCGTTGATCTTGTTGCTGTCATCATACATCAGGTCGGGTGTGTTTCTGAAGTAAGTATCACAATACATCTTGAACGCCTGATGACCGCTGTGAATGGTACTGTTGGTCTGACCGTTGTTCAGACCATCATCGTAATAATCCTCAGCACCATACAGATGGCAGATCTCATGCTTGGTTGTAGAAACGGAGTTGTTATAAACAACTGTAAATTCTTCACCTGTCTGAGAATAGCTGCCGTCCCCGTTACGGGTATTCTTGGCATAGCTTCTGCCAATCGGTGTGTTCATATGGAACAAAATCACAACGCCATCCGCATCGTATTCCTCCATGATCTTCTGCGCAAAGGGAGACATTTCGTCACCTTCCGCCTTCAGCAGGTTGATCTCACCATTGCTGGCATTCTTGATCTGCTCCATTACATTTGCGTCAGTTTCAGCAGTTCCGCAGAAAGAAAAACCATATGCATTATCTCTTGTAGGGGTGATGGTTGCACGTTCTCCGCAAATAATATTTTCATAATGATCAACGCCCTGGAAATCAAATTCCTTCAGATTGTCATTCCATCCATTATAAGTGAAATAGTAATTCAGAGAGGTATCGCTGACAAATTCCAGATCAGTTACATCGTACTCTGCTGCTTCGTCCTTGAGCTGCTTCAGTGTTCTGTCCACAAGAGAGAGTCTCTGCTGCATCATATCGGAGTACACATACTTGCCCTTAAATTCATCACCCTCCGGGAAAGTATTTTTGCTGCTCTTGTAGTAGTCAATAAAATTCGCGCTGTTCAGAGAAATTGCAGCTGCACTTGCTTCAGTCGTTTCCGTGAAGCCCTGTGCCCATGTGGAATTAAGGGTGTAGGTGAGCTTTTCCTTAGGAATCCTCAGAACATGAGCATAGACAAAATCATAATAGTAATTTTCCAGATCATATTTATCAAATTGCTTCTTTTCGTCAGCCGGAAGGTCCTCCCACTCAGTGTTCTGATTTCCTATTTCAGTTATTTCAGGCAACTCGGGCAGTTCACCTTTCAACTCATCAAGGAAGATATTCACAACCACCTGTTTGCCGCGCAGTTCACGGGCAGAGCCGTAATTCATATCAAGACTCTTTTCCGTTGTCAGGTAATTCTCTGCATAAGCAGTACCATCAAATGCGGTTTGTACGATGATTCTGTCCGTTGGATCCATATAAGCATGGAGCAGGGAGATGCAATTCTCAAACGCCCCGGCATTGATCTTCCCCACAGAATCCGGAATGTGAGCTTCCGTCACTTTTGAAAGCCCTGCAAAAGCATTCGTGCCGATGGAAGTCACGCCTTCTTCGATGACGATCTTCTGAATGGATGCCGCGTAATCCTCCCACGGTGTATCGCCCTGTGCCCAGTCCGACATCGCGCCTGTGCCGCTGATCGTCAGTACGCCGGCAGTGTCAAGTACCCACTCCAGATCTGCGCCGCATGTGCCGGATGTCTTATCTGCTGCATGTGCAGAGAGACCGGTGATCCACGGTGTCGCACTGCCCACCATCGTCATGGAGCAATTGGCTGCCATGAGAGAAGCGAGGGAGAATGCGATCGCCTTTTTTACCATGTGTCTTTTCATAATCTACTCCTTTTTATTTTTTGAACATTTACAATTGAAAGATTTCGATGTTGAAGCGAAAGAGCAGATAATCTGTTTGATAGTATCATATATCTTCTCATTTTCTGCTTTCCATGGATCTGCGCCATGCACAGCGCGTCCGATCATCCCCCCTTTTCGTACTGGATTTCTGTTGTTATCTCTTTCTTTTTTATCCAGTTATTATGTTAGAATCCAGAAAATGAAGAATCTGTTCCGTCTTAAAATATTGTTGATTTGTTCAAAGAATGTCACATAAAATATTGCTAAAATGTAAATGTCATGTAATTATATTATCACGCATTGAATAAAATGTCAATGATTTTTTAGAAAAAATGAATTTTCTTCTCGAAATTATCTTGAGAAGTCAATATCGCAATGCTCCGCAAGATTATGCTGGACATTTGCAGATCGAACGCCTATGACGGCGGCTATGAAAATAGTATAAAACCGAACAAAGAATAAAGGGGCTGCATCAAAACAGTCCCTTTTTGTGAGCCTCCGACCTGCCGGGGGCTGCTTTTTTATTGATTTGGATTAGAGCCTGTTCACATTAAAATCTCATACGCATCTTTTCGGCAAAATTTCACGCAGTCTGCGTTAAAAAATCTTGACATACGTCAGTATGCCTGCGATTTTTTGCCTTGCCTGCGTAAAATTTATGCTCGAAAATCTGC
>JAZNKY010000064.1:0-29905 GCA_045578805.1 Oscillospiraceae bacterium
GTGGAGGGTGCGCAGCACCCTCCATATATAGCCCCTCCCCTCGGGGAGGGGTTGGGGCTGCTCCCCACGGGGTGGGGAGACGGCACGAAGTGACAGAGGGGACGGCACCGGTGAGGTGGGGGCAGTCTTGGAGTGCTGACCCCAGAAAAAAGTATCTATATTTAATCGCCAGAGCAATCATAGGATTTAGCCCAGACTCTCAATCAGACCAATTGTGAACTTCAGAATGGTCAGTGCATCACTGGAAGACGGTGCGCCGTCGCCGTCAACGTCAGCTGCCTTCTTGCCTTCCTCGGTCAGAGGAGTACCTGCCAGCAGGTTCTTGTTCAGGGTCAGAACGTCCAGAATGTCTACAGCAGCATCGCCGTTGACATCGCCGGCAACAACATCAGCCGCAGAGGAATCCTCAGTGGATTCTGTGGTTTCTGTTGTCGGCTCTGTTGTCTCGGTGGGTTCCGTTGTCTCAGTCGGTTCTGTATCATCCGGAATCACAACGCCTGTCTCAGCGTCAACATAAATCTTCTGGTCGAAGATCAGAGTTACCTGGTCGATCTCGATGTCTACAGTATCGCCGGAGGTTGCAGACCATGTCCACCATGTATTGATGTTCATGAAGTCAAATTCCAGCTCATACTCATGATCAGCTGCAACGCCGTCAGCATCCTTGATGGAGCATACGCCGTCCATATTGGTGATGCAGGAGAAATTGCTTGCATCGAAGAACCAGTCCTCTGTGCAGTAGGTTCTGGTCGTCTCATCGCCGCCGTCAAGGAAGCCGTTGAATGCAATAACGCCGCCGCCGCTGAAGGAATTGGAACCAGCGGAGGATGTCACAGAACCCTCAACAACAACATCCGTGATCTTCACGTTCAGATCCTTGTAGGGCTTCAGGTCGATGTTGTAGCAGTCAGCATCATCCAGAGCCTCGAGCGTATCCTTTGTGTAAGTCACTCTGTCAGTCAGAACCAGACCATCCGGAACATCCACGCCCTCATTTGCCAGGTCTGCATAAACCTGCTTTACTTCTTCATCGTACCAGGACAGAGTTGCTCTGTCAAAGCACTGGTGCTGACCAGTGGAGTCATCCCACAGGAAGGTTGCAATACCGGTCGTCTGAAGACCAGCAGAAGCAACAGTCTTGAGGTAGTTTGCAATGTCAGCAGCGGACTTGTCAGTCAGCTTTGCATCCTTGTAGTAGTTCAGAACGCCGTATTCACCGATGATGACCGGAACGCCCTGTGTTACAAAGTAGTTTGCCATCTCGTTGAAGTCGTCGTATACAGCCTTGACTTCAGCGTCAGTACCCCATGTGGAGCTGTAGCCCCAGCTTGCGCCCGGCTCAGCAACGCACCACTGCGGAGGTGTGTAGTAGTGAATGGATACCGCTACCATGTCATCATCCGGAACGACAAACTGGCTGTTGCAGGTTGCTTCCTGGTTGGTGTTGGAACCAGCCAGCAGGAGCAGTCTGTCCGCATTGTTGCCGCCGGTTGCACGAACGGTGTCAACAAAGGATGCATTGAAGTCGTTCAGTGTGGCATAATCGAAGGTAACCTCGTTCATATCCTCGAATACGAGCTTGTTGTCATAGTCCTTGAAGTAGTTTGCGATCTCAGTCCACATGGTCAGGAACTGTGTCTTAGCACCGGAACCCTGATTCAGCCACTGGCTGCCGTCGGATACCCAGTCCCAGTGCATGTTGATGATGACATACATATCATTTGCATAGCAGTAGTCCACCATGGTCTTGATCTTTGCAAGATAGGTGTCATCAATGTCATAGGTAGAGGAATCCGTCCAGTTTGCCCAGGTGATCGGAATACGGACAGAATTGAAACCGGAATTCTTGATGGAGGTGAACAGAGCCTCTGTCAGGTACTCGTCCTTGTTGCCCCATGCAGTCCAGGTCTGATCCGTCCATGTGATGTTGCCCCAGCAGTCGAATGTGTTGCCGAGGTTCCAGCCATTGCCCATGTCGTCAACCAGTTCGATTGCGGTCATGTCAGCAGCAGTTGTTGTGAACATTGCCGCGCTTCCAGCTGCCATGGAAAGCGTCAGCGCGCTTGCTGTCACTGCGGACAGCACCTTCTTGAACATCTTCATAAAAATCTGACTCCTTTACGAAAATATATTTACATTTTTACTATAGCATACTTTTTCAAGAATGTCAATACATTTTGTGCTAAAAAATCAATATAATGCTAAAAAAGTGTGCAGATTCCATAAAAATTGAATTTTTTCAATGTTGAGAAAGTATAAAAGAAGAAAGTCCAGCCGAATTTCTGGCTGGACTCGTGTGTTGTGAGTGTGGTTTTTCTGTGTACTGCCGCAAGTAATGGTGTTCCACCTTCCGGACTCCGCCCAAGAATGCGATTCTTGCAAATCCAACGTTTTGCCTTTGTACCCCGCAGGGGTGCAATGGCAAAACGATTTGGGATTCTCAAGGGATCACATCCCTTGAGCGGGGGTGTGGGGGCAGAGCCCCCACTATTTACCAGCAGCTCCCAGGAATGCCGCGCCGATCAGACCTGCATCGTTGCCGAGCTTGGCGATCACGATTTCAGTATTCTTCGGGGAATTTCTGGTGTAGACTTCCTTTGCCACGATCTCCTTCATCGGGAGCAGGAGCGGATCGCCCTCATTGCAGACACCGCCGCCGATGCAGAGTACATCCGGCTGGAAAATGTTGATGGTATTGGTGATACCGGCAGCCAGACACTTGATGTAGAAATCCACGACTTCCTTTGCAGCCGCATCACCCAGACGCATTGCATCGAAAGAGGTTCTTGCGGAAACCTTGCCGTTTCTTTCAGTTGTGATGTCATGCATCTTGGAATCCGGACACTCTGCCATCTTTTCCTTTGTCATGCGGACAAGACCTGTTGCAGAGGAATATACCTCAAAGCAGCCCTTTCTGCCGCAGGAGCACTGCGGACCATCCACGGAGATCACGGTATGACCGATCTCTGCGCCAGCAAAGTTGGAACCGGAATAGATCTTGCCGTCAATGATGATGCCGCCGCCGACACCGGTGCCGAGTGTGATGCAGACTGCATTCTTTGCACCCTTTGCCGCACCGGCTACATACTCGCCGTATGCTGCCGCATTTGCATCATTCTCAATAAATACCGGCTTGTTGATGTGCTTCTGGATATACTCCACCATGGGGGTATTGACAAAGCCGAGGTTGTTGGAATACTCGATAATGCCGGTCTCGCTGTTTGCGATACCCGGTGTACCAACGCCCACCCATTCGATCTGGTCCATGGTAAGATTTGCATCTTCCACTGCCTTGATTGCCATGGCTGCCATGTCGTCTGCAATTTCCTGTGCAGGACGGGGGCAGTTTGTGCGTGTGCTTGCCTTGCTGATGATGTTGTAGTCCTCGTCTACAACGCCTGCGACGATGTTGGTACCGCCGAGGTCAATGCCGATGTAGTATTTCATAATGAAATCCTCCTTAACGTATTGATGTGTTGATAAATTTGCATTTACCGTTTATTCTGCACGCACCTGTTCCTGCCGGAACAAATACGCTTGTGCCTTTTCTGAGCGGAATTTCACAGCATTCTGCTGTCAGTACCGCTTCGCCCTCCAGTATCAGAAGATGGATAAAGGAGGTATCATCCGAGACGACCTGACAGGAATCCTCGTTTTCTGTACAGGAAGTATGGAAGTAACTGCACTTTGCCAGCAGCTGTGTGCCGTTGTCTTTCGGACAGCATTCCTGCGCCTTTGCCGGCGTGAGATTCGTCACATCCAGAGCCTTCTCCACATGCAGCTCCCTCGGCTTTCCGTCCGCCCCGATCCTGCCGTAATCATAGACGCGGTAGGTCGTGTTGGAATTTTGCTGGATCTCTGCAATGAGGATCCCCTTGCCGATCGCATGGAGCGTGCCCGCCTCGATGAAGAACACATCACCCTGTTTGACAGGCACACGGTTTACTCTGTCCAGAAGCGTGTTTTCCTCGATAGCACGGCGAAATTCTTCCTTTGTGATGCTGCCTTTGAAGCCGTAGATCAGCTCTGCGCCTTCTTCCGCTTCCACGATGTACCACATCTCCGTCTTGCCGTATTCGCCCTCATTCGCAAGGGCGTAGGCATCATCCGGATGCACCTGCACCGAAAGATTGTCCCTTGCGTCAATGAGTTTCACCAGCACCGGAAAGCGGTCGAACTGTTCGCAGTTTGTACCGAGTGCTTCGGGATGTTCTGCCAGAAATGCGGTCAATGTCATGCCTGCAAATTCCCCGTCCGCAATCACGCTCTCCCCGTCCGGATGGCAGGAAAGCTCCCAGCTTTCCGCAATGATGTCCTTGTCCGAAATTTTTCCATACTCCCGCAGTTTATTGCCGCCCCAGAGATAGTCCTTGCAGGGGGCATTCAGTCGGAATGGCTTCATTCAGTTTCCTCCTCTGTCAGTGAAAATTCCTCCAGGAATTTCTCAAAATTGCCATTGTATACATTCAGGTCAATATATTCCTCCAGATTGTCCTCCTGTCTGCCGTCATAGCCTTCCAGCTCTCCCTTGTCAGTATACTGCCAGAACTGCCAGTCCATCTTCGGCGCATAATAGGTATTGCGCATCCAGAGGGGATAATCCCCGTAGCCGCCGCCGAACAGATACTGATAGTATGCCTTGGGCGTGGTGTAGATGATCGGCTTTACACCATAATAGTCCTCCAGCGTTTCCAGCAGATCATCCAGAATGCGCCGGGTCTCCTTCTTGGAGAGGGGCGTTTCTGCATAATCGCCGTAGAATTCCAGATCGACCACCGGCGGCAGATCCTGTTCCAGCTCGCCGACAGTCTCAATGAAATTCTGCGCCTGCGTGATGCCGCTGCTCTCGAAGCTGAAGAAATGATAGGCACCGGCATAAATGCCGTTTTTGCGGGATTCCTCCCAGTTATAGTCAAAACAGGGGTCCTCATAGGAGCTGCCCTCGGTCGCCTTGATAAAGGCAAAGGTGATATTCTGCGAGGCGATGACATCCCACTGGATATTCCCCTGATAGCGCGACACATCCACGCCATTCACGGGATATTCCTCAGGGTCGGGGATGTTCAGCTGCAGCTGACCCGTATACACCCGATATGCGGTCACACCGCTCATGATGCCTGCAATGAGCAGAGCCAGCAGGAGCAGTACGCCGATGATCCGGAAATAGGCGATGCGTCGTTTCTTCATCAATCGTTCTCTGCAATATCGCCCATGACGATACCTCTGCCGTTGGTCGCAAAGTAAACTCTGCCGTATACCTTGCTGTCACCGGTGATGAAGTGCGTCAGGTTGCCGAACAGATGCTGCTCGTCATTGATGCGCAGCCAGGTCGCGCCCTTGTCCGTGGAACGATAGATGCCGTCGCCCTGTTCGCCGGCACTGCCCATCGCATAGATCACAGGATAGTCACCCTCCTTCTCCGGCGCGCCGAAGCCCATTGCATCAAAGTCAATGTCCTTGATGGAGGTGAAGCTCTTGCCGCCGTCCTCGGAGTACATCACAAGCGTACCGCTGCAAAGCCATACATTGTCCTCCTTGCCGACGACGGTGTAAATATCCGCGCCGTCCGAGATCATCTGCCCTGTGGAAGTGAAGCTCACGCCGCCGTCAGTTGAAATATAGAACAAACCATTGTACGCCGCATATAACTTCTTCGGGTTCACTCTGTCTGCGGCGATCTCCGCGCCGTAGCCCAGACCCTGTACATAGTACCACTTGTTTTCATTGAGATTGAACATATAGATATTGGCATTGCCCGCCGTAGCCGGTGTCCAGAGGAAGCAGCTGCCGTCCGCTGCCATGGAGACCTTGCCGCCCGCTGCCTTTTCCGGCGCAGCCGCCTCGATCCATGTACTGCCGCCGTCATTGGTGTACCATACCGGCTTGTTTCTGTCCTCGATGGTGTAGACCGCACAGTTGCCGTTTTCATATGCAACATCCAGATCCATTGCTCTGCCGCCGGAAGCCGCGCCCATGAAATGTGCTTCATCCGGCCCTACGGTCACATCCAGATGGGAGAAGCCCGTGAGGTCGCCCATGATGGAATACAGCTGCGGTTCGCCGTCCTTGTAGTTCGGGGACATCATCTGGAATACGGCTGTTTCCTCCAGACCGTAGGCATCGAATGCCACGGTGACCGGCGTGCCGCTGCCCAGATCGGTCATATTCTGTGTGGTGTAGATGGTCGCACCCGTGCCGTACATCACTTCATCGGAATTGAACGGATTGATGTTGATGTCGGAGATCCACCAGCCGAGCTTGGCTTCCTCCAGCCCCCATGTCAGCCAGTCTGCGCGGGAAACGTCCATGACATAGTTCTTCTCGCCGGTATTCGCATTGAACATGCCCGTCCAGGTCTTGCCGCCGTCGGTGGATTTGTAGATATTGTCGCCGTAATTTGACCAGTAGAACTGTGTGCTGACAACGATGGTGTTGGGGTCATTCTTATCCACGGAGATACCGCCGAAGCCGCCGTATCTGCCGTCATCGAGCTGCGGAGTGATGTCGGTGAATGCGCCGTCCTTGAACTTTGCAACAGCGGCATCATTGCAGCTGGACATATTCGGACCGCAGTTATCAGAATAGGAGAGATAGAGCGTACCGTCGGAGGCGAAGTCCGCCTGTGTCGGATACAGTCCCTGCTGGAATACCGGCAGTGCCTCCCAGGTCGCACCGTTGTCAGAAGAACGATAGATGCACGCGCCGGAGGTTTCTGCAACGCCCGCATAAACATCACCGGAGTTCGGTTCAAATTCCACCCACATGATACCGATGGCATTGCTTTCCTGGAAGTAATTGCCCTTGGTCGGGAAGGAGGTCACCTCATTCCAGGTCTTGCCGTAGTCCTCGGATTTCCACAGACCCGCATTTCGCGTGCCCATGTAGATCTCCTTGTTGTTCTTGGGGTTGACCATCATGCGCTCGCCGGAGCCGCGTCCGGAGCAGTTACCGCCGCATTCAAAGGGCATATCCACCTGTGTCCAGGTCTCGCCGTAGTCCTCGGAGGCAAGCACCGCACCGGGTGAACCCATATAAGTACCGCCGAGCAGGTACACACGGTTTGCCTCCACCGGATCGGCAGCAAGGCTCTCGATGCCGATGAGGTTCCAGTTGTCCGAGCCGAGGTGATCGGTAATGGCAACCCAACGCTGTTCAGCCTCCACCCAGCGGTATGCGCCGCCGATGTCGGTTCTTGCATAGACAAGGTTTTCTTCTGCTTCGCTGTAGACCATGCCGGTCACATAGCCGCCGCCGCCGATGGCAACGTTGCTCCATTCATAGTCCGCCTTTTTGCTGCCGCTGTCACAGCCTGCTGCTGACATCAGCAGAAGCGCGCTGCAGAATGCAGCGATGATTCTTGATTTTTTCATACAATGTTCCTCCAAAATGCTGACAAATTTCCATTCTGCGGCGGGTCGCCGCTGACGTTCGCTGCCTTATGTCCTGCGGACAAGCGGCAGCAGTATTCTGATTTCATTCTACCAGGCGGCAAATTGCCGCTGTTTCCCAAATTATTCTGATCCAAATACTTTTCTCGCAATATCCGTTGACTCCTTCGCGTCCTTTGCGTAGTAGTCCGCGCCGATCTTTTCGGCATAATCGGGCGTGAGGACGGCACCGCCTACCATGATCTTCGTATCCGGACGGACTGCACGGACCAGCCGGATGGTTTCTTCCATGGAGGGGAGTGTGGTCGTCATCAGTGCCGACAGTCCCACAAGGGGTGCATCATACTGCACCGCCGCTTCTGCGACTGCCTCACAGGGTACATCCTTGCCGAGGTCGATGACGGTATAGCCGTAATTCTCCAGCAGCACCTTGACAATGTTCTTGCCGATGTCATGAATATCGCCCTTGACCGTCGCAATGACGATCGTGCCGCGGCTCACCGTTTCCGTGCCGCTTTCTGCAATGGCATTCCGGATGACCTCGAATGCCTTCTGCGCCGCGGATGCGGCGGAAATAAGCTGTGGCAGGAAGATCTTTCCGGATTCAAACGCCGCCCCGGCTTCATCCAATGCCGGGATCAGTTGGGTATTAACGATCTCCATTGCCGGTATTTCCTGCAGGAAAGTGGCTGTCAGCTGGGCGGCTTCCTGTCCGAGTCCTGCGGAGATCGCCGCGCCGAGCGTCATTGTCTGCGCCGCCGGCTTCGGTGTCGCAGGTGCTTCGCCGCCGTAGTGCGCAATATAATCCACCGCGTTTCTGTCAAAGCCAGCTAGCATCCGGTAGGTGCGCACGGCAGCAGTCATATTGGCAATGTTCGGGTTGATAATGGGCAGGTCAAGCCCCGCATGGAGTGCCATGGTCAGGAAGGTGCGGTTCACAAGCTCCCTGTCCGGCAGACCGAACGAGATATTCGACACGCCCAGCACCGTCCGCAGACCAAGCTCCTGCTTGACGCGCGTCAGAGCCTTCAGCGTTTCCATCACGCCGTCCTGCTCGGCGGATGCCGTCAGGGTCAAGCAGTCAATATACACATCCTCTCGCCGGATGCCGAGTGCCAGTGCGCGGTCAAGAATCCGCTTTGCAATCGTAAATCTCCCCTCCGCCGTCTTCGGGATACCATTCTTATCCAGCGTCAGTCCCACAACTGCCGCACCGTATTTCTTCACAAGCGGAAGCACGGTATTCAGGGATTCCTCCTCGCCGTTGACGGAATTGACAATGGGCTTGCCGTTGTAGATCCGAAGTCCCGCTTCGAGTGCGTCCGGCTTTGTCGTATCGAGCTGCAGCGGCGTATCCGTCACGCCTTGGATCGCCTTGACGACTTCCTGCATCATGGCGCATTCGTCGATCTCCGGCAGACCCACATTCACATCCAGGATCTCCGCGCCAGCGCCGATCTGCTCGATCGCCTGTCCGAGAATGTAGTCAATGTCATGCTCCATCAGAGCCTGTTTAAATCGCTTCTTGCCGGTCGGATTGATGCGCTCGCCGATGATCCGCGGCTGGTCAAGGATGACCGTCCGGCTTGCCGAGCAAACCGCTGCCGGGATCTGCACATCACGCTTCACCGGTGTCATGCTGCGGATATTCTGCGCCGCCTCACGGATATGATCTGGCGTTGTGCCGCAGCAGCCGCCGAAGATCACCGCACCCATTTCCGCAAAGACCCTCATGCACTCGCCGAAGCTCTTCGGCGGGAAGCTGTGTGTACCGGTGATGGGATCGGGGAGTCCTGCATTCGGCTTGACGATGACGGGGAGATTTGTCCATCTGCAAAGCTCCTGCACGATGGGAACAAGCTCCATCGGACCGAGCGAGCAGTTCACGCCGATGGCATCCGCACCCAGTCCCTCAAGGGTGAGTGCCATGGCAGAAATTTCACAGCCCGTAAAGGTTCTGCCGTTCTCCTCAAAGCTCATGGTTACGAAAACGGGCTTGCCATTGCCGTATTCCTTTGCCGCAAGTACGCCTGCCCGCACCTCCGAGAGGTCGGTCATCGTTTCGAAAATGTACAGATCGGCATCCTTTCCGGCTTCGATCTGCTCCCGGAAGATGTCATAGGCTTCTTCAAATTTCAGTGTACCGGTCGGTTCAAGCAGCTGCCCGATGGGACCAATGTCGAGCGCAACGAGGGTATCCTCCTTTGCCGCCGCCCTGGCATTTTGAATCGCGGCGGCGATGATCTCCTGTACGGAATGCCCGGTCTTTGCCATTTTCAGGCGGTTTGCACCGAAAGTATTCGTATAGATCACATCCGCACCGGCTTCAATATAGCTGCGGTGAATGCTCTGAATGAGCTGCGGATGGGTAAAATTCAGAAGCTCCGGAATGCCGCCCATCTGCAGACCGTTCGCCTGCAGCATGGTCCCCATGCCGCCGTCAAGCATGAGAAATCCGGAACGGAAAAGCGTATCCATTGTCATTGGCAGCGTTCTCCTTTCGCCCGATAGGGGCAGGTAGTTGATAAGTTACACGATGTACAGCCTTTTCTGCGGCGTTCCACTGGCTTGTCAGAAAGTCCGATGATCGCGGTGACGGATTTGCACGGCATGAGCAGTCCGCCCGCACTGAGGATCACGCCGACACGCCGCGCGGCATCCACAGCCGCAAGGAGATCCCCCTGTACCGCAAGCGGCAGATCACCATAGCCCGGACTGAAACGCCACGTCGGATGCAGCTCCGGCAGCCCGGCAAGCATTTCCGCCTCTGCCAGGTCGCAGACCTGTTCGACCGCCGCACTGGCAAGGGCATCCGTCAGCAGTCCGGCAGTGATGTCCTGTACCTGCGCCGCACGGATCATGCGGTCAGCCCCCTCTCCGAGTGTGGCACAGAACAGCAGTGCATGGGTGCAGCCCTGCAAATGCGCTGCAATGTCCTTTCCCGTCAGGAGCAGACTGCTGCCCCTGCAGGCAATGCCGTCGGAACGGAACTCCAGCGGATAGACGCGGTGAATGTATTTCGGAGAGACCGCAGAAAGCAGATGTTTTTCACATGCATCCGCAAGGGAAGCGAGCCGCTTGTCCGGTTCGCACTGCATCCCCGCATAGCGGAACGCCTGTGCGCGGTCAATGCGTCCTATGGAGATCACAGCGTTCTCCCCAGAATGCCGGAAACGGCTTCGGTAATGCGCTTTGCTACGTAGGGGTTGTTCATCGTATATAAATGTATACCGTCCACGCCGTTCGCCGCGAGGTCTACGATCTGGTCAACCGCATAGGCAATGCCCGCGTCGCGGATGGCTTCAGGGCTGTGACCGAATCTCTGCATCATGACCGTGAACTTTCTCGGCAGACTTGCCCCGCAGAGACTCACCATGCGGTTGATCTGCGCGGCATTCACTACGGGCATGATGCCCGCTTCGATCGGCACATCAATGCCGATAATGTCGCATTTCTCGCGGAAATCATAGAAATGGTCATTGTCAAAGAACAGCTGGGAGATCAGATGGGACGCGCCCTTGTCCACCTTTTCTTTCAGGTGGCGCAGGTCATCCGCCGCACTGCGGGCTTCCGGATGCACCTCCGGATAACATGCCGCAGAAATGTGGAAATCCCCTTCACGCCTGATAAATTCGATGAGGTCGGAGGCATACCGGAAATCATCCTTCTCCGGACGTTCGGGGCTTTTATCCCCGCGCAGTGCGAGAATATCGGTGATGCCGTTCGCCTTGAAATCGCGCAGAACCGCGGAGATCTCCTCCCTGGTGTAGGAGATGCAGGGCAGGTGTGCCACGGGCTTGACATGGTACTCATGCAGGAGCTTCGCGCACAGCTGACAGGTCAGCGCGCCGCCGTTCAGCCCGCCGCCCGCACCATAGGTCACGCTGATGAAATCGGGCTTCAGAGCCGCCAGCTCCGCAAACGCCTTTTCAATGCTCTCCACGGGCGAAGTAGGCTTCGGCGGGAAGATCTCAAATGAATAAATCGGCTTCTTTTCCATAAAAACACATCCTTATAAGTGGGTTCCAAGGGCGGCAGTCCCTTTGGAGGGCAGCGGGGTGGGGGAATCTTTGCCCAGCTTTCCTAAAGCTGTTCCCCCCTACTCTATCTCCCAGTCAATCGGCGAAAATCCATGCGCTGCGAGAAAATCATTCGTCTGCGAAAAATGTCTGCACCCGAAAAATCCCTTAGTCGCCGAAAGCGGACTCGGATGGGCAGCCTTCAGGATCAGGTGACAGGGATTGGTGATCAGCTCCTGCTTTTTCGCAGCATGTGCGCCCCAGAGCAGAAACACGATGGGATCCTCACGCAGGTTCAGCAGCTGGATGATGCGGTCAGTGAACTGTTCCCAGCCCTTCCCGCGGTGGCTTGCGGCTTCGCCGTCACGGACGGTCAGCACGGTATTGAGCAGCAGTACGCCCTGCTTTGCCCAATTTGTCAGCTCGCCGTGCTTTCCGAGATTGTCGATCCCCAGATCCTCGCGGATCTCCTTGTAAATATTGATGAGCGAGGGCGGCGGCTGGATGCCCTTCTTGACAGAAAAGCTCAGTCCATGCGCCTGGTTCGTGCCGTGGTAGGGGTCCTGTCCGAGGATGACCACGCGCACCCCGCTGTAGGTGGTATATTTCAGCGCGTTGAAAATATCATACTGGTCGGGATGGATCACCGCCGTGCGGTATTCCTCCGTCAGAAACTGCCGCAGTGCCAGATAATAGGGCTTTTCCAGCTCATCCCCCAGCAGCACATCCCACTCATTTCCAAAATGCACCATATATTCACGCTCCTGTTTTTTGGTATATACACCTTATTATAGCATAGTTTTGGGGGAAATACAAGGGGGAATTTGAAGAAAGAGAGGAATCCGCTTGACAACTCCTCCCCAACATGCTATAATAAACATAAAGAGAGTGCCTGCGACAAGCGGTCACCTCCCTTTAGTGTTATGTATAAAGATACACCGTCACCTTGGAAGGGCATGGCGGTGTTTCTTTATGGTCAGATAAAGAACTTACTTCTTGTCGCGATGATTATTGCAAATCTCGTATACAAGAGAGATAACAGATACGATCAACGTTGCGAACAGCATCATGTCCGAAAAGCTCACCATATGTTACCACCTCCCCTTGCAGGGAGCAACCGCCTACCGTGATGCAGACACTCTGCAATTATTATAATTCATCGGGATAGGATTGTCAAGGATTATTTCGACAAAACGGGGAGATTGTCTTTGACCCTATTATTTCCTTTTTTTGAAAAAACGATTGACAAAACAAGGAAAATATGGTATACTGAACTTAGGTGAAATTCACCAATATTTAACACTGATAGGAGAGATGATTATGATGAAAAAGCGAATGGCATTTTGTGCAGCAGCAGCTGCGCTGTCCATGCTTGGTACACTAACCGTGTCCTCTGCTGATTATTATGTCAAGAAAATTACTCCTATATACCTTGAAGGCATTGGATGCTATGGTCTGGAAAGTCAGACGATGTTCCAGGGCATTATGGTGAAAACAGATGGTTCTGCGCTGACAGAAGAAATGCTCAGTACAGTCACAGGCTATACTGGTCTGGAAAGCTGGGCGGATTTTACAGCCGCTGATGCCTGGACAGTAACACTGACAAGTGTTGAAGGTGATGAAAATACCTATATGCTTCATATTGATTCTGATGACCGCAGCGAACTTTCGGCGATCGGCAGAAATCTCATGCTGATGTACGAGCATATCGAAGCAGTGAATATTGTGGATCAGTGTGAGTACAGCACCTGCGCGCTTGGACATGAACTGCATATTATTGAAAATGACGAAAACAGTACGTTTGATATTGCGGATATTCCGGAGCTTGCAGATTATGAGATCGAGTATGAAGTACGAACCAACAGTTATAGATGCTATGCTCCCGATACGCTGACAGCAGAGCTTGCTGAACAGGGTCTGAAGGAGTCTGAACGGTATGCGTATTTCAGAGAAATTTCGGACACGATCCTTGAAAAGTACAGTGGTGAATTTGCGGATGTGTTCCCGCATTTCTACGCCCTCGATGACATCGGACTGACGGAGCATACAGCCGCCTCCGTCTGGGATTCTGCCGGCGACCCCAATTCCGACGGTGCAGTAGATTCCACGGACGCTGCCGAGCTTCTGTCAATGGCTGCTGAGATCGGCACGGGCGCGGAGCTTCCCGTTACTGCCGCCGCCGATGTCAATGCTGACAGCAATGTCAACGCCGAGGATGCCGCCGCAGTCCTTTCCTACGCCGCCGCCAATGGCTCCGGCAGTGAAGTGAGCTGGGTGGATATTCTCAGACGCTGAGTTCATATGTTCTACACGCTCCCTGCCTGCAGGCAGGGAGCGTGTTATTGTGTAAATCATCTGAAAATTCCCCTCCTCCCCTTGCAAAATACTGAAAATGTGGTATAATAAATGTATATACTGAATTGAAAAATGCAATAAGGAGGAATTATGCCCAATTATACAGGCTGTCAGTGCATTGTCTGCCAGAATACGTTCAAAAATGAGGACGACATCGTTGTCTGCCCCGACTGCGGTACCCCCTACCACCGCAGCTGCTATACTTCCCATGGAAAATGCATCAATACCACCCTCCACGTAGAGGGAAAAAGCTGGCAGGAGCTGCACCGCGGCGATTTTGCGTCGCGTGAATGCCCCAACTGCCGCCATATCAATGCCCCCGACGCATCCCACTGCTCCATCTGTCACACATCCCTGCACAGCACGGCGCAGAACGGTACCGTCCCGCCCGTCAGCATTATGCTCCCGGACGGTCAGCTCGTTGCCTATAACCCCAACGACCCCTGCTGCGGCATGGATCCGGAGGAGGAGCTGGACGGCGAACGTCTCGGCGATGTGGCAGAGTTCGTCGGAACCAATACACTCTACTACCTCCCGCTGTTCAAGCGGTTCAAGGAAACCGGAAGAAAGGTGTCCGTCAATCTGCCGGCACTGCTCTTTCCCCATCTCTATTTTGCAAGCCGCCGGATGTGGCTCATGTGCTTCCTGACCGTGCTTGCCATGACCCTCTGCAGCATCCCCACCATGCTCACAAGCCTCGCGGAAGCCTGTGCTGCCGAAAGCACCATTGAAATGTACAGTGCCTACGGCATGGATCCCACCCAGATGTTCAGCGGATTGATTGCATTCATCGAAGCCCATGAGGATCTGCTCCTCTCGCTGGATATGGTGTTCTATGTCGTACAGCTTGCCCTGCGCGTGCTGCTGTGCGTATTTGCTAACTGGCTCTATTACCGCCATGTGCTGAAGAAGGTCGGACGTGTGCGGCGTTCCGGCGTGAATGGACAGATGAAGCAGATGCTCCTGCGCGCGGACGGCGGCATGAGCCTGCTCAATATCTTTGGCGCAGCCGGCATCTCCCTTGCCGTGTATTTCACCATCATGTGCGCCATCCTCATGCCTTTTATGCTGGTGTAGCAGCGAGGTTGGTAACTTATTACTCAGGCAATGAAAGAGCGATAATGGATTCAAAAGGCAGCACCGGCACTATTTCCCCCTCCCCTCGGGGAGAGGACAGGGGGTGGGGGCAGTTTTGGAGTACCGCCACCAGAAAAAGTATCTATATTTCATTGTCAGAATAATAATCCGCCGGCACCCTACTATCAGAAAGCCTTTTACCTTTTTGTAGGTTCTCACAAAAATCCCCAATGCCCCTTGACAAGGGGCATTTTTTGTGGTATAATACTGAAGATTGCTTATGATGTACAAGCAGTCCAATCCTTGCCCGTGAAAGCGGGCGAAATCCAGAAGGAGGTGCAGCAAAATGGCAAAGCTGAACGAAACTTATGAGGCAATGGTTGTATACAGCCTCAAGAACGGCGAGGATGCAGCAAAGGCACTCGTTGAAAAGTTTAAGAATCTCATTGAGAAGAACGGCACACTGACTGAGGAAGTGAACGAGTGGGGCAAGCGCAAGCTGGCTTATCCGATCAACTATGAGATCGACGGATACTATGTACTGTATACATTCACATCCGCGCCCGATTTCCCGGCAGAGTTCGGTCGTGTTCTGAACATCACCGACGGCGTTCTGCGTTCTATGGTTACCACTAAGTAAGACCATAACGCAAATCTGAATTTTCCGATAAATTTCCAACGTGGGGAGGTACTGAGAGATGTATAACAGAGTCATTTTGATGGGTCGTCTGACGGCGGATCCGGAACTGCGTCAAACACAGAGCGGTATTTCCATGTGCCGTGTGACGATTGCAGTTGACCGCGGCTTTGTGAAGCAGGGCGAAGAAAGAAAGGCTGATTTCTTTGATATTACGTTCTGGCGGCAGCAGGCTGAATTTGTTTGCCGTTATTTCTCCAAGGGTCGTATGATCCATGTTGAGGGCAGACTTCAGAATGACAATTATACTGATCAGAACGGTCAGAAGCACTACAGAACTGCAATCATTGCAGACAATGTGACCTTCTGCGGCGACAAGCGTCAGGACAACGGCAATGGCGGTTATTCTGCGCCCGGTCAGTATGGCGGCAATCAGTACAATAACCAGTACGGCGGCAATGCGCCCCAGTACAATGCTCCCCCCCAGCAGCAGTATGGTCAGCAGCAGTACGCACAGCCGGCACCTGCACCGCAGGCAGCCGTGAACCGTGCGCCGCAGCCGATCGAGCTGGGCAATCTGGAGGATTTTGAAGAAGTTCTGAGTGACGGCGAAGTACCGTTTTAATCTATAGAAAAGGAGATTTTTAAGTATGGAACGTGAAAGAAATTCCCGTCCTTCCAAGCGTCCGCGCAAGAAGGTTTGCATGTTCTGTGTTGACCGTGTAGAGAAGATCGACTACAAGGACATCACAAAGCTCAAGAAGTGCATGACGGAAAGATCCAAGATCCTGCCCAGAAGAGTGACAGGCACTTGTGCATTCCACCAGCGTGAGCTGACAGTTGCCATCAAGAGAGCAAGACACATCGCTCTGCTGCCTTATGTAAGCGACTAATTAGAAGCCATAAATGCTCCGGATTTTCACGATCCGGAGCATTTTTTTGTATGGAGGATTCGTATAACAAGACACCGCCAGCTTCTCAAAAGCAGGCGTTGCCTTGTTATTATTTTTGATGCTTCAGCAGATTTATCACCGATGCCGTCCGCCGCCGCCGTGACCGCCGGAGCTTCTGCCGCCACCGCCGCCGCCGCTTCTGCCGCCGCCGGACGAGGATTCGATCTTCGTTCTGGTGGTGTATTCGCGGACAAAACAGTCATACTGCTGGTGGAATACCAGATTCTTCCGGTTCACATATGCCGTGGGCGTGAGCGAGGACTTGAATTTGTAATGCACCTTCACGCCAAAGAAGGTGATAAGTGCCGCAATCAATCCGATCATCAGCCCCCCGGCTGTAAAGGCAAGCAGACCTTCCACCGAAATATAGGGCTTTGTTGCCGAGGTCTGCAGCTGTCCGTCCTCCACATAATAATATTCATTGTATACATCGTCGTACACATAGTAGCGATCCGGTATGCCCTGCTCATAGTAATAGATGACCTCATCCGCAAATGCCTCCACGGCACCGGGTACATCCTCACTGCCCGCAGGTGTCAGATAGGGGAATACCACATCAAAGATCGCATTGATGCGGTCATAGGTGGAGTCGTTGGTATAGTACATCTGTCCCATACCGCAGGTGGAAATGTAGTCATACGGCGAATCTGCACCGCTGAGATCCATGTAGTACAGCAGTCCGTCCGTTCCCGGACCGAACAGCTCGTCATAGCTTGCATCTGCAAGCGATTCAATGGTATACTCCGAACGCGACTGGGAACCGAGCACCATGGCAACATTCATGCCCGTGGTGTCCGCCGCGTTCTGCAGGTAGGAAAGGCAGGTATTGTAGTCCTCGGAATCCAGCCAGCCGCCCTCGTCATAGAGGACAGCATTGCCGTTGCCCAGATCGGAGATCTCCACATGCTCGCCGGTCGTCGGCTCCGTTTCTGTAACATCCGCATCCGGGAGTGCGTCCGCTGTCAGCATCTGCCCGTCATGTACATAGTAGTACAGACCGTCCGATTCCTCATAGATATAGACATCCTCCTCCATGCCGAGGCTGTAGAAGTATTCCAGATCAATGTTCAGCATCGTGATCGCACCGGCCATATCCATGGAAGGCGAGATGAAGCTGTCAAGGTCAACAAGGATCTCCGCAATGCGTCCGCCTTCTCCCGTATCCGGGTAGAAGAAACGTGCATCACCCACTGTGTGGATATAGTGCTGCGGATTCTCCTCGCGTGCATCCAGAAAGCAGAATACACCATCAGAATCGCCGAAAGTCTGTTCATACATTACCATTGCCGTTTCTGCTCCGGCACCCTCCGGTATATTGGAATCGGCGATGACAACACCGATGTTCATACCGGTGAGAGCCGCAGCTTCGTTCAGATCATCCACACATTCAGCTTTTTCCTCGTCCGTCAGTGTGTCGGCAAAGTCCACCAGATACCCTGTAGTTTCATCAGCTGCTGCCGGCAGGGGGCTGCAAAGACAGAATACCGCCGCTGCCGCAGTCAGAATGCTCCATATTTTCTTCATCGCAGAATCAGCCCTCCAATCGCACCGAGTAGAGTACAGCCCACCACGATCAGTGCACAGAGACGCAGGAGCTTATTGGTGTCCAGCGGGGGAGTGCCTGCCTGCTTGCCGGTCTGACCATTGATGGCAAAGGCATACTGCTTGCCCTTGTACTGGTAGGTCATGAACCATACCGGCAGGAGCATGTACTGCCATTTCGTACCGAGGATATGCATATCCGAGCGCGTTACGCGGACAGAATTGTAGCCGGTCATGGAGGAACGGAGAAGCTGGTCGCTGCCGTTCACAGCGCGGTTTTTGATGCGGGGGAATACCTGCTTCTTGTTCACATCATACTTGTCGGACAGAAAACCGCTGAGGTAGGACATTTCAAAGTCCACAGTATCATCATAGTTGAACGGCTCGATGGCTTCCATGAGCGCATCCTCGATCTTGCTTGCACCATCCGCCGGAATACCGAGGAACTGGATGGATGCGTCACGGAACACATCAAATTCCTTGGTTTCGGTATAGCGGTAATTGCCGGAGGTCCAGCGGCGGATCTTCTTGCAGGTCGCCTGCATCTGTCCATGTACATCGCAGTCCGCCACCCAGAACGGCACATATACGCCCTGCATGTGGAGCAGCTGGCTGTCGGAGGTAAATGCCTTCGGCAGGAACCAGCGGCGTTTGCACCAGGTCTTGAAGATATTGTGCGCACCGGCGCGGTCGATCTTGAACGGGATGACCTTTGACGGGCGGAAATTACCGGAAAGCCGTCCCTGCAGTACTACAGGGTTATGGCAGTAGTAGCATTCTGTCGCCGCAGTATTCTGGTCGGTCATCAGCTCCGCACCGCAGGAGGGGCAGGAGTACAGCTGTACATTCTCCTCAAATTCCGTGCGCTTGGGGGCTTCCTCCTCCGCATCGGTTTTGATCTTGTCATTGGCTTTTTTACATTCTTCGGGTGTAAAGAAGCTCATGCAGTATTCGCAGGAAAAGCCCTGCTTTTTTGGGTCGAACTGCAGACCGGCGGCGCAGTTCGGGCAGATGTACTGATGTACGCCCTTTTCCGTTCGCTCGGCATAGGGGTCATTCAGCACCTGCGCAGTATTCATTCCGGCATTCAGCCCGGAGTCCATGCCGCCGGACATGGTTTCATTTGTTGTGCTCATCAATCGATCTTCCTCTCAAAGGATATGGCATCGTGTAATCAAATTATATCATATTTGGGGAATTGTTGTCAAGGGGGATGAAAAAGGGAGCAGCTGTCGGAGGGACAGCTGCTGTTGTTTTACTGTTTGCGATTTGTTTTATTCTGAAACAGATTTTTGTAATCAAATAGCCCATGATTTTTCGTTTTCTCAGATTTAGCAGGAAATTTCAAAAAATTTACAATACTATTGAAAAGTCTTCTCTTTTTTGGGAACACTGGGATCACATCCGGAATAGGTTTCAATTTTTTGGCGGAAAACATAAAATTTTTAGGATTTGTTTTGTTGTATTCGCGGATAAAAAAGTGATCCAATGTTTTAAATTCGGTGTTTTTCTTATATTCAGACAATATTTTATTTGTGCAAAAATCAATACAATGAATTTCGTCCCTCATATCATCTGAGATTTCGTCAAGTACAGGCAAAAAAGCGTCAAAGCACAGAAAAAAATAACAGATTATTTCTGGGAGATTGCGACGCACATAAAAACAATCATCTCCACTAAAAGTACAGCCAACCAGTGCATATATTGGACGTGCCGCACTATCTTTATTTTCAGTCTTTAGAAATCTATATATCGTTAATCCTTCTTTTGTATCTCTAACAAAGAGCGGATATTCTTCTAAGTATTTTGTTCGATTTTGTTCGAATTCGCCGTATTCACTGTCCAAGAGCAGTTCATTCGCTACCGTAAAAGAATTGTTATACACCCATCTGTAATCTTCATCCATTGAACGTGTATATAAGAGTACATCAGCAGTAAGCATATTTCATCGCCTTTCATTTGCAATTTTTTTGAGCGATTCACGATGTTCTTTTAAATTTTCAATTTCATGATTTAACTTGACTATTTCAGCCATAGCTTCACGTTCTTCATTTAATTTTCCTGAAAATACCAATAGCAAATCACTCCATATTGCACGTATCTTACCCAAAATAGTTGCGGATCGCTTATCTATTTTTTCCATTTTATCGAAGCGTTTATTTCGGCGTTCCACACAAGTTGTAATCGCTGTATCCATCGCCATTAACAATACCTGTGCAAAAGAAGAAGTAATATTGTATGTGCGAACTTTAAGCTGTTTCTTAATTTCATGCTCGATTTGAGGAATATCTTCAGTGTTGTATGTCACTTTAGTTGTTACATTTCCAATTCCAACTACTCCGACCGGATATATTTCATAGTCTTTATTATGCGATATTGTCAAACTATATACCTTTTCAAGCATATTTTTCAAAGCTGGAAAATCAGATTCTATATCGATATTTGTAGAATCACATTTTGTAAGGATAAACATTACCCGTGTTCGTAATCCTTTTGATTTTCTATAGTCTTTAACAATATGTAATACCTGTGAAATATCAGTAGCTCCAATATAAGGTGCTATCGTCTTATGGTCAGCTCCTTTAATCATGAGAGCTTTCAAAAAAGCAGCATCTGTAAAAACAATAATGACACTGCTGTTAAGTAAATCCTTATATAACTGCTTATCCTTCTCTTGAATTTCACCTCTTGCAAACTCCTTTAAAACTCCCCCGCGATAATCGATCCAATCAATAGGTATAATTTTCTTTTCATCTTTACAAAAATCTAACCTCATCCTTGTAGTTGTAGATGTAGATGGGGGAAATTCACGATTTGTGATCATTGTATTAAGATCTTCGAAGGCTCTGTACTCATAGCCTGAATATTCTTCTTCACCAGTATTTTTTCTGTCCTGAATATGATACATATCCACATTGGCATCTGCATGATAAAATTCCATCGCCATTCCACATGTATATGTTGATTTTCCACTTTTTGATATACCTAATGTTGCAATTTTCATATTTGAACACCCTTTCACTTAATTGAAGAAGTTATTGTGGAAGTCTTTTGTGGCATTTGCGTAGTCCATAAAGTTTTTTGAAAACTGAAAATAGATAAATAAAACCGAAATACAGGAAATGCCACTCAGTTCAATTATTTCGTTCATAGTTTTATTATCAAAAAAAAAGCAAACAGCCAAAACAATTACAATTGGAAGAGACATAAACAGAAGTTTCATTCTGAGTCTAAGCCTTTTTTCTCTATCTTCCAGTTCTTTTTTCATTCGTTCAAATTCTTCTTCAGTATACGGCATTCCCATCATCCTCCTAACAATTTTCCCCCAACATCCCACCATCGCTGTAATATCCACTAATTTTATTATACCAAAAAAAAAAAAAATACAAGTATTTTTTCAAAATTCCCCAATTGAGACAAAATACGCCATGGTTTCTTGTGCAGATTAACGAAAAATCTCCTCACATTCGTAAGGAGATTTTCAAAAAACGTTTTTCACACTATCACAAAGTCTATCATTCCACAAACACTTCCTCCGCCCCCGCCAGGAACTCCTCCGCCCCATACTGCCCGCGCACATAGCCGCTGAGAATGGGCTGAAGGACTTCGCGGAAGAACTCCGCAGGTGAAGCATAGCAGTCATAGTCCCGGAAATACGCCTGCCCCAGCTGGTGTGCGTCATGCAGACCAAAGAAACGTCCGGTTTCGGCAATGTAAACATTGAGTGCCATCGCCCTGACCGCAAGCTCCGCCGGCAGGAGATGCATGGTGTCCGATGCCCTGACCTCATGCCGGGCAAACCGCCGGCACAGTACCGCGTCCGACGGCTCCGCTGCCGCCGTGCCGAGCAGGAACAGATTTTCCGGAATGTAGAAGCCCTCTGCAAATACATCCGCCCGCAGAGGCACCGCCGAGCCTTCCACCGACGGCAGATACAGCGGCAGTCCGCTGAGCTGCGTCCGCACACGTCTTCCGCGGGCTTCCAGACAGTCCGTGATCTCGCCCAGCAGCTCCCGCAGAGGACAGCAGCCGATCTCGTCGATCAGAAAATAATAGCTGTACCGGCTGCGCAGGCGCGGGGCATAGTCATTCTTCACGCAAAGTGCGCGAAATTCTGCCTCTCGCTTCACCGCTTCGCGGCAGAAGGTCTTGAACATTCCATCCATCCGTACCTGCAGCGGCATGGGCGGACCGCCGTCCGTTGCGACCATTGCCGGACGCATTCCCTCCACAAGATCCGCATAGCCATAACCCGGATGGAGCTGGATGCAGCAGCGGCGGCTTGCATCATCCGCCGTCATGGCTCTGACGTATGCCTGCACCTGATGCGTCTTTCCTGTGCCTGATGCACCCGTGAAAACAAGTGCCTTCCGGCTTTCAAGCTTCTGTGCCGCACCGAACGGTACCTCCGGCGGAATGGGCGGCAGCTCTGCAAAATCTGCCTCCGTCAGCAGGGCATCCGTAAACAGCCGGCTGACGCGCTTTTCCTTGATGAGCCAGACGCGCCTTGCACGGTCCTTCCAGTCCTCCGCAAAGCTCCGCAGCGTTTCTGCGAACACGAGCCGAAGCTCCCACAGCGGCATATCCGGCGAAAGCGCGGAGAGCGCGGCATTCAGTTCATTCCAGCCCTCTGCCGTCAGCATATGGTCAATGGCATTCTCCTGGATCCACTGCCGGGTCAGAAGCGGATTCCCGTCACAGACTGCGTCCACACTGCGGAAAGAAAGATAGACTTCATATTCCGCATCATTCAGCAGCCCCTTGAACAGGATCTCATACAGGCAGATCAGAATGTCGCATTTTCCGTATTCCTTGTAGACCTCCAGCAGATCGGGGCGTTCCTGAATGGACGGTATCTTCCGGCAGATCGCCTCCGCCAGCGGATTCGAATATGAAAACACCCTCCGCACATCCGCAATGGTGCTGTCTTCATGAAATCCGAAAAAATTGATTTCACTCATAATAAACCCTTCTTCTATCGCAAAAAAGCGGCGGTTTGCGTTGCAAATCGCCGCTTTTGCAAATTTTCAAATTACAGCTTGCGGTTATCAATCACTCTCTTTGCCTTACCCTCGGATCTCGGCAGGCTCTTGGGCGGGCAGATGGTTACCTTTGCCATAACGCCGACAACGGACTTGATCTCTGCGGCGATCTCCTTCTGGAGTCTCTGCATGTTTGCAAGGCTGTCGGTGAATGCTTCCTCGGTCATTTCCACCTGTACTTCCAGTGTATCCGCATTGTTCACGCGGTCAACGACCAGCAGATAGTGCGGTGCTACGCCGTCGATTCTGACCAGAACGGTCTCGATCTGGGACGGGAATACATTCACGCCGCGGATGATGATCATATCATCGGTTCTGCCGGTGATTCTGCCCATGCGGACGGTGGTTCTGCCGCAGGCGCACTTTTCGGGATTCAGTGTGCAGATGTCATGTGTTCTGTAACGCAGCATCGGCATACCCTTCTTGGTGATGGTGGTGAATACCAGCTCGCCTGCCTGACCATAGGGCAGCGGTTCGCCGGTTTCCGGATTGATGATCTCTGCGATCACATGGTCTTCGTTGACGTGGGAGCCGTTCTTTTCCAGACACTCAAACGCAACGCCCGGACCTGCGATCTCGGTCAGACCGTAAATATCGCAAGCGTCGATGCCCAGCAGTTCCTCGATCTTCAGGCGCATTTCCTGTGTCCACGGCTCTGCACCGAACAGACCAGCCTTGAGCTTGAGCTCGGAGGGATCAATGCCCATATCGTGGATGGCTTCGCCGAGATAGGTTGCATAGGACGGTGTGCAGCAGAGGATGGTAGAACCCAGTTCGCGCATCATCATGATCTGACGCTGTGTGTTGCCGCTGGACATGGGGATGACCATGGCACCGATTTCATTTGCGCCCTGATGTGCGCCGAGACCGCCGGTGAACAGACCGTAGCCATAGCATACCTGTACCACATCATCCTTGCCCGCGCCGACAGCGGTCATGGAACGTGCGACCATCTCTGTCCAGACATCCACGTCCTCCTTGGTATAGCCGGAAACAATGGGCTTACCGGTCGTACCGGAAGAACCCTGGATACGGACGATTTCCTCATTCGGTACAGCGAACAGACCGAAGGGGAAGGTATCACGCAGGTCGGTCTTTTCGGTGAACGGAAGGAGGCGGATGTCATCGACCGTCTTGATGTCCTCAGGCTTCACGCCCTTGGCATCCATGCGCTCGCGGTAGAGGGGAACATTCTTGTAAACATGCTCCACAGTCTCACGCAGACGCTCGCCCTGCAGCTTGCGGCGGGCTTCAATATCCATGCATTCCATTTCGGGGTTGTATATCTTATGTGCTTTCATGCGTAAACGCTCCTTTATAAAAATGTGTCGATAAAATTATACCATATATTGTATGTTATTGTCAAGAGTTACAAAGGATTTTATTGCGTTGATGTGGTGAAAAATTTATATAGGATGTGGTCGGGTTAGCAACTTTAGGAAAGTTGTGCAAAGCTTGCCCCCACCCCAACCCCTCCCCGAGGGGAGGGGCTTTTGTAGGAGGCGGCTGCGCCGCCTCCATCGCCCAAGGGGCTGCCGCCCCTTGGAACCCCGCTTTGGGGACTTCGGCCCCTTACCCTCTATTAAGTTGATGACATTGTCTTTGGAGGGGGCACTTATTAATCCGGTTATCAGAGGTTGATAATGGATTCAAAAGGCGATAGCCTTTGGCGGCGGCGGTGCGCAGCACCGCCCCTAAAAGCCCCTCCCCTCGGGGAGGGGTTGGGGTGGGCGAGGCTGCAAGGTGCTGACCTCAGAAAATGTATTTGTATCATAATTGAAAGGAGTAACCCATGAACCAGAACCCCCTTTACGAACAATACGAAAAAATCAGATCCTACTGCGAACAGCTGGAGGATGCAAACTATGACAGCTACGATCTCTTTCCCCCGGTAGCGGAGGAAGCGATCCGGAATTGGGAAACTGAAAACCAGGCAAAGCTGCCGGAGGGCTTGAAAAACTGGTATCTGCTGTCGAATGGCTTTGACATGAATTCCACTGCGGATATTCTGCCCCTGACCTCCATCAGAAAGTATCTCTATGACGATATTGAAGAACTCGACACTTGCTTCATTGTCGGGCATTATATCGGCGATGGTTCCATGCTGGTGATTGATGGAGAGGGGAATTTCTATAAATTTGACCACGGCTACTGCAAGCTCATTCCCGTGCAGTTTGAAAAATTCCTGACAGGCTGGATCCTGGAACACCTGGAGGATAACATGGGCGAGGCAGGATTGCTTTAATGCACAAATCTCCATCCCCAAATTTATGAAAACCTAACAATAACTCCGAATTTATTCCGGCGTTCTTTACTTTCTTTGGAAGATATGGTATCATAATAGCAAAGTAAACTCAAAAAAGGAGAATGACTTATGAAAATTTCTATGATGAAGAAGCTGCTCTGTGCAGCAATTTCCGGTATGCTGCTGCTGGGCGTTGGCTGTGCAGGCGAGGGCGGTTCTGCAAACGGCGAGGACAATTCCCTGAAGAATGTCAAGGATGCAGGCAAGATCATCCTCGGTCTGGATGCTACTTTCAAGCCGATGGGCTTCACCGATGAAAATGACGAGATCGTGGGCTTTGACATTGATGTGGCAGAGGAAGTCTGCGCAAGAATGGGCGTGGAGCTGGAGCTGTATCCGGTGAACTGGGATACCAAGGAGCAGGATCTGAATGCCGGCACAATCGACCTGATCTGGAACGGTCTGTCCGTATCTGACGAGCGCAAGCAGGTCATGCTCATGAGTGAGCCGTACATGGATAATGAGATGGTATTCGTTGTAAACGGAAACAGCGACATCACCACACTGGCTGATCTGTCCGATGCAAAGATCGGTGTACAGAACGGTTCTACTGCACTCGATATTCTCAACGCTTCCGAAGTGGTTGCAAACGGCGCTACTCCGGTAGAGCTGGGAACTAACGTTGAAGCACTGCAGCAGCTGGAACTGAACATGGTGGATGCTGTATTCATGGATTCCGTTGTGGCAAACTACGAGATCGTTTCCACCGGCAAGGACTACAAGCTGCTGGACGAGGGTCTGTCCTCCGAGCAGTATGCAATCGGTTTCCGTCTGGGCGATCAGGCTCTGTGCGATGAGGTCACCAAGATCCTCAAGGACATGGCTGCGGACGGCAAGCTGGCTGAGATCTCTACCGAATGGTTCGGTTCTGATGTAACCACAATCGGCAAATAAGCGCAGTGCCTCCGCTTGCCTTGAGTTGAGTCAGGATACTGATTGAAACGAAGGGTATACCGTGCCAGGATGTGACACGGTAGGCGTTACGCATGGGTAAGTTTTCCTTTTGCCGACAGTACACTACTTGCGGCAATGGCTGAATTTACCGCATGATTCCTTTTGCTTCGCAAGCGGAATCATCGCTATTGTTATTTTTTATGCTCCCCCTTGCACTGCAAGGGGGAATTTTGCAAAGGAGGCTTTTATGAACATCATCACCCTCATCGAAAACACCGCCGCAGAGGGCTTTCTCTGCGAACACGGGCTTTCCGTCTATGTGGAAACCGCAAACCATAAGCTCATTGTCGATACCGGGCAGTCGGATGCCTTCCTGCAGAATGCTGCAAAGCTTGGAATCGATCTCACACAGGTGGATACCCTGATCCTCAGCCACGGACACTACGACCATGCGGGCGGTATCATGGGCTTTGCAGAGATCAATCCCCATGCAAGGATCTACATGCAGCGTGAAGCCGGCGGGGAGCAGTACCACGGTGACCGCTACATCGGCATTGACAAGGATATTCTGCAACTCCCGCAGGTGCAGCTTTTAGAAGGTGATCTCCGGCTGGATGACGAGCTGTTCCTGTTTACGAATATTACCGGCAGACGGCATTTCCCCAAGGACAACCTGAACCTCACCCGCCATGTGAACGGTCAGGTCGTACCGGAGGACTTCTGCCATGAGCAGTGCCTCGTGGTGACGGAGCAGGGAGCGCATACCATTCTGTCCGGCTGTGCACATAATGGAATGTTGAATATTCTGGACAGATTCCGTGAGCTGTTCGGTTGTGATCCCGTGCGTGCCGTCAGCGGCTTCCACATGCGCAAGAAATCGCCCTATGACGAGGACGATCTCCGGGAGATCCGCGCAACCGCACAGGAGCTGCTCGCCTATGATACGCAGTTCTATACCGGTCACTGCACGGGCGAAGCCTTTCCCTATCTCCGGGAGATCATGGGCGAGCGCGTCACCGCATTGAGCAGCGGTGTGCGGGTTTTGTAATGCGTTTCTGCATATTTTACAATAAACAATTACTGGAAATTTCTATGTAAAAAACGGTGCTCTGAATATCATATTCACATGTTATTCATAAAATGAGTGAAGAAAATCCATCAGATTGATGCAAAAATCTGATGGATTTCTTCTGTTTTATACAAAACTTGTGCATAGCGCATTGAATAGTAGCACTATATTGACCTGCACTTGAACAAGATTAACGAAAAAGCCTTGTTCACATTTAGGAAATGAAAAATTAATAAAATAGCAATCACTTTTTGTAAAAATCATGTATAATTGATATAGATGATGAAAATTCTTTGTACAAAAAATGAATTTTCACAAATCTGTGTCCATTGGTTACAGTCTGAGGGGGACTGTGACTGCATTATTTTACAAAAAAGGAAGGCGATTTACCAATGGTGAAATTGAAAGCAAACAAGATCAAGGCTGCGCTCGCAAGTATGGTATTTGCAGTATCTGCAGTAGCAGCACCGCTTCCGGCTGGCTTCGCACTGCCTGGCACGGAAGAGACAGCAATCACCGCTTCTGCGGCAAACGACAACTACGCAAAGCTCCTGCAGTACTCTCTGTATTTCTATGATGCCAATATGTGTGGTACAGAAGTAGGCGAGAAGTCTGCACTGAGCTGGAGAGATGACTGCCACACAGGCGATGATGCTGACGGCGGTTTCCATGACGCGGGCGACCATGCAATGTTCGGTCTGCCGCAGGGCTTCACAGCTTCCACACTGGGCTGGGGCTACTACGAGTTTGCAGATGCTTATGATAAGACTGGTCAGACAGCACATCTGAAGGTGATTACTGACCATTTCTGTGAATTTTTCAAGAGATCTACCAAGCTTGACGGCAGCGGCAATGTACAGAGCTTCTGCTATCAGAAGGGCGACGGCGATGAGGACCATGGTTATTGGGGACCTCCGGAGAAGCAGAGCAACAGCCGTAAGCAGTTCTGGACATCCAGCGGTGCGAGCGACATCGCAGCAGAATATGCAGCAGCACTTGCTTTGAACTACATCAACTTCGGCAATGCTGAGGATCTGAAGTATGCAAAGGCTCTCTATAAGTTCTCCACACAGTATAATCAGTGTGCAACTGATGGCCCGAACAACTTCTACAAGTCCTCCGGCTGCACCGATGAGCAGGCATGGGCAGCAGGCTGGCTGTACCTCGCAACCAATGAATCCTCCTACAAGAGCGACTGCGCTTCCAAGCAGCAGCAGTACCTCGGCTGGGTTCATGGCTGGGACAACGTTGGTCTGGGTGCAGCATGTGTTTACGCACACATCACAGGCGACTGGAGCAAGGTCAACAGCTATCTCGGCGGTCAGTGCACCAATCCCAACAGCTATTTCTTCATGGATAAGTGGGGCAGCGCAAGACTGAATGCAGCAATGCAGATGTGCGCACTGGTAGCAACCAAAAATTCTTCTGCTGATTATTCCGCATGGTGTAAGGGTCAGATGGATTACCTCCTCGGCAGCAATCCGGCAAATACCTGCTTCGTTGTAGGCTATGCAAGCAATTCTGCAAAGAACGCACACCACAGAGCAGCATCCGGCTACAACAGCTATGATGAGCTGGGCAATAATGAGCAGTACAGCTCCAACGGTAAGGTACTGGTAGGCGCGCTCGTAGGCGGTCCGTCAGATGCAGGCGGTACTTATCGTGATGTCATTTCCGACTATGTATGCAATGAGGTTGCAGTTGACTATAACGCAGGTCTGGTCGGCGCAGCAGCAGGTCTGTACTCCATCTACGGCACAGGCTCCACAGAGTCCAGCATTACCGGCGTAACCAAGATTTACAACGGTTCTTCTACTCCGACACAGACAACAACGACTCCTAAGCAGACAACCACAACTCCCAAGCAGACAACTACAACCACCACAAGCGGCAGCAATAACAACAATTCTTCCACCGGCGGCTATGAGATCACACCGAACCAGAAGATCGTATACAGCCAGCTTCCGGCGGATGATAAGATGCTCGGCTGGGAATGGTCCGAATTTGGCATTCCGGCAGGCGAGAAGCCCACAAAGGTAGAGATCAAGATCTCTGCATCCGGCACGATCGGCAAGTGGCAGGGCGCATTCGGTTCCTCCACAAGCGTATCTCCTGACTACTGGACACAGACCGAGGATATGCAGCAGACCATCAGCGGCAATTCCGGCACTATCACATGGGACATCAGCTCCGCTGATTCCAGCATCATCCAGACCCAGTACGGCGGCGAGCTGAAGTTCGGCGTATGGTGGATCGACTGCGGCACCTTCACCATTGATTCCATCAAGGTATACACCAATGGTTCCGGCAGCAGTGCAAGCACAACAACAAGAGCAACTACGACAACAAGAGCAACCACCACGACCAGAACGACCACGACAACAAGAACAACGACAACAAGCAATAACAACAACTCTTCCAGCGGCGGCTACACCATCACTCCCAATGAGAAGATCGTATACAGCAAACTCCCTGCAGATGACAAGATGATCGGCTGGGAATGGTCCGAGTTCGGTCTGCCGGCAGGTGCAAAGCCCACAAAGGTAGAGATCAAGATTTCCGCATCCGGCAATATCGGCAAGTGGCAGGGCGCATTCGGTTCCTCCACGAGCGTATCTCCGGAT
>JAZNKY010000065.1:0-20222 GCA_045578805.1 Oscillospiraceae bacterium
ATTGATAATTCGACACTTCTGGTTTCTTGCGAGCTATTGGCATTAAATGCTTTATTTTCGCAAATTGACTTTTTGTTATTTTCATAAACTTATTTTACGCTATTTTTCATTCTTTGTCAAGTTTTATGTGAACAGGCTCTAGTGCATATGACAAAAACAAACAAAACAATCATCGCAGTATCCCTCATTTCACTGATTGCCGGAGGCATTCTCGGCGGTGCGGGTGCTTGCCTGCTTCAGCCGAAAATGATCCAGAAGAAATCAAACCCTGAGCTTCTGCAGGTATGCGAGGAGCTTGCGGCAGGCAATACGCAGGCACTCCTTGATGTGATGGCCATCCATATGGATGAATACTATCTGGTATACAGCATCGAACGAATCTACGATGAATCGCCTTCTGAAAAGTATCATGGGTGGCTTAAGGATGGCATGGATGAAGCGTATGAATATTACTTTGAGGGCAAGGACATTGAAGTCCGTGCGATCAATATGGAGGAAGTGGTTATGGCGTCCTTCAGCGGTTCGGAAAGTACATACGCTCCGTGCTATATGTATGAATTCTATGAAAATGACTCCCTCCTGCTTACCATGACATTTTCGCAGATCACGGATGACAAGTACGAGATCACGGAGGATTATGAGTGGGAGGGCGGAAGCCCGATGGAAATCATGCCTGCTTTCACCTCCGCAGTGCTTACGATGAATGGATTTTATCCGGAATTTTATACTGCTTTGCGGCAGAAAACGATCCATAAAGAGGACGGGGAGGGATTTGCCCCTGCCGGCATCGGCGGATCATCGGAAAACTACTGGGACAAGTTTGCGGAAAAGCTGCGTCCCCTCCGTGCGGACGGCTGGCAGATTGTGGATGAAACCATGCGTCATGACAGATTTGATACAGACGTGAACCGCTGGACATATCTTGTCTGCCTTGAGGTCGAAAACACCGAAACCGGCGCATCCTGCATTCTGAAGCAGAAGTTTGCCTATTCTGAGGATTATCTCTATCCCTGTGAAACCATGCAGCCTGTGATCATTGCCGAAAGCGGCGATGTGCCGGAATCCGTTAAGGAGGTTCTTCTGAATCTCTTCTAAAACGAACTCCTCCCCTTGCGGATGCAGGGGGAGGAGTCGTTTTATTCTGCCATAAACATCACCGTCGTCGCAAGCATACCCTTTGTGAGAGGGAGCAGCCATCCGCTTTCGCAGAGTTCCCTTATCACGTCGCAGACTTCCGGTGTCATTTCTCCCGGTGCGATTTTTTCGGCATAATCACGCAGATGCTCCGGCGTATGTTCTGCCATGATATACTTGATGCCGTCAAGCCGTGCAAGTGCCTGACTGCATATTTCCTGTGCCGCAGGAACAATCAAATCCCACAGCTTGCTGCTCTGTTCCCTGTTGAAACATGGGAAATTGAGCCGTATTCCTTCATACGTTTTCACCGCAAAACGATGTTCCAGAAGCTCCGTGCAGATCAGTTTGTCGCTTTCAGATTCCGGCTGCGCTGTCAGCAGATGGATGAGCATGGTTTCGTGCATTCTGTTCATCCTCGTACAAGCAGGTTCACCATTCACATCGACATCCCAAAGTACAATATCTGCCTTATCAGAGTCGTCACGTCTGCTGGTGCGGAACGTGTAGATGTCATTGGTCTCTTTTTTCTCTGAAAACCAGCAATATCCCTTTTGTCCGAACTTGTCTTCGGGGAAGCTTTCCCAATCACCGAACGGAAGCTTTTCCTGTAAAATATCAATATATGCCAGATGCAGAAGCTGTGAAACCAGAAACCACTTCATGGAATTATGTGGCATATCGCTTCCATAAAAACCGATTTGACGCACAGTATCTATCGAATTGTCCACAAAATTCCTGATCAGCCCTGCTGTTTCACAAATCGTATCCCTGTGCTTTTCAGATATTTCCTCCTTCATTTTCTGCGTTACAACGACTATATTACTGCGGTAATATCCATTCTTCTCAATAAGAAGCTCATGCTCCACAAGTTCTTTGATCCCATTTTCAAGATATGCAGTGGGAACACCCGTCTGCAGGCTGATCTGTTCCTCTGTCAGCTTTTCATAATAGCACGCCATGATGATATTCTGATTCACTTTGCTGGTGCGGATGTGACGATATTCTTCCTTGAATTTTCCCCACGAGCTTGCCCAGAATTCTACAGGACGATAGCTCAGTTCTCCGAATGCTTTTTCCATAACGACACCCTTTCTGATTCTGTTTCTTGACTGAAATAACAAATATTTCACCATACTTTCCGTCAGCGAAAAGCGAGCCGAGATGTCTTTCACCGGAAGCCCGTCAACATAATATGCCACCATAACACGCCGGTAATTGGAATTAAGCAGAGCAAGCTCTCTTGCAATGAGACTGAGCTGTTCATTCTCCTGTGCCTGTTCCGCGAGATCCTCCCAGGAATGATCCGGCATGGTATCATCGAGTACAGCGGTATTGCGTTTGTCCTTGTTCCGGTACCAGCTTTTCAGGATATTGTCAGCAGTACGCCAGACAAACGCATAGAATGCTTTTTCGTCACGCAGATGTTCAATGCTCTCGCAGAGCGTCAGCAGAATCTCCTGCGACAGATCTTCGGATTCCTGATAGGAGCTTGTACGGGACAAACAATACTGGAAGATCGACTTCGACATCTGTGCGATCTTTTCACGGCGTTCCTGTGTGTTCATATGCGGCTCTCCTTTCTTCGATTTCAGAAGCTTCTGTCTATATAGTGCAGCAGATCCGATTTGGTTAGGGCTTTGAAGAAAATTTTTTTAAAAATAAAGCCGCCTCTGATATGACGATCAGAAGCGGCTTATCAATCAATATCTGTGCGGTCAGTCGATCTTCACGAATCTGTCAGCATCGCCCCTCTTATCGAGGAACATGGACTTCGGTCTCACCCAGACAGAGCCGTTTTCATCGCTCCTGTAAACGACCATTTCTTCCATTGTTTCTGTGTGTGTTGCCACAGCAAGGATCGTATATCTGCCGCCTTTGCAGTGCTGCCAGTGTTCGCCCTCATGCACTTCACGGATGACGGGTGCTTCAGCAAATTTTTCCTCCGGCTGCACATTTACGATGTCATCGTTGACAAGGATCATGGACGAGAACGGCTCCATGTGAATGTAGACATTGCCGTTGTCCACATGCACGCCGTTTCCGCCGACTACGTCCACCAACGCGCCGTAATGCGTGCCGAACTGCATATCACAGGGCTGATCATCGAGATTCATTGCCACATATACCGTCTGTCCGTCCAGCTCCTTTGCATAGACGATCTGACGGTTGCGGATCTGCAGTGTGTGATAGCTGCCCGTCCGCAGTGCCGGATATGCCTTGTAGATCCTGCCCAGCTTCACGATATGACGGTACAGCTCCGTATTCTCATTCTGCATCCCCTCAAGATCAAGGCACGGACGCAGACCATCATCGGAATTGTTTTCATGAATGCCCCTGATGCCGTATTCACTGCCGTAATACACCGACGGAATGCCGGGCATCGTATACAGCAGGGTATAGCAGGTCATCAGATGCCGCTGATCGGTGACAGTGCTTGCCAGGCGGTTGACATCGTGATTGTCCACGAATGTGTAAAGATTGGTGTTCTTGTAGATGCCGCCGTTTCCGGACTGCCGGTTGATGGAATAGTCGATCTCATACAGATTTCTGTCATTGTGAGAGGACCAGATGCCCTTGTAGCATTCGTAGTTCGTCACAGAATCCAGCATCTCCGGATTCGCCCATCGGTTATAGTCGCCGTGGATGATCTCACCCATCAGCCAGAAATCCGGCTTGCGGCTCTTGCAGAAATGCCGGATGCGTCCCCAGAAACTGAAATCAATGCAGTCCGCTGCATCAAAGCGGATGCCGTCAATGTCAAATTCCTCCATCCAGTAGCCCACCGCATCCAGCAGATGCTCGCAGACCTCCGGATTCTGGAGATTGAGCTTGACCAGATTGTAGTGACCATGCCAGCCCTCATACCAGAATGGATCGCCGCAGGGGCTCTGTCCGCCGAAATTGAGATTCTGGAACCAGCCGCAGTAACGGGAATTCTGCCCGTTCTGCTGAATGTCCGTGAATGCCCAGAACTTTCTGCCAACATGGTTGAACACACCGTCCAGAATGACGCGGATGCCGTTTTTATGCAGGGTATTGCAGATGCGCTTGAACATGGCATTGTCACCAAGACGGCGGTCGATCATCTTGTAGTCAGTGGTATCATAGCCATGCTCCACGGATTCAAAGACCGGACCGAAATAGACAGCGTCCACGTTCATTTCCTTCAGATGCGGGATCCACTCCAGCACTTTTTCCAGACGATTCACCGGCTCGCCGCCTTCGTTCCATTTCGGCGCACCGCAGAAGCCAAGCGGGTAGATGTGATAAATAATTGCGTTATCAAACCAACTCATAATATATACTCCTTTGAAAATGTGATTGATGCTGTGTCATTTGCTGTATTGTCTTTTCCAGATGATGGGAAAGCAGATCACTGACTGCCTTCCAGATAATAGGTCGCCTCCATGTCCGCCACACTCAGCGCGAATGCAAGCGGGAACATCTCAAATGCTCTTCCGATGGAGTTTTTGTCCTCAATGCCGGAAAATCCCATATGATAGCGGATCGCAAACGCCTCCTCGCGGCTCAGGCGCATGTAGCTTGAAATGATGTATACCGACTTTTCGCCATGCCCGTAGGGGAGTGTGTCGTCGATCGTGTAATACGGCACCTTTTCCCAGACTCCCTTGTCATTTTTGGCGTTGCGGTATTCCACCTTGTAGAAGTTTAGCTTGCAGATGTCATGCAGCAGAGCCACCAGTGCAATGGTCTCCTCGCTGAAATCCATTCCATACAGCTCCTTTGTGCGCGGACGGGTGAGATAGTCCTTCAGACAGTGATAGACATTCACACTATGCTCCACAAGACCTCCCTCATAAGAACCATGGAATCTGGTGCTGGACGGAGCTGTGAAAAAATCACTGGCATCCGACAGCAGATAATCCAGCAGTGCCTGTGCACCCTTGCGGGTGATGTGCTTCTGAAACAGTTCGATAAATTCTTCTTTAGCGTTCATACGGTACCTCCTTGCTTGTGATACCTGTTAATTATAGCATTTTCCTGTAGGATTTTCAAGCGAACTGTAAAATTTCATGATTTACAACATGTATTCACATAAAACATTGTGCAAAACAACCAAAAGAAAATCCGACGTATGAAGCACGTTTCTATGGGAATACTAAACCCGGACCGGCACAGCCACAGCAGCAGGAAGCTGACAGCTGCAGACCGGGATCAGATAATAGGAGGCATGAGCATGAGAAAAACATGGATCCTGCTGTTTGCACTGGCGGCATCAGCTTTGATGATGACAGCGTGCGGCAGAAACAGGAATGACGCGGATACCAATTCCGTACAGCATACCGAGCAGTACGAAACTGACAGAACGAAAGAAAAAGAGACGGAAACCACAGAAACGACCGATGACGGCGGCATCCTGAGCGATGCAGAGGATATGGTCAGTGATGTGATCGACGAGGGCGGCGACGTGGTAAGTGAAGCAGTGGAGGGCGGACGCGATATCGTCAGCGACATTGCCGGAACGGAAATGACAACAACAGAAACAACGCATACTTCCAGATAATAAAGGCTGCCCAGTACGCATTCCGCGGCTGGGCAGCTTTGTGAATGTGATGTGTCAATTTTTAAAACAATACAGGAACCAATGTATTCTTTGTAAAAAAATCTGGACATTTAACTGGGAAAGTGGTATAATATTACTATGAAGGGGATGGAGTGTTCTCATAGACTATTGGAAGAAGGCATGTAACATGGCAAACATCTACTATTTGGAACTGGATTTTTTCTGTCTGCTCATCGTATCCATCTTGTTTCTGCGCGTGATCAAGACGGTGGATAAGCAGAATTCCCAGCGCGTCCTGGTCGCGCTGATGGTCAGCGTGATGGCGTTATGTGTTTCGGATTCGCTCTGGATGCTGCTGGATTTTGCGCTGCCGCTTGAGTTTTCAAATCTGAAATATGTGATTGATATTGTGTATTATCTCCTGACGGGCTTCGTTTCATATCTCTGGTTTCTGTATTCAGAATTTATGCAGGAATCCACCCTTGTCACCAAAAGGCGCAATAAGCTTCTTGGTGCACTGCCGGTGACCATTTTCAACATCCTGCTGCTGACCACGCCGTGGACGCATTTCCTGTTTTACATCGACGAACAGGGCACATTCCATCACGGACCTTTGTACATAATACAAACAACGGTACTGTTTGGTTATCTTGTGTTTACCTCCGGAAAAGCGTTCATCCGTGCACAGAATAAATCTGATTATGCGAACCGCAGCAAATATCTGACGATCTCCTCGTTCTGCGTTTTTCCGATGCTCTGCGGTATCTGGCAGATCTTTTTTTCAGCCTCCCCCGTGTTGAGCATGGGCATCACACTTGCGCTGCTTCAAGTGTATATCAATTTGCAGAATGAGCAGATTTCCATTGATCCGCTGACCCAGCTCAACAACCGCAATCAGCTGCTGCGCTATCTTTCCTCCAAAATGAAGAATCCGCATCCCAACAAGGAGCTGTATCTTCTGATGATGGATATGGACTATTTCAAGAAGATCAATGACCAGTATGGTCATGTGGAGGGCGACAAGGCTCTGGTGCGTGTTGCCGTTGCCCTGAAGAAGGTCTGCGCACATTACCGGAGCTTTGTATGCAGATATGGCGGTGATGAATTTATCATCGTCTGCGAGACCTCCAAGGAAGACCGGATCCGGATGCTCTGCACGGAGCTGAACGATGTGCTTGCGGAGGAAAACGCCGCCGCTGGTTCCCCTTATTATCTGCATCTGAGTATCGGTTATGCCAGGTACACGGAGCAGATGAAGACCATTCCGGATTTCATTCATGAAGCCGATAAAATGCTCTATGAAGTCAAGCGGGCAAGAAAGCCCTGAACACCCATCCCGGCAGAATCCTGCCGGGATTTTTTGCCGTCAGGAAAGCATTTGACTTTTCCGGCGATATATGTTATAATAAAGCTATCTGTTGCCATTCTCCCTGTCATGGCAATGTCAAAAACTTAAAGAAAAAAGTTTCAAAAGGCGATAGCTTTTGGCGGCGGCGGTGCGCAGCACCGCCCCCAAATCCCCCTCCCGAAGGGAGGGGGCAGGGGGTGGGGCAGCTTTGCAGAATCATCGTTAGAATAATAAGTTGTTGACATTGCTTGTTGTAAATGAAGCGTCCGGGAATGGCATGACATCAATCAACAGGAGAACGACTATGGATTACATCGGGCAAAGCCGCTCCAGTGCGGATGCACTGGCGGCAGAAACGATCCTGCAGGAGAAGTGGAAGCTGAAGGCTGGCGTTTCCACAGGCAGGATGATCATTACCTATCTTGCAGAATCTCAGGAGGACGGGAGCGTATTCCTCGTTATCGAATACATGCCGGAGGAAGCCGCTGTGCGTGCGGAGGACGGCATACGCGTAACGGCAGGGGACGGCTTCAAGACAGGTTTGAAACGCTTCCGCAGGGCTGCGAATATCCTTTCCGGAAAAGCGATCCCGCATCTTCCGCAGGCAGTGTTTTTTGAAGAAAACGGCACTGGTTTCTGTGCATTTCCGTGGACGGAGGGCAAAAGCCTTGCCGATACGGATTTTCCGAGAACCGCATCCTACCTGCGCAGTTTGGGAATCGCGCTTTGTGATACCTATGCCGCACTCCACCGTGATGGACTCTGCTGCGGCAGGCTTTCCGCAGCGGGCATATTCGTGCAGTCCGACGGAAGCTTGATCCTGCAGCCGGAAACAGTGCTTGAAGCCGCCGCTGATACGGCGACCGACCGCACGGAGGATATGCACATCCTGACAGCGTTCCTGTCCGGCATTCTCGATACCATCACCGATGACGGATCGGAGGAGCTTTCGATCCTCCGCAATGTGCTGCAGTACAGCTATCAGGACGCAGAGCTGCTCCGGGAAGCACTGATCTGTGAGGATAACAGCCTTGAAAGACCGAGAACGCGCCGTTCCTCCGCAAAGCCCGTGCTTTGCGCCATGCTCTGCCTTGCCTTCCTGCTCAGTGCCGCGGCAGGCGCAGTCTATCTTGGCAGAAATCACCTCCCGATGGGTGCCTGCATGAAGCTCGGACTTGTCAAGCCCGATGTCATCTCCGTCTGGATGCCCATGGAAACCACCCTTGATGAGACCCAGACCCAGGAGATGTACCAGAAGCTCGTGAACGGCTTCGAGCGCAAATACGCCGGATACGGCGTGGATCTTGTGATCTATGCGGATGATTCCTTTGAAGAGGCTCTGACATTCCCTGCTGGCGGCGCAGAGCCGCCGACGGTTTTCATGAACAGTACCCATGACACGATACGCGCCATGTCCGCTGACCTGCACCTGCTGACAGCATCCCTGGAGGACAGCTATCTTGCCGATATGACCGGATTTGATACCTCTGTTCCGCTCGGCTGCAGTCTGACAGCACTGTATTATAACGCTTATTCCTTCGCCGAGCCGGAGGCGGACACCATTGACTATGCCGAGATCCCGTCCGAAGCCGCCTACGATGCGACTGCTGCACCCCTGATCGGTATGATGGAAACGGAGACAACACGCGAAGAAGACAGCTTTTCCGTCTTCCTCGACAGCCGCAGCGACCAGCCGTTCCTGGCAAGCACCTCCTGTCTTGCCCTTGCAGAAAAGCGCGGCATCACTTCCGGTGCAGTCCGGATGCTCCCGGTATCTGCGGATGGAAGTTACCCGCTGCAGTATGAGATGTACTGCACTGTCAACGCACAGAAGGACTGGAACAGTCAGCGCATCGGAATGCTCTGGATTCAGTACCTGCTGACGGAGGAAGCACAGCAGATCATGTTTGCAGAATATTACAGCGCACTGCCGATGCACAGCGATGTGCTGCCGCAGACGATTGAAAATCACGACGCACTGTCCGTTGTCGGCAGGATCCTGCCCGGCATTAACACTCAGGCACTGCAGTAAAGGAGGGAAATCATGAGTTGGTACAGTATTGATAAAACATTCCCCTCCGCCGTGCGTAATGCCATGCTGCCGCCGGGGACGCGGATCCATGATACCTATGTGCTTGGTGAAGCCCTGCACGTCTGCGGTCTGGAGCTGACCTATGCCGCACAGGATATCCGCACACAGCAGCCCGTGCGCCTGCGTGAGCTGCTCCCGATGCGCTGGTGTATGCGCGATGAAAACGGCAGCTGGGTGCCGTATCATGCAGAGGCAGCATCCCTGTTTGAAACCGTAAAGCAGAACTGCTGTACACTGCTGGCGCGTCTGCAGCAGCTGCATGAAGAAGCTGCGCTGGAACCGATCCTGGATCTGTTTGAAGCCGCCGGCACCATCTGGATCGTCACGCCGGATGCAGAGGAACAGAGCCTTGCACAGGCGATCGCCGGCAAGCTGTTCACACCGCAGGAAGCAGTCAGTCTGCTCACTCCGGTCATGGACACCCTGCTCGGACTGCACGAGGAGCAGATCTGTCATGGTGCGATCTCTGCACATTCCATTATGCTCCGTCAGGACGCAGCCGTCCTGACAAGCTGGTGTACCGGCATCAGCGGAGAACTGCTGTCCCCGGATATGGATGTACATGATGTCAGCTGCCTTCTCTACCGTATGATGACGGGCGAGAAGGTCTACCGCGCCGAAACCGCCGCCGCGCTGCCGCGAGGTATCCGCAGGGCGTTGAAAAAGGGTATGGAGCATCCTGACATCGGCATGGAGCAGCTCTGGAAGCTCCTGCACAAGGACAAGCCCGCCCGCCGCACGATCCGGATGCAGCACCGCGCCAGCGGAAGTTCCGGTCTTGGCAGACTGTTTTCTCCCGCGTTTACGGCGGTGTTCTGTGTTCTCTGCTGTGCCGTTCCGGTTTCGCTTGCCGCTGCCGCAATACACGGCGTTCAGCTCAGCGACACAGCCTACCAGCTTTCTGAAGGTGAGATCCGCGTGCCGGAGCTGCTGTATCTCACACAGGAAGATGCCGTGCAGACAGCCGAGTCGCTCGGACTGCATGTGGTCATTGCCTCCCGCGAGGATAATCCCGTTGTGCAGACAAACTGCATTGTTACGCAGAAGCCGAATGCCGGCGCACTCCTGAAAGCCGGCGACACCATCCAGCTGACTGTCAGCGACGGCTGGAAGAACTATGTTCCCGATGTCTGCAATATGCTGATGGCAGAGGCAGTCGAAAAGCTGGAGGAGCTTGGCTTTGCCGTGACCTATGAGGAGATCCTCAGTGTCGGCGATGCACCCGGAAGCGTTATCAGCCAGAGTGTTGCACCCGATACGCTTCTTGCCCGTGATTCTGCCATTCATCTCCGCGTTTCCCTTGGTACGGACGATCTCGATACAAGCAAGCTGGAAACCGTCGGAAACTACGTCGGTATGGAGTTTGAGGAAGCAAAGCAGCTTCTGGGAGAGCTCCACCTCTACGCCCTCCAGGTCGATGCGGTCTATGATCCGGAAGTTCCGAAGGGCGTTGTCATTTCCCAGGAGATCCCGGAGGGCAGACGTGTTTCCCAGGGTACTGTGATCAATATGGTCGTCAGCCTTGGCGTGGAAACGACCCGCGTTCCGCAGGTGACAATGATGAATGTCAACTCCGCCCGTTCCCTGCTGGAGCAGGCAAGGCTGAAAGCAGTCATCATCTATGCGGCGGATGCAAACTATGCGGCAGATACTGTTATTTCACAGGGTACCAATTACAATACCGTTGTTCCCGTTGACAGCGAGATCTGGCTGACCGTCAGCACCGGAAAGGGAAGCAGTGTGGTCAGTACCGGCGGCTGGTCCGGTACGCCGCTTCCGACTGTGGAATCCACGGAAACCTCTGCCACTGAAGTGCCGACTGCGGGAACGCAGGATACCATGTCCACCGAACAGCTCCCGACAGGAACGGATACCACAGAGCCTGTTCCCACTGAAAGCAGTACGGAATGGCAGCCGCATCCGACTGCACCCGACCCGACAGAGAGTAGCGAGGAACAGCCAACATCCAGTGAAACAGCATCCGATACCGCGGCACCATCTACAGAGACCGACCTGCAGCCGACAGAACCGCAAACGGATCCTCCCACTGCGCCTCCCACCGATCCTCCAGCAGAGGAAGAACCACCGGAAGAAACACCTGCACAGCCGGAAGCGGAGGAAGCAGAATAATACTATTCATATAACAGAAAATCTGCACAAAAAATCAAATGAATTTTTGTGCAGATTTTTTCCATACAAAACAGGATCCGACAACGTATTACATACAGAAGCGTGAAAATGCTTCAAACGGAAAGGAGAGAACGCTATGACGGATGCGGAATTTAATGCCGCAATCGAAAGAATGCTGCAGGGCGACCGCAGCGGACTGCGGGATGTGTATGACGCATACGGCAATACCATCTACCGTCTGTTCCTGGGGCGAGTGCACCGCCATCAGGATGCGGAGGATCTGACATCGGAATTTTTTCTCAAGCTCTGGAGCTGTGCATCCAGCTACCGGGCAGGCACGGGGCATAAATGCTGGCTGAATACCATTGCCAGGAACATGGCAGTGGATTTTCAGCGAAAGAACCGTGAATTTCCAATGGAGGATACCGCCGAGGTATACGAACGGCAGAATGTGTCGGAAGAGACTGCTGAGGATACCGTCATCAGCAATCTGCATACATCCCAGATTCTTGCAAAGCTGGCAGAGGATGAACGGGAGATCGTGCAGCTGCATCTGTCCGCAGAGCTTACTTTCCGTGAGATCGCAGCCATATTGAAGCGTCCCCTTGGCACGGTTGCATGGAAATATCGAACAGCAATCGGCAAGCTGCAAAAATTAGCAGAGGAGGGACAGCTCATATGACCAGAAAAGAAATAGAAAAGCGGTGTCTGGAAGAAATGCAGCAGACCATACCCGATCATGAAGCCCTCTGGCAGCGCATAGAGGCAGAGCTGCCGCCGCAGGAACAGCGGGCAGAGGAACAGCTCCAGCCCATTCGGATGCATACCATGCGCCGAGCCATGACCATTGCCGCCTGTCTGCTGATTGCCGTAACAGGTGCGCATGTACTGACGCAGAACAGAAGCCTGAAGGATAACACCCTGTCCGAAAGCACGGACAGATCGCCGGAAAAGGACGATGCCGCCGCAGAGAACGCCGATGCTGAAAACGAGGGCGAAGCCCCCTTACAGCAGGGAGAAAATGCACCGGAGGATACCATCCGCACCTATGCCTCACTCGGCTTGCCGGTGAAAGAGAACGGCGTTCATATTCAGGATGCCGACAAACTGACCGCCGGAACGCAGCTTTTTCAGGAAAGCCATGTGCTTTCACAGACAGAATGCTTTGCGGATGTCATCGTTTCCAACGGCATCCAGCGTCCTGAAAGCGGTGAGGTGGTATATCTGATGGAGGTCGTGGATGCCTATGGCACGGACGAACTGAAAACCGGAGATACCTTTTATCTCTACAGCAGTACGCCCTATCTGCTGCAGGCGGAGCATGAATATGTGCTGCCCCTGTATACCAGCGGATCGGACTGGCGGCTTGTCAATGAATCCGCCCCCCAGCTGGAGCTGACGCGCAGCGGCGAGGTGATCTATCACAACGGATGGAAAACGCTGGCAGGCGCGGACAGCGAGCCGCTTCTGTATGAGCAGTACGGCACGGATGACTATTTTTACGACAGAATGTATATTACACAGGATGCAGTTCTCTACGGCTTCTTAGCCGATTGGGAAGCGTCCGCTCACGCATAAAGGAGGAACAGTATGAAAAAGACAAACAGAAGCCTTGCACTGCTCTGCGCTTGTGCATGTATCACTGCCGGTTTTACCGGATGCGGCGGCAGTGCTGAGGGATATATCAGCAGTACCAACAAGGGCGACACAGCACTCCGGAATGATATTGCAATGGAATCCCCGGAATATGCCTATGAAGCCGAGGACGGCATGTCGATGGAGATCACGGGCAGCGTGAACAGAAATCCGCTCCCCGATGCAGAGGAATACAACACCATTACAGAAAACAGCTTTCTCTCTGCAGAGGAGCATCCGCTGAGTACCTTCTCCATTGATGTGGATACCGCGTCCTATGCCAATGTCCGCCGTATGATCGAAAACGGCGAACCCGTCAACCCCGATGCTGTCCGCATTGAGGAGATGATCAACTACTTCTCCTATGACTATCCCGCGCCGGAGGGAGATGTGCCGTTCTCCGTCAATACGGAGCAGTTCACCTGCCCGTGGAACCAGGACAATACCCTGATGCTGGTGGGACTGCAGGCGGAGGAGATCGACCTGACTGACAGAAAGCCTATGAATCTGGTATTCCTCATTGATGTCAGCGGCTCCATGTATGCGGAAAACAAGCTCCCGCTGGTGCAGGAAGCATTTGCCATGCTGGCGGAGAATCTCAACAAGAACGACCGCATTTCCATCGTAACCTATGCCGGTGCGGAACAGGTCGTGCTGGAGGGCACGAGCGGTGATAATTATCCGCTGATCTCCGAAAGCCTTTACAGCCTGACCGCCGGCGGCGCGACAGCGGGTGCAGCTGGTATCGTGCAGGCATATGAAATCGCAGAGGAATTTTTCATCGAGGGCGGCAACAACCGCGTGATCCTGGCAACGGACGGCGACCTGAATGTGGGACTTTCCAGCGAGGAGGAGCTGACAGACCTGATCTCTGAAAAGCGCGAGACCGGCGTAAACCTCTCCGTGCTGGGCTTCGGCACCGGCAATCTCAAGGATGACCGTCTGGAAGCCCTTGCGGATAATGGCAACGGAAATTACGCCTACATTGACAGCCTGCTGGAGGCGCGCAAGGTGCTGGTGCAGGAGATGGGCGGCACGCTGTATACGGTTGCCAAGGATGTGAAGATCCAGACCGAATTTAATCCGGAATTTGTAGAGAGCTACCGCCTGATCGGCTACGAGAACCGCGCACTTGCGAACGAGGATTTTGCAGATGACAGCGTGGATGCCGGCGAGATCGGCGCAGGGCATTCTGTAACCGCCCTCTATGAGCTGGTACTGACGGAAAAGGCAAAGCTCTTCCTCCATGACATCGCGCTGAAATACCAGGATGATCTCGGCGATGCACCGGAGGATTCCGAGGTCATGACCGTTTCCCTGCGCTACAAGGAGCCGGAGGGGACAGAAAGCAAGCTTGTGGAATACCCCGTTCCGGTAGAAAGCAGCCTTGACAGAGCGATCCCGGAGAATCTGGCATTTGCCGCAGCCGTTGCAGAATACGGAATGCTTCTCCGCGACAGCCAGTATGCAGGCGATTCCAGCCTCTGGCAGATCATGGAGCTGCTGTCGCATACCAATATGGAGGATGAGTACCGCCAGGAATTTGAAGAGCTTGCAGCCATGGCATTTGAAGGCACGGAGAAGGAAGGCACAGCCCCGGAAGAGACCCAGTCCGACACCTTCAGCGACAAGGAGCTTGCAGATATGGAGGAAGTGGACAGGGTACTGTCAGAGTGGATGCAGAGCGAGGAATTTCAGTCCATGAGCCTGGAAGAACGTGAAACCGAGACCCGCAAGCTGCTTTTTGAGCTGGCATGGTACGGCACGGAGGATCGCCCCTACAGCCTGATTGAAGAACGGAGCATCACTTACAGTAATTATGTGTTCAGCTTCACACATACCTGCGGTGCAGGGGCAGCAGTGATGATCAAGGACTTTGATCCGATGATGAATTGAGGTATGTAAAATGAGAAAGTATCTGCTGCCTGCCGTCATTTTCCCCATACTTCTGTGCGGATGCAGCCGGGACTTGCCGCTGGAATCCACGGTCTTTCTTGAAACTGCACTTCCCACGGAGCCATTGAAGGAGATCGCATTTTCAGAATGGAACATGGACGATTTTCGGTTTGAAACCACCTGCAATGTACTGGAAAACGGCAGCTATTCCCGTTATTCCGGTGAGATCGTTGACGAGAAGATCAAGACACAGCTCTGGGAGATGCTTTGCGAGCAGGAGCAGATGGATACCTATCAGGGCGGCAGCTGGGGCGGCAGTATGGAGCTGCGCCTGACGGATAGGAGGACGGGAGAGTCTTTCACCGCCGGCTATACTATCTGGTATGCACAGCCCGATCACGAAGGCGGTCCGACCTGCTTTGTGATCTCCGGTTCCTCCTGCGGCACTGCCTGCTATTATCCGATCGACGAGGAAGCCGACCCGGAGGTTTACGCAAGCGACTGTTTTGAAACTCTCCTCACAGAAGGCGTGAAGCGGGAGGAGAATCTTATCCCGCAGAATCCCGAACAATAGCAAAAGGCCGCCGCTTTCCTCACGAAAACGGCGGCCTTTCTCACTTTTCCTGATACTGCTCCTCCAGCCACTTCAGCATCTCCTCATGCCCCTCGGCAGTGATTGGAAAGCTTGCCTCATGCTCAATTTCCGCAAGCTCCGAATTGATAAAGCCATGCCATGTGGAGACCTTCAGTTCACCATCCGGCACGATTTTGAAATTGAAATCCTTCCGGCTTCCGGTGAATGTATTCTTACTCTCAAAATAGTAAATTCGCGGAATATCAAATGCGTTCGGTTTTGCCATATGCGACCTCCTCCATCAGCTTCAGTAAATCAATGACCTTTTCCAGATCCTCCACACACGCCGACAAATACGGCATGACCTCTTCATCCGGATCCGAAAGATCTGGCACCATAACAGCAATGCATCCGGCATCATGCGCGGAACGGATGCCGTTCGGGGAATCCTCCAGTGCCATGCATTCCTCCGGCTTCAGTCCCAACTCCTTACACGCTGTCAGATAGATCTCCGGATCGGGTTTTCCCTTTTTCACCATATCACCGCAGACAAATGCGTCAAAACAGGAAAGCACGCCAGCCTGTGCAAGATAAGCGTCCGTGCGTTCCCGGTCGGTTGCCGTTGCAACTGCAATTTTCCGCCCCGTTGCCTTCAGATATGCAAGCAGCGCATGAAGCCCTTTCTTGGCTGTAATGCCATGTGCCGCAATATGAGCAGCCGTCAGCTCCCGCCGTCTGGCGCGGATGGCTTCATAGTTGAAATCCTCCCCAAAAATACCCTGTAATTTCGGCTTTGCAAATATCGCCGACAGACTGCGGATGCCCAGCACATGCTCCAGCTCCATCGGGAAACCTGCTTCCTGTGCCGCCTGCATCCAATATTTTGCAAGCAGCTTTTCAGTATCGAGCATCAGCCCGTCCATATCAAATACAACACCTCGTATCATCCGATTCCTCCTATTGTCTTGTCCTGTGATGCACCGGTGCATCCGCAAATTTAGAATACATGAATTTCTGTTCCGAATACAGTCCATAGTATCCGGACAGCAGATAGCTGACCGCAATGACCAGCAGACAGAACGGCACGCACTCCATGCCGAACAGCTCCGCGCTGATGAAAAGCGTTGCTACCGGGCAGTTTGTCACGCCGCAGAACATGGCGACCATTCCCAGAGCCGCACACAGCGAGGGCGACAGCCCCGCGATCTGCCCGAACAGACAGCCGAAGGTCGAACCGATGAAAAAGGTCGGTACGATCTCGCCGCCCTTGAAGCCGCCGCCGATGGTCACGGCAGTGAACAGCATCTTCACAAGGAACGCATACCAGACCGTTTCGCCGGCGATCGCCGCATGAATGGCATTCTCTCCGATGCCGAAAAAATCCGTAGTCCTGAACACAAGCCCCAGCAGCAGAAGAAGCAGTGCCGCCGCAAGGATGCGCAGGTAGGGGTTTGGAAAACGATGCTCCAGCAGATGCTCCGTCTTGTGCATGACCGTGCAGAAAAGAATGCTCACTGCCGCGCAGAGGACACCCAGAAGCACGATCTTCAGAGCGGGGAGCGCAGTCAGCTCCGGAATTTCCGCAACTGTATAATGTGCCAGCGGCAGACCGAGCTTTTCCGCAGTATAGGAAGCTGTCAGAGCCGAAACGGCACAAGGGACAAGTGCTGCGTAATGCATCGCACCAATACAGCCGACTTCCATTGCAAAGATCGCCGCCGCGATCGGCGTGCGGAAAATTGCAGAAAATGCCGCACTCATGCCTGCCAGGATCAGAATGCGCTTGTCACGCTCGCGGAGCTTAAAGCTTCTGCCCAGCAGATTGCCGATGCTGCCGCCGAGCTGGAGTGCCGCACCCTCGCGCCCCGCACTGCCGCCGCAGAAATGCGTGATAATGGTCGAAACAAAGATCAGGGGAGCCATCTGCACCGGAAGCTCCGCCTCCGAACGAATGGAGGCAATGACCATATTGGTGCCTTTATCGTTGTGGTTGCGTGTGATCCGGTACAGCCAGACGATCAGCAGACCGCCGAGCGGCAGCGTCAGCAGTACCCATGGATGTTCCTCCCGGAATGCCGTACCGGCGTGGATGCCATGCACAAATGCCGCCCCGACCGCCCCCATGATCGTGCCGAGCAGTGTACCGAACACCACCCACCGGAGCAGAAGCCGCATATGCAGCAGGATATGCGTCATGCTGTGCAGGAGCCTGCCGCGTATCCGGTAGAAATGTCTGTGTTTTTTGTGGCGTATGCCCTTAAAAAATGAAAGCAGAAAAATCCCTTCCTTCTTTAGAGATGTCTTTATGTTGATGCTTCATTTATTGTAAAGCATTTTCCCAGCTTTGTCAAGTAGGTGGAAGGGGACATATTTTTCATCGAAAAAACAAAAAAATCCTAAAAAGGTGTTTACTTTTGCTGAAAAGTGTGGTATAATGTAAATATTCATGAAAACTTGTTCGTGTATGTTCAGAAAGGAAGGAAAACCAAGATGACACAAAGAACCCGCAAAAAGAATTACAGAGTCAGATATGACCGCATTATTTTTGTACTTGCCCTTCTCGCCGTTTTGATCTGGATCCTGACATCCTGCATCAGCAGCTGCGGCAAGGACAATGGGGACGATGACAGCAGCTCCGTTCTTGACAATATGTCCTCCACCGACCAGGTGGCTGTCGGCGATGTCAATTCCATGCTTTCCGTTACCCCGACAGAACCGCCCATTACCTATGATGAGATCACACTCATGGCAGAGGAACTGCATCGCGGTGACCTGATCCTGACCAACTCCAGCTATCCCTGCGAGTTTGACACTGCTGCAATCAGCAACGGTGCAACGGATGAAGTGGAATTTGTCACCATCAAGAGCATTCTCGATACAAAGACCGAAAAGCACTACATGGCTAAGGACTGGGAGGTCGGCATGGATAAGGATGCCGCACTCGCAATGGACGCATGGCTGGAAGGTTTCTATGCCGCAACCGGCAAGAGCGACATCCGCATGATCAGCGGCTATTCTGCGGATTCTGAGGATCAGGATTTCCGCACCGGCAGAACCTGCAAGTTCGGTATTTTCCCTGAGGGTGCAAGCTCCAACTACTACAAGCCCGATGGCACTTATGCATGGTTCGCGGAGAACGCACATAATTACGGCTTTATTCTGCGTTATCCTGAGGGCAAGGAGGGCTACTTTGATGAAACGATCACTGCCCATACCTCCTCCACCTTCCGCTATGTCGGCGTAGCAGCAGCAACCTACATCAAGGAAAATGACCTCTGTCTGGAAGAATACCTCGACACACTCAAGAGCTACACCATCGACAATATGCTTGAGGTCGTGAACGGTTCCACAACTTACGGCGTGTATTATGCCGCTGCCAACCAGAACGGCACCACCACACTGACGGTTCCCGCAAGCGGTACTTCCTACGAGGTGTCCGGTACGAATAAGGATGGCTTTATCGTAACTGTAACACTCAACGGCTCATCCAGCACAACACCTGCTGCAACCACAGCACCTGCTGACACCACTGATACATCCAGCACAGCAGCTGAATAAGAAACAGAACAGGCTTCTGCAAAATCCGCAGAAGCCTGTTTTCTATTAAACGCCTTATATTCCCTTACCATTGAAATCCGGTGTGTATTCACTCTGCGCCGCGCTCTTGTCCTGCAAATAGCCCTGAAATCCAAGTTCCTGCGCTGTTCTGAGTACGCTGTTATACTCCATTTTGGTAATACGGCGATTCAGCTCCGGATGCGCCGGAAAATCCTGCATCGGCGTATACTGCGCCATCAGGCTCAGCAGGAACTGCTCCGTACTGAAGCGTTCTGCCAGATGATGCAGGAGCGCAATGGATTCGTGCCTGTGTCCCGGCAGTACCAGATGCCGGATGATGCAGCCGCGCCGCATAAGTCCATTTTCGATTACAGGCTTTCCCGTCAGCCGGAGCATTTCTGCAATGGCAAGCTCTGCAACCGGGGGATAGTCCGGCGCATTGGCATAGGCTTTCGCAGTTTCCGGATCAAAGAATTTGAAATCCGGCAGAAAAATATCCACAAGTCCCTCCAATGTCCGGATGCTGTCCACAGCTTCATAGCCGCCGCAGTTCCACATGACCGGAATATGCAGTTTGGGCTTTGCAATTTCCAGAGCCTTCACGATCCACGGCAGCAGGTGGGAGGCTGTAACGAGATTGATGTTGTGTGCATTCTGCGCCTGCAGCTCCAGAAAGATCTCTGCAAGCCGCTCCGGAGCAATGGCTTTTCCTGAATGTTCAAGAGAGATCGGCGCATTCTGACAGAAACAGCACCGCAGATGACACCCTGAGAAGAAAACCGCCCCCGAACCATTGGTACCACTGATGCACGGCTCTTCCCAGTGATGCAGTGCAGCCCTTGCTGCCTTAATTCCATTCTCTCCGCCGCAGAATCCAGCCCTCTTCGTCCGATCTGCACCGCATTTTCTGGGGCAGAGCGTGCAGTGTGTTTCCTGAAATTTCATCATCATCATCCCTCCGTTCATTTGATTATTCCAGCAATAAAATTTTGATAATGGATTTCAAAGACGGCACCTTTAGCAGAGGCGGTGCGCAGCACCGACTCAATCCCCCTCTCTCTGAGAGCAATGTTAAAAATTTAAGGGGGCAAGGGGACGAAGTCTCCAAAGCGGGGTTCCAAGGGACGGCAGCTCCTTGGGCGATGGAAGCGGCGCAGCCGCCTCCACTAAAAGCCCCTCCCCTCGGGGGGGGGTTGGGGTGGGCGAGGTTTAGAGAAACTTAAAAAAAAAAAAACACTATATAAGGAGAATAACACTATGAACAGAGCAGAAATCAAAAACAGACTTACCGAAATTTTCCAGGATGTATTCGATGATGATGACATCA
>JAZNKY010000066.1:0-4114 GCA_045578805.1 Oscillospiraceae bacterium
AGCCCCTCCCCTCGGGGAGGGGTTGGGGTGGGGGCAGTCTTGAAGTCCTATCTCCAGAAAAATATCTATATTTAGTTGCTGGAATAATAATTACCAGATTTATATTATAACACATTACAGAAAAAACTGCAAGCACTTGACGTACCACCCAAAAAGTGCTATACTGATAAAAAAGAAAACCCTTGGAGGTGAAACAGATGTACCCGATTCAGATGCTCGCAGAAAGCAGCGTGCCGACAGGGGACAACGGCATTGTCGTCCTGATCGTACTCGCGGCAGTGGCACTCCTGCTCATCATTGCCACCGCAGTGATGACAGTGATCTCAAAGAAGAAAAAATAAGCAGCACCGCACATATACATAGTAGGGGAGCGCGGACGCACTCCTCTATTTCTATGAAATGGGGCTGGTACTGTGCGCTGGAATCTGGAGGAGCTTCGCCGGAAAGAGGTGATCGACCTGCATACCGGTGAAAAACTCGGTTATATTGATGATGTGGAGCTGGACACGGACAGCTGTACCGTGCGCGGCTATGTGATCCGGGGAAGACGGTATTTCGGCGGTCTTCTGTGCCGGGAGAAGGATCTGTTCATTCCATGCGGCAGCATCCGGCTGTATGGAAAGGATGTGCTTCTGACGGAAAATGCAGAGTCAATCGGACAACATGAACAGAAAACAATTGCAAATAAATATAAATTTCGTCATAAAGACGAATGAAAACCACTTGCAAAATCAGGGATAATATGCTATAATATATAAGATTTCGCACGCCTGTGATTCCGTGGCAAGGTGCTCAGGACTTTGAGTTGTCGGACGGTCAGCGGGCGGAGGATTCAAAAAACCAAACATTTTTTAGGAGGAACTACAAATGGGCGTAGTATCAATGAAGCAGCTGCTGGAAGCAGGCGTACACTTCGGTCACCAGACCAGAAGATGGAATCCGAAAATGGCTCCGTATATCTTTACAGAGCGCAATGGTATCTATATCATTGACCTGCAGAAGACAGTGAAGAAGCTGGAAGAGGCTTACATGTTCGTTCGTGACATTTCTGCACAGGGCGAGACCGTACTGTTCGTCGGCACAAAGAAGCAGGCTGGCGATTCCATCCGCGAGGAAGCAATCCGTGCAGGCGCACACTATGTAAATGCTCGCTGGCTGGGCGGTATGATGACAAACTTCAAGACCATCCAGAGAAGAATCCAGAGACTGGAGCAGCTCCATCAGATGGCTGAGGACGGCACCTTTGCTCTCCTGCCGAAGAAGGAAGTTGTTAAGCTGAACCTCGAGATCGAGCGTCTGGAGAAGTTCATGGGCGGTATCAAGGATATGAAGAAGCTGCCGGGCGCACTCTTCATCGTAGACCCCCGCAAGGAAAAGATCGCTGTTGCAGAAGCTAAGAAGCTGAATATTCCGATCGTTGCTATCGTAGACACCAACTGCGATCCCGACGAGGTTGACTATGTGATTCCGGGTAACGATGACGCAATCCGTGCAGTAAAGCTGATCGCTGGCACAATTGCAAACGCAATCATCGAAGGCCGTCAGGGTGCAGATGATACCACAGCAGAGGAAGCTGCTGAGGTTGCTGAGGAAGCAGCAGCTGAATAATTTCCCGAACGATTCTGATTTTAAATATATTCTGGAGGCGGTTAATATGGCTAATATTACAGCAAAAGATGTAAACGAACTGCGTAAGATGACAGGCGTTGGCATGATGGACTGCAAGAAGGCACTCACAGAGGCTGACGGCAACGTTGACGAAGCAATCAAGATCCTGCGTGAAAAGGGTCTGGCTACCCAGGCTAAGAAGGCTGGCAGAGTTGCTGCTGAGGGTATCGTACTGGCTGCAACCAATGCAGATGCTACCATCGGTGCAGTTGTAGAAGTAAATATCGAAACTGACTTTGCTGCAAACAACGAAAACTTCAAGAAGTTCGTTGCTGACGTAGCAAACACAGTAATCGAGCAGAATCCGGCTGATCTGGATGCTCTGAATGCTTGCACAATCAGCGGCGGCACAATGACTGTTGCTGAGGCTCTGCAGGAGCTGTTCCTGGTTATGCGTGAGAACATGAAGATCCGTCGTTTTGCAAGACTGACCGGCGATGCAATCGTTCCTTACGTTCATCAGGGCGGTCAGGCAGGTGTTCTGGTTTCTGCAAACACAGAGGCTGGTGCAGCACCGGCTGTTGTAGAAGCTCTGAAGGACTGCACATTCCAGGTTGCTGCTATGCATCCGGCATACCTCGTTCCTGAGGATGTTCCGGCAGCTGTGATCGAGGAAGAAACTGCACTCATCGTAAAGCAGATGGATGAAGATCCGAAGATGGCAAGCAAGCCCGAGCAGGTAAAGGCTCAGATCGCTAAGGGCAAGGTTGGCAAGTATTACTCTGAGAACTGCCTGATGGAGCAGACCTTTGTTAAGGACAACAACCTGACAATTAAGCAGTATGTTGACGCTAAGGCTAAGGAAGCCGGCGCAGCAATCACCATCACAGGCTATGTATGCTTTGAGCTGGGTGAGGGTATTGAGAAGAAGGCTGACAACTTTGCTGACGAAGTAGCAAGCATGATCGGCTAATTCACTGACAAATTCATGAAAACAAAGGCGGTAGCATCCCTACCGCCTTTTTATCTGTAGACATCTTTGGAATTTCTCCAGAAAAATGCATATTTCTCCTGGATTTTTTTGCAAAATTACTTGCAAATTCTGCTGGAATGTGGTATAATTGATGACAGAGAAGTTACATTCCTGATGTATGTTGGAAGGAGAGAACAACGTGAAAACACACAAAAGAATCCGATCGGTTTTTTCGATTCTGCTTGTTATCGTTTTATTGCTTTTGATCATCTGTACAGTCATCACCAACGTGATGTTCTCCAAAGGTAAAATTCCCAAGGCAGGGGATTACCACCTCTATCTGCATGAAGCAGCGGATATGGAACCTGATATTCCGCAAAATTCCTTGGTATTTGCCAAGGATGCACCAAATACCAGTCTTACGCCTGGCAGCAAGGTGCTTTGCAAGCTCAGCGACGGCAGCATGGGACTGCGGGTGATCAGTCAGATCACTGTAAACCAGGATGGTACAAGCAGCTATTATCCCGCCACTGCATTGGAGCAGAATACAGAACTGACCATTCCTCGTGAAAATATCATCGCTGTCTGCGAATGGCAGAGCCGCGATCTTTATCGCTATGTGACCTTCACAACTTCCGTCGGCGGCATCATGGCACTCCTGATCGTTCCCTGCATCATCCTGATCATTATGGTGCTTGCCAAGATCGCCAGAAGCGGCAAGGAAGTTTTTGACGAGGAGGATTTCCTGTTCGACGAGATGGAGGAGCTTGGCGTTGTCGCGAAAAAGTCCAAGCCTGCGGACAATCCGCTGTTTGAACCGAACCATGTACCGCCCGCGGGTGAATCCCTCGAACGCAAGAAGTCTTCCATTTCTGAGAATTTCGAACGCAAGCCCGTCAATGAAAATTCTCCCTATCAGAAGGCTGTGCAGGAAAGAACCATGAAGTTCCGCATTCAGCAGCAGAATATTGAGGAAGCCAAGCGGTATGAGGAAGCGTCCCGTGCCCGTTCTGCCGGTACGCAGATCTTCTCAGCACAGATGGTGGAGGAAGCCGCAAAACAGCAGCAGATTACTGCTCCCGCTCCGGAGCCGGTTTCAGCGCCTGCTCCCGCACCCGCTGTGATTCAGCCTGCGGAAGAAAAATCGGCAGCACCTGTAAGACCTGCCGCACCGGTCAGACCGTCCGTACCTGCCACACCGGCACCGAATATTGATGACATCATCAAGCCCTCCGAGCTGCGCGCTGCAAAAACTGGTCAGAAGATCAACCCTGACATTGCAGCATCCGGTTCGATCGACGATCTGCTCCGTGTACTTGAAGCAGAAAAGAAGAAGCTTTAATAAAACAGAAACACTGAAATGCACTTGCATTTCAGGGTTTGTATTTTAGGGCCTGTTCACATTAAAATCTCATACGCATCTTTTCGGCAAAATTTCACGCAGTCTGCGTTAAAAAATCTTGACATACGTCAGTATGCCTGCGATTTTTTGCCTTGCCTGCGTAAAATTTATGCTCGAAAATCTGCATATTC